>NZ_JBFDVZ010000016.1:5362500-6211009 GCF_050473925.1 Pseudomonas sp. S8
GGATAAAAGGTACTCCGGGGATAACAGGCTGATACCGCCCAAGAGTTCATATCGACGGCGGTGTTTGGCACCTCGATGTCGGCTCATCACATCCTGGGGCTGAAGCCGGTCCCAAGGGTATGGCTGTTCGCCATTTAAAGTGGTACGCGAGCTGGGTTTAGAACGTCGTGAGACAGTTCGGTCCCTATCTGCCGTGGACGTTTGAGATTTGAGAGGGGCTGCTCCTAGTACGAGAGGACCGGAGTGGACGAACCTCTGGTGTTCCGGTTGTCACGCCAGTGGCATTGCCGGGTAGCTATGTTCGGGAAAGATAACCGCTGAAAGCATCTAAGCGGGAAACTTGCCTCAAGATGAGATCTCACTGGAACCTTGAGTTCCCTGAAGGGCCGTCGAAGACTACGACGTTGATAGGTTGGGTGTGTAAGCGCTGTGAGGCGTTGAGCTAACCAATACTAATTGCCCGTGAGGCTTGACCATATAACACCCAAGCAATCTGAATGCTCGAAAGAGACCAGATTGCGGTGTGTGAAGACGCAATGAACCGAAAGTTCGCGCTGCTCACAAACACCTGTATCACATACCCGATTTGCTGAAGCGAGGCCAATTGGTCACGAGTCAGTATCCGAATTTCTTGACGACCATAGAGCGTTGGAACCACCTGATCCCATCCCGAACTCAGAAGTGAAACGATGCATCGCCGATGGTAGTGTGGGGTTTCCCCATGTGAGAGTAGGTCATCGTCAAGATTAAATTCCGAAACCCCAATTGCGAAAGCAGTTGGGGTTTTGTTTTGTCCGCAGGAAAGTATTTTTACTTAGCCAGCGAACAAATTTGCACAGTTATTTTCGAATCAGAACACTAGAATAGCCCCACCTTTTTCGGAGCCAGAGCCTTTATGTCAGATCCGGTTGACGCCTCAGGGCTGTCAGATTTACCGCTGGAAGACCTGGTGGCCTGTCACGAGTGCGACCTGCTGATGCGCAAGCCCAAGCTTGCCCATGGCGAGAAAGCGCTCTGCCCGCGCTGCGGTTACGAGTTGTACGCCCACCGCCATAACGTGGTGCAGCGCAGCCTTGCCCTGGTGATCGCAGCATTATTGCTGTACATCCCGGCAAACTTTTTACCCATCATGCAACTCAATATTCTCGGACAATCTTCGCAGGATACGGTCTGGAGCGGCGTGCTCGGCTTGTTCAATACGGACATGCAGGGCGTTTCGATCATTGTATTTCTATGCAGTATGGCCATTCCGTTGCTGAAGTTGCTGTGCCAGTTATTCGTATTGCTGACGATTCGATTCAACATCGGCCGCAGTTACGGCTTGCTGCTCTACCGTATTTATCACCACCTCAAAGACTGGGGGATGCTCGAGGTCTACCTAATGGGCGTCCTCGTGGCGATCGTCAAACTGGCGGACATGGCGGCCATCACCGTCGGCCTCGGTCTGGCGTGTTTCATCGGTTTGTTGTTGGTTCAGGTCTGGCTGGAAGTGGTGATGTCACCGCATCAGATCTGGCAGGCGCTATCAGGAGAAGACCCTCATGCGGGCGATTGATGCGGGCATTCTGGTCTGTACCGAATGCCACGAGTTGAACAGGCAGGACGCGGTCACCGACGAGCAAACCTGTACCCGATGCGGCGCGCTGGTTCATGCTCGCCGGCCCAACAGCCTGATCCGAACCTGGGCCCTGCTGATCACGGCTGCGATTATCTACATTCCGGCCAATGTGTTGCCGATCATGACCGTCAGCTCGCTGGGTCAGGGCGACCCCAGCACCATCATGTCCGGCGTGATCCAGTTGGTACAACACGGCATGATCCCGATTGCCGCCGTGGTGTTCATCGCCAGTATTCTGGTGCCGACGTTTAAACTGGTCGGTATCGCGCTGTTGCTGTTTTCTGTACAGCGCCGCCAGCCATTGTCTGCACGGCAGCGCATCTGGATGTACCGCTTCATTGAGTTCATCGGTCGCTGGTCGATGCTCGACATCTTTGTGATCGCCATTCTGGTGGCGGTCGTCAACTTCGGCCGGCTTGCCAGTGTCGAAGCCAACCTTGGCGCCATCGCCTTCGCCAGTGTGGTGATTCTGACGATGCTTGCCGCAGTAACTTTCGATCCCCGACTGATTTGGGATAACACGGAGTCGGACGACGACCATGACTGATTTGCCTGTAGCGAAAACCCGACCGGCCTCCAACTGGTCTGCCATTTGGGTACTGCCTCTGATTGCCCTGATCATCGGCGGCTGGCTCGGCTGGCGTGCCTATAACGAAACCGGCATCGAGATTCAGGTGCGTTTCGAAAGCGGTGAAGGCATCCAGGCCAACAAGACCGAAGTGGTCTACAAGGGCATGCCAGTAGGTAAAGTGAAGACGCTCAAACTGGATGACGAGGGCAACTCCAAAGGGGTAATTGCCACCGTCGAAATGAACAAGGACGTCGAGCAATACCTCAAGACCAGCACGCGTTTCTGGCTGGTGAAACCGAGCGTGACCCTGGCCGGCATTACCGGTCTGGAAACCCTGGTTTCAGGTAATTACGTGGCCATCAGTCCCGGTGAAGGCGAGCCGACCCGCAAGTTCAAGGCACTCGCCGAAGAGCCGCCGCTGTCGGACTCCAAGCCCGGCCTGCACCTGACCATCAAGGCCGATCGTCTCGGTTCGCTGAACCGCGGCAGTCCGGTGTTCTACAAACAGATCAAGGTCGGTCAGATCAAAAGCTACGTGCTGTCTGAAGACCAGAGCACCGTTGAACTCAAGGTGTTCATCGAGCCGACCTACGCCAAACTGGTGCGCAAACACACGCGCTTCTGGAACGCCAGTGGCATCAGCATCGACGCCAACCTGTCGGGGGTGAAGGTTCGCAGCGAGTCTCTGGCGAGCATCGTCGCCGGTGGTATTGCCTTCGCCACTCCGGAGAATCGCAAGGACAGTCCGCCTACTGATCCAAGCCTGCCGTTCCGTCTGTATGAGGACTTCGACGCCGCCGCTGCCGGCATCCGGGTCAAGGTCAAACTCAGCGACTTCGAAGGCCTGCAGGCCGGCCGTACGCCAGTGATGTACAAAGGCATTCAGGTCGGCAACATGAAAGCGCTGAAAATCGATCCGGATCTGAACAGCGCCACGGCCGAACTGACGCTGGATCCTCTGGCTGAAGACTATCTGGTCGACGGCACGCAATTCTGGGTGGTCAAACCGTCGATTTCCCTGGCCGGTATCACCGGGCTCGAAGCGCTGGTGAAGGGCAACTACATCGCTGTGCGTCCGGGCGACAAAGGTGCCGCGCCGAAACGCGAGTTCGAGGCGCGGCCAAAAGCGCCGCCGCTGGATCTGCGTTCGCCGGGTCTACACTTGGTGTTGTTCACCGATGTTCTCGGTTCGATCGAAGTCGGCAGTCCGATTCTGTACAAGCAGGTCAAGGTCGGTTCGGTTCAGAGCTATCAGTTCTCCAAGACCAAAAAACAAATCGTCATTGGCGTGCATATCGAGAAGGAATACGAAAACCTGGTCAACGCGTCGACACGCTTCTGGAACGTCAGCGGCATCACCCTCACCGGTGGTCTGACGGGCGGGATTCAGGTCAAGAGCGAGTCGTTGCAGACGTTGATGGCCGGCGGCATTGCCTTCGAAACACCGCAAGCCAAAGCGCCGCTGCAAAAGCGTATTCCGCGCTTCCGGCTGTTCGCCAACCATGACGAGGCCAACCAGAAAGGCACGCTGGTGACGATCAAGGTCGACCGCGCCGATGGTTTGCGCCCGGGCACGCCGATTCGTTTCAAAGGGCTGGATGTCGGCAAGATTGAAGACGTCGATCTGACCGACGATCTGCAAGCCGTGATGATTACCGCGCGGATCACCGAAGTGCCGGAGCGCATTGCGCGGGTCGGCAGTCAGTTCTGGGTGGTCAAGCCAGAGTTGGGACTGATCAAGACGCAGAACCTGGAAACCCTGGTTACCGGGCAGTATGTGGAAGTGCAGCCGGCGGCAAAAAACCTCGGCCCGCAGAAGAACTTCGTTGCGCTGGCCAGTCCGCCGGAAGTCGCCAAACAGGAAGCCGGTTTGAGTCTGGTGTTGAGCGCTGCGCGCCGTGGCTCACTGAAACCGGGCGTACCCGTGACCTACCGAGAAATCACTGTGGGCAAAGTCACGGGCTATGAGCTGGGTCAGACCGCAGATCGCGTCTTGGTGCACATTCTGATCGAGCCGAAGTACGCGCCGCTGGTGCGCAGCGGCAGCCGATTCTGGAACACCAGCGGCGTTGGTTTCGACATCGGCTTGTTCAATGGTCTGACAGTGCGCACAGAGTCGCTGGAGACGGCGATTCAGGGGGGAATCGCTTTCGCTACCCCGGACGGTGAACGGATGGGCAACCCGGCGCGTGCGGAACAGACGTTCCCGCTGTTCGACAAGTTCGAGGATGAGTGGTTGACCTGGGCGCCGAAGATTTCGCTCGGTAAGTAATCTGGAATTGATGTGGCGTCTACAAAGACGCCATCGCTGGCAAGCCAGCTCCCACAGGGTTTCATGTCGTATACAGAATGTGTGTTCAACGCAAAAACCTGTGGGAGCTGGCTTGCCAGCGATGAGGTCCTCCTATTCAGCACAAACCCAAAGCCATAAAAAAGGGCCGCGATCCCAACAGATCGCGGCCCTTTTTTTGCCTTCAGCTAACGCCGATCAAACCTCATCCAGCTCTGGCTCATCGGCTTGCACGTTGACGGTGGCCTTCACCACATCATGCCGGCGGATGTACTTCCAGTCCGCCTCGTCGATGTAGATCCCCGCCGGGCCGCTGCCGCCTTCCAGGTCGATGGCGACACTTGCGCAGACTTGCGGCTTCACACTCGCCAGAATCGGCACAAAGCCCAATTGCAGGCTGGTTTCCAGCAATGCGGCCTGGTTCTTCTCGTCGATGTCTGCGGCCTCGTCGAGGTAGTACGGCAGGCGCACGCGACCGGCCAGGTCGCGATCCATCAGGTGCAGCAACAAGTACATGTTGGTCAGCGCCTTGATGGTCATGGTGGTGCCGTTGGAGGCCGCGCCGTCGATGTCGGTGTGAATCACCGGCTGACCGTTGACCTTGGTGATCTCGAACGCCAGTTCGAACAAGTCCTTGAGGCCGAGCTGGTTGTGGTTCGCCGCCACCAGCCGAGCCAGGTATTCCTTGGCCTCTTCGTTCTTGTTGTCCTGTTCGGCGCTCTGGCTCAGATCGAACACCGACAGGGTTTCGCCTTCTTCGTACTGACCGGCGCTGTGGATGATCTGGTCGATGTGTTTGAGTGCTTCCTTGTTCGGCGCGAGGACGATGCGGAAGCTCTGCAGGTTGGACACCTGACGCTTGTTGATCTCGCGGTTGAACAGCGCCAGTTGATGCTCCAGGCTGTCGTAGTCGCTGCGAATGTTGCGCAGGGTCCGGGCGATGTCGGTGACCGCCGCACGCCGCGCCTTGCCCAGCGTCAGCGCTTCATCGGTACGGTGCGCGTAAGCGTTGATCAGCAGCGACAGACGGCGCTCCATGTCGTCTTCGCTGTCGAACTTGGCCACGCCTTTCAGACGCACTTGCGCGTACAGCGCTTCGATCTGCCCGTCGGCGCGCAGCAGACCCTGCCAGCTGTCCTGATAGTCATTGAGCAGCGGCAACAGGTTGTCCATCGAATCGTCGACCGGATCCATGAACGGCGTACCGAATGGCAGATCCGCCGGCAGCAGCTGACGGCGGCGCAGGGCGTCGTCGAGGGTGCGCTGCTTGGCTTCCATGTCGGCGATCTGCCGGCCGACCAGTTGCAGCTTGGCCGACAGTTGCTGGACGCGCTCGGTGAACGCATCGCTGGAGCGCTTGAGTTCGTCCTGCGCGGCTTCCATCTGCGCCAGTTGCTCAAGCTTGTCGCCTTCTTCGGCGCTCAGCGTTTGAGTGCGACGGAAATCTTCCAGGGCTTTCTGCGCATCCAGCACTTGCTGGTACAGCGCTTCGGTCTGGGTCTTGCTCGCGGCGCGGTCGGCGGCCACGGCTTGCTGAGTCTTGAGCTGCTTGAGCTCTTTTTCCAGACGCTCTTTCTGGTCACGCAGCGCGGCGCGGTCGGCCAGCGCTTGCAGAGCCGGCGGCTCAATGTGCGAGATGTCGATCGACAGCCCCGGCACTTCGAAACGCTCGCCCTTGAAGCCATCGAGGATCAGCTCGACCGATTTGACCCACTCGCCGTCTTCGTCGAGGGTGATGCCATGTTCGCCCAGCGGCAGGCTGAACAGCGCGCTGTTGAACAGGCGCATCAGGCGCTCGACGTCCTGTTGCGAGAATTCTTCACGCAGGCGCGCGTAGCTGTTGTTGTCGGCGTGATCGAGTTGCTGTTTCACCGACTTCAGACGTTTTTCCAGGTCGCGCAGACGCTCTTCCAGATCCTCGGCGCTGAACTGTCGTGACTGTGCCAGCGCACCAGCCAGTTCGTCGTGGGCGTCCTTGGCCGCGAGCAGTTGTTGCTCCAGTACTTTGACGTCATCGACCAGCGCAAAGCGGTTCTTCAGCACCGACAACTCGCCGAGCCAGCGCTGAATGCCGGAGATTTCCCGCTCCAGGCGCATCAGCTCCTGGGTGCCGCCACGCTGGTCGTTTTGCAGGTCGTCCTGCTCGCGACGGTAGTGTTCGGCCTGAATCGTCAGTTCTTCCTTGCGTGCATTGGCGTAGTCCGACCAAGTGCCGAGCAACGAGTCGAGCAGCGGCGACAGGCGATGCAGTTTGCCGCGCAACACGTCACGCTGTTTCACGCCGTTGGCCAAGGCCTCGACCAATGGGCCGGCGGCGACCAGCGAGTTGTAGTCCTGCTCCATCCGGCGCACATCGCGGAAGGCTTCTTCGCACGCAGCAATGTAGTCGACGCTGCCGGAACGCAGGCTGTGCTCGAAGGCATCGAGGAACAGTTGCTTCAACTTGGCCGCAGTGATTTCGCGCATGTGCAGCAGGTTGATGAACAGCGCGCGGAAGGTCTTCAGGCTCTGCTCGCTGGTGGAGCGCAGCGGAATCAGCGTCAGGTCGAGCGGGATAGAGGTGTGCCCGCCCACCAGCAAACGACGCAGTTCGTCCGGCTTGAGTTCGTAGGCTTTCAGGCCTTCTTTCTCAAGGTTGCTGAACAGCTCTTTCTGCCGCAGGCAGGTGTCGTTCTTCTGGTAATGCGCCAGATCCAGCTTGCCGGCATAAGCGAAGAACTGGTGACCGAAACCACCGCCCGGGCCACGGCCGACCACGCCGATCACGTGCGGGCCGTGAGGCAGATTGACTTCGACGAGGATGTAACTGGTGTCGGAGGCGAAGTAGAAACGCCGCGATTGTTCCAGGCTGTACTTGCCGAAACTCATGTCCGACATGCGCGCCAGGATCGGGAACTGCAAGGCGTTGATCGAGGCGGATTTGCCGAGGTTGTTCGCGCCGTAGACCGACAGCGGTTCTTCCAGCGGGAACAGGCCGAGGCTGTAACCGGCGGTGTTCAAAAGGGCAAAGCGGCGGATGCCGTAGCGTTCCTGGCTCATGCGTCGGACTCCTGTTCTTCGGCAATGGCGCGGGCCAGTGCGTCTTCTTCGCTTTCTTCCTCAAACTCGCTGAGATCGAGCGGATCGTCGGTCTCGAGGAATTTGGCTTCGGCCTCTTCGTCGATCAGCACCGGTGCCGGCAGCGGCAGCACGCTGTGTACGCTGGCCGCCAGATCGCGGTCCTGCTGCACCGACAGGCACACGTCGAGGAAGCGGTGCATCGGCGGCAGGAAGCGATACACGCCGTTTTCTTCACCGGCAAAACCCAGTTGAGTCATGCGGCGCATGATCTTTTCTTCGAGTTCTTCGACGGTCTGCACTTCGGCCTGGATGAACAGGTCGCGGTATTTGTCCAGCAGCGACGGCAGTTCTTCACGGCCGAGGCTGCCACCGTCGAGCACGGCGATCGGATCGCGGCCCTGATCGGCCAGGTGCTCGACGAGGATGAAGGTGAACAGCGCCAGGCGCTGAGCGGTCTTGTTCACCGCCGCAGCGGCCATGTCCGGCACGAAGTAGTAGAAGCCACGGGTGTCGCAGACCAGCTCGAACCCCAGCGCCTTGAACAGCGTGCGGTATTGATCCTGGAAGTTCGACAGTTGCGCGTACAGTTCCGGGTCGCGGCGGCTGACGTGGTAGCCCTTGAACAGCTCACGGAAGATCGGCGCCAGTTGGGACAGTTCGGATAGATCAAGATGCATTGGGGATGCTCGCAGAATCCTCGGCGGCGGCAGGGGCGCGGGCCGAGAGCAGGGCGAAGGAGCGCAGGCTGACCTGATGCTCGTGAGTGTGGTATTCGCGGCGTTCCAGACGCTCGCGGGTGAAGCGTTTTTCCCGCGACAGGCGCGAGAACCAGTAGAGCAATTCGTCGGTGGCGCCGTCCGGTTCCTGCTCCAGCAACCAGGTCATCAGATCCGGCATCGGCAGGGACTCTTCGCAACGCTCGACCATCTCGCGCACGGTGCGCGGTGCACGCGGGGCATCGCCGGATTTCTGGGTTTTGTGCGCCTTGGGGAAACGCGCCGGTTTCGGCTCGAAACGCGCCAGGGCGTAGACGTAGGCCTCGACCTGACTGGCGCTGCCGAGGAAGGTGCTTTGCGGCCGGGTGAACAGCGGCATCGCCGCTTGCGGCACGGCGTCGATGCCTTTGCGGCGGATCGCCGCCAGCGCCAGCGCGGCACCACGGGTCACGGCGTTGTGCCGGCGCGCTTCTTCACGCAGCGGCAGCAGCAGCTCGCGGGCATGACGCAGGGTCAACTGGGCGCTGGTCTGCATTTCGAGGATACGCGCGTGGGTGCGCAGCAGCATGTCGTCATCGACCAGATGGCCGAGGCGCTGCTGTTCGCTGAGCATCTTCAGCAGCACGGTTTCGACCTTGCGCACGCCTTGCTCGAAGGCACCGTCGGCGTTTACCAGATCGATCATCGGTTCGACGTATTCGTCCCAGGTTGCCAGCACTTCGGCGTAACGCTGACGCAGCGGAATCTGCCGGTCGCTGGTCTTGGCCCGTTCGGCCACGGCCACCAGCGCCTGCTCGTCGTTGTCGAGTTTCTTCAGCACGTCGCGCACGCGCATGTCGAGCAAACGCAGCTGACGGGCGAGGTCGTTGCCGTCGCGCACATCGAACGCGTCCTGAATGTAGCCGGCCAGCCGTTCGAGGTGGCGCAGATAGGCTTCGATCTCCAGGCACAGGCCCAGACGGTGCTCACGGCGCAGGTAGGCGAGGAAGTCGTGGATCTGCGCGTTGAGCTCGAAACGGTTCGGGCTTTTCGCCACGGGCACCAGAATATCGAGGCGAATCCACACGTCGAGCAGGCTGGTGATGTCCTGCGGCGTGCTGTCCAGTTGTTGGGCGGCCAGTTGCGTGCGCAGTTCGTTGAGGCTCAGGGTGCCTTGGTCGAAGTGCTCGCACAGTGGCTCAAGAAGTGCCCAGTGTTCAGCGAGGGCGCGCAAGACGCGCTTGGGTTCGATCATCGGAATGGCCGGCTGGTTGGCGATTAAAAGCCGCGATTGTACTGCATCAGGAGGGATGCGATTCACTCTCGGGACGGGCTGTCGCATTTTCTCAGGGAGCGAGCCCAGGTAAAGGCTATCGATCAACAGCAAGCGATCTTGAACGAAGGGCTGTAGAATCAGCCCACTTCAGTTATCCACAAGTGGCCGACCCTTTGCTAATCGAGTCCCGCCGCCGCGCCTATTTGAACGCCATGCAGGTGGTCAACTGGCTGCCGCGCACCGAATTGCCTTTCGCCGCCCCGTCGCGGCCCGAGCTGCTGGACATGCCCGAGCCTGAGCCAGAGGTCGCGGCGATGCCGGTTGTGCAGGCCGAAGCTCCGGCGCAGCCTGCCGCCCGTCCGGTCGAACGGCCGAAGATCGAAGTGCCACGCCCGTCGCTCGCCAGTACCCGCAATGGCGCCAAACCGGTAGAAGAGGTCGAGGAGGCGCCAGTTGTCGCCAGACCCGCGCCCGTGCCGCCCCCGCGTTTCGCCCTGCAATTGCTGCGCGCCGGGGCTTGCCTGCTGCTGGTCGAGTTACCCACAGGCGAAGCGTTCCAGAGCCGCGATCCAGCTTATCTGCTGCTTAAAGACATGCTTCGCGCCGCCGGTCTGCCGGATGCGCCACAAATCGTCGGTGAGCCGGTGCGCTGGCCTTGGCTGAACCGCGGAACCATGGATCAGGGCCCGGAAGCGGCACGCGACTTTGTTCAGGGTTTCCTCTCGGTACAGATGGAAGCGGCACCTTGCGCCTGCCTGTGGTTGATTGGCCTGCCGGCGGTGCGCTTTGCCGGTGAAGCGGACGCTGAAGCGTTCAACAGTGAGTTGCAGATCGAAGGCCTGGGCCTGGCCTGGGCCATTCCCAGTCTGGAATTGTTAATGGAAGAGCCACAGCGCAAAGCCGCTGTGTGGCAAGCCATGCGTCGGCTGATGGCGCGCTGGAAACCATCGAATGAGTGAAGCTGTATCGTTCCGCCCGATGACCGAGGCGGACCTGGACGCGGTATTGAAGATCGAATACGCGGCGTACAGCCATCCCTGGACGCGCGGGATTTTTCTCGACGGGCTGGGCAAATACCAGATCTGGCTGATGTTCGAAGGCCAGCAGCAAGTCGGCCACGGCGTGGTGCAGATCATTCTGGATGAGGCGCACCTGCTCAACATCACGGTCAAACCGGAGAATCAGGGGCGAGGGCTGGGGCTGACGTTGCTGGAGCATCTGATGTCGATTGCCTACAAGGCTGACGCTCGGGAATGCTTTCTGGAAGTGCGTGACAGCAATACCGCAGCGTTCAAGCTGTATGAGCGTTATGGCTTCAACGAAATTGGCCGGCGCCGGGATTATTATCCGGCGGTGGGCGGGCGTGAAGACGCCGTGGTCATGGCCTGCACCCTGGTTGACTGATCTCCTGTAGGAGCTGCCGAAGGCTGCGATCTTTTGATCTTGTTTTTAGAGGCAAGATCAAAAGATCGCAGCCTTCGGCAGCTCCTACAGTGAGTCGCGTCACATCAGGAGATCAGCGATTGCCATCCAGCGGATCACGCCGCGCCAGCTCCGCCTCATCCAGACCATTGCCGCCGCCGATATCGTCCTCGTCGACAATGCTCAGGTCCCAATCCGCCTGATTGCCTGCGCCAGCCTCTTCGGCATCGCGCGCACCATCTTCATGAATCAGTGTTTCCGGGCTCAGATCATCGTCGGTCGGCTCGTGGTCCGCCGTCGATGCACCGGTCAACCCGGCCTCGCGCACGCGCTCGTTGGGCATCAGTTGCTCGCGTTCTCGCGCCGGAATCTCGTCACCAATCCTGGCGCTGGGTTCGTCTTCATCAAAATCCAGTTCATGCACCGAGCCCATGCGGTCCTCGTTATCATCGATCGGTTCCGGTTGCACCGCATCGTACGGACGTCGTGAATCAGTCATGGCAAATCCTCATACTGTGGGCCTTACTAAGTGGACTCACCGCACACCCAGGAATTCCAACGAAAACACTTGCGACCCTTGCGTGACCCCGACGGGTGGTCGTCTGTCATACCAGCGCATCTTTCTTGAGGCCTTAACCATGCACGACTTACAAGACCTGATTGATAACAACGAGCGCTGGGCTGACGCGATCACCAAGGAAGATCCGGAGTTCTTCGCCAAACTGGCACGCCAGCAGACCCCGGAATATCTGTGGATCGGCTGCTCCGACGCGCGGGTGCCGGCCAACGAGATCGTCGGCATGCTGCCGGGCGATCTGTTCGTACACCGCAACGTCGCCAACGTCGTGCTGCACACCGACCTCAACTGCCTGTCGGTGATCCAGTACGCGGTCGACGTGCTCAAGGTCAAACACATTCTTGTGACCGGCCACTATGGCTGTGGCGGCGTGCGTGCCTCGATGCAGGATCGCCAGTTCGGCCTGATTGATGGCTGGCTGCGCTCGATCCGTGACCTGTATTACGAAAAACGTGAAGAACTGGCCAAGCTGCCGACCGAGGAAGAACAGGTCGACCGCCTCTGCGAACTGAACGTTATCCAGCAAGTGGCCAACGTCGCCCACACCAGCATCATCCAGAACGCCTGGCATCGCGGCCAGAACCTGTCGATTCACGGTTGCATCTACGGCATCAAGGACGGTCGCTGGAAAAGCCTGAACACTACCATCAGCGGCTTCGAGCAACTGCCGCCGCAGTACCGTCTGCGCCCGGTCGGAGCGTTGTAACTCAGTCTGGATGTCGCCAGCGCTGCAAAAAGTGCTGGCCCTCGATCGTGGGTGGTTCATCGTAACCGGTGATCCACCCACGGCAGCGCGGCGAGCCGCAAGTACAGGCGAACTGTTGCAGCAAACGGTCTTCGGTGGCCGCGAAGTCGATGGTCAGGCGGTCTCCCGGCTGAATATCGCGCAGCGCCCATAGCCACAGTTCGCTCATGTCGAGGAACGCATTCGGGTCGCAGGCATGTTCGAGCAATCCGCAAAAACGCGGATCGTAGAGATGGATGCCGGCCAGTAGCTGGCGAGTCTGTCGGCAGCGATAGGGCAGCAGTTGCCCGGACACCCGACACATCCGGGTGATCCGCAGGAACGCCCGACGCGCCACCACCGACGCGCGGCCATCGTCGTGCTGAACGATTTCGAAGTCCTCGCTGGATGGGAAACCCAGGCGCACGGGCAATCCGGCAAACGGGTAAATGCCGGGTGCGTCGCGGGGGATGTGATGCTGATGGGCCTGATTGTTCATAACGATCCCTGTCGGCAAATGCTGCGACTTCCTTGATCTGACGTCCTGTCAGCGCTGCAACATGTTTGGATCCGATCCTCTCGCGTAAACGCCAAAGCGTCTACTGTCAGATCTGACAGGCGTGATCGGCTGCTTCCCGTGTCAGCATCGACTGACACGGGAAGGCTTTCAGACCATCAGAGGTGTGGCGCGGGAACGCTGGTGTCCGGCATTTCGCCCTGAAGCTGTTGCAGTTGTGCCTTGATCGGCGTGGTCGAGCACTTGGCGGCAGCCTGGGCCGGGGTCAGGTTGCGGATCGAGGTGTAGAACAGCTCGCAGGTCTTGCCCTTTTGCGTCACTTGCCAGGTTTGCGTACAGCTGCTGAGCAGGGTTTTCGCATCGGTGCCGGGCTTGCTGCCCATCCCGGCCTGCCAGCAGGCCGCGCTCAAGTCCTGGCCCATGACCTTCAAGCCGGCGGCATCGGCTTTCGCTTCATCGCCGTCGTAGCTGGCCGGATCGGCGGCGTACCAGATGTAGCTCGGATGGTTCGAACCCAGCACCGGCACGTTCACCCCCGCACTCGGGCTGATAGTCGCCAGACCCAGTACGGCGACGGTCGGGCCATACTGCTGCTTGATCCAGTTACGCACCGGTGCGCCGAACGCGACCATCGGCAGGGTGGTGCCGGCGCTGGTCTGGCTGAACTGCTTGACCAGCGTGGTCTGATAATCCTTGAAGTAGTCGTAGACACCTTCCAGGTCACTGCCGGCATTGGACGGCGCCGCGATGGGGGCGATGTCGATGATGGTCTGATACGCCGGCGTCTGGTCGGCCGGAATCCCGTTGGCGCTCAACAGCGTGGCCCAGCGATCCGTGGTGTTCGAGCGCAGGTAATCCTGGGCCTGGGTCAGCGAGTAATCCGGCGGGAAGTGCAGCAGCTCGACGCTCTTGCGGTTTTCCAGGGCCATGCCCAACGGCAGGAACAGGTACCAGCTGTACGCCCATTTGCCATCGGCATTGAGCTTGCTGGCGCCGGTATAGGCCAGATCACCGGCGTCGAGCAGCGCCGACAGCGGCTTGTCGTAGCCTTTCGGTACGCCACTGATCTCAACGTAAATCTGCCCGTTATCGTTCTTCACCAGCACCTTGGCATTGGCGTAACCATCGCGCTGCACGCTCTGGCTCAAATAGTGAGCGACCGTCTGCTCCAGCGACCAGTTGCGATAGCAGATCACGCTGCAGTTGTTGGGGTAGGCAAAAAGGCGAGTGACGCGCTCGGTGCTGCCCAGCTTCAGATCGACATCGGCGTGGGCCGCCGCGCTCAATGTGAGCGCGGCGAGTGTCAGCGCGGCGGGGGTAAATCCTGCGAGTTTGAACATGCTCAGATCCTTTTCAGCGTGGGTTCCCCGGAGTTTGGGGCGCTTCATATTGGATCAGCCGTGTTGCACAGTGAAGCTGTCATTCGCGGATTTTTTCGTCAGCCCGCCGCACTCGGCTCACGCCTGAAAATGCAGGGCGTTGCTCAGATCGCCCATGGGTTTCTGGCCACGGGCGAACATTGCCTCATCGCGCTGCTTGAGGCCGTCGAGGGTTTCCAGTTGGAACACCCGGGTGATCAGGCGCAGGATCGACGCCGTGTCGTAGACCGTGTGATCCACCGTGCCTTTACGGGCGAATGGCGACACCACCAGCGCCGGCACCCGCGATCCCGGCCCCCAGCGATCGCCCTTGGGCGGTGCCACGTGGTCCCACCAGCCGCCGTTTTCATCGACGGTGACGATCACCACCATGTTTTTCCATTGCGGACTTTCGCGCAGCACTTTGAGGGCGCGGACGATGTGCCGGTCACCGGAGGCCACGTCGGCATATCCAGCGTGCATATTCAGGTTGCCTTGTGGTTTGTAGAACGTGACCGCCGGCAACTTGCCGGCCTCGGCATCGGCGAAGAATTTGTTGGTGCTCGATTCATCCCCCAGCCCGGCATCGCGCAGGCGTTTGCTGCGCTCCTGCGGGTTTTCCGGGCCTTGTTGTTGGAAATAGTTGAACGGCTGGTGGTGATATTGAAAGTTGGGGATCTTCGGAATCCCGCCGGAATCCTTGTATTGATCCAGCGTCGCCTGCCACGCGCCGGCGTACCAGGCCCAATCGACATTCTTCTTCGACAGCTTGTCGCCGATGTGCTCGTGGGTCTGCGGCACCAGTACGTTGGGCAGATCCGGTTTGGAATACGCCGGACGCTCCGGGTCGCGAATCCATGTTGGCCAGTACGGCGGGGCAAGGGTGTTGACACCGTAACCGTCCGGCGTCAGCGCACTCGGGCCGAACTGCGGCGGGCCGGTCATGGCGCTGGCCGGCGATGCCTCCAGCGGCTTGAGGCGTGGATCGGCCGGGTCAGCGCTTTGCAGCGCGGCGATCTGCGACTTGGCCACCGAATTGGCCGCGTCCGGATAGAACGGCGCGGTGGCGCTGATCAGGTATTGGTGGTTGAGGAACGAGCCACCGAACGCGCCCTGGAAGAAGTTATCGCACAGCACGAATTCCTGAGCCACGTCCCACAGACGCAGGGAATAACGGCTCTGAGCGTAATGGCCCATGGTCAGCCCGCCGGAATCGGCCCAGGCAACAAAGCCATCGTTCTTGCCGCCGTTGATCTGCATCTGGTTCTGATAGAACACGTGCCACAAATCGCGGGTGACCAAGCCGAACGGCAAATCTTCGCCGTTCGGGCCTTTGAGGGCGAACGGTGCGTTGGGCAGGTTTTCCTGAAACTGCGTGGCGCTGGGGTAGGTCACGCCATCTAGGGTTTGCGGGCCGATCTGCAACACGCCGCCCCAGACAGGAGGCAGCGTCTGCAACAGACTGCCGTCGCGATCACGTTGCTGGTAATCGGCAGGTTTGAGCGCAGACAGCGGCTTCTCGACACCGGGGAAATCACCGAACAGATTGTTGAAGCTGCGGTTCTCGGCGTAGATCACCACCACGGTTTTCACTTGATCGCGCAGGGCCTTGTCCAGCTCGGCTGACGTCAGCGGGCGCTCGGCCGGTTTGCCCGGCGCATTGCTGGCGTTACCGCAGCCGGCCAGCGTCGCGCCCACACCGAGGACGGCAACTCCACCGAGGAAGCGGCGGCGACTGGTGTCGGTGGGGGTGTCGGATTCAGGTGCGTCAGTGCTGTCTGTTTCGTCTTTCATCTGTCAGCCCGTTTTGCTTAATTGTTTCAGTTTGTTTCGGGCGGACGCTAGCAAGTGGATGTGACGGTTGGGTTACAAAATCGTGCGGTGTCTACGAGACCCCTTCGCACTGCTAGACTGCTGCAATAGCGAAACTGGCCTGAGTGAACCATGAAGCCTTCCATTGCTCTTGATCTGCAACGAGCTTCCGTTCGTGAGGTTGTCGGCAGATTCCGTGTGGCCAATCCGCGCGTGTTTGGCTCGACGCTGCTGGGTACCGATATGGAGGGCAGTGACCTTGATCTGTTGGTCGATCCATTGCCCGGTACCACCTTGTTTGATCTCGGCGGGCTTCAGGTTGAGCTCGAAGATTTGCTAGGCGTTACCGTCGACCTGTTGACCCCAGGAGACCTTCCGCTGAAGTTTCGTCAGCAGGTACTTGAACAGGCCCGTCCCGTATGATCGCGAACCGGCTCGGCGATTAACTTGAGCATATGCGTCAAGCTGCAAGCGATGCGCGGGTCTTCGTCGAAGGTCTGAGCAAGGAAGAGTTCGTCGACGACAAACGGACGCAACAAGCGGTCATCATGAGCCTGGTCATTATTGGCGAGGCGGCAACCAAAATAATGGACCGGTTTCCGGAGTTCGCGGCTCAGAACACTCAAACTCCCTGGCGCAGCATGCGCGGGATGCGTAACCGGATCGCTCATGGTTATTTCGACATCAATCTGGATGTCGTTTGGGAAACAGTTCAGGTTGCCTTGCCTGAGCTATTGAGAGTCTTGCCCTCCGAGCAACATTGATAGCACCTGCCCTGAGGCAGGTGCTATCTCGTCAATCTATGGCATTACCGGCGGCGTATACGCCAATGTCGTCCCCAGCACCCACAGCAGGAACAGCACCAGCGGCGTGTGCACCAGCAATTGCACGAACGAGAAGCCGATCAGGTCCCGCGCCTTCAAGCCGAGCACACCCAGCAGCGGCAGCATGTAGAACGGGTTGATCAGGTTCGGCAGCGCTTCGGCGGCGTTGTAGATCTGCACGGCCCAGCCGAGGTGGTATTGCAGATCGTTAGCCACTTGCATCACGTACGGCGCTTCGATGATCCACTTGCCGCCGCCGGAAGGGATGAAGAAACCGAGAATCGCCGAGTACACGCCCATCAACAGCGCATAGGTGTCGTGGGACGCGATGCTGACAAAAAAGGTCGAAATGTGATGCGCCAGCGTCTGCGCATCGGCACCTTTGACTGTGGTCAGCAGCGCAGCAATCGAGCCGTACAGCGGGAACTGGATCAGCACGCCAGTGGTGGTCGGTACCGCCCGGGCCACCGCATCGAGGAAGCTGCGCGGGCGCCAGTGCAGCAGCGCGCCGAGCATGATGAACAGGAAGTTATAGGTGTTGAGCCCGGAAATCGCGGTGATTGCCGGTTTGCTCGAGAACTCGTGGAACAGCCAGCCGGCCGCCAGCAGCACCAGCAAGATGATCAGCAGCGGACTGTGCTCCAGCCATTCGCCGGGCCGGGTGCGCGGTTGCAGCGGTGGCAGATTGAACGCCGGGTCGATGCCGCAATCCTTGGCGTCGCGCGCAGAGTTCGGGCCGGGCGCGGTGGCGTAGGCGACGATGATCGAAATCACGATCAGCGCCAGCAGCATCGCACCGGACTGCCAGAGGAAGATGGTTTGGGTGAACGGAATCACCCCGGTGATCGACAGGATCGCCGGCGGCAGGCTCGCCGGGTTGGCCTGCAACTGCGCCGCCGATGAGGACAGGCCCAGGGCCCAGACCGCGCCGAGGCCCAGATACGCCGCCGCACCGGCCGCGCGGTAATCCATTTTCAGATCGGTGCGGCGGGCGAGGGCGCGCACCAGCAAACCGCCGAACACCAGCGACAGACCCCAGTTCAACAGCGAAGCGACCATCGAGATCAGTGCGACCCAGGCCACGGCGGAGCGGCCGTTTTTCGGGATGCGCGCCAGCTTGTCGATCAGTTTGACCGCCGGCGGCGAACTGGCGACCACGTAGCCGCCAATCACCACGAAGGCCATTTGCATGGTGAACGGAATCAGGCTCCAGAACCCGTCACCGAAGGCCATCGCGGCATCGGTGGGTTTCGCGCCCATGGCCAGCGTGGCCAGCGCGACAATGATTACGGCCAACGCGGCGAACACCCAGGAGTCGGGGAACCAGCGTTCGGCAAAGTTTGAACAGCGCAAGGCAAAGCGCGCGGAGCGGCTATCTTCGATATCAACGGCCACAGGGAGTACCTCGGATTTTTATGGTTATTGTGGTCCTTGGGACATTCAAACCCGACAACCCTGTGGCGAGGGAGCTTGCTCCCGCTGGACTGCGTAGCAGTCCCCTGCTTTTAAAGTTCAGAGGGGGCCGCTTCGCGACCCAGCGGGAGCAAGCTCCCTCGCCACAGAGGTAGACCTGATTCAGATGTGTCCCGCCAGACAAGCCTCAACAGTAAATCAACCGCCGCCATTTTGTGAGCAGGTTTCTGCCAAACCGTGACCATGGTCTAACGGGTTGTCCCCAGGCGGATTTGCGTAGACCATGAGCGCCTTGGTTTTTTGCCTGCCAGAGTGCTTTGCCATGACTGCCCAATCCACAGCCCGACCGGCGCCGTTCAGCCGTTCCGACTACAAGACCCTCGGTCTTGCGGCCCTCGGCGGGGCGCTGGAGATCTACGATTTCATCATTTTCGTGTTCTTCGCCCTGACCCTCAGCCAGTTGTTCTTCCCACCGGAAATGCCCGAATGGCTGCGGCTGCTGCAAAGCTTCGGGATCTTTGTCACCGGGTATCTGGCGCGTCCGCTGGGCGGGATCCTGATGGCGCATTTCGCCGATCGCCTGGGCCGGAAAAAGGTCTTCAGCCTGAGCATCCTGATGATGGCGCTGCCGTGCCTGCTGATCGGGATCATGCCGACTTATGCCCAGATCGGTTATTTCGCGCCGCTGCTGTTGCTGGCGCTGCGCATCCTGCAAGGCGCGGCGGTTGGAGGGGAGGTGCCGAGTGCCTGGGTGTTCGTCGCCGAGCACGCGCCTGCCGGACATCGCGGTTACGCGCTGGGCTTTTTGCAGGCCGGGCTGACCTTCGGTTATTTGATTGGTGCGTTGACCGCGACTTTCCTTGCACACGTGTTCAGCCCGGCGGAAATCCTCGATTACGCCTGGCGTTATCCGTTCCTGCTCGGTGGCGTGTTCGGCGTGATCGGTGTGTACCTGCGCCGCTGGTTGAGCGAAACCCCGGTGTTCATGGCCATGGAGGCGCAGCGTGAAGCGCGGGTTGAACTGCCGCTGCGTACGGTGCTGCGCGAGCATCGACTGGCGATGTTGCCGGCCATGCTGCTGACCTGCGTGCTGACCTCGGCCGTGGTGGTGTTCGTGGTCATTACGCCGACCATGATGCAGAAAACCTTCGGCATGACCGCCAGCCATACCTTCGCCCTGAGCGCGCTGGGCATTGTCTTCCTCAACATCGGCTGTGTGATCGCCGGGCTGCTGGTCGACCGTCTGGGGGCCTGGCGCACCGTCATGCTCTATAGCCTGCTGCTGCCCTTGGGAATCGGCTTGCTTTACAGCTGCTTGATCATGGGCGGTCACTGGATCGGGCTGGCATACGCCATCGCCGGCCTGGCCTGCGGTGTGGTGGGGGCGGTGCCGTCGGTGATGGTCGGGTTGTTCCCGGCGCGAATTCGCGTGTCAGGTATCTCCTTCACCTACAACATTGCCTACGCCGCGTGGGCGAGCATGACACCGCTGTTGCTGATCGGTCTGATGCCGTGGAGTCCGTGGATCTGCGTGATGTTCTGTGCGGTGATGGGCGTGGTGGGGCTGTTGAGTGCGCTGTATTTCGGCTCGCGAATGCCGCGTACAGGGCAATGCCAAGTGGCCGGAACTGTCTGATCGCACGCCCGTGAACTATTTTTGACCGACGGGTCTCAAGCGCTCTTCAGAAAAGAAATTCAAGGCCGATGGCTAGTCTGCATCCCGCTTTCTTTCCATCGGTATCTGCCCATGTTCAACAAACGCCTCAAGCAAGAGCTGGCCACTCTCCGTGAAGAACTCTCCAGCCTGCTGCAGGTGAAGGAAAGCCTGGAAAGCGAGATGCTGGTGCTGACCCTGGAACCCGATGGCCGGATTCAGTCGGTCAACCAGAACTTCCTCGGCGAAATGCTCTACAAGAGCCAGGATCTGGTGGGGCGCGCCATTGAAGACATCGTTCCGGCGCATGTGAAGGCCGATGACTTTCATCATCGTTTCAAGGCCGCCCTGACCCGTGGCGAACATTTCGCTGGTGCAGTGCGCCTGCTGCGCGGTAATGGCGAAGAAGCCTGGCTGCGCTCCATCGTGCAGCCGGTGCGCGCTTCGGACGGGCGGATCAAGCATTTTTCGATCTTCTCCAGCGACCTGACCCGCACCATCGAAGCCTCGCGCGAACACGAAAACCTGATCGGCGCTCTGGTGCGCTCGACGGCGGTGATCGAATTCGACCTCAACGGCAACGTGCTCAATGCCAACGAGCGCTTTCTGCATGGTATGGGTTACAGCCTGGCGCAGATCAAAGGCAAACATCATCGGATGTTCTGCACACCTGAGGAGTACAACAGCGCCGAGTACCAGAATTTCTGGCGTCGTCTGAACAATGGCGAGTTTGTCGCCGACCGCTTCAAACGGGTCGACAGCCATGGTCGTACGGTGTGGCTGGAGGCGTCCTACAACCCGGTGGTCGATGCCAACAACAAACTGTACAAAGTAGTGAAGTTCGCCACGGTGATCACCGATCAGGTCAACCGTGAACAAGCGGTTGCCGACGCGGCGAGCATTGCCTACAGCACTTCGCAGCAAACCGACAACACCGCGCAACGTGGCACCACGGTGGTCACCGAGGCGGTGAATGTGATGCGTGATCTGTCACGCCACATGCAGGCGGCCGGTGAGGGCATCGAAGCCCTGAACGAGCAGTCGCAGGTGATCGGTACCATCGTCAAAACCATCAGCGGCATTGCCGAACAGACCAACCTGCTGGCGCTCAACGCGGCCATCGAAGCGGCGCGCGCTGGCGAGCAGGGCCGGGGCTTTGCGGTGGTGGCCGACGAAGTCCGACAACTGGCTTCGCGCACCAGTCAGGCGACCGAAGAGATCGTCGGCGTGGTGCGGCAGAACCAGGAGATGGCGCGTAACGCCGTGGCCCTGATGACCGATGGCAAGCTGCAGGCAGAACAAGGCCTGGCGCTGGCGGCGGAGGCGGGCACGGTAATCGTCGAGATTCAGGACGGCGCGCAGAAAGTGGTGGATGCGGTCGGGCAGTTTGCCAATCAACTTTCTAACTGATTCCCCCGCCAATACCTGTAGGAGCTGCCGAGTGCAACGAGGCTGCGATCTTTTGATCTTGATGTTGATTTCAAGGATCAACATCAAGATCAAAAGATCGCAGCGTGCCGCAGCTCCTACAGGTTTTCACCAGCAGCTGGCGCTACAATCTGTTCCTTTTCCCCGGAGCAGATCCCCATGAGCGCCTCCCACCGCCGCCCGGTGCCGCTGAACAAAGCCTACCGTCTGCTCAATCACGGGCCGACCGTGCTGGTCAGCGCCGCTTATGACGGCCAGCGCAACATCATGGCCGCCGCCTGGGCAATGCCACTGGATTTCGAACCGCCGAAAGTCGCCGTCGTCCTCGACAAGTCCACCTGGACCCGCCAGTTGCTCGAAGCGTCCGGCACTTTTGTGCTCAACGTGCCGTGCGTCAATCAGGCTGACATCGTGCAAACCGTCGGCAATACCTCGGGGCTGGAGATCCAGCAGAGTCAGGGGCAGGACAAGTTTCACGCTTACGGCCTGCAAACCTTTACCGGTGAAACTGTCGAGGCGCCGTTACTCGAAGGTTGCGTGGCCTGGCTCGAATGCCGCTTGCTGCCCGAACCGCGCAATCACGAACAATATGACCTGTTCCTCGCCGAAGTCATCGCCGCTCATGCCGATGAACGTGTGTTCAGCGACGGCCGCTGGCACTTCGACGGGCACGACGGCTTGCGCACGCTGCACCACGTGGCCGGCGGGCATTTTCTGACGATTGGCGATGCGGTGGACGGCAAAATCCTGTCGGTTTGATTCGCGAGCCTTTTGCGGCAGATGAGCACAATTTATCAGGCATAAAAAAGGCTTACCTCGCAGTAAGCCTTTTGTTTTCCGTGCGTAGCCTCAATCTCCCAACGCTTCCCCTTCACGCCGCGGATCCGCACCACCCGCCAACGATGCTTTACCCTGCGCATCCTTGACCCGTACGATCGCCTGAGTGCCGCTGGTCATGTCAATTTCGTTGACCGTGTGGCCCTTGTCCTTCAGCGCCTGAATCAGCGCCGGGCTGAACTGGCCCTGTTCCAGTTCGGTCGGGCCGTTGCGGCTGCCGAAGTTGGGCAGGCTGATGGCGCTTTGCGGGTCGAGGTTCCAGTCGAGCAGGCCGACGGTGGTCTTGGCCACGTATTCGATGATCTGCGAGCCGCCCGGCGAGCCGACGCTGGCGAGGAACTCGCCGCTGTTGCGGTCGAAGATCAATGTTGGCGCCATCGACGAGCGTGGGCGTTTGCCGGGTTCGACGCGGTTGGCGACTTTCTGCCCGTTCTCTTCGGGGATGAACGAGAAGTCGGTCATCTGGTTGTTCAGCAAAAAGCCCTGCACCATCAGGTGCGAGCCGAATGCCGCTTCGATGGTGGTGGTCATCGATACCGCGCCACCGAGGTCATCCACCGCCACCACTTGCGAGGTGGAGATACGCAGCGGTGAGCGATCCGGCGCGTAGGCCACCTGTACGCCCGGCGGTGTGCCGGGTTTGGCGCTGCCCATGCTCCGTTCGCCGATCAGGCTGGCGCGGCTGGCCAGATAGCCCGGATCCACCAGACCTTTGACCGGCACCGGGACGAAGTCGGTATCGGCCACGTATTGCGCGCGATCGGCGTAGGCCAGGCGCTCGGCTTCGGCGATCAGGTGCACGGCTTGAGGATCGGGTTCGATACCGGCCGGTTTGTTGGTTTTCACGGGTTTGAGCGGCGTCAGCGACAGGTGTGGATCGCGGCTTTCCAGCGCTTGCAGGGTGCCGAGAATCTGCGCCACGGCGATCCCGCCCGACGACGGCGGCGGCATGCCGCAGACCTGCCAGCGTTTATAGTCGGTGCACAGCGGAGCGCGCTCTTTGGCCTTGTAGCCTTGCAAATCATTCAGCGACAAGCTGCCGGGGTTGGCGTGGCCCTGCACCTTGGCGACGATCTCTTCGGCGATCGAGCCTTTGTACAGCGCGTCCGGGCCTTCGTTGGCGATGCGCGTGAGTACGGCGGCCAATGCCGGGTTCTGCAGACGCGTGCCGACGGCTTTGACGCTGCCGTCGCGGTTGAGGAAGTAGGCCGCCATATCCGGCGATTTACCGATCACCGGGTCGGCCTCCAAGAGTGAATGCAGGCGCGGCGAAATCGCGAAGCCCTGCTCGGCGAGTTTGATCGCCGGTTCGAACAGCGTGGCCCACGGCAGCCGACCGTGTTGCTTGTGCGCCATCTCCAGCGCACGCAACACGCCCGGCGTTCCCACCGAGCGGCCGCCGATCTGTGCCTGCGGGAACGGCATCGGTTTGCCGTCGGCCTGCAGGAACAGCTTCTCGGTGGCACCCGCCGGCGCGGTTTCGCGACCGTCGTAGGTACGCACCTGTTTGCCGTCCCACAACACGATCATCGCGCCGCCACCGATCCCGGAGGATTGCGGCTCGACCAGGGTCAGCACTGCTTGCATGGCAATCGCTGCATCAATCGCCGAACCACCCTTGCGCAACATCTTGCGACCGGCCTCGGCGGCCAGCGGATTGGCGGCAGCGGCCATGTGTTGACTGGCGTGGCGAGTCTGCAGATCGGTGCGGTAACCGGAAGCGGCTTCCGGTGCCAGCGGCAAGGTCGAGGAGGGCGGGGCGTTGCACGCGGTGAGGGTCAGGGCGCTGATGATCAGCGTCAGGGCAGGCAGGCGAAAGCGGCTCAGGGGCAGGGCTGGAAACACGTGGGGCTCTCCGTCCGTGGGGTAAAAGGTCTGACGGACTTTATCGACCGGCCGGTCGCGACGCAAACCGCCGGGCATTTTTGTCTTTCTTTTCTGGGCGGATGTTCGCTAGGGTCAATGCCAAATTGATCGAACTGAAACAAAGCCCCTGTGGAAGCGAGCTTGCTCGCGAATGCGGCGTGTCAGGCAACCAAAATGTTGAATGCACTATCGCCTTCGCGAGCAAGCTCGCTCCCACAAGTACAAAACCAACAAGAGGCCGACATGCACAGCGAGTTTCCCACTGAGTCCAGTTACCGTGATCAGCGCGAACAGTTTCTGACCGCCGCCCAAACTGCCGGAGCCACGCTCACCTCGTACGCCCATCCGCGTTGCGGCCCCTTCGGTGAACCCTTGAGCACCGACGTCGCTGTGCTCGGTGATCCGCAGGCCAAACGTCGTTTGGTGGCACTCAGCGGCACTCACGGGGTCGAGGGCTATTACGGTTCGGATTGCCAGATCGACTGGCTGCAAACTTTCGTTCCCGGCTCGCTGCCCAAGGATGTTGCGGTTGTGATGATCCACTTGATCAACCCATGGGGCGCCGCGTGGCTGCGCCGGGTCAACGAAGACAACATCGATCTCAACCGCAATCACCTGGATTTCGCCGGGCCGTTGCCGGACAACTGCGCCTACGCCACGCTGCACGAGATCTATGCCTGCACCGATTTGCACGGACCGCAGCGCGCGCAGGCCGATGCCTTGCTCGACGCACAGATTGCCGAACATGGCTGGCCGGCGGTGATGTCGATTGTCGAGGGCGGTCAGCACAGTCATCCCGATGGCCTGTTCTATGGCGGCCGCGCACCGAGCTGGTCGAATCGCACGTTGCATCAGATCATCGATGCGCATATGACCGGTGCTGAAACCGTGATGTGCTTCGACCTGCACACCGGGGCAGGGGAGTACGGGCATCCGATGTTGCTCACCATCACCCAGGCGCCTTATCCGGCACTCGCGCAGGCACAGGCGATTTATGGCCCATGGCTGTACACGCTGCACACCGGCGCCGACACCTTGAGTGAAACCGGTGTGGCAGCGACCGCTACCGGGTACACCTCACAGGCGCTGCTCAATGCGTTGCCCGACGTGCAACTGATGCCATTCGTGATCGAATGCGGAACGTATCCGGGGCCAGACGTGCATCGGCATTTGCGCGATGACCATTGGCTCCATCTGCATGGCGATCCGCTGGATGCGACGGGGCGGGCGATCAAGTTGAATCTGCTGGAGCAGTTTTATCCGGCCGATCCGGACTGGCGGGCGATGGTGGGGCTGCGGACTCGGCAGATCTGGGCGAAGGGGTTGGCGGCCCTGTCGGCAGAGCAGCCTGAATAGGTCAGGCTTGGCATTGTGGCTTTCTTCGGGGATGAAGTTGCTTATTGCTTGAAGCCGGGTAGCCCATTGGCAGCACGCCATTTTTTAATGGTTTCGGTCACGCCTTCTGCTGAATCGTCAGCGTCGTCCTCAGGGTAGAAAATCAAGTCGGACCCCTTCGGATGTCCACAAATTGAGTTGAAGTGAAATACAAGTCTGCCTTCTTCCTCCTCGCTCTCATCATTTCCCATGATGCGCTCAAGCAGGTCGAGGAACTCTTGTTCCGTGTAATCCGAGAAGTTGTTTTTAGTAGACATTTTTATTCCGTGTGAATCTCTATATGTCGTTTCGGAGTCATCACAGCGAGGTTATCCACATCATAAACCGCACCTCCATGCTGGATATGCTCGATGTGATGTAGTCCGTATTTGGCTTTCTTGAATATCTATATGGTTGAAGGGGGTGATGGCCCTGGCGGCAAAGCTACCTACACAGGTCAGGTTTGGCAGTGTGGTGAGGGGATTTATCCCCGATGGACTGCGCAGCAGGCCCGTTCGGTTTTTATGGGGAAAAGGGGCGCTGCGCACCCTGTCGGGGATAAATCCCCTCGCCACGGGTTCGGTGTGTCTCGAGGGATAAAAAACGCTTATTGCTTAAATCCGGGCAGACCATTAGCAGCACGCCATGCTGCAACTGTACGAGCTATACCAGCGGACGACGTGTCCGCTCCGGGTTCTGGATAGTAAATAAGGTCCATCCCGCTTGGATGACCAACAATCGAGTTGAAGTGCCGCACTAAGACGTCTGCACGCTCATCAGTGGGCGCCTTGTCTTCTTTTCTGATCTCGTCCACGAATTCAACGAAGTCTTGTTCGGTGTAGTCCGAAAAGCTGCGTTTGATGATCATATTTTGGGGTTCGACATCTATTGCTTGAAGCCCGGAAGTCCATTAGTGGCACGCCACTCCTTTACGGTCTTCGCAATGCCCTCAGCAGAGCTGTTTGCTCCTGGCTCGGGATAAAAAATCAGGTCGGTTCCATCCGGGTGACCGGTTAGCGTTCTGAACTGCGCCAGCAGTTCACCAAGCTCCGTATCCGATCCACATTTGTTGGTTGCCCGTATTTTTTCAATGAAGCGGATAAATTCGGTTTCTGTGTATTCGGATATTTTTACCATGTGCGTTCACTACTTTTTGTGCTGGCTGATGTGATTTCTAGGGGTGTTGATGCGAAGGTTGTCTATGTCGTACACAGCGCCGCCGTCTACGATCCGCTCGACGTGGTGTATTTCAAATACGCCTCGTGTGCCAACGGCCTCTCTATCTCGAACGGCGGGAGCATTGCCTGACACTAAACGATCTTGGGCATCCACATTGAACTGATTAAACAGGGCTGGATCATCCCGCACGGCCTGCCAGAATGCTTTCCGAAATGCATCGAAGCTTGAAAACTCCTTCCCCCTGAGCCTATCCGCAATCCGTGTCGGAATCGGCGCACCGATCCCCGTTCCCGCTCCAGCAAGCCATATCCCCGAAACATCCTCACCCAGCCCCGTCACCGTCCCCGGCATCAGCCTGGCCGGCCTCGAAAACACCACATAAAGCGACTTCAGCCCAGTGTCCGCCGGGAACACCAGAATACAATCTTCGGCGGTAATGTCTTCGCCGGGGCGGGCCTTCTATCTGGGTATCAGTGTTCTCAGGAATCGCGTGGACAAGGATCGTGTTCAGTTGCTCGCGGTGTTCCGGATAAACCAGCGGCGGCATTGAACCGAGTGGCCCGCGTTGCGGCGTCCATAAAATCGTGATGCCGTTGAGCCTGGCCTCCATCGCCGTCTTGTCGCTGTTCCACTCGACGTTGACGGTACGGACCGAGTCATCGCCCGAAGCGCCGGCGTGGATGCCGTAAACCTGCATGACGCCTTGGGCATCGCGCCGAAACTGGAAGCGCACGCGAGTGCTGGCGCGGCTCATGCGGCGTAGTTGTTCGTCGGTGTGCAATGTGCCGTCGCCCATGCGGGTCGGCAGCATCCCGAGGATGAATACGCTGGCCGCGCCGCCTGCGCCACGGATGGCCCAGTTGAGGCGTTGTTGCAGAATCCCGCCGCCGGCCATGCGCCCCAAAGCCAGGTCGGCGCCGAGCGCGGTCGCTACCGCGGTGCTGGCTGAGGGAAAGAGCATGGCACCCGCGACCATGATCTTGCCGAAATTGGCGGCGGGCTCTGGCGCAGTGCCGGCGTCCGTTCGACACCAGTTATCCGGCGTGCAGGACTTGGCGAACACCTGGTCTTCGCGGGGCTTGGGCGTTGGCCATTCATCCTTTTCGATGTACACCGGCTCCGGCGGGGGAGGCGGATTCCAAGCGGCCCATGAGCCGGTCCTTCTCGGACGTTTCCGAAGCCAATCTTCATCGAAGAGAAATTTGAATCGAGCCATGCCAACTCCCTGTATGGCTTTGAAACGAGCCAGGGGAGCTTGTCGGTCAACGGGGAATTCGGGCAAACCGATGGGGTGGGGTTCAGGCGCGAGGTTTTACGAAAAATCCAATTCGTACACCGCGCGCACCTTTTTCCTGCAGTGCTTTCCCGGTTTGTTGACGTGCCATTAACCTTGGTCAGGGCCAATCAGGAATTATGGGGCAGCTGGATGGAGAGGGGCGGCTTTGCAGCCATCGGGGATGAATCCCCTCGCCACGGGAGGGTGGTTTTTTCGAGGCATAAAAAAACGGCCTACCTTTCGGTAAGCCGTTTTTAGTACTTGGTGGCTACACAGGGACTTGAACCCCGGACCCCAGCATTATGAATGCTATGCTCTAACCAACTGAGCTATGTAGCCAAGTGGCGCGCATTATTCCCCTGAAATGGAAAAGCGTCAAGCGTAAATTTAAAAATTTTTTCTACGCTTTCAACCGTTTATCAAAATTACTGGCTCAGCAGGGGCGAAGGGCAGCGTTCGAACCAGCGGCTGGCCTGTTCATAGGCGTGCGCCAGTTGCAGAACCGCGAAGTCGGCCTGGTGCCGGCCGATGATCTGCAGCCCCATCGGCAACCCCTGCGCATTGAAGCCGGCCTGAACGCTCGCCACCGGGCAACCCGACAGCGTGCCGGGGATGACTACCTCCATCCAGCGGTGATACGTGTCCATGCTCACGCCCTCGATAGACGTCGGCCAAGGCTGGGTTTTATCGAACGGGAAGACCTGTGCACTGGGCAGCAGCAGGTAATCGTAGCGTTCGAACAACCGGGAAATCGCCCGATACCAATCGCTGCGCACCACCGACGCGGCGAACACTTCGCTCGCCGAAAGCTTCAGACCGTTTTCCACTTCCCAGCAGGCTTCCGGTTTCAGCAGCTCGCGCTTCTGTGGATCAGCATAAGTTGCGCCCAGCGACCCCGCGACCATCCAGTGCCGCAACGTCCGCCAACTGCTCCACAACCGCTCAGGCGCGAACCCCGGCTGAACGGATTCAACGTGGCAGCCAAGGCTTTCAAAGTCGGCAAAGGTCTTCTCGCACAGCGACAGAACGCCGTTTTCCATCGGCAGATAACCGTTGAAGTCTCCCAGCCAGCCCAATCGCGTGCCCTTGAAATCACGCTCCAGCGGCGCGGCAAAGACCTCTCCGGATTCAGCGTTGGACAACGGCGCCCGGGCATCGCCCCCAGCCTGCACCGACAGCAGCAACGCCGCATCGCGCACGCTGCGGGCCATCGGTCCTTCATAGCCAAGTTGATCGAAAAACAGATCGGCACTGTCATCAAACGGCACGCGGCCCTGAGACGGGCGGAAACCAAAGATATTGTTGAACGCCGCCGGGTTGCGCAGCGAACCCATCATGTCGCTGCCATCGGCCACCGGCACCAGATGCATCGCCAGCGCCGCTGCTGCGCCGCCGCTGCTGCCACCGGCGGTTTTGCGCGGGTCATAAGCGCAGCCGGTAGCACCGAACAGCGTGTTATAGCTTTGCGAACCGAGGCCGAATTCCGGGGTGTTGGTCTTGCCGATGATGATCGCACCGGCGGCCTTGATCCGCTCGACCATGATGCCGTCGCGCTCGGGGATAAAGTCCTTGAACAACGGTGAGCCGAGTGTGGTGCGGATGCCTTGGGTCAGCGACAGATCCTTGATCGCGTGGGGCAGGCCGTGCATCCAGCCACGGTATTCGCCACGCGCCAGTTCGGCGTCGCGCGCATCGGCCTGGGCCAGCAGAACATCCGGTGCCTGCAGGCTGATCAGCGCGTTGACCTGCGGGTTGAAGCGTTCGATATGGGCAAGATAAGTCTGCATCACTTCGCGGCAGGACACTTGGCGCAGGCGGATGCGGTCGGCGAGTGCGTGGGCCTGTAAAAGGACCAGTTCGCTGATGTTATTGGAGTTCATGACAACGGCGCCTTTCAGACGGCTGAAGAAACGCCCCGGCGTCATGCCGGGGCGGCAGGAATCAACGCATCAGGTTGGTCCAGAGACGATCAGCGAGGCGGATCGCGCCTTCGCCGCAGGTCTTGCTGAACACCACGTGAGTACCCTCGGGAATGTGCAATTCCGGCGCATCCTTGAGCGCCGCATCGAGGAACGGTTCGACGCCTTTGATCGGGCTCTGGTGCTTGAGGAAGTTCTGGGTCATCGCCGCGTTCTCCGGCTGGCTGAGGAAGGCGATGAACGCCTTGGCATTCGCCGGGTTCTTGCTGCCGGTGGGGATGACCATGTTGTCGACCCAGGCCAGTACGCCTTCTTTCGGGTACAGGTATTTCAGGCTCGGTTTCATCTCGCGGGCGCGCATCGATGAGCCGCCCCAGAACATCGACATGTCGATTTCACCCGAGGCGAGGTTTTCGCGGATCGAGCCGGCCTTGGAGCTGTAAGTCTTTACGAACGGCTTCTGCGCCTTGAGCAGCGTCAGCACCTGTTGCATCTGTTTCGGGTCTTCACTGCACAGCGGCACATTCAGATAGAGGCTGGCCATGTCGACCATCTCACTGGTCGAGTCGAACATGTTGATCCGTCCCTGCAACTCGGCTGGCGGCTCGTATAAAACTTTGTAGCTGTCAGTCGGGCCTTTATAGCGCGCGGTGTCGAGGACTACGCTGGTGGTGCCCCAGATGAATGGCACCGAGTACGCGCCCTCCGGGTCCCAGCTCGGTTTTTTCAGGTTATCCACAACGCTGGCGTAGTACGGTTCCTTGACCGGATCGAAGCGCTCCAACAGGTTTTCCTTGATCAGGATCGGGATGAACTGGTGCGAAGGAATCGCCACGTCGTAACCGGCGCCGCCCTGTTTCAGTTTGGCCAGCAGGGTTTCGTTGGAGTCGTAGGAATCGACGGTGACTTCGATACCGGTCTGCTTCTGGAACTTGGCGAGAATCTCCGGCGAGAAGTACCCGCTCCAGCTCACCACGTTGAGTTTTTCCGCAGCCTGAACGCTGCCGGTCATCGCCAGCGGCACAGTCAGGAACAACGCAGTGCCGACGCTTTTTATCCACTTGCTCATGCTATTTCCCCACAGTTCTTGGAAGGTTCAGGCGTTCTTTTTGCCCAGCAGGTAAGAGAGGCTCACAAACAGCACCGAGACGCCGAGGATCAGGGTCGACACGGCGTTGACGTCGGGTGTCACGCCCATGCGCAACAGGCCGAAGATGAAGATCGGCAGCGTTGTCGTACCGGCCTGGGCGACCATCATCGAGATCACGAAGTTATCCAGCGAGACGATGAAGGCCAGCATCAGCCCTGAGAAAATTCCCGGCATCAGCAGCGGCAAGGTCACCTTGCGGAAGGTCCGCCACGGGCCGGCATACAGGTCGGCCGAGGCTTGTTCCAGCGACAGGTCCATGTCGTTGAGGCGAGCGCGAATCGGCAGGTAGGCGAACGGAATGCAGAACACCGTATGGGCGATAATCAAGTTGCCGTAGCCCAGCGACAGGCCAATGGTCGAGAACAGCGCCAGCGTCGCCACACCGACGACAATTTCCGGCAGCACCAGCGGCAACATGATTGCGCCCATCGACAATTGCAGGCCCTTGAACTTGGCGCCGCGTGAGGTGCCGAGGGCGGCGAGGGTGGCAATCGCCGTGGCGATCATGCTCGCACAGACCGCGATCAACAGGCTGTTGCCAGCGGCCTGACGCAAGGCTTGATTGGCGAACGCGGCGCGATACCAGTCGAGGCTGAAGCCGGTCCACACCGTCGCCGACTGGTTAGCGTTGAACGAGAACACCACCAGCACCACGATCGGCGCGTACAGGTACAGATAGAACAGCAAGCTGAAGCCGCCGAAACCGGGGAAGTCCTGCACGCCCGGCTTGCGTTTGAATAGTGCGAGCATTACGCACCTCCTTTGGCGATGCGCTGGCGCTCGGCGCGCAGGGCATACACGGTCAAGACCAGCATCACGGCGGCCATCAGCACCAGCGACAGCGCGGCGCCGAACGGCCAGTTACGTGCATCGCTGAACTGCCGGAAAATCAGGTTGCCGAGCATCATCCGCGTGCCGCCGCCGAGCAGTTCCGGGGCGATCATCGCTCCCAGGCACGGCACGAACGTGAGGATGGCGCCGGCGAGAATTCCCGGTTTGGCGATCGGCAACACCACTTTGCGCAAGGTGCGCACGCGGCCGGCATACAGATCCTGCGCCGCTTCGAGCAAGCGAATATCCATCTTTTCCAGCGTGGCGTAGATCGGCAGCACCACGAACGGCGCGTAGGTATAAACCAGCCCCAGCAGCACCGCGCCGTCGGTGTACAACAGCTGCAACGGCTCATGGATGACGCCCATGCCCATCAGGCTGTTGTTGATCACCCCGGTGTTGCGCAGCAGCAGAATCCACGCATAAGTGCGGATCAGCAGGTTGGCCCAGAACGGCACGGTGATCAGAAAGATCAGCAGACCACGCCGATGCGCCGGTTGCATCGCCAGCCATACCGCGACCGGGAAGCCGATCAACAGCGTGATGAGCGTGGTCAGCCCGGCAATGCCGATCGAGCGCAAGGCGATGATCAGGTAGGAGTCGGCAAAGGCCAGGCTGTCGTCCATCTGCCGTTCGAACAGCAACGAGGTGTAGGCATCGCTGCTGAAGACTTTATTGACCCCGCCGTAGGGGTTGGCTTCCATCAGCGAGTAGCCGATGACAATCAAGATCGGCACCAGCAGAAACAGGCCAATGGCGACCAGCGCCGGGCTGACCCCGAGGAAACTCTGGAAGGCCTTGCGGCGCTCCAGCGTGTTGGCAATCGGTAAGGCGTGCATGGCAACTCCTCGGACTCAATCGTGCAGGACACTGGCGCTTCCGCGGTCGAACAACAGACCGGCCTGAGAACCGACGGCAAAGCGCAGGCTCTGGTCGACGCAGTTGGGCGTGCGCACGGTGAGGCGCGAGCCGTCGCCGAGGCTGACCTGATATTGCAGATCGGTGCCGAGGTAGATCTGCGCTTCGATCCGGCACGGCAGCGCGGCCTCGGTCGCGGCAGGCACCAGATGCAGGCGCTCGGGGCGCACAGATAACGTCACGCTGGCGCCGACCGTCACATCGCTGCACGCTTGCGCCGGCAGCGGATGCCCGGCCGGCCCGGCGAACCAGGCTTGGCCGGCCTCGATCTTCGTCACCGTGCCCTGGATGAAATTGGTCTCGCCGATGAAGTCGGCGACGAAGCGATTGCGCGGGCGTTCGTAGATATCTTCCGGACGGCCGACCTGCTGCACTTCGCCCTCGGACAACACGGCGATGCGTTCTGACATGGTCAGCGCTTCTTCCTGGTCGTGGGTGACGAAGATGAAGGTGATGCCGGTCTTGGCCTGAATGGTTTTCAGCTCTTCGCGCATGGCCTGGCGCAGCTTCAGATCGAGCGCGGAAAGGGGTTCGTCGAGCAGCAATACTTTCGGGTGCGGAGCCAGGGCGCGGGCGAGGGCGACGCGTTGTTGCTGGCCACCGGACAACTGCGCCGGCTTGCGATTGGCGAAGCGTTCCATCTGCACCAGCGCGAGCATCTCGCGTACGCGCTCGGTGATTTGCGCCTTGTTCAGCACCTTGCCCATCGGCTGCGATTCAAGCCCGAAGGCCAGGTTCTCGGCGATGGTCATGTGCGGGAACAGCGCGTAATGCTGGAACACCGTGTTGACCGGGCGTTGGAATGGCGGGCGATCAGCGATGTTTTCGCCGTACAGCAGGATCTCGCCTTCGGTAGGAAACTCGAAGCCGGCGATCATCCGCAGCAGGGTGGTTTTGCCGCAGCCGGAAGGGCCGAGCAGGGTAAAGAATTCGTTGTCGCGAATGTCCAGGTCGATGTTTTTCAACGCCACCGGACCGGTGTCCGGATCACCGTAAACCTTGCGCACCGAGCGGATCGACACCGCCAGCGTTTGCAGCGAATGCAGGGCATTCATGCGTTACCTCCGATTCCCCCATCGCCTGCGAGTGCGCTGTGAATCAGCGACGTCGTCGGGCCATGGATATTATTTTTCTGGGCAGGATCGAGATTGCGTACGGGGTGAAACCAGCTGTTTTGTTGTTCTGCTGTGGCTCGATTATCAGCGAGGGCTTGCGCCGGGCGAAACTTCAATTTAAACATGGCAGGTGTTAGTTAATTTAACAGCCAAAGGTGCCAGGAATCATGCCCGACCACCGTTTGCCGCCGCTCAACGCGGTGCGTGCGTTTGATGCCGCCGCGCGCCTGGGCAGCTATGTCGAGGCTTCGAAAGCCTTGCACGTGACCCAGCCAGCGATTGGCCGGCACGTGAAGTTGCTGGAGGACTGGCTGGGCATTCAGCTGTTCGAACGCACCTCGCGCGGGGTCAATTTGACGCCGGCGGGTGAGAAGTACCACCGCAAGATCAGCGCGGCGTTGCAGTTGATCATTGAAGCCGGCAAGGAGGCGCGGCCGAAAGATGCCGAGCGCTGGTTGCGGATCATGGTGGTGCCAGGGTTTGCCAAGCGTTGGTTGATGCCAAGGATCGAAACCCTGCGGCATCTGCGACCGGGATTGAAACTGGCGATCGAGCCAAACTCGACCTTCACCGAAGTCGACGGCAAAAGTGCCGATCTGGGCATCGTCTATGGCCTTGACGGGCAGTACGCCGACTCCCGTGCAGCATTGATCTGCCCGCGGGTGTTTCCGATCTGCACCCCGCAATACCTCGCCAGCATCGAGCCTGTGATCGGCCCGGCAGATCTGGTTCGCCATGAACTGATCCACGTCGATGACGGCGAGTGGTGGAACCTGTGGTTCGCTGCCCACAACCTGGATATTCACCTCAATTCCGACATGCTCTATGTCAACAACGATCACGCGCTGTCGGTGGCCGAGAGCGGGCAGGGCATTGCCTTGGCCAATGAAGTGCTGGTGCGCGAGGAGCTCAAGTCCGGCAAACTGGTGCGCGCGGTGGACGCGCAGGTGAAGCTGGAAAGCTACCGGGTCCTGACGCCGTCCGCCGAACTGTCGGCGGATGTGGCGTGGTTTATCCAGTGGCTGAAGATCGAGCTGGAAGCGGACTTCCCCGAAGCGCGGATCAGCTGAGGCGGAAGCGTGCGGTGTTGTCGCTCAGAGCCTTGCTGCCCTGACTCAGGGTATCCGCCGCGAGATTCACTGCGCGGGCACCTTCAAGCAGACGCACCGCGGCCTGATCGACCTGCTGGATATTGCCGCTGACTTCATCGGCGGTGCTCGCCTGTTCTTCCACGGCGGTGGCGATCTGCGCCAGGGTGTCAGTGACACTCTGTACCGCGTTGGCGATTTCGCCGAGACGTTCACCAAGACCGGTCACGGCGTCGGCATCCGATTGCGCCTGGCCGCAGGCGGCTTCCATCAGGCTCACCGCCTCGTTGACCGTGGCGCGCAGGCTGTCGACGGTGCCGGCGATCTGCGCGGTGGATGACTGGGTGCGCTGCGACAGGCTGCGCACTTCATCGGCGACCACGGCAAACCCGCGTCCCTGTTCGCCAGCGCGTGCGGCCTCAATGGCGGCGTTGAGCGCGAGCAAGTTGGTCTGCTCGGCGACGCCACGGATGGTGTCAACCACCAGTTGAATCTGCTGGCCCTGTTCACTGACTCGACCGAGTGCCGCTGCGGTGTCGTTCAGCCGTTGGTTGAGTTGCTGAATGCTCGCCGTGGTGCGCTGGCTGTCGCGGCTGCTGTCGGCAGCGATGCGCCGGGTCTGTTGGGCGCTGCCGGAGGCCTGTTCGCAACTCTGCGCCACACCTTGCGAAGTGGCGGCCAGTTGCGTCGCAGCGGCGGCGATCTGGCTGATCTGCAACTGCTGCGCTTCGACTTCGCTCAGCGCGCCGCTGGAATGATCGTTGAGGCTGCGCACCGCGTGGCTCAGTTGCGAGGTTTCGTGATCGACCCCGAGCATGCTGGCGCGCAGTTGCACCACGGCGACGTTGAGCGCGGTGCTGATCGCCGCCAGCTCGTCGCGGCCCACCACCGGCACTTGCAGGCTCAGGTTGCCGTCACGCAGGGCTTCGGCAAGCAGGGTAATGCCGCTGGCGCTGCGGCGGATCGAGGCTTGCAGGCAGACGAACAGGTACAACGCCGCCAGCAGCAGACAGCCGAACACGCCGGCGACCACGATGAACTGACGAATCGCCGAAGCGTGGTAAGCGTCCAGGCGCTGATCCAGCGACAGCAGTGATTGCTGGCGCAATGAGGCGAGATCGCCCAACAGTGCATCGAGGCTGCGTTCGAAGTCTTCCGGTTTGAGTGTAATGCTGCCGCCAAACACGCCGTCATCCAGCACCTTCAGCCCGGCATCAAGGCGCTTGAGGCTGTCGTGATACTGACCGGCCCAGGTGTGCAAATCGCTCGGCAGACGCGCTTCGAGCAGACCAGCGGTTTTGACAAGCTGTTCGCGGGCATCGCCGATGCGGCCACGCAGATCGCGCAGTTGCAAGCGACTCTGCAAAGTGAATTGTCCCGAGACCACCGAAGCCTGGCCGACGGCGGCGAGGCGGCCCACGCGCTCGATCAGATCCGGTGCGTGCTGTGTGGAGATCTGCGTCAGCAGATAGGTTTCCAGCCATGGCGCCAGCGTCAGGCGGTTGTCCATGACGATTTGCTCGCGCAAGGCTTGCAGGGCGCTGAGTGCGCTGGTGAAGCGGTCGTAACCGTCCGGCCACCAGCCGACGCTGCTCAGGCTTTTCGAATCCAGACCGCCAAGCGCGGTTTGCAGGGCTTGATAGCGGGCGAGGGTTTCGCCTTCGGCGCCGTCCTTGTTCAGGGCGTTGCCCAGATCGCTGGTGGCTTGCTGGAGGGCCGGTTGCACGGCATCAAATGCAGCCATGGCGGCGAGGGTGGCAGGGGTCGGCTGGCGATTGGTTTCGGTGGCGCGCCAACGGGCGGCGCGGTCACGCTGGGCGGCGAGCAGGTTGTCCAGCGCATCGAGGCTGAGCAACTGGCGCACGCCGGCACGCTCACCGGAAATCAGATTGAGCTTGTCGCGATAGTCCTGACCAATCATCAACAGGCTGCCGGCCAACGGCAGAATGAACAGCAGAAACAACAGCTGGAATTTACGCGCGAAGCCAAACCGCCCCAGCAATTTGATCCCCGGTGAAAGGAAAGCCTGCATGCCCCATGACTCCTCTGGACACCACGCACCAACGGCGTGCATCGCGGTCGTACGACCTCGATGTTGTGCCCTGCTAAAAGGCCTCGGAAGTTCACTCTCGCCCGCTCGGTAGGCCGGCTCTGTAGCGAAACTTCCCATTCTCGGCGACCTTTGTAAGGCCGCCGCGTTCGAGGGGAGAAGCAAGGCAAGATTCAGACCATGGCGTTGAGCTATCACCCTTTCCACCTGTAGGAGCTGCCGCAGGCTGCGATCTTTTGATCTTGCCCTTTAAAAACAGAATCAAAAGATCGCAGCCTGCGGCAGCTCCTACAGGGATTGATGAGTCATCGAACTGGACGTTAGTTAGCTGGCTAAGGGGATGGCGCTGGTGCACCGAAAAATGGCACATTGACGCACCTGCCCGCGTGCACCCATCTGCTGTACGGAAACTTCCATGGCTATCAGCAACGCTCAGACCGCCGCTGCCTCGGCGTCCTCTCCTTCCCAAAGCAGCCCGTTGGTGATGCGTATCATCGGCGCGGTGGCGCTGGCGCATTTGATCAACGACCTGATTCAGTCAGTGCTGCCGTCGATCTATCCGATGCTCAAAGCCAACTATGGCTTGAGCTTCACTCAGGTCGGGCTGATCACGCTGACCTTCCAGTTGACCGCATCGCTGCTGCAGCCGTGGGTCGGTTATCACACTGACCGCCATCCAAAACCGTGGCTGTTGCCGGCGGGCTCGATCTGCACGCTGATCGGCATCGTGATGATGTCGGTGGTCGGCAGTTTTCCATTGATTCTGCTGGCGGCGGCATTGATCGGTATCGGTTCCTCGACCTTTCATCCCGAAGCCTCGCGAATTGCCCGGCTGGCCTCGGGTGGACGCTTTGGTCTGGCGCAATCGACCTTTCAGGTCGGTGGTAACGCCGGTTCTGCGTTCGGCCCGTTGCTGGCGGCGGCGATCATCATTCCGTTCGGTCAGGGCAACGTGGCGTGGTTCGGTCTGTTCGCGGTGTTTGCGCTGTTCGTGCTGTACCGCATCAGCCGCTGGTACGCCCATCACTTGAACCTGTTCAAGCTCAAGGCCGGGCAGGCGGCGACTCACGGGTTGTCGAAGGGCAGAGTGATCAGTGCGCTGGTGGTGCTCGGCTTGCTGGTGTTCTCCAAGTATTTCTACATGGCCAGCCTCACCAGCTATTTCACCTTCTACCTGATCGAGAAGTTCGACCTGTCGGTGGCCAGTTCGCAGTTGCACCTGTTCCTGTTTCTCGGTGCGGTGGCGGCGGGGACGTTCTTCGGCGGGCCGATTGGCGACAAGATCGGGCGTAAGGCGGTGATCTGGTTTTCGATTCTCGGCGTGGCGCCGTTCACCCTGCTGATGCCGCACGTCGATCTGTTCTGGACCACTGTCCTCAGTGTGGTGATCGGCTTCATTCTCGCCTCGGCGTTCTCGGCGATTGTGGTTTACGCGCAAGAGCTGGTGCCGGGTAATGTCGGGATGATTGCCGGTGTGTTCTTCGGCTTGATGTTCGGTTTTGGCGGGATCGGTGCGGCGTTGCTCGGGCATCTGGCGGATGTGCACGGTATCGAGTACGTGTATTTCCTGTGCTCGTTTTTGCCGTTGTTTGGCGTGCTGGCGATCTTCCTGCCGCGCACCAAAAAGGCCTGACCCCACACTATTTCCAACTGTGTGCGAGCCTGCTCGCGAATGCGGTATGGCATTCACAGAGATGTGACTGACACTCCCTCTTCGCGAGCAGGCTCGCACAGTGGAAATTTCAGGCACAAAAAAGCCGCGTATCAAACGCGGCTTTTTCTTGGGCGTGTCGCTTACACGTTGAAGCGGAAGTGCATCACGTCGCCGTCTTTGACGATGTAGTCCTTGCCTTCCAGGCGCCATTTACCGGCTTCCTTGGTACCGGCTTCGCCCTTGTACTGGATGAAGTCGTTGTAGGCGATGACTTCGGCGCGGATGAAGCCTTTTTCGAAGTCGGTGTGGATCACGCCGGCGGCTTGTGGTGCCGTGGCACCGACGCGGACGGTCCAGGCGCGGACTTCTTCGACACCGGCGGTGAAGTAGGTCTGCAGGTGGAGCATTTCGTAACCGGCGCGGATCACGCGGTTCAGGCCTGGCTCTTCCAGGCCCAGGGCCTCGAGGAACATGTCCTTCTCTTCGCCGTCGTCGAGCTCGGCGATTTCCGCTTCGATCTTGTTGCACACCGGAACAACCATGGCGCCTTCTTCTTCGGCGATGGCCTTGACCACGTCCAGGTGCGGGTTGTTCTCGAAACCGTCTTCAGCGACGTTGGCGATGTACATGACCGGTTTGGTGGTCAGCAGGTGGAAGCCCTTGATGATCGCCTTCTCGTCGGCGCTCATGTTCTTCATCAGGCTGCGCGCAGGCTTGCCTTCGGTGAAGTGAGGGATCAATTGCTCCAGCAGGGCTTTCTGAGCCACTGCGTCCTTGTCACCACCCTTGGCATTGCGCGCGACTTTCTGCAGTTGCTTCTCGCAGCTGTCGAGGTCGGCGAAGATCAGTTCCAGGTCGATGATTTCGATGTCGCGCTTCGGGTTGACGCTGTTGGACACGTGGATCACGTTGTCGTCTTCGAAGCAGCGCACCACGTGAGCGATGGCGTCGGTTTCACGGATGTTGGCCAGGAACTTGTTGCCCAGACCTTCACCTTTCGAGGCGCCGGCCACCAGGCCTGCGATGTCGACGAATTCCATGGTGGTCGGCAGGATGCGTTTCGGATTGACGATGGCCGCCAGAGCGTCCAGACGCGGATCCGGCATCGGCACGATGCCGCTGTTCGGCTCGATGGTGCAGAAGGGGAAGTTCTCGGCCGCGATACCGGATTTGGTCAGGGCGTTGAACAGGGTGGACTTGCCGACGTTAGGCAGGCCGACGATGCCGCAATTGAATCCCATGGTGTTTCCCCTCGGATTAGAGTCAGGCCTTCTGGCTGTGCAGGTTTTTCATCGCGCGGTTCCATTCACCGGCGAGGATATCCGGCAGCACGCCGAGGGCAAAGTCGATGCTGGCATCGAGTTTTTCCTGTTCGGCGCGTGGCGCACGACCCAGGACGAAATTTGAAACCATACTGGCGACGCCCGGGTGGCCGATGCCAAGCCGCAGGCGGTAGAACGTATTCTGATTGCCCAGTTGCGCGATGATGTCGCGCAACCCGTTGTGACCGCCATGGCCGCCGCCCTGCTTGAGCTTGGCGACGCCCGGAGGCAAGTCGAGTTCGTCGTGCGCCACCAGGATTTCTTCAGGCTTGATGCGGAAGAAACCGGCGAGTGCCGCCACGGCCTGGCCGCTGCGGTTCATGTAGGTGGTGGGAATCAGCAGACGAACATCCTGACCCTGATGCGAGTAGCGCCCGGTCAGGCCGAAATATTTGCGATCGGCCACAAGGTTCACACCTTGCGCGGCGGCGATGCGCTCAACAAAAAGGGCCCCTGCGTTATGCCGGGTCTGTTCGTATTCGGCGCCTGGATTTCCCAGGCCAACGATCAGTTTGATGGCAGTCACGATAGGGGCCCTTCCTTGGAGTGGTGTTTGACATCGCCGCGATCAGTGAAGGCGGCGAAAGTGGACGAAAATTGCTCATTTACCATGAATGTAAACTCCGCGTTCTCGCCCGCTTTCTCGCTACGTTCCAGTCCGCGATGTTTCACTCACTCCGACGAACAGAGTGAAATTACTCTGCTGCGCCTTCTTCGGTAGCTTCTGGAGCAACACGTGGAGCGTGGACGTTGGCTACTGCCTTGTCATCGCCGTGTGCCAGAGCAACGAACTCGACACCTTTAGGAGCTTTGAGGTCCGACAGGTGAACGATGGTGCCGATTTCAGCGTTAGCCAGGTCGACTTCGATGAACTCAGGCAGGTCTTTTGGCAGGCAGGAAACTTCGATCTCGGCAACAACGTGCGAGATTTCGCCGCCTTTCTTCACTGGAGCAGCTTCGTTGATGAAGTGCACAGGAACGATAGCGGTCAGTTTCTGGCCAGCTACAACGCGTACGAAGTCAGCGTGCATCACGTGGCCTTTGGCCGGGTGACGTTGCAGGGCTTTGATGACGACGTTTTGTTTCTTGCCACCAACGTTCAGCTCGATGATGTGGCTGTAAGCCGCTTCGTTTTCGAGCAGTTTGGCAACTTCTTTGGCCAGCATGCTGATGGATTCAGGGGCTTTGTCGCCACCGTAAACAACAGCTGGAACCAGAGCGGCGAGACGACGCAGGCGGCGGCTCGCACCTTTCCCCAGGTCGGAACGCACTTCAGCATTCAGAGTAAAATCGTTCATTTTGTATCTCCAAAATAGCCATGACCGAGCGGCGTTTGCGACCAGCGCCAAACACGGTATGGGCAAAAAAGCCCCGCCCCGACAGGTATGCCGGGGCGGGGCGCTTTTCGTCAACGAGACATTTCGAGAAGGGCAGGGCCCTTAACGGAACATCGCGCTGATCGATTCTTCATTGCTGATGCGGCGAACCGCTTCGGCAACAACCGGTGCGATATCCAGTTGACGGATACGTGCACAGGCTTGTGCTGCAGCGGACAGCGGGATGGTGTTAGTCACCACCAGCTCGTCCAGCACGGAATTTTCGATATTCTCGATGGCCCGACCCGACAGCACAGGGTGTGTGCAGTAGGCAAAGACCTTGGCTGCGCCATGCTCTTTCAAGGCCTTGGCCGCGTGGCACAGAGTGCCGGCGGTATCGACCATGTCATCGACCAGAATGCAGGTACGCCCTTCGACATCACCGATGATATGCATCACTTCAGAGTGATTGGCTTTCTCACGGCGTTTGTCGATGATCCCGAGATCCACGCCCAGGGATTTGGCAACAGCCCGTGCACGCACGACGCCACCAATGTCCGGGGACACGATCATCAGGTTTTCGAAGCGCTGATCTTCAATGTCATCCACCAGAACCGGGGAGCCGTAGATGTTATCTACCGGAATATCGAAGAAACCCTGAATCTGGTCAGCATGCAGATCAACCGTGAGCACACGGTCGATGCCGACTACGGTAAGCATGTCAGCAACGACTTTCGCGCTGATAGCCACACGTGCGGAACGCGGACGGCGATCCTGACGGGCATAACCAAAATAAGGAATAACAGCAGTGATACGAGTAGCCGAGGAGCGGCGGAAGGCATCAGCCATCACTACCAGTTCCATCAGGTTATCGTTGGTCGGAGCGCAAGTCGGCTGAATAATGAAAACGTCTTTACCGCGAACGTTTTCATTGATCTCGGCAGTAATTTCGCCGTCGGAAAACTTGCCGACAGAGATGTCACCGAGAGGGATATGCAGCTGACGTACAACACGCCGAGCCAGATCGGGGTTAGCGTTCCCCGTAAAGACCATCATCTTGGACACGCGCAGTACCTAGAGGCTGAGGGTAACCTGGATGAGTATAGAAAATGGCAGGGGCGGCTGGATTCGAACCAACGCATGGCAGGATCAAAACCTGCTGCCTTACCGCTTGGCGACGCCCCTGTATCTGTTGCTTCAAGTGCCTGGCACTTGATTCCTTTTAGAGCAGACTTTGCAGCTTGCGATGCAACATCGAAACGTTGCTTCCTTTCGCTACAAACCCTGTAAGGGTCTCTGTCAGAAGGGCCGAGACTTTATCAGCTTCAGCTTTGCTTGGGAAGCCCCCAAACACACAACTTCCAGTTCCGGTGAGTTTTGCTTCGGTAAATTTACCTAACAAATCCAATGCGTTACGTACTTCTGGATAACGCCTTGCAACCACCGGCAAGCAGTCATTTCGACTGTTTCCCTCGGGAACGGGGCGCACTTTAATGGGCGGCGTGTTACGTGTCAACAAAGGATCGGAAAAAATTTCTGCCGTACTTACAGAGACTTGCGGCACGAGCACCAGATACCACGGTTCTTCGGGGTCGACCGGGGTCAGTTTTTCGCCCACGCCCTCGGCAAAAGCCGCGTGACCACGAACGAAAACCGGCACGTCAGCGCCAAGCGACAGGCCCAATGCCGCGAGGCGATCTTCATCCCAGCCCAGTTGCCACAAGTGATTGAGGCCGAGCAGGGTGGTCGCCGCGTTGGAGCTGCCGCCACCGATGCCGCCGCCCATGGGCAGCACCTTGTCGATCCAGATGTCGATGCCCAGTGTGCAGCCAGACTGTTGCTGCAGCATTTTCGCCGCGCGCACGATCAGGTTGCTGTCGTGGGGCACGCCAGCGAATTCGGTGTGCAGATGAATCACGCCATCATCGCGCACGGCGAAGGTGATTTCGTCGCCGTAATCGACGAACTGAAACAGTGTCTGCAATTCGTGGTAGCCGTCCGCGCGGCGCCCGAGAATGTGCAGCATCAGGTTGAGCTTGGCCGGCGACGGCAGCGTCAGACGTGGAGCGGTCATGCTTTATTGCCCCAATTTACGCGGTTGCCAGGTCTTGATCACCAGCGTCACGTCCAGATCGGTGCCATGCAGTTTGATTCGCTCGGGCAGCCAGTAACCGTTCTGCTCGGCGTAGCTGAGGTACTCGACCTTCCAGCCGTCCTGTTCCAGATTGGCCAGGCGACTGTCGTTATCCAGGGTCAGACGGCTTTTGCTGCTGGGCGCCGGCAGGCCACGGACCCACCAGGCCAGATTCGACACGGGCAACTTCCAGCCCAGTTGCTCTTCGAGCAGCGCTTCCGGTGACTCGGCGTCATAGCGGCCCTGATTGGCGACTTCCAGCGAGACCTTGCCCGGACGCCCGGTCAGACGCGCCGCGCCACGACCCAGCGGGCCGGACAGACGAATGTCGTAGTAGTCCTGACGTTGCAGCCAGAACAGCGTGCCGCTACCGGAATCTTTCGGTGCGCGGATACCGATCTTGCCGTCGATCTGCCAGCCGTCGAGGCCGGTCAGCTGTTGTTTGTTCGCGGCCCACTGAGCCGGACTGCCGTGGCCCTCGACCGATTCGCGAGCACCGAAGCCCGCACAACCGGCGAGCAGGGCGATGAAGCTGAAAACAATAACGTGGCGCAAAAACATGAGTTAAAGAGTCTCGGATCCGGTCAGGCGCTTGATGGTGCTGCGCAGGATGGTGCTGTCGGGCTGATCCTTGAGGAATTTGCCCCAGACTTGTTTGGCTTCGCGCTGATTGCCCTTGACCCACAGGACTTCGCCCAGGTGCGCGGCGACTTCGTGGTCCGGGAAGCGCTCGAGCGCCTGACGCAGATACTTCTCGGCGTCGTCCAGATTGCCCATGCGGAAATTCACCCAGCCAAGGCTGTCGAGTACCGCCGGGTCTTCCGGATTGATCTGGTGCGCCTGTTCGATCAGGGCTTTGGCTTCTGCATAGCGGGTAGTGCGATCGGACAGGGTATAGCCCAGCGCATTGAGCGCCATGGCGTTGTCCGGGTCGCGCTTGATGATCAGGCGCAGGTCTTTTTCCATCTGTGCGAGGTCATTGCGTTTTTCCGCGAGCATGGCCCGGGTGTAGAGCAGATTCAGATCGTCCGGGTATTGCTGCAAGGCTTTATCCAGCGTTTTCCAGGCCTTGTCGTCCTGTTTGTTGGCCGACAGGGTTTCGGATTCGATCAGATACAGCTGGATAGCGTAATCCGGCTGGGCATCGCGTTCGGCGGCGAGTTTGCTCTGGGCTTCGGCGGTCTTGCCGTTGTTCATCAGAATATCGGCCTGACGCAGTTGCGCCGGCAGATAGTCATTGCCAGGGCCGACCTGCGCGTATTCGATCAGCGCGCCCTGCGGGTCGTTGCGTTCTTCGGCGATGCGACCGAGGTTCAGGTGCGCCGAGTCAACGTGGCTTTCCCGGGCGATCAGGTCTTCCAGGTAACCCTTGGCCTCGTCCCAGGCCTTGGCTTCCAGGCACACCAGTGCCAGCGAATAACGCAGTTCGTCGTCTTCCGGGTATTGCTGAACCAGGGTGGAGAACTCGACCTTGGCGTCGTCCATCCGGTCCTGTTCGACCAGGGTGCGCGCATACGTCAGGCGCAGGCGCTTGTCGTCCGGGTATTTCTTGATGCTTTTGCGCAGCAGTGGCAATGCTTCGTCGCCACGATTCAGGGTTTGCAGCAGGCGCGCGCGCAACAGGATCGGAGCAATCTCGCCTTCTTCCGGCGGGTTGTCTTCGAGCAGGCTCAGGGCGGCTTTATTGTCGCCGTCCTGTTGCAGCAACAGGGCCTTGCCGAAAATCAGCTGACTGTTCTTCGGGTGGCGCTGCAGCAGACGGTCGAAACTTTTCATCAAACCGTTGCGGGTTTCCTGATCGGTATCGGCCGCCGACAGTGCGAGGAAGTCGAAATGAGTGTCGCCCTTGCCTTGCAGAACTTTTTCCATGTAGACCATGGAGTCATCGTAACGCCCGGCGCGGGCCAGCTGCACGGCAGCGGCGCGCTGCGCTTCGAGGTCGTCCGGGGCGTTTTTTGCCCAGATCAGCGCGGTATCCAGCGCAGGCTGGTCGGCGCCGAGGTATTCGGCGATGCGGAACGCGCGCTCGGAAACCCCCGGGTCCTGAGTATTGATCGCCTGGGTCACGTAGTTGTCCAGGGCAATATCGAACCGATTGCGCTGGCCGGCGAGTTCGGCGCTCAGCAGGCTGAAAACGGTTTCCTCGCTGAACGAGCTGTAAACCTTGGGTTTTTCAGGCGTGGACGCGGTGTCTTCGACCGGCGGAGTACCGTCCGGCGAAACGGGTGCCATGGCCTGGCAGCCGCTGAGGAAGACAAAAGCAAGGAGCAACGCGGAAGATCTATTCATATAGGAAGAGGACGACTAACCTGCGGTCGGATCATCATGACACAAGCCTTCGGCCAAACATAACCGAGTCTCGAATGTGGCCTTTATAGTGGCCGACAATTGGGACAATAGTCAGCGGTAGTTGTTCTGAATCTGACGAAGTAGGACAATTGCCGGCTTCACGTCACCATCAGCGACCTTGAATGGCCTTCCTTGCACTCGGTATTAACCACAAGACTGCTTCAGTAGACGTCCGCGAGCGCGTGGCCTTTACCCCTGAGCAGCTGGTGGAGGCCTTGCAGCAGCTCTGCCGACTCACCGACAGCCGCGAAGCTGCGATCCTCTCCACCTGCAATCGCAGTGAGCTTTATATAGAACAGGATCAGATTTCCGCTGATCTGGTTCTGCGCTGGCTGGCCGATTATCACCATTTAAGCCTCGATGAGCTGCGCGCGAGCGCCTATGTGCACGAAGATGATGCGGCAGTTCGTCACATGATGCGCGTCGCCTCCGGGCTCGACTCGCTGGTGCTGGGCGAACCGCAGATCCTCGGCCAGATGAAATCGGCCTACGCCGTGGCGCGTGAGGCGGGCACCATCGGCCCGCTGCTGGGGCGGCTGTTTCAAGCGACGTTCAACGCCGCCAAGCAAGTGCGTACCGACACCGCCATCGGTGAAAACCCGGTGTCCGTGGCGTTTGCCGCCGTCAGCCTGGCCAAACAGATTTTCAGTGATTTGCAGCGCAGCCAGGCCCTGTTGATCGGCGCCGGCGAGACCATCACGCTGGTCGCCCGCCATTTGCACGAGCTGGGGGTCAAGCGCATCGTGGTCGCCAACCGTACGCTGGAACGCGCCAGCCTGCTGGCCGAGCAGTTCGGCGCGCATGCGGTGCTGCTATCGGACATTCCGGCAGAACTGGTGCGCAGCGATATCGTGATCAGTTCGACCGCCAGTCAGTTGCCGATCCTCGGTAAAGGCGCCGTCGAAAGCGCGCTGAAGCAGCGCAAGCACAAGCCGATCTTCATGGTCGACATCGCCGTACCCCGCGACATCGAGCCGGAAGTTGGCGAACTCGACGACGTTTACCTGTACAGCGTCGACGATCTGCACGAAGTGGTTGCCGAGAACCTCAAGAGTCGGCAGGGCGCAGCCCAGGCGGCGGAAGAGATGGTCTCGGTCGGCGCCGACGATTTCATGGTGCGCCTGCGCGAACTGGCGGCGGTCGATGTGCTCAAGGCTTATCGGCAACAGAGCGAACGCCTGCGCGACGAGGAGCTGCAAAAGGCCCTGCGTCTGCTGGCCAACGGCGGCAACGCTGAAGAGGTGCTCGGGCAACTGGCCCGTGGCCTGACCAATAAACTGCTGCATGCGCCCAGCGTGCAGTTGAAAAAGCTTTCTGCCGAAGGCCGCCTCGATGCGCTGGCCATGGCCCAGGAACTCTTCGCCCTCGAGGGCTCACCGGATAGTTTTTCGGATAAAAAACCGCAATGAAAGCGTCACTGCTCAACAAGCTGGACATCCTCCAGGACCGTTTCGAGGAACTGACCGCGCTGCTCGGCGACGGCGAAGTCATTGCCGATCAGGCCAAATTCCGCGCTTATTCCAAGGAATACGCCGAACTCGAGCCGGTGGTACAAGGCTATAAAAAGCTGCTCGGCGTACAAAGTGATCTTGAAGGCGCCCAGGCGCTGCTCAAGGACAGCGACCCGGACATGCGTGAAATGGCCGTGGAAGAAGTCCGCGAAGCCAAGGAATTGCTGATCAGACTGGAAGATGATCTGCAGCGCATGTTGCTGCCCAAGGATCCCAATGACGGGCGTAACGTCTTTCTCGAAATCCGCGCCGGTACCGGTGGCGACGAAGCGGCGATCTTCTCCGGCGATCTGTTTCGCATGTACTCGCGTTACGCCGAACGGCGTGGCTGGCGCGTGGAGATCCTTTCGGAAAACGAAGGCGAGCATGGTGGCTATAAAGAAGTCATCGCCCGCATTGAAGGCGACAACGTTTACGGCAAGCTGAAATTCGAGTCCGGCGCGCACCGCGTACAGCGTGTACCCGCCACCGAATCCCAGGGCCGTATCCACACCTCGGCCTGCACCGTGGCGGTGTTGCCCGAGCCGGACGAGCGGGAAGCCATCGAGATCAACCCGGCGGATCTGCGTGTCGACACTTACCGCTCCTCCGGGGCCGGTGGTCAGCACGTCAACACCACCGACTCGGCGATCCGCATCACGCACATACCGACCGGCACCGTCGTCGAGTGCCAGGAAGAACGTTCCCAGCACAAGAACCGTGCGCGGGCGATGGCCTGGCTGTCGGCCAAGCTCAACGACCAGCAGACCGCCGCAGCGGCCAATGCGATTGCCAGCGAGCGTAAGCTGCTGGTCGGTTCCGGCGACCGTTCCGAGCGTATTCGTACTTACAACTTTGCTCAGGGCCGGGTCACCGACCATCGCGTCAACCTGACCCTGTACTCCCTGGATGAAATCCTCGCCGGTGGCGTTGAAGCGGTGATCGAGCCTTTGCTGGCCGAATACCAGGCCGACCAGCTTGCAGCGATAGGTGAATAAATGACCATCATTGCCAGTCTGCTGCGTGCCGCCGAACTGCCGGATTCGCCAACGGCGCGCCTGGATGCCGAATTGCTCCTGGCGGCGGCACTGGGCAAGTCGCGCAGCTTCCTCCACACCTGGCCCGAGCGCATCGTACCCAGCGAAGCGGTGCTGATTTTTACCGAGTACCTGCAACGGCGTCGAAGTGGCGAGCCGGTGGCCTACATCCTCGGTCAGCAGGGTTTCTGGAAACTCGATCTGGAAGTCGCGCCGCACACGTTGATCCCTCGCCCGGACACCGAATTGCTGGTCGAAGCCGCGCTGGAGCTGCTGGCGGCAACGCCGGCGAAAGTGCTCGATCTGGGCACCGGCAGCGGCGCGATTGCCCTGGCCCTGGCCAGCGAACGCCCGGCGTGGCAAGTCACGGCGGTGGATCGCGTGCTGGAAGCCGTGGCCCTGGCCGAACGCAACCGTCAGCGCTTGAACCTGAGCAACGCCACGGTGCTGAGCAGCCATTGGTTCAGCGCCCTCCAAGCCCAGCGCTTCGATCTGATCATCAGCAACCCGCCCTACATCGCCGCTGCCGACCCGCATCTGGTCGAGGGCGACGTGCGCTTCGAACCGGCCAGTGCGCTGGTGGCCGGTGTCGACGGGCTCGACGATCTGCGCCTGATCGTTGCCCAGGCGCCGGATCATCTGGAAGCCGGCGGCTGGCTGATGCTCGAACACGGCTATGATCAAGCCGAGGCCGTGCGTGATCTGCTGCTCACTCGCGGTTTTGAACAAGTCCACAGCCGCACCGATCTGGGCGGCCATCAACGGATCAGCCTGGGGCGCCTGCCGTGCTGAATGATCAGGAATTGCTGCGCTACAGCCGGCAGATTCTGCTGCAACACATCGACATCGATGGGCAACTGAAGCTCAAAGACAGCCGCGTGCTGATCGTCGGCCTCGGCGGTCTCGGTGCGCCGGTCGCGCTGTATCTGGCGGCGGCCGGTGTCGGTGAGTTGCATCTGGCGGATTTCGACACGGTCGACCTGACCAATCTGCAGCGTCAGATCATTCATGACACCGACAGCGTCGGCATGAGCAAGGTCGACTCGGCGCTCAAGCGCCTCGGCGCGATCAATCCCGAGATTCAACTGGTGCCGCACCGTCAGGCGCTGGACGAGGACTCCCTTGCCGCTGCCGTGTCGGCGGTGGATCTGGTGCTCGACTGTTCCGACAATTTCTCCACCCGCGAAGCGGTCAACGCCGCGTGCGTGGCCGCGCGCAAGCCGCTGGTCAGCGGCGCGGCGATTCGTCTGGAAGGGCAGTTGGCGGTGTTCGACCCGCGTCGCCCGGAAAGTCCGTGTTATCACTGCCTGTACGGGCATGGCAGCGAAGCCGAACTGACGTGCAGCGAGGCCGGTGTGGTCGGGCCACTGGTGGGCCTGGTCGGCAGTCTTCAGGCGCTCGAAGCCTTGAAAGTGCTGGTCGGTTTCGGCGAACCACTGGTAGGCCGCTTGCTGCTGATCGATGCCTTGGGTTCGCGCTTTCGTGAGCTGCGGGTCAAGCGCGATCCGGGCTGCAGCGTCTGCGGATCGCACGATGCGTGAGGCACCGATCGCGGTGTTCGATTCCGGTGTCGGCGGCTTGTCGGTACTGGCCGAGATCCAGCGGTTGCTGCCCCATGAGTCACTGCTGTACTTCGCCGATTGCGGGCACATTCCCTACGGCGAGAAATCCCCTGAGTTCATCCGCCAGCGCTGCAAGGTGATGGCCGGTTTTTTCCGCGAGCAGGGTGCCAAGGCCCTGGTGATTGCCTGCAACACCGCGACGGTGGCCGCTGTTGCCGATCTGCGCCGGGATTTCCCCGAGTGGCCGATTGTCGGCATGGAGCCTGCGGTCAAACCTGCTGCTGCCGCGACCCGTAGCGGTGTGGTTGGCGTACTTGCCACCACCGGCACGTTGCAGAGCGCCAAGTTCGCCGCGTTGCTCGATCGTTTCGCCACCGACGTGCGCGTCATCACCCAGCCGTGTCCCGGCCTGGTCGAGCTGATTGAAAGCGGTGATCTGCATAGCGCCGAGCTGCGCGCATTGCTCCAGCACTATGTCGAGCCGTTGCTGGCCAACGGTTGCGACACGATCATTCTCGGCTGCACCCACTATCCGTTTCTCAAACCGATGCTCAAGTCGATGCTCCCCGAAAGCATCAGCCTGATCGACACCGGTGCCGCTGTTGCCCGCCAGTTGCAGCGGCTGCTGGCCGAGCGTGAGTTGCTCGCCAACGGACCGAACCAACCAGTCAGATTCTGGACCAGCGCCGATCCGACGTCCTTTCGCAAAATCCTGCCCCTGTTGGGCCAGGCAGCCGGCGACGTCGAAAAATTCATCTTGTAAAAAAAATGTGAAATATCTAAAAAGTCAGCTGAACTTCTGCTCAAGCGCTGATTTCTATACCGCTGGGTTTACTAAAAAACCAAACGATCGTTCCGGAAAAGGAAGTTTCAAAGTGAAGCGACTATTCTGCTTGGCCGCGATTGCGGCTGCACTGATGGGGCAAAGTATTACCGCACAAGCGGCAGGCGTTGAGTTTGCAGTGGGTGCGACCAGCGATTCGACAATGACGTATCGCCTGGGCATGAATTTCGATTGGGACAAGAGCTGGCTGCAAAGTGACGTCGGTCGCCTGACCGGTTACTGGAGCGGTGCCTACACGTATTGGGAGGGTGACAAGACTTCCAGCAACAACAGCCTGTCGTTCTCGCCGGTGTTCGTTTACGAGTTTGCCGGTCAGTCGGTCAAGCCGTATGTTGAGGCGGGCATTGGTGTCGCAGCGTTCTCCAACACCAAATATGAAAGCAACAACATCGGCGGCTCTTTCCAGTTCGAAGACCGCATCGGTTTTGGCCTGCGCTTCAATGGCGGGCATGAAGTCGGGATCCGAGCGACGCACTATTCCAACGCCGGCCTGGCCAGCAGCAACGACGGTGTAGAAAGCTACGCGCTGCATTACACGATGCCGCTGTAAGCAAGATCAAAAGATCGCAGCCTGCGGCAGCTCCTACAGGAAAACCCAATCCCCTGTAGGAGCTGCCGCAGGCTGCGATCTTTTTGCATCTAATCAACGGTAGGCCGTGGCAATGCCTTTGCGTTCTTCAATGCACTCCGGTGCACCCATCTCGAACTCGCGACAGATCAGCGGACGTCGTTCGTAGATCGTGCACATCATGCTGTCGCGATCCAGCGCCGCGCACCAACCGTCGTCCAGACGCAGCATGACTTCACCGCCCCACTCATCGGTATCGATAAAGCGCTCAGGCACGCCGGTGTCGGTGATCAGCATCACCTCAAGCTGGCAGCAGCACGCCGCGCAGGTCGAACAGGTGACCGCTGGCTCGGTGATTTGCTGGTGGGGAATGGTTTTCATGCCGGGCAGTGTAAGGCAGCCGCCGGGTATCGTGTGAAAGGTCTGACAGACGCTCAGTGGCTCAAGCGCCGCGCCATGGCATGCAACAACGGAAACAGCAGGGCCCACATCAGGCCGATGCCGATCAGGGTCGGCACTTCACCGTAGGGGAATCGCACGCCGGCCAGATGTCCGCCGCCGTAATAGGATACTGCGCCGCCCACTGCACCGAGGGCGCTGGCCAGCCACCAGGGACGGGCGCTCCATTGCAGGCAATGACGCAACGTGGTGGCGAGCAAGGCCCAGAGCAGCATCAGCCACAGCGGAATCAGTGGCGACAGATCCTGGAATTCGAACACCCCGGCAGCCCGCAACAGGCTGTCTACCGCCGTGCCGACAATCACCACGCTGAGGATCAGGCGACCTTCCGCCGCCCAACTGCTGATCCAGCCCAGATGAATCACCAGCACCGCCAGCGCCAGCAGCAGCCACAGACTGTTGCCGCCGATGACACAGGCCAGCCAGCCGACCTGAAACAGCACAGCATTGGCCACTCGCTCAAGCATCGAAGCGCCCGAGCAACGGCGCCGGCATGGCCGCCGGTTTCGCCAGCAGCAATTGCGCCGTGCCGATGGTGCGCTCCAGAAACCCGCCTTCGCAGTAGCACAGGTAAAACTCCCACAGCCGCAGGAAGTAATCGTCGTAACCCAATTCGCTCAAACGGCCATGGGCGCGGCGGAAGTTTTCGTGCCACAGGCGCAGGGTACGGGCGTAGTGCAGGCCGAAGTCTTCCATGTGCAACAGGTTCATGTCGGTCTCGCGGCTGACCACTTCAAGCATCTTTTGCACGCAGGGCAGGGCGCCGCCGGGGAAGATGTAGCGCTGGATGAAGTCGACGCCGCGCTTGGCCTGTTCGTAGCGCTGCTCGCGGATAGTGATTGCCTGCAACAGCATCAGGCCGTTGCTCTTGAGCAGGTGCGCGCATTGTTTGAAGTAGGTCGGCAGGAAGCGATGGCCGACCGCTTCGATCATTTCGATCGACACCAGTTTGTCGTACTCGCCGGTGAGGTCGCGGTAATCCTTGAGCAGCAGCGTCACCCGATCCTGCAACCCCAGGGCTTCAATGCGCTTGGCGGTAAACGCGTACTGCTCTTTCGACAGGGTCGTGGTGGTGACGCGGCAACCGTAATGCTGCGCAGCATAGAGCGCCATGCTGCCCCAGCCGGTGCCGATCTCCAGCAGGTGGTCTTCGGGTTGGAGCGCGAGCTTCTGGCAGATCCGTTCCAGCTTGTTCAGTTGTGCCTGTTCCAGGCTGTCCTCGGGCGTGAGGAACTGCGCGGCCGAATACATCATGGTCGGGTCGAGAAACTGTTCGAACAGATCGTTGCCCAGGTCATAGTGCGCGGCGATGTTTTTCTGCGAGCCCTTGCGCGTGTTGCGGTTGAGCCAGTGCAGGCCTTGCACCAGTGGCCGGCTGAGGCGGGCCAGGCCGCGTTCCATGGCGTCGAGTACGTCGAGGTTGCTGACGAACACGCGCACCACCGCGGTCAGGTCCGGCGAATTCCAGTAACCGTGGATAAATGCTTCGCCGGCACCAATCGAGCCGTTACCGGCGACCATGCCCCACACCGCCGCGTCTTGCACATGGATTTCACCGAGCAGGTGGCTGCCCGGCGTACCGAACATCAGGCGCTCGCCGTCCTCGACCACCAACAACTGCCCGTGTTTGAGTCGGCTCAGTTGCCGCAATACGCCGCGCCGCAGCAGCGAGCCGGTCAAGCCGTTGGTGCTGAAGCGACTGACAGTCAGGCTAGAGGATTTCATGGCGGTGCTCCTTGGGAGGCACAGTGGCGATTTGGAAGCTGCCGTCGGCAGCCTGATGAGCAAAAATCGGCGCGCGTTTGAGCAACAGGCGCAGGGCTTGCCAATAAATGGCCAGACAGGTTTTCGCGGTCATCCACGGAAAGCGCCGCAAGTAGCGGTGCAGGCTGCGGCGATCAAGGGGCTCGCGCTGCAAGTTCAACGTGGCGTCGAACAGCTTGAGGTCGCCCTGCCAGTCGGCCATGTGCACGCCGAGGTTTTGCGCGGCCGGGCTGAAACTCATGCGGTACTCCAGATCGCGCGGCAGGAACGGCGAAACATGAAAGGCCTTGGCCACGGCGAAATGCTGATGAAAGTCTTGCAAGTGGGTCGGCGTGCGGGCGGGCAATACGTAGTGATAACGTTCGCGCCACGGCGTGTTGGTCACTTCGCAGAGAATCGCCGCCAGTTGCCCGTCGGCCTCGTGACAATAAAAGAAACTCACCGGATTGAACGCCAGACCCCAACTGCGCGGCTGGGTCAGCAGGCAGACCGAACCTTGCGGCTGGTAGCCAAGGGCGGTTGCGACCTGCTGGCGCACCGCGTCGATCAGGCGCATGCCGCTGCCGGTAAAGGTTTTCAGGTAATCGGTTTCGCGAAATGAAAACGGCGCAAAACGGCTGCGGCTGGCAAACGGCGACAGTTCGAACACGGCGTCCTGTTCGGCCAGATCGAGGTACAGCAGACCGATCCGGTAGCGGAATTCGTGGCGTCTGGGTGCAAAGCGTCGATGGCCGATCCAGCCGCTGTACAGGGCGCTGTTCATAAGCTTTCCCCGAACGCGGCGGCCACGCTTAATGCGCTGACCACGCCGTCCTCATGAAAACCGTTGGCCCAGTAAGCGCCGCAGTAGTGGGTGTGCTGCTGACCGTCGATTTCGGCCCAGCGGTTCTGCGCCGCGACCGCCGCGAGGCTGAATTGCGGGTGGGCGTAAGTGTATTTGGCCAGCACCTTGAACGGGCTGATCCCGGCGCTCTGGTTGAGGCTGACGCAGAACGTGGTGTCGCTCTGAATGCCCTGCAGGATGTTCATGTCGTAAGTGACGGCCGCGTGGGTATGGCCGGCGCCGCTCAAGCGATAGTTCCAGCTGGCCCACGCGAGTTTGCGGGTCGGCAGCAGACGGGTATCGGTATGCAACACGACTTCGTTATCGGCATAGGGCAGGGCGCCGAGGATCGAGCGTTCCGCCTGGCTTGGCGTGCCAAGCAATTGCAGGGCCTGGTCGCTGTGGCAGGCAAGCACGACTTTGTCGAAACGCTCGATGCCGGCCGGGCTGTGGATAACCACGCCGTGTTCATCGCGATCGATGCGCGTCACCGGGCAACTGAGGCGGATCTTGTCCTGGAACGCTGCGGTCAGTGGCGCGACATAGGCACTGGAGCCGCCCTCGATCACCTGCCATTGCGGGCGATCACTGACTGACAACAGGCCATGGTTCTTGAAGAAGCGCACGAAGAATTGCAGCGGAAAATTGAGCATCTCGGCCATCGGCATCGACCAGATCGCCGAGCCCATCGGCACGATGTAGTGCAGGATGAAACGTTCACCATAACCGCCAGCCTTGAGGTAATCGTCGAGGGTGGTGTCGGCGGCGATCCGCTGTTCGGCGAGGTCGCGCTGGGCTTCTTTATTGAAGCGCAGGATGTCGCGCAACATCCCCCAGAACCCCGGTGACAGCAGATTGCTGCGTTGGGCAAAGAGGCTGTTGAGGTTGTTGCCGTTGTATTCCAGACCGGAATCCGGGTCGGTCACCGAAAAGCTCATTTCGGTCGGTTTGAACGACACCCCGAGCTGGCCGAGCAAACGAATGAAGTTCGGGTAGGTCCAGTCGTTGAACACGATGAAACCGGTGTCCACGTGGTATTCGCGGCCGTCGACGGTTACCTGCACGGTGTGCGTGTGGCCGCCCACCCAGTCGCTGGCCTCGAACACCGTGATGTCGTGTCGGCGATTGAGCAGGTGAGCGCAGGTCAGGCCGGCGATTCCGCTGCCGACAATGGCAATCTTCATATCGGGTCTCGCAGCGGTGGGTTGCTGCGCACCATGCGCTTGCCGATCGCCAGTTGCAGACGCGCCGGCAGTTTCGACAGGGGCCACAGTGCCGCCATGAACAGTGCCGGAAAAGCGATTTCCAGAGGCCGGTTATCGAGATGGCTGAAGATATGCCGCGCGGCTTTATCCACAGGCCAGCTCAACGGCATCGGGAAGTCGTTCTTTGCGGTGAGTGGCGTTTCGACAAAGCCCGGGCTGATGATCGTGACGTCGATGCCCTCGACCGCCAGGTCGATACGCAGCGATTCAAACAGGTAACGCAGCCCGGCCTTCGATGCGCCATAGGCTTCGGCCCGGGGCAGCGGCAGATAGGTGACCGAGCTGGCCATCCCGACCAGATGCGGCGCGGTGCCTTTGCGCAGCAACGGCAGGGCGGCTTCGATGCAGTAACTGCTGGCGAGCAGGTTGGTGCGCACTACGTGTTCGATGATCGAGGCATCGAACTGTCGGGCGTCCACGTATTCGCAGGTGCCGGCATTGAGAATCACGCTGTCCAGTGAACCCCAGGCCTGTTCGATCTGCTGACCGATTTCGCGCACGGTCTGACTGTTGGTCAGATCGCCCGCCACCACCAGCACTTGCCCCGGATAGCGTTGCGACAGCACTTTGAGCGGTGCCACCTGACGCGAGCTGACCGCCAGATGCGCGCCGCTTTTCAGAATCTCTTCGGCCAGCGCTGCGCCGATGCCGCTGCTGGCACCGGTCAGCCAATACCGCCGTGGAGGTGTACGACTCATCCCATTCTCCTTTTCAGCCAGGCGATCACCCGGCCCAATACGGGTAAATGTTCATACAGCATGGCCCCGGCATCGAAATAATCCCGGTGGCGATAAACCTTGTCGCGCCACAGCAGGTGTGAACACCCGGAGACGCGAATCAACTGGCCACCCGCCAGGCGCGGGTGGCGGTAACTCATGACCCAGCGCAGGTAACCTTCACCGTCAGCGATCTGGTCGAAACCGTGAAAGTCGAAGCGCAATTCGCTGACGTTGGCGTAGAGCTCGCTGAAGTAGTTGCGCAGTTGCTTGAGCCCCTGCACTTCATGCAGCGGATCGGTGAAGTGAATGTCCTCGCTGTACAGGTCGCTCAGGCGTTGCAAGTTGTCCTTGTTCAACTCGGCGAACTGACGGGCGAAGCGGCGCAGGAATTCACTCATGGGCATCTTCCATGGACGAACGCGCCGGCAGGTTCTTGAAGGCCGCCAGCGCGCGTTCGCGCGAGGCCCCCAGATTGACGATCGGCGCCGGATAATCCGCCACGCCGAACAGTCCGCCGGCGCTGGCCGGGTTGTGTACTTCCTTCTTGTTCAGGCCGGCCAGTTCAGGCAGCCAGTGCTTGATGAACACACCTTCGCTGTCGAATTTTTCCGATTGGCTGATCGGGTTGAAAATACGGAAGTACGGTGCCGAATCAGTGCCGGTCGAAGCGCTCCATTGCCAGCCGCCGTTGTTCGCTGCCAGGTCGCCGTCGATCAGGTGACGCATGAAAAAACGCTCGCCCTCACGCCAGTCGATCAACAGGTTTTTGGTCAGGAACATCGCCACCACCATCCGCAGACGGTTGTGCATCCAGCCGGTTTCCAGCAATTGGCGCATGGCCGCATCGATGATCGGCAAACCGGTGCGCGCTTCTTGCCACGCGGTCAGATCGTCCGGCGCATCACGCCAGGCCAGGGCCTCGGTTTCCAGGCGAAACGCGCGGTGACGCGACACCCGTGGATAACCCACCAGAATGTGCTTGTAGAACTCACGCCACAGCAGCTCGTTGATCCACGTCACCGCGCCGACCTTGCCGCTGTCGAACTCGCCCTGATTGCTTTGCAGGGCCGCATGCAGGCATTGGCGCGGCGAAATCACCCCGGCAGCCAAATAGGCCGAGAGTTGACTGGTGCCGGGTTTGGCCGGGAAGTCGCGTTCGCTCTGGTAGTAGTCGATTTGCGCGTCGGCGAAGGTGTCGAGACGGCGCCGGGCTTCCTGCTCGCCTGCCGGCCACAGGGCGCGCAATGACTCGCTCGGTGCTGCAAAACCTTTGATTGAGGCCGGCACCGGATCGCTGTCGATATTCAGCTTCGCTTGCTTGCCGGGTGCTTTTACCAACGCTGGTACCGAGCGATGCAGGCGCTCATAGCAGACCTTGCGGAATTGGCTGAACACCTGAAAGTATGTTTCGGTTTTGGTCAGTACCGTGCCGGGTCTGAACAGCAGTTGGTCGAGGTAGCTGTGAAAAGTGATGCCTCTGGTTTTCAGGGCCGCGGCGACGGCGGCGTCGCGCTGGCTTTCGTGGACGCCGTATTCTTCGTTGACGTGCACGGTTTCCACGTTCAGTTGCCGGCAAAGCTCAAGCAACACCGCCGGGGCCTGATCCCAATGGTCGGCAGTGCGCAGCAGCAACGGGATATTCAGCGCACCAAGGCTGGCACTCAATTCACGCAGGTTGCGCAACCAGAAGTCGATCTTGCACGCCGCGTCGTCATGTTCCAGCCATTGCTGCGGGCTCAACAGATACACGGCAACCGTCGGGCCGCGCGCAGCGGCAGCCGCGAGGGCGGTGTTGTCATGTTGGCGCAAGTCGCTGCGCAGCCAGATCAATTGCATCGCGGTTTCCATTAAATCAGCCCACGCTGAACGAGTACCTGATGGGCCGAGAGCGAATCTTCGGCCAGGATCAAATCAGCGATCTCAAGGGTTCTTACGGACAACTCGGTCTGGTGGATGCATACCGTTGGTCCGACGAGCATTTTTGCCGCGCTGATGCCGTTCAGCAGTTTCGGCAACTGCGCCAGGTTCATTGCCTTGCTGGAATACAGCAGCACTCCTCGCGCTTGCAGGTGGTCGACCGCCAGCGCCAGTTCTCCGGCCGGAAGAGGCCAGTCGAACACTTGTACCGGGCAGTCGGCACTGCTGATCAGCCACGCGCAGAGCCACAGGTGTGGTTCCAGCGCCAGGTCCGAGTGATTGATCAGCAGCAGCGGTGCAGCGTGCAATTGCCGATTGTTATGGTAGATGCGCGCGCCGAATTTGCTGCGCAACCACGAATAAAAGAACACACGCTCCATCTGCGCACCGAACTGTCCTTGCCAGCGCTGTTCGAGTTCGGCCAGCAGCGGCAGAAGTAATTGCTCGCACAGCGTGCGTGGCGGGTACAGGGCCATGGCCTGGTTGATGCTGTCGTCGAGATTGCGTTCATTGAGCTGGATGACGGCGCCGAGCAAGGCCTGACGCTGTCGTTGCCAGTCGTTCTCCACCGTCTCGGTGAAGGCTTGCGGCGCGTCGAGCAACGGTTTGACCTGACTGACCGCCACGCCTCGGTTGAGCCAGGTCAGAATGGTCAGGATGCGTTGCACATGTTCGCTGGAATACAGGCGATGGCCCTTGGGCGTGCGCTGCGGCACGATCAACCCGTAACGGCGCTCCCAGGCGCGCAGGGTAATGGCGTTGACGCCGGTCTGCCGCGCCACTTCGCGGATGGGTAGCCAGCCCTCGTCGAGGGCTTTCTTGAAGTCCGCACCGAGGTCTTCCCGGGCGCTGCTGTCGAGTGTGTCGTTCATCAAATGGCGTTTCGCAGGCTGAGGTTTTCCGGATGCGGCTGCAGGTACACCTGTTGCGCGATGTACGGATCCGGGTGTTGGCGAAAATGATGTTTGAGCAAGGTCAGCGGCACCACCAGCGGCACGATGCCGTGACGGTACTGGCCGATGACATGCTGCATTTCCTGTTTGTCTTCAGGGCTGATCGCCTGTTTCAGATAGCCGCTGATGTGCTGCAGGACGTTGCTGTGGGTACGGCGGGTGGCGCATTTCTTCAACGCGCTCATCAGCTCGCTGAAATAGCGCGGGCCGAGTTCGACCGGATCGGTCTGGGCCATGTTGCCCAGCAATTTGCCCAAGGCTTTGTATTGCTCAGGGTTGTGCGCCATCAACAGGTATTTGTAGCGCGAGTGGAATTCGGTCAGTGCGCGGCGGCTCAAGCCTTGTTTGAGCACTTGTTGCCAGGCGCTGTAGGCGAGTACGCGGGTGATGAAGTTTTCCCGCAGCACCGGATCGTTCAGGCGTCCGGCTTCTTCCACCGGCAGATCCGGGTGCTGCGCACAGAACGCCTGAGCGTAGATGCCACGGCCACCACCGTTCACCGGCGCGCCGTTGGCGTGATAGACCTTGACCCGCTCCAGACCGCACGAAGGCGACTGCTGCATGAAGATATAGCCGCAGATGTCATTGAGCTCGCCGGCCATTTTCTGCCCGTAGGCCGCCAGCGGTTCGGTGACATTGATTTGCGGGTTGACGGTGCCGACCGCTTCAGGAGCGTCCGGATCCCCGACCAGGCGGATCGGCTCGCGAGGAATGCCCAGTCCTATCGCGACTTCAGGACAAACCGGGACGAATTCGAAATGCTCGGCGAGGGTGCGGCTGCACAGCCGCGATTCCTTGTGCCCGCCGTTGTAGCGCACTTCGGCGCCCATCAGGCAGGCGCTGATGGCGATTTTGGGCCGCAAAGCAGAAAGATCGGACATGCACACCTCGAATCTATTCCTGTACAGGTATTTATTTCTGTACAACTTTTCCTCAGCATAGATTCATGCGTGTACAAGTCAACTCATTTGTATAAGTTTTTCAGGTTTAACGCTGTCCACTGTGGGAGCGGGCTTGCTCGCGAAGGCGACGGATCAGGGGGTAGTGTTTACTTCCAGCCCTGGAGCCATTCAGTCGAAATCTTCAGGCGCTGCCAATCAAGCCTTTCGCTGCGCTGCGTCAGGACTGCCTGCAACTCGATCTCCAGCACCGTACCTTCCTCATCACGGAACAGCTCGGTGACCAGAAAATGCTTTTCACGGTTTTGCGGGTGGGCTGCTGTCCACTTCGAGAGCAGCAGCTTTTGCGGATTGATGCGGTTCATTGCAGGTGTTCGTGCAAACGGCGTGCAGCTTCCTGGCCGCTGAGCCAGGCCCCCTCGACGCGCCCCGACAGGCACCAGTCGCCGCAGGCATACAAGCCCAGATCGGCGTCGGCCAGCGTGCCCCATTCGTGGCCGGTCGCAGGGCGCGCGTAGAGCCAGCGGTGGGCGAGGCTGAAGGTCGGCGCGGGCATGGCGCTGTGCAGCAGTTCGGCGAAGGCACCGTGCAGTTGCTCGATCACCGCTTCCTTGGGCAGGTCGATGTGTTGCCGGCTCCAGGCGCTGCTGGCGTGCAGCACCCAGGTGTCGCACGTCGTGTCACGTCCCGGTTTGCTGCGGTTGCGTGCCAGCCAGTCGAGCGGGCTGTCCTGCACAAAGCAACCTTCGATCGGTGTGTCCAGTGGCGTATCGAAGGCGAGGGCGACGGCCCAGGTCGGGTCCATTTTCACCCCGGCGGCCGCGCCGGCGAGTTTCGGTGCGGCGGCCAGCAATGCGGTGGCTTGCGGCGCCGGGGTGGCGATCACCACATGGCTGAAGGGGCCATGGGTGAAGCCTTCGGCGTCCTGCAAATGCCAATGTTCTTCGCCGCGAAACACCTCGGTGATGCGGCAGGCAAAGTGCACTTCCAGGCCATTGAGCAAGCCGCGGGTGATGGCGCTCATGCGCGGCGTGCCGACCCAACGGGTCTGCTCGTCCGGCGACAGATTCAATTGCCCGCCCTGACAGGTGTAGAGCTGCGGTTGCCATTCGGCGACCCAGCCCTGGCTCTGCCAGCGCTGCACCTCGGTGACGAAACGCCGGTCGCGGGCGGTGAAATATTGCGCGCCCATGTCCAGAGAACCGGCGTCGCTGCGTTTGCTCGACATGCGCCCGCCGCTGCCGCGGCTTTTGTCGAAGAGCTGGACGGTGTGTCCGGCCTCTGTCAGCGCTTGCGCGGCGGAGAGTCCGGCGATGCCGGTGCCGATGATTGCGATAGGTACAGTCATAGGGGCCTCGTTTACCTTTCTGTACAGACTACGCCGTGAATGAAACCTGTACAATTTTGTTTTTTGGTATAACTTCTAGCGTTCTCGTTCTGACAGCTTGGCCTATGGTTAAACAATAGAGCCTGCCCGATAGAAAAGATCCCTGCTTATAAAAATAGACTAGTGATCCGGGTAAAACGCCACGCGAGGAAGATGTCATGCGCATATTGCTGACCGGCGGTACTGGTTTGATCGGACGTCAGCTCTGTCAGTATTGGTCCAGGCAAGGCCATCAACTGACGGTGTGGAGTCGGCGTCCGGAGAAGGTCGCGCAGATCTGCGGTGCGCAGGTGCGCGGTATTGCCCGTCTCGAAGACTTCGGCAACGAGCCACTGGATGCAATCGTCAATCTGGCTGGAGCACCGATCGCGGATCGGCCATGGACCCATCGGCGCAAAGCGTTGTTGTGGAGCAGCCGCATCACCCTGACCGAAACCCTGCTGGCCTGGCTGGAAACACGACAACAGAAACCGGCGTTGTTGATTTCCGGCTCTGCAGTCGGTTGGTACGGTGACGGCGGTGAGCGCGAGCTGACCGAGGACTCACCGCCGGTGATCGACGATTTTGCCAGCCAGTTGTGCATCGCCTGGGAGGAAACCGCGCAGCGTGCCGAAGCATTGGGCGTGCGCGTGGTGCTGGTACGAACCGGGCTGGTGCTATCAGCCGAGGGCGGCTTTTTGTCGCGGCTGTTGCTGCCGTTCAAGCTTGGGCTGGGCGGGCCTTTGGGCAATGGTCGGCAGTGGATGCCATGGATTCATATTGATGATCAAATCGCCCTGATTGATTTTCTTCTGCACCGCGATCAGGCGAGCGGTCCTTATAATGCCTGCGCACCGAAACCGGTGCGCAATCGCGAGTTTGCCAAAACGCTGGGCAGCGTGCTGCATCGTCCGGCGTTCATGCCGATGCCGGCCCTGGCGCTGAAGGTCGGGCTTGGCGAAATGTCATTGCTGTTGCTGGGGGGCCAACGCGCCATGCCGGCACGCTTGCTGGAAGCGGGTTTCACTTTCCAGTTCACGGATTTGCGCGCGGCTCTGGATGATCTCTCCGGCCGCCTTTGAAATAGGACGATGCATGACCGATCACGCCTTGCTTCTGGTCAACCTGGGCTCCCCGGCCTCCACTTCGGTGGCCGATGTACGCAGCTACCTCAATCAATTTCTGATGGACCCGTACGTGATCGACCTGCCGTGGCCGGTGCGGCGGCTGTTGGTGTCGCTGATCCTGATCAAGCGCCCTGAGCAATCGGCCCATGCCTACGCTTCGATCTGGTGGGAGGAGGGCTCGCCGCTGGTGGTGCTCAGCCGTCGTCTGCAGCAGCAGATGACCACCCGGTGGACCCATGGCCCGGTGGAACTGGCCATGCGTTACGGCGAGCCGTCGATTGAAACCAGGTTGCTGCAACTGGTGGCTGCGGGGCACAAGCGCATCACGCTGGCGCCGCTTTATCCACAGTTCGCCGACAGCACCACCACCACGGTGATCGAAGAAGCCAAGCGGGTGATTCGCGAGAACAGACTCGACGTGAAACTGTCGGTGCTGCAACCGTTCTACGATCAGCCGGAATACCTCGATGCACTGGTCGCCAGTGCCCAACCGCACTTGCAGCAGGATTACGATCACTTGCTGCTGAGCTTCCATGGCTTGCCGGAGCGGCACCTGACCAAGCTCGATCCGACGGGCAATCACTGCCTCAAAAACGAAGACTGCTGCAAGAATGCCTCGCCGGCTGTGCTGGCCACCTGTTACCGCGCCCAGTGCATACGCACCGCCGCCGAGTTCGCCAGGCGCGCGGGCATTGCCGATGGCAAATGGTCGGTGTCGTTTCAGTCGCGTCTGGGGCGGGCGAAGTGGATCGAACCCTACACTGAAGCGCGGCTGGATGAGCTGGCGAAAAGCGGCGTGAAAAAGATTCTGGTGATGTGCCCGGCGTTTGTCGCCGATTGCATCGAGACGCTGGAAGAGATCGGTGATCGCGGTCAGGAACAGTTCCGCGAGGCGGGGGGCGAGGAGCTGGTGCTGGTGCCGTGCCTGAATGACGACCCGCAATGGGCGAAGGCGTTGGCAATCCTGTGTGAAAGAGCGCCGTTGGCGCTGTAGCTGTTGTGGCGAGGGAGCTTGCTCCCGCTGGGTTGCGAAGCAGCCCCAAACCCTGCGAACGCGGTTCACAGGAAACCGCATCCGCCGAGTTTATGACTGCTTCGCAGTCAAGCGGGAGCAAGCTCCCTCGCCACAGGTCATGAGCAGATTTTAGATCAGCGGCTCATCCGCCTTCTTGTGCTTCCAGCTGTCATTGCCCGGCAGGATCAGGTTCAGCGCAATGGCCACCACCGCGCACAACGCGATGCCTTTGAGGCCGAAGTCGTCCGGGCCAGTGCCGGTGCCGACCAGCACACCGCCGATACCGAATACCAGGGTCACCGAGACGATCACCAGATTGCGCGCTTCGCCCAGATCGATCTTGTGACGGATCAGGGTGTTCATCCCCACCGCGGCAATCGAGCCGAACAGCAGGCACAGAATCCCGCCCATCACCGGCACCGGAATGCTTTGCAGCAGCGCGCCGAACTTGCCGATGAACGCCAGGGTGATGGCGAAGATCGCCGCCCAGGTCATGATTTTCGGGTTGTAGTTCTTGGTCAGCATCACCGCGCCGGTCACTTCGGCATAGGTGGTGTTTGGTGGGCCGCCAAACAGGCCGGCGGCCGTGGTAGCGATGCCGTCACCCAGCAAGGTGCGATGCAGGCCCGGCTTCTTCAGATAGTCACGACCGGTCACACTGCCCACGGCAATGACGCCGCCGATGTGCTCGATGGCCGGCGCCAGCGCCACCGGAACGATGAACAGGATCGCCTGCCAGTTGAACTCGGGGGCGGTGAAGTGCGGCAGGGCGAACCATGGCGCGGCAGCAATCTTCGCGGTATCGACCACGCCGAAATAAAACGACATGGCAAAACCGACCAGCACCCCGGAAATGATCGGCACCAGACGGAAAATGCCTTTGCCGAACACCGCCACGATCAGCGTGGTCAGCAGCGCCGGCATCGAGATCATCATCGCGGTCTGGTAATGGATCAGCTCGGAACCATCACCCGCCTTGCCCATTGCCATGTTCGCGGCAATCGGCGCCATGGCCAGGCCGATGGAAATGATCACCGGACCAATCACTACCGGTGGCAGCAGACGGTCAATGAAACCGGTGCCTTTGATCTTCACGGCAAGGCCGAGGAAGGTATAGACGAAACCGGCCGCCATCACGCCGCCCATGGTCGCGGCGAGGCCGAACTGGCCCTTGGCGAGAATGATCGGAGTGATGAAGGCAAAGCTCGACGCGAGGAACACCGGCACCTGACGCCCGGTGACGATCTGGAACAGGATCGTCCCCAGACCTGCGGTAAACAGTGCCACGTTCGGGTCAAGACCCGTGATTAGCGGCATCAGCACCAGGGCGCCGAAAGCCACGAACAGCATCTGGGCACCGGACAGCACCGTGCGCCAGAGCGGATCGTTGAACTCTTGCTGCATGTTTACGCGTCCTTCTGCTTGGTGCCGAAGATCTTGTCACCGGCGTCGCCAAGCCCAGGGATGATGTAACCGTGCTCGTTCAAGCGCTCATCGATGGACGCGGTGTAGATGGTCACGTCCGGGTGAGCCTTTTCTACGGCAGCGATACCTTCCGGCGCGGCGACCAGCACCATTGCGCGGATGTCCTTGCAGCCGGCTTTCTTCAGCAGGTCGATGGTCGCGACCATGGAGCTGCCGGTGGCGAGCATCGGGTCGATGATCATCGCCAACCGTTCGTCGATTTCCGGAACCAGTTTTTCCAGGTAGGTGTGCGCTTGCAGGGTTTCTTCGTTGCGGGCGACGCCCACTGCGGAAACCTTGGCACCCGGGATCAGACTCAGCACGCCTTCGAGCATGCCGATGCCGGCGCGCAGGATCGGCACGACGGTGATCTTCTTGCCGGCGATTTTCTCCACCGACACGGTGCCGCACCAACCTGGAATATCGTAGGTTTCCAGGGGCAGGTCTTTGGTAGCTTCATAGGTCAACAGGGCGCCGACTTCCTGAGCAAGCTCACGGAAATTCTTGGTGCTGATGTCAGCGCGGCGCATCAGGCCGAGTTTATGGCGGATCAGCGGATGGCGGATCTCGAGGATGGGCATGGAAAAACTCCGGCGGCGGGCAAAAAAACCGGCCTAGATTAATCTATCCGAGGGTGATGTCCTATAGGACATTGAGTACGTTAGTCCATTAACGCTTGATTCGACCTCGCGGGATGCGTACCTTTGCCCGCTTTTCCAATTCCGCCACCCCTGGAGAGCGCCATGTCCGCTGATCTCGAGCATATCCGTCAAATCATGCGAGAGGCTGACTGCCTGTACACCGAAGCTGAAGTCGAGGCCGCCATCGCCCGCGTCGGTGCACACATCAACGAACAACTGGCCGACAGCAACCCGGTGGTGTTCTGCGTGATGAACGGCGGCCTGATCTTCTCCGGCAAACTGCTGACTCATCTGCAGTTCCCGCTGGAAGCCTCCTACCTGCACGCCACCCGTTATCGCAACGAAACCAGCGGCGGCGACCTGTTCTGGAAAGCCAAGCCGGAAGTCTCGTTCATCGACCGCGACGTGCTGATCATCGACGACATCCTCGACGAAGGTCACACCCTGGGCGCGATCATCGACTTCTGCAAACACGCCGGCGCGCGCAAAGTGCACACCGCCGTGCTGATCGACAAGGACCACGACCGCAAGGCACGTCCTGACCTGAAGGCAGACTTCGTCGGCCTGCCGTGCGTTGACCGCTACATCTTCGGTTACGGCATGGACTACAAAGGCTACTGGCGCAACGCCAACGGGATCTTTGCCGTTAAAGGCATGTAAGCAAGATCAAAAGATCGCAGCCTTCGGCGGCTCCTACAGGGGGATTGATGTACACCCTGTAGGAGCTGCCGAAGGCTGCGATCTTTTGCTTTTAATCCCATGCTAGAGTGCTCGGCCTCGCCCCCGGAGCCTGTCATGAGCCTTCTGATCCGCAGCCTTGCCGCCCTGTTGCTGACCCTCAGCCTGCCCCTGGCCGCCGCCCCGATGCACAGCCAATTCCTGCCGCCGGACGACCTGACCCTGCGTGATGCCGAACCCGAGCAGCAACAACTGCTGCAGGTCACCGATTATTCGGTGGTGATCGGTGCGCAACGCCAGTCCAATCAGCAGCCGATTCCGGTGACCTCACCGCTGATGATCCGCCTCAAGGGCAAGTCGCTGAACAAGGGCGCGACCATCACCCAGGTGCTGGTCAATTTCGATGGCGAAAGCAAAAGCCTGAAAAAACCGGTTTATGACGACAAGAGCAAGACCCTGACCCTGTTCTACCCGCTGGCTCAATACCGGGTGGTGGTCGATCTGCTGCGCAACGACACCGTGTATGTACAGTTCCTCAGTTACGCCAACGGCCACATCTGGGCCGATCTGCACACCGGGGCCGTTCGTGCGCGTTGAGCCTTGTGGCTGGGCAGGGGTAAACTGCCCGCCCCGTGTAATGTCTGCGAGCTGGAGTCGGCAATGCGTAAAGATAAGAAACAGGTGATTGGTGACGAGATCGGCGATGAGCAGATCAAGCTGTTCCTCGATTTTGAGCCGGTCGACGCCACTTCGCCGTCGCTGCACAAACTGATCAAGGCCTACCGTGGCCTGCGCATCGACGATTTCGAGCGTTTCCTGACGTTCTTCGTGGCTGCCGGTTATGACGTGGATGGCAAGGACGAGCACGGTCAGACGTTTGTTGATTTGATCAAGGACCAGCGTAACGCGGCCGAGTACATCGAGCTGATCGACAAGGCTCGCGGTTAAGATCAAAAGACAAGATCAAAAGATCGCAGCCTTCGGCAGCTCCTACACTGGATTTGTGTTTACCCTGTAGGAGCTGCCGCAGGCTGCGATCTTTTGCTTTTCAGGGTCAATAAAAAACGCCCCGCACTCACTGAGTACGGGGCGTTTTTCATGTCGCAAGATCAAGCGAAGCTTGGGGTCTCGCTGCTTTCTTCAACCAGTTCCAGGGCGATGTTGTTCTGCGTGTTGATCTTGCGATACAGCGCAGCATCGGTTTCCAGAACCTTCTCGCGGGCCGGGAAGATTTCCGCCAGTTTGGCTGCCCACTCACCCTTGGCCTTGGCCGGGAAGCATTTCTCGATCAGTTCCAGCATGATCGAAACGGTTACCGAAGCACCTGGCGAAGCGCCGAGCAGGGCGGCGAGGGAGCCGTCTTTCGCTGCGACCAGCTCGGTACCGAATTGCAGGATGCCGCCCTTTTTCGGGTCCTTCTTGATGATCTGTACCCGTTGGCCGGCCACTTCCAGGCGCCAGTCTTCGGCTTTCGCCTCCGGGTAGAAGCGGCGCAGGGAGTCCAGACGCTGCTCCATCGATTGCATCACTTCGCTGACCAGGTACTTGGTCAGGTCCATGTTGTTTTTCGCCACTGCCAGCATCGGCCCGATGTTGCCCGCGCGAACCGACAGTGGCAGGTCCATGAAGGAGCCGTGCTTGAGGAACTTGGTGGTGAAACCGGCGTATGGCCCGAACAGCAGGGATTTCTTGCCGTCGACCACGCGGGTGTCCAGGTGCGGCACGGACATGGGTGGCGAACCCACCGCGGCCTGGCTGTAGACCTTGGCCTGGTGGTGCTTGACCACTTCCGGGTTATCGCAACGCAGCCACTGGCCACTGATCGGGAAGCCGCCGAAGCCTTTGCTTTCCTCGATGCCCGAAGCCTGCAGCAGCGGCAGGGCCGCGCCACCGGCGCCGAGGAAGACGAATTTGGCATCGACTTCACGGCTGTTGCCGCTGTTGACGTCCTTGATGCTGACGGTCCAGCCGGCGCCGTTACGCTTGAGGCCGGTCACGCGCTTGCAGTATTTGACCTGGGTGTCCGGTGCGCTGGTCAGGTGCTTGAGCAACTGATTGGTCAGGGCGCCGAAGTTGACGTCGGTGCCGTTCATCACGCGGGTCGCGGCCAGGACTTCGTCCGGCGAACGGCCCGGCATCATCAGCGGCATCCACTCGGCCATCTTGGCCTTGTCTTCGGTGTATTCCATGTCGGCGAAGGCGTGGTGCTTGTGCAGCACGTTGAAGCGTTCCTTGAGGAACGACACGCCTTTGTCACCCTGGACGAAGCTCAGGTGCGGCACCGGGCTGATGAAGGACTTGCACGAGCCGAAGGTGCCTTTTTTGGTCAGGTACGACCAGAACTGCTTGGACACTTCGAACTGGGTATTGATGTGCACGGCTTTCTTGATGTCGACGCTGCCGTCGGCGGCCTGCGGCGTGTAGTTCAGCTCGCACAGACCGGCGTGGCCGGTACCGGCGTTGTTCCACGGGTTGGAACTCTCCGCGGCCCCGGAATCCATCAACTCGACGACTTCCAGCTTGATCGTCGGGTCGAGTTCTTTGAGCAGTACTGCCAGGGTGGCACTCATGATGCCGGCCCCAACCAGAACTACGTCGACTGCTTCGTTATGCGCCATTTAACGCGTCTCCAAAATCTGCAGCACCAAATTGTCGGCATGGCTGCCAGGGAGTGGCGGGGCAGGTCAGTTAAGCCCCGGATAACCCATGGTCAGGTTCGTCATGTCCGAATCTTCGCAATTTTTCGCAACTTCGACGGATGCATGCGGCCTGGCTTCAAGAGTTGCATGAACTCATTTCAGCACGCGGCTGGCAATTCGACTTATGGTCGAGACATCCGTTTTGTGCAACCAAATCCGTAGCGGACAGGCTTCAGGCTCCGATGTTCGAGGTTTCCCCGGTCCTGTGTCGTTGGGCTGTTACAGACGCTAATGGTGCATGTTCAGACGCAAAACTATTCATTTGCTCGCCACACTCTTGTGAAGTTGTGAAAACCCGTTTTTTTCACGCTCTTTTGAAGACGTGAACCTCAAAAAAGGGCTGTCCAGGCCTGGCACCGTGCCCGCAAAGGCAAAACAACGCGGTGGCCGAGCGTATGACAGCTCTGCAGATTCGCGAAAAGCGGGGGGTTTGCCGGAAGAACAGGCAAGCGCGCCAACTTCACTCGATCTGTGTGGGCGGCTCTCTGTGGGCGATTTTGATGGCGAATGCAGGGCATTGCCGGTGTTGCGGGGCCCGATCAGGAGACGTCCTTATAATCGGGGGGAGATTGTATCGAAGAAATGCGGGCAGTTGGTCGAGTTTAATGACTTTTATTAGGCATCCGGTCAGATGCTCAACATCGCCTGGGCACGTGCGCGAGGCTGTTGCTCGATGACCCGGGCGCTGGCGGGCAGCGGCTGGTGCAACCAGTTGAGGCGGATTTCTTCGATTTCCACCCAGCCGTCGCCCATTGGCTTGAGGCTGCACTGTTTGAAGGCCTGGCAGTGGCCGTTGCGATCCAGCAGGGCGAAGCTGCGGTGCAGCGGACGTGGCGCGAACAACGAGATCAGATAACGCATGGCAAGTACCTTGTTGGGGACTGGTTTGAAGCTTGCCAGGCGGCCGTGACGCCAAGGTGTATGGGCGGTGAATAATCTGTGACAGGAACCGCATTCTCTCGGCTGGGTCAGACATTTGAGTATTCACCGTCGAGTGCTGGTGACCCGCAGTGGCCCACCGCTATACTGCCGGCCTGTTTGTGCCTGATTCTGGAGAAAAGAGCATGTTGCAACGCCTGTTGTTCGGTTTGATCACTGTGACCAGTTTGACCCTGGTTGGCTGCGCCCACAGCCCGCAACAACTGAGCCCGGAACCGAAGCTGACCACGCAGTTGGCCCCGGTCGGCCATGGCCAGCAAGTGGTGGTGCGCGTGGTTGACGGTCGTCCGTCGCCAACCCTCGGCACCCGTGGCGGCCTGTACCCGGAAACCAGCGCCATTACTGTACAACGCGAGCAGATCCTGCCGAAGTTGCAGGCCCAGGCTGAAGCCGCCGTGCGGCTGCTCGGCTTCACCCCGACCAGCAACGCGATGAATGCGCCGCAACTGACCGTGACCCTGACCGAGCTCAAGTACCAGTCGCCGAAAGAAGGCATGTACGTGACCGAGGCCACCATCGGCGCGACCTTCCGTTCCGACGTGCAGAGCGGCAACCGTCGTTACAGCGGCCGCTACGGTGCTTCGCTGGACCAGCGGTTCGGCATGGCGCCGAACCAGGAAACCAACACCAAGCTGGTCAGCGACGTGTTGAGCGACGCCTTGACTCGCCTGTTCAAGGACCCGACCGTGGGTCAGATCCTCGCCGAGTAAGCTGTTCGGCTGATGTGAAAAAGCCCGGTGCCAGTGATGGCGCCGGGCTTTTTCCTGCCTGCAGGACGACGCTAATCCCCTGTAGGAGCTGCCGAAGGCTGCGATCTTTTGACTTTGATTTTTAAAACAACATCAAAAGATCGCAGCCTGCGGCAGCTCCTACAGGGGGGCGATGGTGTTCAGGCGGCCTGGGAGTAGAAGTCGAGAACGCTCACACCGGTCAGCAGGTCAGTCTCCGGCAAATCCGCATGTTGATGCCCGCCGAGGGCGCAATACACCAGCCAGTGGCGATCCTGAACATTGAAGGCGAGACTGCCGACGAGGCTTTGTTGTTCGTCGGTCGGGGTGATGAGGTACAGGCGATCCTGGTTTTCGGCGTGCAGCATGTCGCGTTCCATGTGTGTTTCGAGGCGCGCATGGTGGCCGATGTAAATGACGATGCCGTGACACAGGGCAGCCATCGGTCGATTGTCAGGTTATTTGTCGCAAAGGGTAGGGCGGTGGCGGAGTGTTTCGGTAGAATCCGCGCCGCAGTCGTCGATCGGGCGCCTGCCACACCGATTCAGTTCCGAGGTCTGTGATGTCGCTGCACTTGATGACGCTGTTTACCGCCCATCCCGCCAAATTGATCAACCTGCTGGCGCTGGCTCTGGCTTTCCCGGGCAGTTGGCTGCTGCATGCGACTCGCCGTCGTGAACAACGCGCCATGGCCAGCATCGCCGCTCAGCGCCAGGCCCAACCGAACGCCGAACCGATTCTGGATTGGGCGACCTTGCGCATGAACCGCTTTTTCTACCGCTTCGGTTTTGCCTGCCTTGGCCTGGCCCTGATCGTCTCCTGGATCAGCACGCGCTTCTGAAGTGAATGCAAAACCTTGTGGCGAGGGGATTTATCCCCGATGGCCTGCGCAGCAGGCCCATGATTATTCAGGCAGAATCCTGGGGCCGCTTCGCGACCCATCGGGGATAAATCCCCTCGCCACAGTGTGATTTGCCAACAGTTTTTACAACGGCAACCCGGCCTTCACCCGGTACTGATTACGCACCGGCGTCGCATATTGCAGCACCAGATACGGACGGTGCTCCTCAGGGCAGGCGTCCAGACGGCTCTGCCATTCTTCCTGCGCCTTGGCCAGTTCGTCGGCGGGGAACAGCTCGGCAGCCTTCGGCACGTTCAGTTGCGGATCGGCATCGGCCCACTGCGCGTATGCCAGGTAATGCACCGGGAACAGGCGATAACCGCCGAGAATCTGCTTGTCCATCTCGACCGCCAATTGCTTGGTGTCTTCGAACAGCTCGGTGATTGGCGCGGCGAAGTTCACATGCACCCGGCCCTTGTAGCCCGTAATGCCCTTGGCAATGCTCACGTCATCCTCGCCCGGCGCCTTGGCGTAGGTGCCGGTGGTAGCGCGGATGTACAGCTCGCGGGCCTTGGCCTGGTCGCACGGGTCGTATTCGTAACTGATCGACACCGGAGTCAGGTTCAGCGACTGGATCACTTCGCCGAACGGCTCGTCCTTGCGGCTCATGTGGAACATCTTGAGGATCGCCGACTCGGTACGGTCGTCGCCGTCCTTGGCCCGGCCTTCGGCCTGCGCGATCCAGATCGAGGCGCAATCGTTGCGGATCGAGTGGTTGATGTACGCTGACAGTAATTGATACGCCGCCATCTTCTCGCGGCGCCCGGTGATCGAACGGTGCACGATGAAGCTCTTGTTCAGGCGCATCAGATCGCTGACAAAAGGCTTTTGCAGCAGGTTGTCGCCGATTGCGATGCGCGGCGTCGGCAGGCCGGCGTGGTACACCGCATAGTTGACGAAGGCCGGGTCCATCACGATGTCGCGGTGGTTGGCGATAAACAGATAAGCGCTGCCGGACTTGAATTGCTCGACACCCGTGTAGGTCACGCCGTCGGTGGCGCGCTCGATGGTGTGGTCGACGTAGGACTCGATCTTGTCCTGCAACGTCGCCACCGAGGTCACGCTGGCGAACTCACGACGCAGCCGATGGGCTATAAGTGGTTTGAGCATCCAACCGAAGGCACCGGCAAAACGCGGGAAGCGGAAGTGGGTGAGGATATCTAGAAACGCCTTGTCGCCGAGCAGTCTTGCCAGTACCACAGGTACTTCGCTGTCGTCGTAAGGTCGGATGGCATCGAATTCGCCCATCATGCTCTCTTGTTGGAAACGGCTAGGGTAAGTAAAGGTTTTGATCGAAAACCAACGGGGCACGGTCTGAAAAAGTAGCCAGACAAAAATAGCCCTGCAAATAGACCGGCGATTATACGCACAAGTCACCTGGGAGACCGCGATGCTGGAAAGCGCACTGTATGAATGTCCGTATTGTGGTGAAGAGGTAGAGACGACAGTGGACTTGTCCGGCGGCGATCAGACCTACATCGAGGACTGTCAGGTGTGTTGTCGACCGATTACGTTTGTCTTGCAGGTGCATGGCGAGGACTGGTTTCTGGAAGTGTTCAGTGAAAACGAATGAGGGGCGCCCATGCAGCGAATCTACGAGCCGGAAAACCTGATGGAAGGCGAGATGCTCAAGGGCATGCTCGCCAGCGAGGGCATCGAGGCGCACCTGGTGGGCCGGGATCTGCTCGGCGGCACGGGGGAGTTGCCGATTTTTGGCCTGCTGGGGTTGTCGGTCGATAACGATCAGGCCGAATACGCCCGCGAGCTGATCACCGCGTACAATGCCGCGCTGCCGCTGCCCGGCGATGAACCGGAGAGCTTCCCCGGGACGCTGGTCTGTTAGGCTGACGTTCGTTTTATTGCTGAGTCGTGTTGCCCCATGTGTGGACGTTATGCCCTGTTTCGCTGGAACCGCGACTTCGCGGCCCTGCCCGGATTTCCCGCCGATCAGCAGGCGCAGTGGAATATTTCTCCCAATGATTCGGTGTTGATGCTGCGCGCCGAGGCCGACGGCCAACGCACGCTGGCCCGCGCCCGTTGGGGGCTGACGCCGCCGTGGCTGACCGATCTATCGAAAACCCCGGCGCATGCCCGGGCGGAAACGGTCGCCGAGCAACCGATGTTCCGTGAAGCGCTGCGCCTGCGTCGTTGTCTGTTGCCGGCCAACGGTTTCTACGAATGGCGCGGCAATCTGCGCAAGCGCCCGTACTGGCTGACGCCGGGTGAGGGTTCATCGCTGTTTTTCGCGGCGATCTGGGAGGCGTATCCGGTGCAGGAGCAGGTGTGGCTGAGCACCGCCGTCATCACGCAGCCAGCGGCCAGTCAGCGCCGACCGTTGATTCTCGATGAGGCGGGGCAGGCGGCCTGGCTCGATCCCGCGACGCCGCTGCATGTGCTGCAGGGTTTGCTCGCCAGTGAGCCGGCGGCATTGCGCGAGCGGGTGCTGGCGAATCTGGTGAATGATCCGAAGCTCAATGGGCCGGAGTGTCTGACCCCGGGTTGATGTGAAAAGCGAAAAGATCGCAGACTGCGGCAGCTCCTACAGGATTGGTGTAGGAGCTGCCGCAGGCTGCGATCTTTTGATCTTGCTGTTAAACCTTGAACTGATTGATCAAGCGCCGCTGCTGCTCCGCCAGTTTGGTCAGGCCGGCACTCGCCGAACTCGACTCATCCGCACCGCCCGCCACTTCATTGGCCACCTGACCGATATTGATCACGTTGCGGTTGATGTCATCCGCCACGGCGCTTTGCTCTTCAGCGGCACTGGCGATCTGCGTGTTCATGTCATTGATCACCGACACCGCCTGAGTAATCGTCTCCAGCGCTTCGGCGGCTTTCGCCGCGTGCTGCACACTTTCGTCGGTGCGGTTCTGGCTGTCCTCCATGACCCGCACTACGTCGCGGGTGCCCTGTTGCAGTTGCTGGATCATGCTCTGGATTTCTTCGGTGGCCTTCTGGGTCTTCTGCGCCAGATTGCGCACCTCGTCCGCGACCACGGCAAAGCCGCGCCCTTGTTCGCCGGCACGCGCCGCTTCGATCGCGGCGTTCAGCGCCAGCAGGTTGGTCTGCTCGGCGATCCCGCGAATGGCAGTCAGGATCGCGTTGATGTTTTCACTGTCCTTGGCCAGGGTCTGCACCACGCCCACGGCTTTGCCGATTTCCAGCGCCAGCGCACCAATCGAATTCGAGGTGTCACGGACGATCTGCATGCCCTGGCCTGCGGCCTGATCCGCATGGCTGGCGGCTTGCGCCGCCTGGGTGGCGTTGCGCGCCACGTCTTGCGCAGTGGCGGTCATTTCCTGCACGGCAGTGGCGACCTGATCGATCTCGGCCATTTGTTTCTGAATGCCGATGTTGGTGCGAATGGCGATGTCGGCCGTGTGTTCGGAGGAATCGCTGACGCTCTGCACCGACGTCACCACCTGCGTGATCATCGCCTGCAACTTGGCGAGGAAGGTGTTGAAGCCTTTGGCAATCGAGCCGAGTTCATCGCTGCGATCACTGCTCAAGCGGCGGGTCAGATCGCCTTCACCTTTGGCAATGTCATCGAGCATGGCGACCATCTGCTTCAGAGGGCGGGCGATGCCGTGGCCCACCAGCCAGATCACCAGCAGGCCGATGCCGGCGATGATCAGACCGACCATGGCCATACCGAAGGTGTCGGATTTGCGCTGGGCATCGAGGTCGGCCTGAAGTTTCTGCAGATCGGCCATTACCGCGTTCAGCGGCAGTTGCAGCATCAGGGTCCAGCGCGCGTCGGTCTGGCCGATGCCGAATGGCAGGTACAACTCGATGCGGCCCTTGTCCTTGTTGACGGAGTAGGTGACTTCGCCGCGTTTGAGATTGGCCATGTTGGCAATCTGTTCGGCGTCGAGAATGTCGCTGACCTTTTCACCGAATTTGCTCGGGTCCTGGGTGTAGGCCACGATCCGCCCGTTGCCGCCGATCAGGGCCATTTGCCCGGCGCCGCTGTACAGCTTCTGGTTGGCGGCGAGGAGCATGTCCTGAATGAAGTTCACCGACAGGTCGGCGCCGACGATGCCCTGAAAAGCGCCGTTGAGCATGATCGGTTCAATGAACGAGGCGAGCATGACGACTTTGTCGCCGACTTTGTAAGGCGCCGGATCGATCACGCAGGGCTTTTTGGTTTCCTTGGAACAGAGGTAATACTCACTGGCGCGCACCCCGGTGGACAGGGTTTTCTGATCGTCGACATCGGCCAGTTTGTCCACGCCCAGACTGCCGTCGGTATTGCGGAACCACCACGGCAGGAAGCGTCCGTTGGCAGGGTCGATACCGATCACGGCGCTGCCGACGTAGGCCGCGTCATTGTGATCCAGTGCGTTCTTTTCCCAACCGATGTAGGTGCCGAGAATCTTCGGGTTCTGCTCGACGTTTTCCTTGATCAGGCTGATCAATTGCTCGCGGCTGATGCTCAGTCGCGGCTGGCCGTCGGCGCCCGGTGTGCCGAGCAGCGCATTGACCCGCACCAGTCCGCCGGCAATCAGCAGCGGCGCTTCGAGTTCGCGCTGGATCTGGCTGACCTGGGTCTGCGCCAGCGAGGTCAGGCGCTGTTCGATGACCTGCTCGAACTGCGCCTGGGTGCGCTGCTGCACCATGTCTTGAGTGCGGGCGCCGGAGAACAGCGCGTACAGCACCAGCGCGGCGACCACGCTGAGGACGATGGCGCCGGCCAGGGCGGCGACGGAAAACTGGATCGACTTGAACTTCATGGGAGCTCCGCACGCAAGAGGACGTCTGCGCTGTTGTATCGGCAGCAGGCATTGCGCCATGAGTGTTGGACGGAACAAAGGGCGGAGGATGTCGCAAATGGATCGGTGCACGACGCAGCGGCAGCAGACTTGCCGGTTGCTGTGAATTTTTTACGACAACAGCGGTGGGAAACTTCCGAAAGACGCTGCAACGCGTCTGTTGTATCTGGCGCCGATACAATTCACCCCCTACGATACGCGGCAGGTTTTCAGGGAGCTTTTGAATGAACAAGACATTGGTTGTAAGTGCACTGAGCGCAGCGCTGTTGCTGGCCGGTTGTCAGTCGGTCAACACCACCAGCGGCGGAGCCGTGGGCGTGGAGCGCAAGCAGTACATGTTCAGCATGCTGTCCTCGCAAGAGGTCGACCAGATGTATGCCCAGTCCTATCAGAAGACCGTCGGCGAGGCGTCGAGCAAAGGCGTGCTGGACAAGACCAGCCCGGAGGCCAAGCGGGTTCAGGCCATTGCCAACCGCCTGATCGCCCAGGCACCGAATTTCCGCCCGGATGCCGCGCAGTGGCAATGGGAAGTCAACCTGATCAAGAGCGATGAGCTCAACGCCAACTGCGGCCCTGGCGGCAAAATCATTTTCTATACCGGGCTGATCGACAGCCTGAAGCTGACCGACGATGAAATCGCCGCAGTCATGGGCCACGAAATCGCTCACGCCCTGCGCGAGCACGGTCGTGAAGCGATGTCCAAGGCTTATGGCATTGAAATGGCCAAGCAGGGTGCCGGTGCGCTGTTCGGTCTGGGCCAGGACAGCCTGGCGCTGGCCGACACCGTGGCCAACTACGGCATGACCTTGCCCAACAGCCGCGCCAATGAAAACGAAGCCGATCTGATTGGCCTCGAACTGGCCGCCCGCGCCGGGTACAACCCGAATGCGGCGATCACCTTGTGGAACAAGATGAGCAAGGCCTCGGAAGGCGCACCGCCGGAATTCATGAGCACTCACCCGGCCTCGTCCAGCCGCATCGCCTCGCTGCAGGCAGCGATTCCGAAAGTGATGCCGTTGTACGAGAAAGCGCCGAAGTCCTGAGTCCGTCGGGGGTTTGAAGGGAACCGGCTTTATTGTGGTGAGGGGATTTATCCCCGATGGGCTGCGAAGCAGCCCCAAAACCTATGACTGCGGTGTACTGGGTGCACCGAGGTGGTCAGCTTGGGGGCGCTTCGCGCCCCATCGGGGATAAATCCCCTCACCACAGGTTTTGGGTAGTTCAGTAGACGGGGGTTAAACCCAGCCACTGCTCTGCATCGCCTTGTACACCGCAACGATCGCCAGAATCAGGAATGCCGAAGCCGCCAAGCGACGGATCAGCGTCAGCGGCAGTTTCTCCGCGGCAAAGTTACCCGCCAAGACCACCGGCACGTTGGCAATCAACATGCCCGCCGTGGTGCCAATGATCACCAGCCACAGCTCAGGGTATTGCGCCGCCAGCATCACGGTGGCGATCTGGGTTTTGTCACCGATTTCCGCCAGGAAGAACGCGATCAGCGTGGTCAGGAAGGGCCCGAACTTGCGCGCGGTGCCGGCTTCATCGTCATCCATCTTGTCCGGGACCAGCGTCCACAGTGCAGTGGCGGCGAAGCTCGCGGCAAGAATCCAGTGCAGTACCGAATCGGAGAAGAAGCTGCCGAACCAGGCGCCGACCGCACCGGCTGCCGCGTGGTTGGCCAGGGTCGCGGCGACGATACCGGCAATGATCGGCCAGGGTTTGCGAAAGCGAGCGGCGAGAATCAGCGCGAGCAGTTGCGTCTTGTCGCCGATTTCGGCCAAGGCAACGATTGCGGTGGGAACGAGTAACGAGTCCAGCATCAGGATTTCCTAAGGGGCGGGTCGACACGGCTATGACACGTACAGCCTTCCCGCCCCGGGTAAGGTGTGCGTGTCATAGGTCTTGTCAAACCCTGCGATCCGTCTGGTGCGGACGCTGAGGTCGCATACGCCATGATCTGAGGATCAAGTATGTTGACGTATGCCGGACGAGCTTGGCGCTCGTGGGAGACTACTCCCCTAGGACGGAGCGGATTCTGCCTAGGCAGAATCCATTCGGCAAGTGCTAATTTTCAGCCGCGTTTGGCCCGGTAAATCCGGAAACCATTGCCTTCGGCCTTGATCGCACACACGCCCAGATGCTCTTCGATCAATGGCTGATACTTCAGGAAGCTGTTCGCAACCAAGCGCAGTTCGCCGCCGTTTTTCAGATGTTTGGCTGCTTTTCGCAGCAAGTTCTCGGTAGCGAAATAGTCTGTATGCACCCCGACATGGAACGGCGGGTTGCTTAGAATCGCGTTCAACCCCATGGGTGCAGCATCGATGCCGTCACCGGTCAGCACTTCGGCTTCCAGACCGTTGGCCGCCAAAGTAAGACGACTGCTGGCGGCGGCGAAGGCATCGACGTCGAGCAGGGTCACCTGATTGTGCGGATAACGCCGTTTGACCGCCGCGCCCAAAACCCCGGCGCCACAACCAAAATCCAGCAGATGACCACTCGGCAGTTTGTCCAGGTGCTCCAGCAGCAGCGCGCTGCCACGATCCAGTCGGCCATGACTGAAAACGCCCGGCAGGCTGATGACTTTAAGCGGGCCTTCGGCCAGTGGCAGCTCGTAAGTCTGCGCCAGGCTTTCCAGCGATTTGGCTTCCGGCGCATTGGCCACGGTCACTTGCCACAGTTGGCAGTGACGGGCGCTGTCGAGTTTGCGCGGTTTGCCAAACGGGTTGAGCTGCTTGGAAGCGCCCTCGATACCGCTGCGTTTTTCCCCGACCAGAAACACCTCGCGCCCGGGCAGACGTGCGGCCACCGCGTTGAGGATGTAATCGGTCAGGTCCTTGGACTTGGGCAAAAATACCACGGCGCTGTCGAACTCGCGCTCCGGCACGTTTACGCCGAAATGGCTGCGACCTTCGAAGCGCGCATCGAGAGCGGCCTGATCGCCGGCATGCCAGCACCAGCCGAACGCATTGGGCAGGCGCCCGAGCAGATCGTCGGCAGGCAAACCGGCCAACAACAGCGAACCCTGGAATAACTCGGCCTGACGAAGCAGTACTTCACTGCGCGGATCCATAACTGCTCCTTGGAAAAAAAGTGCCGCAGTTTATCAACTGACGACCCGCAGCGCTTTACCGCTGAAGAATGCCTGGGCGTTTTCGGTCAATTGGCCGACGATGCGTTGCCGCGCTTCGCGACTGCCCCAGGCGTTGTGCGGAGTGACGATCAGCCGTGGAATGTCGGCGGCCAGCAGCGGATTGCCGTTGACCGGCGGTTCGACGCTGAGCACATCGGTCGCCGCACCGCCGAGGTGACCGTTGCGCAGGGCATCGGCCAAGGCTTGCTCGTCGATCAAACCACCGCGAGCGGTGTTGACCACAAAGGCGCCGGGTTTCATCGCCGCCAGCTCGCGGGCGCCGATGAAGTGCCGGGTGTGTTCGTTGAGCGGACAGTGCAGGGTCAGGGCGTCGATCTGCGGCAGCAATTCGTTCAGCGGCAGACGGTCCGGCCGCGCCGGGCGGCCGGGAATCTGCCCGAGCAATACACGCATGCCGAACGCTTCGGCCAGGCGCGCGACCGCGCTGCCGAGCTCACCGTGACCAAGCAGGCCAAGGGTTTTGCCCTCCAGTTCGACAATCGGGTAGTCCAGCAGGCAGAACTGTCTGGCTTGCTGCCAGCGACCATCGCCGACGGCTTTTTGATAATCGGCCAGGCGGGTGGCGAGGTTGAGCAGCAACATGATCGTGTGCTGCGCCACCGACGGCGTGCCGTAACCCTGACAGTTGCACACGGTAATGCCGTGGGCGCGGGCCGCGTCCAGATCGACGTTGTTGGTGCCGGTGGCGGTGATCAGGATCAGTTGCAGATCCGGATTGGCGGCCATCGCGGCGGCGTCGATGCGGATCTTGTTGGTGATCGCCACGCGGGCACCGTGCAGGCGTTCGGCGACTTGTTCCGGTGCGGTCTGGGCGAACAGTTGCAGGTCGCTGAAGCAGGCGCGCAACGGGCTGAGGTCAAGATCGCCGAGATCCAGAGACGGGTGATCGAGGAATACGGCGCGGCGCGGGTTCGTCATCAACTGTACCTTTTGTGCTTGGAACGGAAGGCGTAATCTGCCGAGCCTACCAGATGAAACAATTGGTTACTCAGAGCCAGAGGTACTCACAAGTCCTTTGGGAGCGAGCTTGCTCGCGAAGAGGGCGGATCAAGCGAATTGCTGTTGTCTGACACACCGCTTTCGCGAGCAAGCTCGCTCCCACAGGGAAAACATCTGCGCCATGAGTCCGATTTGACTGATTACTTCCAGAGGAGCCCCCATGTACTGGACCGAGTTCTTGACCGTTGCCCTGATCCACCTGCTGGCCGTGGCCAGCCCCGGCCCGGACTTTGCCGTAGTGGTGCGCGAGAGCGTGACCCATGGTCGTCGCGCCGGCACCTGGACCGCGCTGGGTGTGGGCACGGCGATTTTCCTGCATGTGGGTTATTCGCTGCTGGGCATCGGCCTGATCGTGTCGCAGTCGATCGTGCTGTTCAACGCCTTGAAATGGGCCGCCGCCGCTTACCTGCTGTACATCGGCTTCAAAGCCTTGCGCGCGCAGCCGGCGAAAACCGTTACCGATGACCTGCACAAGGAAGCTGGCGTGCGTACCGCGCGCGGCGCCTTCACTTCAGGCTTCGTCACCAATGGCCTGAACCCGAAAGCCACGCTGTTTTTCCTGTCGCTGTTCACCGTGGTGATCAACCCGCACACGCCACTGGCGGTGCAGGCGGGTTACGGGGTTTACCTGGCCGTTGCGACCGCGTTCTGGTTCTGCCTGGTGGCGATGCTGTTCAGTCAGCAACGTGTACGTGCCGGTTTTGCCCGCATGGGCCATTGGTTCGACCGCACCATGGGCGCGGTACTGATCGCTCTCGGCGTGAAAATCGCGTTCACCGAGATGCATTGATCAATACTCACCTGTAGGAGCTGTCGCAGGCTGCGATCTTTTGATGTTGCTTTTAGAAGATCAAAAGATCGCAGCCTGCGGCAGCTCCTACAGAAGAGCAAGCGGCCTGATCGGCGCTGAATACCGGCAAATGCTGGCGCAAAGCTAGCATTTGTACGGCTGTGCAAATCATTCCTTCGGCTGATTTGGCTGGGGTATAACGGCTCTAGAGTAATGCTCTCTACGCCAACACCGTGCAGCCAGAAAAGGGATTCATATGTTGCAGACTCGCGTCATTCCCCCGGCCGATGGGGCCTACCAGTATCCATTGCTGATCAAGCGGTTGCTGATGTCCGGCGCCCGTTACGAGAAAACCCGCGAGATCATCTACCGAGACCAGTTGCGCTACAGCTATCCGACCCTGATCGAGCGGGTTGCGCGGCTGGCCAACGTGTTGACGGCGGCCGGGGTGAAGGCGGGTGACACCGTGGCGGTGATGGACTGGGACAGCCATCGCTACCTGGAGTGCATGTTCGCCATCCCGATGATCGGCGCGGTGATTCACACCATCAACGTACGCCTGTCGCCGGAGCAGATCCTCTACACCATGAACCACGCCGAGGACCGCTTCGTGCTGGTCAACAGTGAGTTCGTCGGACTGTATCAGGCCATCGCGCCGCATCTGACCACGGTGGAGAACACCCTGCTGCTGACCGATCTGCCGGAAAAGACCGCCGAGCTGCCGAATCTGGTCGGCGAGTACGAGCAACTGCTGGCCGCCGCCAGTGCGCACTACGACTTTCAGGATTTCGACGAAAACTCCGTCGCCACCACGTTCTACACCACCGGCACCACCGGCAATCCGAAGGGCGTGTATTTCACCCATCGGCAACTGGTGCTGCACACCATGGGCGTGTCGACGATCATGGGCGCGATCGACAGCGTGCGCCTGCTCGGTACCAACGACGTGTACATGCCGATCACGCCGATGTTCCATGTGCATGCCTGGGGCCTGCCGTACGTGGCGACGATGCTCGGGCTCAAGCAGGTTTATCCGGGGCGTTACGACCCGGAGTTCCTGGTCGAGCTGTGGCGCAAGGAGAAGGTCACGTTCTCCCATTGCGTGCCGACCATCCTGCAAATGCTGCTCAACGCCAAAGGCGCGCAGGGCACCGATTTCGGCGGCTGGAAAATCGTCATCGGCGGCAGTGCGCTCAATCGCACGCTGTATGAAACCGCCAAGGCCCGGGGCATTCAGTTGACGGCGGCGTACGGCATGTCGGAGACCGGGCCGCTGGTCTCGTGTGCGCACCTCAACGACGAACTGATGGCCGGCACCGAAGACGAGCGCACCACTTACCGGATCAAGGCCGGTGTGCCCGGGCCGCTGGTGGAGGCGGCGATCGTCGACGCCGAGGGCAACTTCCTCCCCGCCGATGGCGAAACCCAGGGCGAGCTGGTGTTGCGCGCACCGTGGCTGACCGAAGGCTATTTCAACGAGCCGCAGAAAGGCGCCGAACTGTGGGCCGGCGGCTGGCTGCACACCGGCGATGTGGCAACGCTCGACAGCATGGGCGTGATCGACATCCGCGACCGCATCAAGGACGTGATCAAGACCGGCGGCGAGTGGATCTCTTCGCTGGATCTCGAAGACCTGATCAGCCGTCATGTGGCGGTACGTGAAGTAGCAGTGGTGGGCATCGCCGATCCGCAGTGGGGCGAGCGGCCGTTTGCGCTGCTGGTGATCCGCGAAGGGCACGAGATCGGCGCGCGCGAGCTCAAGGAACACCTCAAGCCGTTCGTGGAATTGGGGCACTTGAGCAAGTGGGCGATTCCGAGCCAGATCGCCCTTGTTACGGAAATTCCCAAGACCAGTGTCGGCAAGCTCGACAAGAAGCGCATCCGCCTCGACATCACCGAATGGCAGGCCAACAACAGCACCTTCCTCTCGACACTTTAAGTGTCTGCTGGCGCGCCGAAAACGGCGCGCCAGACCCACCAAGCAAGCGCTTGGCTTGTTAAATCGAAAAAATCAGCCATCCTTGCCGAGCCGACATCTGTCGGACTGGCGAAAGGACTGTTCCAGAGTGGCCGGCAGCTGCAAATCACACTTTAGAGGGATCAAGCGATACCCGCCTGCTGGCTATAGTCCGCTCAAGGATTTTTAAGAACGGGGCACACGCACGACACGGGGCGATGCAACTTTGGAGTGACGTCGGGCAGCTACTGGCTCCCGGTCTTCCAGGCGTTTTTAAAAGTACTCAATGCCATAACAATAATGCACATGGAGTAGCGTCGATGACATCAGTAAACCAGTTCTGGCGCCGGGCTAAACTGCCTCTGGCCGTCAGTCTTGCCTCTACGCTCGCCGGGCCCGCATTCGGCGTCAGTTTCAACGTCGGTGAAATCGAAGGTCAGTTCGACTCTTCGCTCTCCCTGGGCATGAGTATCTCGACTCAGCAGCCGAACAAGGACCTTATTGGTGTCAACAACGGCGGCAAGGGCCTGTCCCAGACCTCCGACAACGGCCACCTGAACTTCAAGAGCGGGCAAGCCTTCTCGAAGATCTTCAAAGGCATCCATGATCTCGAATTGAAATACGGCGAAACCGGAGTCTTCGTTCGGGGCAAATACTGGTACGACTTCGCGCTGCAGAACCAGGACCTGGAATACAAGGACGTCAGCAACCACAACCGCGATGTGGCGGCGCGTTCTTCCGGCGGGCAGATCCTCGACGCCTTCGTTTACCACAACTACTCGATTGCCGATGAGCCAGGTTCGGTGCGCTTGGGCAAGCAGGTAGTGAACTGGGGCGAAAGTACCTTCATCGGCGGTGGTATCAACTCGATCAACCCGATCGACGTGTCCGCGTTCCGTCGTCCGGGTGCCGAGATCAAGGAAGGTCTGATCCCGGTCAACATGTTCTACGTGTCGCAGAGCCTCACCGAAAACCTTTCGGCCGAAGGTTTCTATCAGATCGACTGGCAGAAGACTGTCACCGACAACTGCGGCACGTTCTTCTCGCAGCCGGACATCGTCACCACCGGTTGCGACGACAACCTGCGGGTATTGAACAAGCGCTCGACCATCCCTGCCATCGCGCTCGGCCCGTTGGCAGGCGCGGGTGTCGACGTCAACGAGGAGGGTGTGCTGGTGCGCCGTGCGCCTAACCGCAATGCGCGTGACAGCGGACAGTGGGGCGTTTCCGCCAAGTACATGTTCGACCCGCTGGCCACCGAGTTCGGCGCCTACTTCATGAACTATCACAGCCGTGCGCCGATCTTCAGTGCCACCGGCGCGCCACAGTCGATCTATAACGGCGTCAAGGCACTGCCAGGGCCGTTCCAGGCATTGGGCCCGCTGGTCGTGGCAGGCAACTCGGAATACTTCATCGAATACCCTGAAGACATTCGCCTCTACGGTCTGAGCTTCTCCACCACCTTGCCTACCGGTACGGCGTGGAGCGGTGAGGTCAGCTACCGGCCGAATGCGCCGGTACAGTTGAACTCCACCGACATCCTGTTCGCCGGTGTGCGTCCGCTGGGTGGCGCGTTGACCAATGCGTCGGTCCTTAACGGCGTGCCGGGCCAGGATCTGCACGGTTACAACCGCAAAGAGATCACCCAACTGCAAACCACCCTGACGCACTTCTTCGATCAGGTGATGGGCGCCAACCGTCTGACCCTGGTGGGTGAAGTCGGCGTGACCCACGTCGGTGGTCTGGAAAGCAAGTCCGAAGCCCGTTACGGCCGCGACCCGGTGTTCGGCCCGGGTGAATTGCCTGCCACTGGCGGTCTGAACACCTGCTCGCAGATCCTCAACACCTCGACCATCAACGGTGCCGGTCCGGGGGCGTCGCGCGATAACGTGTCCAGCAACTGCAACAACGACGGTTTCACCACCTCGACCTCGTGGGGCTATCGCGCTCGTGCGATCTGGGATTACAGCGACGTGTTCGCCGGTGTGAACCTCAAGCCGAACGTGGCCTGGTCGCATGACGTGAAAGGCTACTCGCCAGGCCCAGGCGGCAACTTCGAGGAAGGTCGCAAGGCGATCAGCCTCGGTCTGGATGCCGAATACCAGAACACCTACACGGCGAGCCTGGCCTACACCAACTTCTTTGGCGGCGACTACACGACCGTGGACGATCGTGACTTCGTTGCCCTCAGTGTTGGCGTGAACTTCTAAGCACAGTTTTTTCAGGACGAACACACATATGAAAATAACAAAGAGTCTGTTCCAAGCCGGTGTTCTGGGGCTGTCGCTGCTGGCGACCAGCGTCATGGCGGCCGTTCCCGCCGCCGAAGCCGACAAACTGGGCAAGAGCCTGACGCCGATGGGCGCTGAAATGGCTGGTAACGCCGACGGTTCGATTCCGGCCTGGAAACCGCTGCCGAAAAATGCCGGTACCGTCGACAGCAAGGGTTTCCTGTCCGACCCGTTCGGCAGTGAAAAACCGCTGTTCACCATCACCGCGCAGAACGTCGAGCAGTACAAGGCCAAGCTCGCTCCGGGCCAGTACGCGATGTTCAAGCGCTACCCGGATACCTTCAAGATGCCGGTGTACCCGTCCCATCGCGGTTCGACCGTGCCGGATGACGTGTTTGCCGCGATCAGGAAGAACGCCACCACCACCAATCTGGTTGCCGGCGGTAACGGTCTGGAAAACTTCGACACCGCCGTGCCGTTCCCGATTCCGAAAAGCGGTCTGGAGGTGATCTGGAACCACATCACCCGCTATCGCGGTGGCAGCGTGACCCGTCTGGTCACCCAAGCCACGCCGCAAACCAACGGCTCGTTCAGCCTGGTGTATTTCCAGGACCAGTTCGTGTTCCGCGACAAGATGAAGGATTACGATCCGGCCAACCCGGGCAACATCCTGTTCTACTTCAAGCAGAAAGTGACCGCGCCGGCACGTCTGGCCGGTACCGTGCTGCTGGTGCACGAAACCCTCGACCAGGTGAAGGAACCGCGCAAGGCCTGGGTTTACGCCACTGGCCAGCGCCGTGTACGTCAGGCACCGCAAGTGTCCTATGACGGGCCGGGTACTGCCGCGGATGGTCTGCGCACTTCCGACAACCTCGACATGTACAACGGTGCGCCGGATCGCTACGACTGGGCGCTGGAAGGCAAGAAAGAGATGTACATCGCCTCCAACAGCTACAAGATCGACTCGCCGACCCTCAAGTACGCCGACATCATCAAGGCTGGCCACATCAATCAGGATCTGACCCGTTACGAGCTGCGTCGGGTCTGGCACGTGGTGGCGACCCTGAAACCGGGTCAGCGCCATATCTACGCCAAACGTGACTTCTACATCGACGAAGACACCTGGCAGGCAGCGGTCATCGACCATTACGACGGTCGCGGTCAGCTGTGGCGTGTGGCCGAGGCGCATGCCGAGGATTACTACGACAAGCAAGTGCCGTGGTACGCGCTGGAAGCCCTGTACGACCTGCAATCGGGCCGTTACCTGGCACTGGGCATGAAGAACGAAGAGAAATCAGCGTATGACTTCGGCTTCTCTGCCACCAAGAGCGAATTCCAGCCGGGCAACCTGGGCCAGGACGGTATCCGCTAAGCTTTGACCCGAGGCCGCATCCTCGAAAAAACGCCCCGACTGGTTCGGGGCGTTTTTTTGCGTCGCGCTTTTGCGCACGAGCGCCTGCTGGCTCGTAGTCTTTTTGTAGCCATTTGTAGCAATAACCTTCAAACCCTCTACGTTTACCGCTAGTCTGCGGACATCTGCTACGCCGCCAACCGCCATTCAAACAAGAGCCGGCCATGACTGATCTGTCCCCGCTTCCGGATCCTGCAAGCGCTGCCGTTGCGACGCTGGACGGGCGTTTTTTTCGCCCGCCGTTGCCCGACGGCCATGTGTCGCGACCGCGCCTGTGTGAGCGCCTGAGTGCGGGGCTTGCGGGGCGCCTGTTGCTGGTCTGCGCTCCAGCAGGCTTCGGCAAGAGCTCGCTGGCGGTGGAGTTCTGTCAGAGCCTGCCAGCGCACTGGCGAAGCCTCTGGTTGGGCCTGAGCCCGCGGGATAACGATCCGGGACGTTTTCTCGAGCGCTTGCTGGAAGGACTGCAGGACTACTTTCCGAATCTGGGCAGTCGCGCGCTGGGCCTGTTGAAGATGCGCCAGCGCCATCAGCCGTTTGCCTTCGAAGAATGGCTCGACGGCTTGCTCGATGAGCTGGCGCTGCAACTGCAGCCAACGGCGCCACTGCTGCTGGTGCTCGATGATTACCATCTCGCCCAAGGCCCGGTGCTCGACCGCTGCCTGCAGTTTTTCCTCAATCACTTGCCCGATGGCTTGCTGGTCATGGTCACCAGTCGGCAGCGTCCGGACTGGCATCTGGCGCGCCTGCGCCTGTCGCGACAACTGCTGGAACTGCACGAGCAGGATCTGCGTCTGACCCATGACGAAGCACTGACCCTGCTTGATCGACACAGCAGTTCATTGCGCGGTGAAGCCCTGGAAAATCTGATCCAGCGCAGCGAAGGCTGGGTGGCCGGGCTGCGTTTCTGGTTGCTGGCGGCATCTGAAGCCGGCAGCGAGGCCGCGTTACCGCAAGCGCTGAACGGCGGGGAGGGGCTGATTCGCGACTATCTGCTGGAGGAAGTCATCGATTGCCTGCCCTCCGAGGTACAGGCATTTCTCTACGACACCGCGCCTCAGGAACGCTTCTGCAGCGAGCTGTGCGACGCGGTGCGTGAAGCCCACGACAGCGCCGAAATCCTGCGGTTTCTGCTGGCGCATCAGGTGTTCCTGGTACCACTGGACGAGCACGGTCACTGGTATCGCTATCACCATTTGTTTTCCGATCTGCTGCGCAGCCGGCCCGTGACCCAGACGCTGGTACCAGCGGCGACCCTGCATTTGCGCGCCTGCCGCTGGTTCAATGCTCAAGGGCTGCTCGACGAAGCCGTGGAGCAAGCCTTGCGCGCCGGCCACCTGGATGTGGCGGCGAATCTGGTGCAGAACTTGTCCGAGGAGCAACTGCTCGCCGAGCAGAACGTGGGCATGCTACTGCGCTGGAAAATGGACTTGCCCGACAGTCTGCTGATCAGCACGCCACGCTTGATCGTGCTGTACAGCTGGGCGCTGGGGCTGGCCTGTCAGTTGGATGCCGCTGAAGAGCTGGCCAGTCATTTGAGTCGCTTCCTGCCAGCGCCTTCGGCCTCTGCGCAGAAGTCGATGCTTGCACAATGGCTGGCGCTCAGCGGGATCATCGCCCGGGGCCGTGGCCAGCGTGAACTGACTCACCGCTATTGCAGCGAAGCGCTGGAAAGCCTGCCGGTAAAACGTTACGGGCAACGTCTGATGTGCCTGTCGACCTTGTCCAATCTGGCGATCGCCGACGGCGACCTGTGGCGCGCCCGGGGCTTGAATCGCGAATCCCTCGAGCTGGCGCAGCGGGTTGGCAATCCGTTGTTCGAAGCCTTGGCGCATTACGACCGGGCACGGGTACTGCAGTCGCGCGGGGAAATATTGCGCGCGCTGGATGAGGTGCATCAGGGCCTGGAACGGTTGCGTGGACTGTCCCCGCAACGTCTGTATGCGGTACGTGCGCGGCTGACGCTGTACGAAGGTTTTCTGTTGTCCATGCGCTTGCAACCCCAGCAGGCCCGGGCGCGGTTGCTGAGCGGTGTGGCGGAAGCGCGGGCTTGCCGCGATATCAGTGTGTTGATCGGCCACTGCGTGATCGCCCGTCTGGACGGCGGTGCCGGCGAGTTTGCCAAAGCCTTTGCCGAACTTGCCGAAGCCGAGCGCCTGATGCACATCTGGGACGTCCCGCCGATCTACTATCTGGCAATGATCACCCTGGTCAAATGCGAACTGTGGCTGGTGCAGGGCCGTACCGATCTGGCCGAGGCCTGGCTGGCGCGTCTTGGTCAGACCTACACCGGAGAACGTGCGGCAGCGCCGCCGGAGTTTCATCCACAGTTGCCTTTGCACGTCGAACTGCAGCAGGCGTTGCTCGATGTTATCAAAGGGCAGCCGATGCTTGCCGAAGGGCGCTTGAATGTGCTGCTGGAAAACGGTCAGCAAACCGGTCGACAGTTGCTGTGTGTAATGGCGCTGGCGCAGAAGGTCGCCTTATTGCTGGGCACTGGCCGCGAAACGGAAGCACGCAAGGTCTTGAGTCAGGCGCTGGAAGCGGCGGCGGGCGGCGTGATACAGCCGTTTGACGCCCTCGTCAGAGAACATCCGGACTGGTTGCGCAGCCAATTGCACGCTTCACCTGCGCTGGCCGGACAGCACTTATTGGCGCATTTTCCGCTGGTGGCTACTCGTCCAGTGGCCGAGTCCACCGCTACCGAACAACTCAGCAGCCGGGAGCTGGCGGTGCTGCGTTTGATTGCCCAAGGCTGTTCCAATCAGGAGATCAGTGAGCAGCTGTTCATTTCACTGCACACGGTGAAAACCCATGCGAGTCATATCAACAGCAAACTTGGCGTTGAGCGGCGTACGCAAGCGGTGGCGCGGGCTAAGGCCCTCGGAGTCCTGAGCTAGGCATAAAACATCGACAAAAAAACGCCCCGAGCCAGTCGGGGCGTTTTTTATCTATTTCTTCGCAGGTCTGTTTTCCCGTCAGGCCAACAAATCATTGGCACTGAAGCTGTTGACGCCAACCAGTTGAATTTCAAAATCGGCTCCGCTGTTGCCGCTGACATTCCCTGACAGAACGTGATCAACGAAGCGCAACTGCCCGGCTCCCGAAAACTCATTCGAACCAATGAATGTAAAACCATTGAGACCATTCTGAAGCAAGTTCGCGTCGATGAGTTTCAAGTCGATTTTGTCGCCTTGCAGGCTGTTGAAGTCGGTAATGACATCACGGCTGGAGTCTTTGCCCATATCGTTGAGAGCGCTGAACCTGAAAATGTCCGCGCCTGCTCCGCCGGTAAAAGTGTCCGTACCGAGACCGCCATCCAGAGTGTTGTTGCTGCTGTTGCCAATCAGTGTGTTGTTAGACGTATTGCCGATGACGTTGAACTGACCGGCGCCGAGCAGGGTGACGTTCTCGAAGTTCAGCAGGTTGCTGGTGCTCAGATCGACAGTATTGGTCTGCTCCGTGGAGGCGTAGGTGATGTAAATAGTGTCGGTGCCCTCGTTGGCCAGTTCCTTGACCAGCGCCAGCTCACCGATTTGATCGACCAGGTAGGCGTCGTTGCCCTTGCCGCCGATCAGGGTGTCGAGCCCCCCCTGGCCGCTGAGTTCGTTGTTGCCATCGTTGCCGATGATCACGTTGTCCAGGGCGTTGCCGTAGCCGGCGATATTGCCGGTGCCGGTCAGCGTGAGGTTTTCCAGGTTGGCGCCCAGCACCCAGTTGACCGAGGAACGCACGGTGTCGATTTCGTTGGCGAGGGTGCTGGTTTCGACGATCACGTCGCCCGAGTTGTCGACGATGTAGGTGTCGTTGCCGGTGCCACCGATCAGGGTATCGGCGCCTGCACGACCATCAAGGAGGTCGTCGCCGGCACCACCGTTGAGGGTGTTGGCGTCGGCGTTGCCCAGCAAGGTGTTGTTCAGGTCGTTGCCGATGATATTGAACTGGCCGGCGCCGAGCAGGGTGACGTTCTCGAAGTTCTGCAGGTTGCTGGTGCTCAGGTCGACGGTGTTGGTCTGCGCCGTGGCAGCGTAGGTGACATAAAGGGTATCAGTACCCTCGTTGGCCAGTTCCTTGACCAGCGCCAGCTCACCGATTTGATCGACCAGGTAAGCGTCGTCGCCCTTGCCGCCGATCAGGGTGTCGAGCCCCCCCTGGCCGCTGAGTTCGTTGTTGCCATCGTTGCCGATGATCACGTTGTCCAGGGCGTTGCCGTAGCCGGCGATATTGCCGGTGCCGGTCAGCGTGAGGTTTTCCAGGTTGGCGCCCAGCACCCAGTTGACCGAGGAACGCACGGTGTCGATTTCGCTGGCGAGGGTGCTGGTTTCGACGATCACGTCGCCCGAGTTGTCGACGATGTAGGTGTCGTTGCCGGCGCCGCCGATCATGCGGTCGATACCGGCACCGCCGTCGAGGATGTTGTCACCGCTGTTGCCGGTAAGGGTGTTGTTGGAGGCATTGCCGATGACGTTGAACTGACCGGCGCCGAGCAGGGTGACGTTCTCGAAGTTCAGCAGGTTGCTGGTGCTCAGATCGACCGTGTTGGTCTGCTCCGTGGAGGTGTAGGTGATGTAAATAGTGTCGGTGCCCTCGTTGGCCAGTTCCTTGACCAGCGCCAGCTCACCGATTTGATCGACCAGGTAGGCATCGTTGCCCTTGCCGCCGATCAGGGTGTCGAGCCCCCCCTGGCCGCTGAGTTCGTTGTTGCCATCGTTGCCGATGATCACGTTGTCCAGGGCGTTGCCGTAGCCGGCGATATTGCCGGTGCCGGTCAGCGTGAGGTTTTCCAGGTTGGCGCCCAGCACCCAGTTGACCGAGGAACGCACGGTGTCGATTTCGCTGGCGAGGGTGCTGGTTTCGACGATCACGTCGCCCGAGTTGTCGACGATGTAAGTGTCGTTGCCGGTGCCACCGATCAGGGTATCGGCGCCTGCACGACCATCAAGGAGGTCGTCGCCGGCACCACCGTTGAGGGTGTTGGCGTCGGCGTTGCCCAGCAGGGTGTTGTTCAGGTCGTTGCCGATGATATTGAACTGGCCGGCGCCGAGCAGGGTGACGTTCTCGAAGTTCTGCAGGTTGCTGGTGCTCAGGTCGACGGTGTTGGTCTGCGCCGTGGCAGCGTAGGTGACATAAAGGGTGTCAGTACCCTCGTTGGCCAGTTCCTTGACCAGCGCCAGCTCACCGATTTGATCGACCAGGTAGGCGTCGTCGCCCTTGCCGCCGATCAGGGTGTCGAGCCCCCCCTGGCCGCTGAGTTCGTTGTTGCCATCGTTGCCGATGATCACGTTGTCCAGGGCGTTGCCGTAGCCGGCGATATTGCCGGTGCCGGTCAGCGTGAGGTTTTCCAGGTTGGCGCCCAGCACCCAGTTGACCGAGGAACGCACGGTGTCGATTTCGCTGGCGAGGGTGCTGGTTTCGACGATCACGTCGCTCGAGTTGTCGACGATGTAGGTGTCGTTGCCGGCGCCGCCGATCATGCGGTCGATACCGGCACCGCCGTCGAGGATGTTGTCACCGCTGTTGCCGGTAAGGGTGTTGTTGGAGGCATTGCCGATGACGTTGAACTGACCGGCGCCGAGCAGGGTGACGTTCTCGAAGTTCAGCAGGTTGCTGGTGCTCAGATCGACAGTATTGGTCTGCTCCGTGGAGGCGTAGGTGATGTAAATAGTGTCGGTGCCCTCGTTGGCCAGTTCCTTGACCAGCGCCAGCTCACCGATTTGATCGACCAGGTAGGCGTCGTCGCCCTTGCCGCCGATCAGGGTGTCGAGCCCCCCCTGGCCGCTGAGTTCGTTGTTGCCATCGTTGCCGATGATCACGTTGTCCAGGGCGTTGCCGTAGCCAGCGATATTGCCGGTGCCGGTCAGCGTGAGGTTTTCCAGGTTGGCGCCCAGCACCCAGTTGACCGAGGAACGCACGGTGTCGATTTCGCTGGCGAGGGTGCTGGTTTCGACGATCACGTCGCCCGAGTTGTCGACGATGTAGGTGTCGTTGCCGGTGCCACCGATCATGCGGTCAATACCGGTGCCACCGTCGAGGATATTGTCGCCGCTGTTGCCGGTTATGACATTGTTTCGCTCATTGCCGGTTCCGTTGATGTTTGTGGTACCCAGCAGTGTGAGATTTTCCAGGTTGGTGCCCAGGGAATAGCTCAATGTCGACATCACAGTGTCTATTTCGTCAAGCAAGGCACTGGTTTCAACAATCACGTCGCCAGCATTGTCGACGTAGTAGGTATCGTTGCCCGCGCCACCTTTCATTGTGTCGGCGCCGGCACCACCGTTGAGGGTGTTGGCGTCGGCGTTGCCCAGCAAGGTGTTGTTCAGGTCGTTGCCGATGATATTGAACTGGCCGGCGCCGAGCAGGGTGACGTTCTCGAAGTTCTGCAGGTTGCTGGTGCTCAGGTCGACGGTATTGGTCTGCGCCGTGGCAGCGTAGGTGACATAAAGGGTGTCAGTACCCTCGTTGGCCAGTTCCTTGACCAGCGCCAGCTCACCGATTTGATCGACCAGGTAGGCGTCGTCGCCCTTGCCGCCGATCAGGGTGTCGAGCCCCCCTTGGCCGCTGAGTTCGTTGTTGCCATCGTTGCCGATGATCACGTTGTCCAGGGCGTTGCCGTAGCCGGCGATATTGCCGGTGCCGGTCAGCGTGAGGTTTTCCAGGTTGGCGCCCAGCACCCAGTTGACCGAGGAACGCACGGTGTCGATTTCGCTGGCGAGGGTGCTGGTTTCGACGATCACGTCGCCCGAGTTGTCGACGATGTAGGTGTCGTTGCCGGCGCCGCCGATCATGCGGTCGATACCGGCACCGCCGTCGAGGATGTTGTCACCGCTGTTGCCGGTAAGGGTGTTGTTGGAGGCATTGCCGATGACGTTGAACTGACCGGCGCCGAGCAGGGTGACGTTCTCGAAGTTCAGCAGGTTGCTGGTGCTCAGATCGACCGTGTTGGTCTGCTCCGTGGAGGTGTAGGTGATGTAAATAGTGTCGGTGCCCTCGTTGGCCAGTTCCTTGACCAGCGCCAGCTCACCGATTTGATCGACCAGGTAGGCATCGTTGCCCTTGCCGCCGATCAGGGTGTCGAGCCCCCCCTGGCCGCTGAGTTCGTTGTTGCCATCGTTGCCGATGATCACGTTGTCCAGGGCGTTGCCGTAGCCGGCGATATTGCCGGTGCCGGTCAGCGTGAGGTTTTCCAGGTTGGCGCCCAGCACCCAGTTGACCGAGGAACGCACGGTGTCGATTTCGCTGGCGAGGGTGCTGGTTTCGACGATCACGTCGCCCGAGTTGTCGACGATGTAAGTGTCGTTGCCGGTGCCACCGATCAGGGTATCGGCGCCTGCACGACCATCAAGGAGGTCGTCGCCGGCACCACCGTTGAGGGTGTTGGCGTCGGCGTTGCCCAGCAGGGTGTTGTTCAGGTCGTTGCCGATGATATTGAACTGGCCGGCGCCGAGCAGGGTGACGTTCTCGAAGTTCTGCAGGTTGCTGGTGCTCAGGTCGACGGTGTTGGTCTGCGCCGTGGCAGCGTAGGTGACATAAAGGGTGTCAGTACCCTCGTTGGCCAGTTCCTTGACCAGCGCCAGCTCACCGATTTGATCGACCAGGTAGGCGTCGTCGCCCTTGCCGCCGATCAGGGTGTCGAGCCCCCCTTGGCCGCTGAGTTCGTTGTTGCCATCGTTGCCGATGATCACGTTGTCCAGGGCGTTGCCGTAGCCGGCGATATTGCCGGTGCCGGTCAGCGTGAGGTTTTCCAGGTTGGCGCCCAGCACCCAGTTGACCGAGGAACGCACGGTGTCGATTTCGCTGGCGAGGGTGCTGGTTTCGACGATCACGTCGCTCGAGTTGTCGACGATGTAGGTGTCGTTGCCGGCGCCGCCGATCATGCGGTCAATACCGGTGCCACCGTCGAGGATATTGTCGCCGCTGTTGCCGGTTATGACATTGTTTCGCTCATTGCCGGTGCCGTTGATGTTTGCGGTACCCAGCAGTGTGAGATTTTCCAGGTTGGTGCCCAGGGAATAGCTCAATGTCGACATCACAGTGTCTATTTCCGAGGCCGATGTACCACGCTCGATAACCACGTCTCCGATGTTGTCGACGTAATAAGTGTCATTCCCGGCGCCGCCGTCCATGGTGTCGGCGCCCTCCATACCATTGAGAACATTGTTCAGCGCGTTGCCTGTCAGCGTGTCGTTGAATACCGAGCCAATGGCGTTTTCGATTTTGGCGCCAAAAGCAATCGCCAGGCCGTCATTGATCTGGGTGTTGTTGGTCAAATCCGTGAATGCTTTGCCGATCTTGCTGTAGGTGCCTTCATTGAGGTTGATATTGACGAATGTCAGTTGATTGCTGCCATCAATGGTGTCGTTACCACCTGCGTCCCAAATTGTTTCAAAAACCGACTGGTTGGCATCCCACTTGTAGTAGTTGTCGCCGGTTTGCCAGAGCATGTTTGCGCCATACAGACTCTGCATCGCAATGATGTCCAGCACCATTGGTGTTGTCGGCTGATAGGAATAGTTGCTGTTGTAGCTCATCACTGTGAAGTGAGCATCATCCAGCGACGGATCCAGTAGGGTCTTGTTGGTCGCACTGGTATCGAAGGGATGCTTGAGACCCAGCGCATGGCCGATTTCATGCACGAACGTCATGTAGTCGTAAGTGCCCTTGATTGGATTAGGGTCGCTGGTTTCTGTGCCGACCCAGACGTCACCGGCGGCCGGAAGGTTGTCAGGAAAGTAGGCCCAGGCTGCAGTCTTGTTGTCCATCAACCGATAGCCACCAAAACGCAAGTCGCCAACATTGTTGATGTTGTCGCTGGTCAGCGTGAACGTCAGGTTGGCGACGGCACTCCATGCACCCAGTGCACTGGTGATCGCAGTTTTTTGCGCGGACGTCAGTTCATACAGCGCGTTATATTCGTTTTTCGGACTGTAGTTAGTGGCGAAATACGAGGTCTCTGGAGCCATAAAACTATAGCTCAGACTGGTCGTCCCACCCAGTGGCCAAGTGGAGCCCAGCCAGTATTTACCGCCAATCAGGCTGTCGACGACAGCATTGCCAGTCAGTGAGGCGGGGAACGCGAAGGAGAACGTAATAGGCGTAGGCATGCGGGGATTTCCTGAGTGCGCTGCGGCCCTTCCTGAATGCGACCGCTACAAAAAAATGCGATTTTGCACCAGAAACAATACATTTGACATCATTAAGCCATCATTTTTTCGGATTAGTGGCGTCAAATAACTGACCGGGCAAATTGTATCGGCATGTGCAGTAGAATTCTGAAATAAGCCTTACGACCGTTCGTCCAGGATTTTCCATGACCGCCCCGAGCCCAACTCTGATTCGCGAAACCTTCCCCGTCGGCCCGCTCCAGTGCAACTGCACAATCATCGGCGACCCGATCAGCAAAAAAGCCATCGTCGTCGACCCAGGCGGCAATCCTGACCTGATCATGGCGCGCCTTGATGCCCATGGTCTGCAAGTCGTCAGCATCATCCACACCCACGCGCACCTCGATCACTTCCTCGCTTCCGGGCAGATGAAAGAGAAAACCGGCGCAACCTTGCATCTGCACAAGGAAGACCAGTTCCTGTGGGACAACCTTGAGATGCAATGCCAGATGTTTGGTGTGCCGTACACACCGGTGCCGTCGCCGGATCGCTGGTTGAGCGACGATGAAGAACTGGCCTGTGGCTGCGGTGTGGCGCTGCATACACCGGGACATACGCCCGGTTCCATGAGCTTTTGGTTTTCCGAGGCTAAGCTGTTGATTGCCGGCGACACGTTGTTTCGTCGCGGGGTAGGGCGCACGGATTTGTGGGGCGGCGATCAGGCGACCATCGTGCGATCGATCAAGCAGCGACTGTACACGCTCGACGAAGACGCCATCGTGGTTGCCGGGCATGGTCCGGACACGCGTCTCGGAGATGAAATGCGCGAAAACCCGTTCGTGCGCGCCTAAACATTTTGTCACGAGTGTGCGGCGGAATTTTTCGGCATTGTCATGATCCAACGCCCGCACAGGTCTATTGCCTAGGGCCGCTGCCACACAAAATGCAAAAACCAGGAGCTCTTCATGTTCACCACGCCTCGTTTGATTATTGTTGCTACCGCTGTGGCCATGTTGGCCGGTTGCGCCTCGCCCAACCCGTATGACAATCAGGGGCAGGCCGACGGTGGCTCGCAAGGCATGAGCAAAACTGCCAAATACGGTGGCCTCGGCGCTCTGGCCGGTGCATTGGCAGGTGCCGCCATCGACCACAACAACCGTGGCAAGGGCGCCTTGATCGGCGCGGCGGTGGTCGGTGCTTCGGCCGCCGGTTACGGTTACTACGCCGACCAGCAAGAGAAAAAGCTGCGCGCCAGCATGGCCAATACCGGGGTTGAAGTGCAGCGCCAAGGCGATCAGATCAAACTGATCATGCCGGGCAACATCACCTTCGCCACTGATTCGGCGAACATCGCACCGAGCTTCTACCAACCGCTGAACAACCTGGCGAACTCGCTGAAAGAGTTCAACCAGAACCAGATCGAAATCGTCGGCTACACCGACAGCACCGGCAGCCGCCAGCACAACATGGACTTGTCCCAGCGTCGTGCGCAGAGCGTGGCAACTTACCTGACCTCGCAAGGTGTCAGCGGTGCCAACCTGTCGGCCCGTGGCGCCGGCCCGGATAACCCGATTGCCAGCAACGGTGACGTCAATGGCCGCGCGCAGAACCGCCGCGTCGAGGTCAACCTGAAGGCGATTCCGGGTCAGCAGTATGGTGGTCAGCAGCAACAGCCGGGTACGGTTCAGCAGTATCCGTAACTGAATGCTTGAGTGAAGAAATGCCCGGTCTTGTGACCGGGCATTTTTTTGCCCGAACGTAGTCGCCCTGTAGGAGCTGCGGCACGCTGCGATCTTTTGATCTTCAGCTTTCAACAACAAGATCAAAAAGATCGCAGCCTCGTTTCACTCGACAGCTCCTGTTACTGGGCCCGTGCAGGCACCCCAAACTCAACAGATACAAAAAAGCCCCCAGACAACCGAATTGTCCGGGGGCTTTTTATTGGGCGCGAAACCCGATTACTTCTTCAGACCGTAATGCTCATCGAGCATGCCCGGTGAGTTCGGGGCTTTTGGCGCGTAATCACGCGGCGGCTCCTGATCGCGCGGCGGCGTCAGGCGTTCGCGCGGTGCCTGGGCGGCATCGGCGTGCAAGGCGGCGATCAGGCGTTGACGGGTCTGCTCGTCCAGGGCCAGGCGGTTGGCGCCCTCGGCGAGATGATCCTGCACTTCCTGATAGCTCTGGGTCAGCTTCTTGACCAGCATCGCGGTGCTGTTGAAGTGGGTGACCACCTCGTTTTGGTAGCTGTCGAAACGCTCCTGGATATCATCCAGTTGACGCTGCGTGCGGCTCGGCGCGGCATTCGGTGCGACGCGAGCGATCAGGAATCCAATGGCGACACCCACAACCAGGGCAAGAGTCGGTAACAACCAAACTAAGAGCGAGTGTTCCACGAGTCCTTCCTCTATAAACGGCTTTGCTTTACGTTAACGGCTCGAACCTGCGCTGTATACCGCGATTCACTCGCAATAGATTGGCACAGACAATTTGCTAGACGAGTCGACCCGATTCGAGGTCACGGAGTTCCTTCCTTGCTGATGCGTGAAACCCCTGTAGTGATTGATGGCCCAGTCGGCCATATCGAAGCGTTGTATCTGGATAGCGAGCAGCCAATCGGCATCGCGCTGATCTGCCATCCGAACCCGGTGCAGGGCGGCACCATGCTCAACAAGGTCGTCTCGACCCTGCAGCGCACCGCGCGCGACGCCGGCCTGATTACTTTGCGCTTCAACTATCGCGGCGTCGGTGCCAGCGAAGGCTCCCACGACATGGGCAGCGGTGAAGTCGACGACGCCCAGGCCGCTGCCGCCTGGCTGCGGGAAAAACACCCGGATCTGCCGCTGACCCTGTTCGGTTTCTCCTTCGGCGGATTTGTTGCAGCAAGTCTCGGCGGTCGTCTCGAAGCCCAAGGCGTGCAGCTCAAGCAGCTGTTCATGGTCGCGCCGGCGGTGATGCGCCTGGGCGATCAGGATCAACTGCCACAGCACGGCGAGCTGACCGTGATCCAGCCGGAAACCGACGAAGTGATCGATCCGCAGCTGGTCTACGACTGGTCGGAACAACTCAAGCGCCCCCATGAGCTGCTGAAAGTGGCAGAATGCGGACACTTTTTTCATGGCAAGCTGACCGATCTCAAGGATCTGATCCTGCCGCGTCTCTCGAATTGATTGCAGTCTGACAAGCGATTACCCATGACGAACCGTACCCGTATCCTCACCGGCATCACCACCACCGGCACGCCGCACCTGGGCAACTACGCCGGCGCCATCCGCCCGGCGATCCTCGCCAGCCGCGACAGCAATGCCGACTCGTTCTACTTCCTGGCCGACTACCACGCCCTGATCAAATGCGATGACCCGCTGCGCATCCAGCGCTCGCGTCTGGAAATCGCCGCGACCTGGCTGGCCGGTGGCCTGGATGTCGACCGTGTGACCTTCTATCGCCAGTCCGACATCCCGGAAATCCCTGAGCTGACCTGGCTGCTGACCTGCGTCGCCGCCAAAGGCCTGCTCAACCGGGCGCACGCCTACAAGGCCTCGGTGGACAAGAACGTCGAGAGCGGTGAAGACCCGGATGCCGGCATCACCATGGGCCTCTACAGCTACCCGGTGCTGATGGCGGCGGACATTCTGATGTTCAACGCGCACAAGGTCCCGGTCGGTCGTGACCAGATCCAGCACGTGGAAATGGCCCGAGACATCGGCCAGCGCTTCAACCACCTGTTCGGCCAGGGCAAAGAGTTTTTCACCATGCCTGAAGCGCTGATCGAGGAGAGCGTGGCGACCTTGCCCGGCCTCGACGGGCGCAAGATGTCGAAGAGCTACGACAACACCATCCCGCTGTTCTCCAGCGCCAAAGAGATGAAGGACGCGATCTCGCGGATCGTCACCGACTCCAAAGCGCCGGGCGAAGCCAAAGATCCGGACAACTCGCACCTGTTCACTCTGTTCCAGGCCTTCGCCACACCGGCGCAGGCTGACGAATTCCGCAGCGAACTGCTCGGCGGTCTGGGTTGGGGCGAGGCGAAGAACCGTCTGTTCCAGTTGCTCGACAAAGAACTGGGCGAGTCTCGCGAACGCTATCACCAACTGATCGAGCGCCCGGCGGATCTGGAAGACATCCTGCAACACGGTGCGAAAAAGGCCCGTGCGGTGGCGACGCCGTTCCTCAACGAACTGCGTGAAGCGGTTGGCCTGCGTTCGTTCGTCAATCAGGTGCAAGTCGCGGCGACCACCAAAAAGAAAGCCGTGAAAGCTGCACGTTTCGTCAGTTTCCGTGAAGACGACGGCAGCTTCCGTTTCCGTCTGCTGGCGGCCGATGGCGAGCAACTGCTGCTGTCGCGTAACTTCGCCGACGGCAAAACCGCCGGCCAGGTGACCAAGCAACTGCAAACCGGTCAGGCGCTGGACATCCGCAATCAAGACCTGAGCTTTAGCGTGTGGCTGGAAGGCGAGTGCGTTGGCGACAGCCCGGCGTTCGCTGATGCTGCTGCGCGGGACGCCGCGATCGAAGCTTTGCGCGTAGCGCTGACCCCGGTTCAGGACTAAACAACGGTGCGGCCCGACCAAGGGCTGATTGCCATTCCCACGGGCCGTCGCTACAGTGACGGCCCGTTTTTGTTGCCTTGCTAACGAATTATGACGCCCCTAGAACGATACCAAGCTGATCTGAAACGCCCGGACTTCTTCCATGACGCCGCGCAGGAAACTGCTGTGCGTCATCTGCAGCGCCTGTACGACGATCTGATCGCGGCCGAGCAGAACAAGCCGGGTTTGCTGGGCAAACTGTTTGGCAAGAAGGATCAGACGCCGGTCAAGGGCCTGTACTTCTGGGGCGGCGTGGGGCGCGGCAAGACTTACCTGGTCGACACCTTCTTCGAAGCGCTGCCGTTCAAGGAAAAGACCCGCACTCACTTCCACCGCTTCATGAAGCGCGTGCACGAAGAGATGAAAACCCTCGGCGGCGAGAAAAACCCGCTGACCATCATCGCCAAGCGCTTTGCGACCGAGTCGCGAGTGATCTGCTTCGATGAATTCTTCGTCTCGGACATCACCGACGCGATGATCCTCGGCACGCTGATGGAAGAGCTGTTCAAGAACGGCGTGACCCTGGTCGCGACCTCGAACATCGTTCCGGACGGCCTGTACAAGGACGGCCTGCAGCGCGCGCGTTTCTTGCCGGCCATTGCGCTGATCAAGCAGAACACCGAAATCGTCAACGTCGACAGCGGCGTCGACTACCGTTTGCGCCATCTCGAACAAGCGGAGCTGTTCCACTATCCGCTGGACGAAGCGGCCCACGAAAGCCTGCGCAAGAGCTTCAAGGCATTGACGCCGGAATGCACGGCGGCGGTGGAAAACGATGTGCTGATCATTGAGAACCGCGAAATCCGTGCCCTGCGCACCTGTGACGACGTGGCCTGGTTTGACTTCCGCGAACTGTGCGACGGCCCGCGCAGCCAGAACGACTACATTGAGCTGGGCAAGATCTTCCACGCGGTGCTGCTCAGTGGTGTCGAACAGATGAGCGTCACCACCGACGACATCGCCCGGCGTTTCATCAACATGGTCGACGAGTTCTACGATCGAAACGTCAAGCTGATCATTTCTGCCGAAGTCGAGTTGAAAGACCTGTACACCGGCGGGCGCCTGACGTTCGAATTTCAGCGTACGCTGAGCCGTCTGCTGGAGATGCAATCGCACGAATTCCTGTCCCGGGCGCACAAGCCTTAAACAGATTCGGCGAATAAAAAGGGCCTGCAATTGCAGGCCCTTTTTTTGCGCTGAAGAAAATCTGTAATGCACTGCGATCCCTGTGGGAGCTGGCTTGCCAGCGATAGCGGTTTGTCAGAGAAATAGATATCACCTGACACGACGCCATCGCTGGCAAGCCAGCTCCCACAGGATTTGTATTTGCTCAGGGGCCTACGCAGCCTGCTGAAACTGCTGCCGATACTGGTTCGGCGACAGCTCGGTGTGCTGGCGGAACAGCCGCGCAAAGAAGCTCGCATCGTCGTAGCCGACCTCATAACTGATGGTCTTGATGCTCTTGCGGCTGCCCGACAACAGACCTTTGGCAGTCTCGATGCGCAGGCGTTGCAGGTAGTGCAGCGGCTTGTCGCCAGTCGCGGTCTGGAAGCGGCGCATGAAGTTGCGGATGCTCATGCCGTGCTCGCGGGCCACGTCTTCGAAGCGGAACTTGTCGGCGAAATGCTCTTCGAGCCAGTGCTGGATCTGCAGGATGATCACGTCCTGGTGCAGCTTCTGCCCGCCGAAACCGATACGTCCCGGCGAATAACTGCGCTGCACTTCATACAGAATGTCGCGGGCCACGGCTTGCGCCACGTTGGCACCGCAGAAGCGTTCGATCAGGTAGATATACAGGTCGCAGGCCGAGGTGGTGCCGCCGGCGCAATACAGGTTGTCGGCGTCGGTCAGGTGCTTGTCCTGATTGAGGTACACCTTGGGAAAGCGCTCGGCGAAGGCATTGAAGAAGCGCCAGTAAGTGGTCGCTTCCTTGCCGTTGAGCAGCCCGGCCTCGGCCAGCCAGAACACCCCGGTGGCTTCGCCGCAGAGCACGGCGCCACGGGCGTGCTGCTCGCGCAGCCACGGCAGGATCTGTGGATAACGGCCGCACAGCGTATCGAAATCGTCCCAGAACGCCGGGAGGATGATGACGTCGGCGTTTTCCAGGCCGCCGTCCACCGGCATCATCACGTCACTGAAGCTGTTCACCGGTTTGCCGTCGGGGCTGACCAGCCGGGTTTCGAACGCCGGTGTCAGGCCGTGGCCCAGTTGTTTACCGTAACGCAGGCTGGCCAGATGGAAGAAATCCTTGGCCTGCATGAGGGTGGATGCGAAAACCCGGTCGATTGCCAGGATGCTGACGCGCCGCAAGGGCGTGGAGACTTGCTTGGACATAATTCAACTTTTGTTTTGTTTTTATAAGGGAAAGTGGTCACCAGACGGCTGGATCGTCTTATTTTTTGTCGGATGTGTCCAGTGTCCTGTGTCGGAGGTGAGGCTTAGTCTCTGAAGGTCATATTCTTCCAACAACAATGAAAGGTGCCGCATGATCCCCAGAACCTTGTTCAGCTCCGAGCACGAATTGTTCCGCGACAGCGTACGAACCTTCCTCGAAAAAGAGGCCGTGCCGTTCCATGCGCAATGGGAGAAACAAGGCCACATCGACCGCAAACTGTGGAACAAGGCGGGGGAGGCGGGGATGCTCTGCTCGCACCTGCCGGAGGAGTATGGCGGCCTGGGCGCGGACTTCCTGTACAGCGCTGTGGTGATCGAAGAGGTCGGTCGTCTGGGTCTGACCGGTATCGGCTTTTCGCTGCATTCGGACATCGTCGCGCCGTATATCCTGCATTACGGCAGCGAAGCGCTGAAGCACAAGTACCTGCCGAAACTGGTCTCGGGCGAGATGGTCAGTGCGATTGCCATGACCGAACCGGGTGCGGGCTCCGACCTGCAAGGGGTCAAGACCACCGCAGTGCTGGACGGCGACGAGTATGTGATCAACGGCTCCAAGACTTTCATCACCAACGGCTTCCTCGCTGACCTGGTGATCGTGGTCGCCAAGACTGATCCGAAAGCCGGCGCCAAGGGCACCAGTCTGTTTGTGGTAGAGGCGAATACGCCGGGCTTCGAGAAGGGCAGACGCTTGGAGAAGGTCGGAATGAAGGCGCAGGACACGTCGGAATTGTTCTTCCAGGACGTGCGTGTCCCCCAGGAAAATCTGCTGGGGCAGGCCGGAGCGGGGTTTGCCTATTTGATGCAGGAATTGCCACAGGAGCGTCTGACCGTGGCGATTGGTGGTCTGGCCTCAGCCGAAGCGGCACTGCAATGGACGCTGGATTACACCCGTGATCGCAAGGCGTTTGGCAAGGCGATCGCCGACTTCCAGAACACCCGCTTCAAACTGGCGGAAATGGCCACCGAGATTCAGATCGGCCGGGTCTTTGTCGACAAGTGCCTGGAGCTGCATCTGCAGGGCAAGCTGGATGTGCCGACAGCAGCGATGGCCAAATACTGGGGCACCGACCTGCAATGCAAGGTGCTCGACGAGTGCGTGCAGTTGCATGGCGGCTACGGCTTCATGTGGGAATACCCGGTGGCCCGGGCGTGGGCGGATGCACGGGTGCAGCGGATCTATGCCGGTACCAATGAAATCATGAAGGAGATCATTGCGCGGTCGCTGTGAGTTCTGCGGTGAATTGACGAGCCCCTTCGCGAGCAGGCTCGCTCCCACAGGGATCACGCTGTACCTGTGGGAGCGAGCCTGCTCGCGAAGCTTTTAACGGTTGATCAAGGCGCCGGGTTCGGATGATCCTTGTGGATCGCCTCGATCCCTGCCAGCACCTCATCGGAAAGCTTCAGATCAAAACTGGCAATGTTGCTGTCCAGTTGCTCCAGCGTCGTCGCGCCAATGATGTTGCTGGTGACGAACGGTTGCTGGGTGACGAATGCAAGGGCCATCTGCGCCGGATCAAGACCGTGTTCACGGGCCAGGGCCACGTAACGGCTGCAGGCCGCTTCCGATTGCGCGTTGAAATAGCGGCTGAAGCGGCTGTAGAGGCTCAGGCGACCTTTCGGCGGACGCGCGCCGCCTTCGTACTTGCCGGTCAGGAAACCGAACGCCAGCGGCGAGTAGGCGAGCAGGCCGCACTGTTCGCGGATGGCGATTTCCGCCAAGCCGATCTCGAAGCTGCGGTTGAGCAGGTTGTACGGGTTCTGGATCGACACCGCGCGCGGCCAGCCCCGGGCTTCGGCCAGGGCAAGGAAGCGCATGGTGCCCCACGGCGTCTCGTTGGACAGGCCGATGTGGCGGATCTTGCCGGCCTTGACCTGTTCGTCGAGCGCTTCGAGGGTGTCTTCGAGCGGCGTCAGGTTGGCTTCGATCTTGTGTTTGTAGCCCAGTTGTCCGAAAAAGTTGGTGCTGCGCTCCGGCCAGTGCAACTGGTAGAGGTCGATGTAATCGGTCTGCAGGCGCTTGAGGCTGGCATCCACCGCCTCGGTGATGTGCTGGCGGTTGTGGCGCAGGTTTTTGTCGCGGATGTAGTCGATGGTGTTGCCCGGGCCGGCGATCTTGCTGGCGAGGATCCAGTCGGCACGATCACCACGGCTTTTGAAATAATTGCCGATGTAGCGCTCGGTGGTGGCGTAGGTTTCGGCTTTCGGCGGCACCGGGTACATCTCGGCGGTGTCGATGAAATTGATCCCGGCTTCCTTGGCCCGCTCGATCTGGGCGAAGGCTTCAGCTTCAGTGTTTTGCTCGCCCCAGGTCATGGTGCCGAGGCAGATTGCACTCACGTTCAGGTCGGTACGGCCTAGCTGGCGATAGTCCATCGGGTGCTCCTTGGGCAAAACAATCATAAAAGCAGGTTGAAAATTTTTTCGCAATCTGCATAATTGCCGACCTCTTTCTGCAGTGGAAGTGATGCGCCGCCGCCGAAGAATCTTGCCGTTGAACGGACGCGCCGACCCGAGCCCCCGAAAGCGTCTGTATCCGGCTGCCTTTGACTTGTCAAAGTACGCACTATTCAGTAAGATCCGCCGTCTTATTTACAGGCGGCCCCTGAGGCTATAAAGAATGAAAACTTTTACTGCTAAACCGGAAACAGTAAAGCGCGACTGGTTTGTCGTCGACGCTGCTGGTCAGACCCTGGGTCGTCTGGCCACCGAAATCGCGAGCCGTCTGCGTGGCAAGCACAAGCCTGAGTACACTCCTCACGTTGACACCGGCGACTACATCGTCGTAATCAACGCCGAGCAGATCCGTGTAACCGGCGCTAAAACCACTGACAAAATGTACTACTCCCACTCCGGTTTCCCGGGCGGCATCAAGTCGATCAACTTTGAAAAGCTGATCGCCAAGGCCCCTGAGCGCGTGATCGAGACCGCGGTTAAAGGCATGCTGCCTAAGAACCCGCTGGGTCGTGACATGTACCGTAAGCTGAAAGTCTATGCGGGCGCTGCACACCCTCATACTGCTCAGCAGCCCCAAGAACTGAAGATTTAACGGAATAGTTCATTATGTCGGCGACTCAAAATTACGGCACTGGCCGTCGCAAGACCGCAACCGCACGCGTTTTCCTGCGTCCGGGTACTGGTAACATCTCCATCAACAACCGCTCCCTGGACTCGTTCTTCGGCCGCGAAACTGCCCGCATGGTAGTTCGTCAGCCGCTGGAACTGACCGAGACTGTCGAGAAGTTCGACATCTACGTCACTGTCATCGGTGGTGGTGTAAGTGGTCAGGCTGGCGCAATCCGCCACGGCATCACTCGCGCTCTGATGGACTACGACGAAACCCTGCGTAGCGCTCTGCGCAAAGCTGGCTTCGTTACTCGCGACGCCCGTGAAGTTGAACGTAAGAAAGTTGGTCTGCGTAAAGCGCGTAAGCGTCCGCAGTACTCGAAGCGTTAATTCGTTTCCACGTTCAAAAAAGAACGCCCGATTCCTCACGGAACCGGGCGTTTTTTTATGCCTGCGATTTATTAAAGAATTGCGCTGTGACAACTTGCCACATTCGTAGACCCCCTATACTACAAGGCTTGAGGGTGGGAGCCCCGGGTAATTCCCTTGTCAGAATTGGGGCTTTTCATTACCATCTCGGCAAAATTTTTATAAGTAACATTGATTTATTTAGTAGATGCCTGATTTAACAGGCCACAAAGCTGATGGGAGAGGACTGAATGAGCAATGACGGCGTGAATGCAGGCCGGCGTCGCTTCTTGGTAGCAGCCACATCCGTGGTGGGTGCTGCAGGAGCGGTGGGGGCTGCGGTCCCGTTCGTGGGGTCATGGTTTCCCAGTGCCAAGGCGAAAGCCGCCGGTGCACCGGTGAAAGTGAATGTCAGCAAGATCGAGCCAGGACAGCAGATGATTGCCGAATGGCGCGGTCAGCCGGTGTTCATTGTCCGCCGTACTGCGGAAATCCTGGGGAATCTCAAGAAGATCGAGGGCCAGCTCTCCGATCCGACTTCCAAAAACTCCACGCAACCTACTTATGTCGATCCTGAAGTGCGCTCGATCAAGCCGGAAATCCTGCTGCTGATCGGGATCTGCACTCACCTGGGTTGCTCTCCCACCTTCCGTCCCGAAGTGGCGCCTGCGGACTTGGGCAAAGACTGGGTCGGCGGCTATTTCTGCCCTTGCCACGGTTCCCACTACGATCTGGCTGGCCGCGTCTACAAGTCGCAACCCGCGCCTTTGAACCTGCCAGTTCCCCCGCATTCCTATGAGACCGATGACCTGATTGTCATTGGCGTCGATACGGAGAAAGCGTGATGAGCAAGTTCATGGATTGGGTGGATGCGCGCTTCCCGGCGACCAAAATGTGGGAAGACCATCTCAGCAAGTATTACGCGCCAAAAAACTTCAACTTCTTCTATTTCTTCGGCTCGCTGGCACTGTTGGTGCTGGTCAACCAGATCGTCACCGGTGTCTGGCTGACGATGAGCTACACCCCGTCGGCAGAAGAGGCGTTCGCTTCCGTCGAGTACATCATGCGCGACGTCGAGTACGGCTCGATCCTGCGTCTGCTGCACTCCACCGGCGCTTCGGCGTTCTTCATTGTGGTTTATCTGCACATGTTCCGGGGCCTGCTCTACGGTTCGTACCAGAAACCGCGTGAGCTCGTCTGGGTGTTCGGCATGCTGATCTACCTGGCGCTGATGGCTGAGGCCTTCATGGGTTATCTGCTGCCTTGGGGGCAGATGTCCTACTGGGGTGCCCAGGTGATCATCTCGCTGTTCGGTGCGATTCCGGTCATCGGCAACGACCTGACCCAGTGGATTCGTGGTGACTACCTGATCTCCGGAATCACTCTGAACCGCTTCTTCGCACTGCACGTCGTGGCGCTGCCGATCGTGATTCTCGGTCTGGTGGTGTTGCACATTCTGGCGCTGCACGAAGTCGGTTCGAACAACCCGGATGGCGTCGACATCAAGAAGCACAAAGACGAAAACGGTGTCCCGCTGGACGGCATTGCCTTCCACCCGTACTACACCGTGAAAGACATCGTCGGCGTGGTGGTGTTCCTGTTCATCTTCTGCTTTATCGTGTTCTTCTTCCCGGAAATGGGCGGTTACTTCCTCGAAAAGCCGAACTTTGAGCAAGCCAACCCGTTCAAGACGCCTGAGCACATTGCGCCGGTCTGGTACTTCACGCCGTTCTACGCGATCTTGCGTGCGATCCCGGACAAGCTCATGGGCGTGATCGCCATGGGGGCCTCGATTGCCATGCTGTTCGTGCTGCCGTGGCTGGACCGCAGTCCGGTCAAATCGATGCGCTACAAGGGCTGGATGAGCAAAATCTGGCTGCTGGTGTTCTGCATTTCCTTCGTGATCCTCGGCATTCTGGGCGTACTGGCCCCGACGCCCGAGCGCACGCTGGTGTCGCAGATCTGCACCTTCCTGTACTTCGCCTACTTCATTCTGATGCCGTTCTACACCAGGCTCGAGAAGACCAAACCGGTTCCGGAAAGGGTGACTGGCTGATGAAAAAGTTATTTTTTGCTCTGATTTTTGCTGCGCTGCCTGTGCTGTCTTTCGCCGCCGAACACGGTGGTCCGGAGCTGGAAAAAGTCGACATCGACGTGTCCGATAAAGCTGCCCTGCAGGACGGTGCGCGCACCTTTGCCAACTATTGCATGGGTTGCCACAGTGCCAAGTTCCAGCGTTACGAACGGGTGGCCGATGATCTCGGCATTCCCCACGACATGATGCTCGAGAAGCTGGTGTTCACCGGCGCCAAGATCGGCGACCACATGAACATCGGCATGCAGCCGGCAGACGCCAAGACCTGGTTCGGTGCTGCGCCACCGGACCTGACCCTGGTGGCTCGGGTGCGTGGCACCGATTGGCTCTACGGTTACCTGCGCTCGTTCTACGAAGATCCGGCGCGCCCATGGGGCGTGAACAACAAGGTCTTCCCGAACGTCGGCATGCCTAACGTGCTGGTCGGCCTGCAAGGTCGTCAGGTGGTGGGCTGCAAGCAAGTGCAGATCGTCGAGGACGGCAAGAAGCAATACGATCCGCTGACCGGTACGCCGCTGACGCATGAAGCATGCGATCAGCTGACCATCGTGCCGAAAACCGGTGCTCTGAACGAAGAGCAGTTCGATGAGAAGGTCAAGAATCTGGTAACCTTCCTGGCTTACTCGGCTAACCCGGTTAAGCTGCAACATCAGCGCATCGGTACTTACGTCTTGCTGTACCTGGCGTTCTTCTTTGTGTTCGCCTACCTGCTCAAGCGTGAATACTGGAAAGACGTGCACTGATACGCTTCAAGCATTGCTGTTAATCGCGCGCGCCCAAGGGTGCTTCCGATAACGCAATGTCTGGTTCGCCAGGCATTGCGGGAGGCGCCCTCTGGGCGCGCGCGTTTTTCCGGTTCCAATCATTTCAACAAGCGAGGAGGATCGCCATGGGCGTGACCAATCGGTTGGCCTGTTACTCCGACCCCGCCGACCACTATTCCCACCGAGTGCGCATCGTGCTTGCAGAGAAGGGTGTCAGCGCCGAAATCATTTACGTGGAAGCTGGCCGCCAGCCGCCTAAACTGATTGAGGTGAACCCTTACGGCAGTCTCCCGACACTGGTCGATCGCGACCTGGCGTTGTGGGAGTCGACCGTGGTGATGGAATATCTGGATGAGCGTTACCCGCATCCGCCACTGATGCCGGTTTACCCGGTGGCGCGTGCCAACAGCCGTCTGCTGATTCACCGTATTCAGCGCGACTGGTGTGGTCTGGTGGATCTGATCCTGGATCCGAAAACCAAGGAAGCCGCGCGTGTCGTGGCGCGCAAGGAATTGCGTGAAAGCCTGACGGGCGTGTCGCCGTTGTTTGCCGAAAAGCCGTTTTTCCTCAGTGAGGAACAAAGTCTGGTGGATTGCTGCCTATTGCCAATACTCTGGCGTTTGCCGATTCTGGGTATTGAACTGCCGCGGCCGGCCAAGCCGCTGCTTGATTATATGGAGCGCCAGTTTGCGCGTGAGGCTTTCCAGGCGAGTCTGTCTGGCGTCGAACGCGACATGCGCTAAGGCTTAAGGAGCCGCTATGAACTCCAGTCGACCTTATCTGGTCCGCGCGCTCTACGAGTGGATTGTGGATAATGATTGCACCCCGCACATGCTGGTCAATTCCGAATACCCGGCAGTGCAGGTGCCGCAAGGTTTCGCCAGCGACGGGCAGATTGTCCTGAACATTTCGCCCAGTGCCGTGCGGCACTTGCACATGGACAACGACGTGGTGACCTTTGAGGGTCGCTTCGGTGGCGTTCCGCATAGTCTCTATGTGCCGATCAGCGCAATTCTGGGTATTTATGCCCGGGAAAACGGTCAGGGCATGGTGTTCGATCTAGAGTCGCCGATGGATGACGAAGACGATATCGAGCCTGATGACGATGTGCCGCCACCCGACAGCGAGCCGCCGCGCCCAAGTGGCCGGCCAAGTTTGAAAGTGGTGAAGTAATAAAAAAGGCGACCCGAGAGGGTCGCCTTTTTTATTACGTAGGAGCTGCCGAAGGCTCGGGCCGCGTTCGGACGATCTTTTGATCTTGTTTTTGACGATCAAAAGATCGCAGCCTCGTTTCACTCGGCAGCTCCTACAGAAGTGCAGATCAATCGATGTATTCGAACAGCTTCACGATCTTCTGCACGCCGGCAACGCCTTGCACCAGATTGGTTGCCTGTTGTGCTTCCTGTTTGGTCAGCAGGCCCAGCAGGTAAACGATACCGTTCTCGGTCACGACCTTGATGCGCGAGCCGGGAATGCTGGCGTCGGTCAGCATCTGGGTCTTGATCTTGGTGGTCAGCCAGGCGTCGTTCTGGCGAGCGAGGAAGCTTGAAGGTGCAATCACTTGCAGTTCGTTGTGCACTTTCTTCACGCGCTGCACGTTGGCGGCGGCCTGTTCGGCCTTGGCCTTGAGGTCTTCGCGCGGCGTCTGGCCGGCAAGCAGGACCACGCCGTTGAAGCTGGTGACGACGATATGTGAATCCTTGTCCAGGCCGGGGTCGGCCTTGGCCACGTTGACGCCGACTTTGGTTTCGATCAGCGAGTCGTCGATTTTACTGCCGAAGGTTCGGGTGCCGCGGTCGTCTTCAATCGGCGCTTCACGGCTGGCATTCACCACCGAGGTGCAGCCGCTGATGCCGAGGCACAGGGTCAAGGCCAGAAGGCCAAGGCGATTAGGGGTCATTCTTCACTCCCGAACAGTTGGCTGTCGATCAGATCGCAGAGGCAATGGATCGCCAGCAGATGGACTTCCTGAATACGTGCAGTGACATGGGCCGGTACGCGAATCTCGACATCTTCAGGCAGCAGCAGTGAAGCCATGCCGCCGCCATCGCGGCCAGTCAAAGCTACGACAACCATTTCGCGATCATGTGCGGCCTGGATCGCTTGAATAATGTTTGCGGAGTTGCCGCTGGTCGAAATCGCCAGCAATACGTCGCCGGGTTGACCCAGTGCGCGGATCTGCTTGGAGAACACTTCGTTGTAGCTGTAGTCGTTGGCGATCGAGGTGATGGTCGAGCTGTCGGTGGTCAGAGCGATGGCCGGCAGGCTCGGGCGTTCACGCTCGAAGCGGTTGAGCAGCTCGGAGGAGAAGTGCTGGGCGTCGCCGGCAGAGCCGCCGTTGCCGCACGAAAGCATTTTGCCTTCGTTGAGCAGGGCGTTGACCATGATCTGGCTGGCTTGCTCGATGTGCGGTGCAAGTACGTCCATCGCCTGTTGCTTGGTGTCGATACTGGCCTGGAAAAGCTGGCGAATTCGGGATTGCATGTCCATCTGTGTGACCTTAAGTAGCGCGGCTGTTCGGCACGTGAATGTGCAGCCCGCAAAGCAAAGAGCAAAAATTGTCGGTGAAAGTGTCCGGGGTGGTGTGCAGAGAATCAACCATCGAACGCATTCTGCAACCAGTTCAACTGATCCGGGTGCCTGTCGATGGCCACCACGTCGAAGCGGCAAGGGGAATCGGCCCAACGTGACTCGCGCTGAAGGAAATGCTGTGCGGCGAAAATCAGCTTCTGCCGTTTGCGCTCATCGATGCTAGCGAGCGCGCCACCCCATTGAGTGTTTTTTCTGTAGCGGACTTCGACGAATACTACTGTATCGCCATCAAGCATGACCAGATCAAGCTCGCCCCGTTTGCATGACCAGTTCTGCGCCAGCAGGCGCAGACCCTGGTGTTGCAGATGCTCGAGCGCCTGGCGCTCGGCATCTTTACCGCTTTGCAGGTGCGAGCCGTCGGGCATCAGCGCGGGGTGTCCGGCAGGCGTTGAACCTGACCGTTGACGAACTGTGCCCATGGCAACTGACGCACTACGCGTTGGGTCTGGGTCATGCCCAGGCTACCCGACTGACCTTCGATGCGGCTGTCCGGCAGCGCCTTCAACTGACCCAGGCGCGGCGCCAGACGGTAGGCGTCGACGCCCATGGCGTAAAGGCGACCAAGGCTGCCGGCCGCTTGCGGCCATTGCGCGGTGACTTGCTGACGCAGCGGGTCATTGGCTTCCAGCAACCATGGGGTTTCGCAGAAGCGCACGCCGTTCATGTCGTTGTACTGGTTCACATCGCCGCTGGCGCTGTACACGTGGGAAGTTGCGTACACCGGAACGTCACCCGCGTACTGGAAGTTCAGAGTCGGCTTGATCTGCTGCGCTTGCTGCGGGGTGGCTGCGAGGAAGATGAACTCGATGTCCTGGCGACGCGACGGCTGCGCGGCGACATTGGTGCCAGCAGCGTTTTGCAGGCTCTTGGCGCGGGCTTCGCTTTGACGCAGCTGGAACATGTCAGCGATCTGCTGGGCCAGTTGCACTGGCTGATCAACGCGTTCGGTGGCAACGATGCTGCCGCCATTGGCCTGCCAGTCCTGGCTGAACGCACGCAATACGCGGTCGCCCCATTCGCCTTTCGGCACCATGATCGCCGCGCGATGCAGGCCGTCGGCGCGGGCGCGACGCGAAACTTCGCGAGCTTCGTCTTCAGCGGCCAGGCCGAACTGGAACAGTTGCGCCGGACCTTGATCGCCCTCGCTGTAATTCAATGCGAGGGTGGTGATTGGCAGTTGCGGACGGGTGCTCAGTTGTTTGACCAGCGGTTTTTCCAGCGGGCCGACCACCAGTTGCACGCCATCAGCTTGGGCCTTGCGGTAGAACTCGTCCATCGAGGTCAGCTTGGAGCTGTCATAGAACTCGATGGCAGGCGGCTTCTGGCCGGCTTGTTGCGCTTGATAGTGCGCCGCCATGAAACCTTCACGCAGCGCTTTACCGACCGAGGCCAGTGGGCCGTCTTGCGGCAGCAGCAGGGCAATCTTGCTCAGGGGCTGGCTGGCCAGTTCCTTGAGTTTGGTCAGTGGCAGCGGCAGGTTGATTGCAGCTGGGTGCTTTGGATTCTGTGCGCGCCAGGCGTCGATCGCCGCTTGCTGCTGTTCCAGGGTGCCGGCGGTTTTCACAGCCAGGGCCAGGCCCATCCAGCCGCCGAGATCGTCGGCGGTGTTGGGTTGCAGTTGATCGGTCGGCAGCGAAGCGATCAGGGTCCAGATCGCTTCATGGTTCTTGCTCGCGGCTTCGCCTTTGAGCATTGGAGCGATGAAGATGCGCTCACGAGCGGCTGCCAGGGTCTGGCCGTCGGCTTCCAGTGCGCGGGCGTGCACGGTGCCGGTGCGAACTTGCTGATCTTCCGGCATTTCGCTCAGATGCTGCAGGCTCGGATGGCTCAGGGCGGTCAGCGCAGCTTTCGGCTGATTACGCGTCATTGCCAGCTCAGCGGACAAGGTGCTGGCGAAGATCTGCTGGCCTGGCTTCAACTGCTCCATTGGCACTTGTTGCAGGATCTGCGCGGACTGGCCGGCATTGCCCTGGCGATAAGCGAGGTCTGCCGCGCTCAAGCGCAACAACGCGGCTTTTTCCGGCGTCTTGGCCTGGGTAGCCTGTTCGAGCAGTTGCTCGATACTGGCATCCGGAGTCCGTGGAAGTTCGCCAAGGCTGGAGGAAGGGGAGCTGGCGCAGGCCGCCAATAAGGCAGCGAGGCAGAGGGCAGTGAACAGCCGCAGGCAAGCGATCATGTAAGTGTTCCTGATACTCGATCAAATTAGCGTGGAATTGTACCCAAGCGCTGGCCGGGGCGCGATGTTACTGGCGTGAAACCGTCAATTTAGCTGAAGCAAATGTTGCGGCATCGCACAAAGGCGCGCAAACCCGGCGTCGGCCGGAACGCATCGCAAGCCTCGTGACGCGTTACAATGCCGGCTTTTACCGATCATGAGGTGTGCGCTTTGACTGCTCCAGGTCCTTTGAATTCCGCTGCTGGCTCGCTTTATGTGGTGGCGACGCCCATCGGCAACCTGGACGACATCAGCGCCCGGGCTCTGAAAATCCTCCGCGAAGTGGCATTGATCGCCGCCGAAGACACGCGGCACTCGGCGCGCTTGATGCAGCACTTCGGTATTGCCACGCCGCTGGCCGCGTGCCATGAACATAACGAACGTGATGAAGGTAGCCGCTTTATTACCCGTTTGCTGGCAGGCGATAACGTCGCGCTGATATCTGATGCCGGGACACCGCTGATTTCCGATCCGGGTTATCACCTCGTGCGTCAGGCGCGGGCGGCGGGCATCAATGTGGTGCCGGTGCCGGGTGCCTGTGCGTTGATCGCAGCGCTGTCGGCGGCGGGGCTGCCCTCCGACCGGTTCATTTTTGAAGGCTTCCTGCCGGCCAAGTCGGCGGGGCGCAAGGCGCGCCTGGAATCGGTAAAGGAAGAGCCACGCACGCTGATTTTCTACGAGGCCCCGCATCGCATTCTCGAGTGCCTGCAGGACATGGAAGCGGTGTTCGGTGGCGAGCGTCAGGCGTTGCTGGCCCGGGAAATCACCAAGACCTTCGAGACGCTCAAAGGCTTGCCGCTGGCTGAGTTGCGGGCGTTTGTCGAGTCCGACAGCAATCAGCAGCGCGGCGAGTGCGTGGTGCTGGTCGCGGGCTGGTCTGCACCGCAGTCCGAGGACGCGGTCAGCAGCGAGGCGATGCGCGTCCTCAACCTGCTGCTCGAAGAGATGCCGCTCAAGCGTGCCGCCGCTCTGGCCGCGCAAATCACCGGCGAGCGCAAAAACGTGCTGTATCAGGTCGCACTGGAACAGCAGAAGGGCGAGTAACCCGTCGCGCAGACGGGTTTCACGGCTATTAGCGCTTGTTCTTCGGGCGCTCTGCCGTTAACCTGCGCGGCGGAGAGTCGATCGGACAGTCGCTGCCCTCTATGAAAATTAGAGGGGGGAGGAAAGTCCGGGCTCCATAGGGCGAAGTGCCAGGTAATGCCTGGGAGGCGTGAGCCTACGGAAAGTGCCACAGAAAATAACCGCCTAAGCGCTTCGGCGCCGGTAAGGGTGAAAAGGTGCGGTAAGAGCGCACCGCACGTCTGGCAACAGTTCGTGGCTAGGTAAACCCCACTTGGAGCAAGACCAAATAGGGTCCCAAGGCGTGGCCCGCGCTGGGACCGGGTAGGTTGCTAAAGATGTCCAGTGATGGCCATCGTAGACGAATGACTGTTCAAGACAGAACCCGGCTTACAGATCGACTCTCCACCTTTTTTTTCCCTGCTTGAATCAATGGCATCAGGGCTGGTTATTATCGGCAGGCCTGCGCTAAAGTCCGGCAGCGGCAAATGCAGTAATAGCCATTTCCCACCTTGCTTCAATCAACAGCAGAAGCGCTTTTGTAATACCGAAAAAATCTTACTCTTAACAAATCACTTTAACTTCTGAGCGCAGCTTTCAGTGCTGCATCAAGTTATTGGTCAAAAGTATCCGCCAAATTGTCGTTGCCCCTCCTTTTAAGCTCCTAAATCTCCGTTCTGTAAGGGTTTTCCTTTAATCCGCGCCTTGACGGTGTGGTGGGCGCATTCCTATAGTGTGCGCAAGTGGCGGAAAGTGGCATGAAGTGGGTTTTTTGAGCTCAAAACGATAAAAATTGGAGAAACGCTGACGTGTTTCGCGGAGCTAACGCTATCAGTCTCGATGCTAAGGGCCGTCTCGCCATGCCGAGCCGGTACCGTGACGAGCTCGTTTCGCGTAGTTCCGGCCAGTTGATCGTGACCATTGATGCCGTTGATCCGTGCCTGTGTGTCTACCCGCTCGACGAGTGGGAAGTTATTGAAACCAAGTTGCGTGCACTCCCTTCGCTTCGCGAAGAGAACCGTCGCCTGCAGCGTTTATTGATTGGTAATGCCGTCGACCTCGAACTCGACGGCAGTGGTCGTTTTCTGGTTCCTCCGCGTCTGCGCGAATACGCAAAGCTTGATAAGAAAGCGATGCTGGTGGGCCAACTGAACAAGTTCCAATTGTGGGACGAGGATGCATGGAACGCGGTATCTGCCGCTGACCTTGCTGCTATTCAACAACCGGGCGCCATGCCTGACGAACTGCGTGATTTGATCCTGTGACTATTGATAGCGGCTTTAACCACATCACCGTACTGCTTGACGAAGCCGTCGAGGCTCTCGCCGTACGCCCTGATGGCTGCTATCTGGACGGTACGTTCGGGCGCGGCGGGCATAGTCGGCTGATCCTCAGCCAGCTCGGGCCGGACGGCCGACTGATCGGATTCGACAAGGATCCTCAAGCGATTGCCACCGGGCAAACGCTAGCGGCCGAAGACGGCCGCTTTGTCGTTGTGCAGCGCAGCTTTGCCGAACTGGGTTCGGTGGTCGCCGAACAAGGGCTGAGCGGCAAGGTCAGCGGTATCCTGCTCGATCTCGGCGTGTCGTCGCCGCAACTGGATGACGCCGAGCGCGGCTTCAGTTTCCTCAATGACGGCCCGCTGGACATGCGCATGGATCCGTCCCGTGGCATCAGCGCCGCCGAGTTCGTCAACACTGCGCCGGTGGAAGAAATCGCCCGGGTGTTCAAGGAATACGGCGAAGAGCGTTTCTCCGGGCGCATGGCCCGTGCCGTGGCCGAGCGCCGCGACATCAAGCCGTTCGAGCGCACCGCCGATCTGGCCGAAGTCTTGAAAGTCGCCAACCCGGCGTGGGAGAAGGGCAAGAACCCGGCGACCCGCGCGTTCCAGGGCTTGCGCATTCACGTCAACAACGAACTGGGCGATCTGGAGGCCGGCCTCGAAGCCGCCCTGGATGCGCTTGAAATTGGCGGCCGCCTGGTGGTCATCAGCTTTCACTCGCTGGAAGACCGCATCGTCAAACTGTTCATGCGCAAGCTGGTCAAAGGCGAAGCCGACAACCTGCCGCGCAACCTGCCCGTGCGCCACGTGGCGTTCGAACCGAAAATCAAAATCCATGGCAAAGCGCAGACGGCCTCCGACGCCGAACTCAAAGCCAACCCACGTTCCCGTAGCGCTGTCATGCGTGTTGCGGAGAAGTTGCGGTGAGCAAGCTTTTCGCCAAGCCCCTGCCGGGCGGCAGCTTTATCATGCTGCTGCTGTTTGTCGGCGTGCTCGTGTCGGCCATCGGCGTGTCCTACAGCGCGCACTGGAACCGGCAGTTGCTTAACACCCTTTACAACGAACTCAGCGTGCGCGACAAGGCGCAGGCCGAGTGGGGGCGTCTGATTCTCGAGCAAAGCACCTGGACAGCGCACAGCCGCATCGAAGTGCTGGCCACTGAACAATTGAAAATGCACATTCCGGGCGCGGCTGACGTGAAGATGGTGGCGCCATGATGAAACTCGAAGGCGCACTCTTCCCGTGGCGCTTCCGCCTGATGGTGGCTCTGCTCGGCGTGATGGTCGCGGCGATCTGCTGGCGCATCATCGACCTGCAAGTGGTTGACCGTGACTTCCTCAAGGGGCAGGGCGACGCGCGCAGTCTCCGTCACATCCCGATTCCTGCTCACCGTGGTCTGATCACCGACCGTAACGGCGAGCCGTTGGCCGTGAGTACCCCGGTGACGACGCTGTGGGCCAACGCCAAGGAAATGCAGACGGCCAAAGAGAAGTGGCCGGCACTGGCCGCGGCGCTGGGGCAGGATCCGAAAGCCCTGGCCGAACGTCTCGAAGCTCAGGCCAACAAAGAATTCATTTACCTGGTGCGCGGGCTGACCCCCGAGCAGGGCCAGGCTGTGCTCGACCTGAAAGTGCCGGGCGTTTACGGTATCGAAGAATTCCGCCGCTTCTACCCGGCCGGTGAAGTCACCGCGCACATGGTCGGCTTTACCGACATTGACGATCACGGGCGTGAAGGCGTCGAGCTGGCCTACGACGAGTGGCTGGCCGGGGTGCCGGGCAAGCGGCAGGTCATCAAGGATCGGCGCGGTCGGCTGATCAAGGATGTCCAGGTCACCAAGAACGCCAAGGCCGGCAAGCCCTTGGCGTTGTCGATTGACCTGCGTCTGCAATACCTGGCGAACCGCGAGCTGCGCAACGCGATCATCGAGAACGGCGCCAAGGCTGGCAGTCTGGTGATCATGGACGTGAAGACCGGCGAGATTCTCGCCATGGTCAACCAGCCGACCTATAACCCGAACAACCGTCGCAACCTGCAGCCGGCGATGATGCGTAACCGCGCGATGATCGACGTGTTCGAACCGGGTTCGACCATGAAAGCGATCTCGATGAGCGCCGCCATCGAGTCCGGTCGCTGGAAACCGACCGACACCGTCGAGGTGTATCCGGGCTCGCTGCAGATCGGCAAGTACACGATCAAGGACGTTTCGAAGACCGAAGGCCCGGTGCTGGACATGACCGGGATTCTGATCAACTCCAGTAACGTCGGCATGAGTAAGGTCGCGTTCGATATCGGCGGTGAAACCATTTACCGTCTCGCACAGAAAGTCGGACTCGGACAGGACACCGGCCTGGGCTTTCCGGGCGAGCGCGTCGGCAACCTGCCGAACTACCGCGACTGGCGCAAAGCCGAAACCGCGACACTGTCTTATGGCTACGGTATTTCCGTGACCGCGATCCAGCTGGTGCACGCATTCTCGGCGCTGGCCAACAACGGTCGTCTCGCACCGCTGACGCTGATCAAAACCGACAAGCCGCCGCAGACCACTCAGGTATTGCCGGAAGCGGTCGCGAAAACCATGCAAGGCATGCTGCAGCAAGTGATCGAAGCACCGCGCGGCGTGTTCCGTGCGCAGGTGCCGGCGTATCACGTGGCCGGCAAGTCGGGTACTGCGCGCAAGACTTCGGTGGGCACCAAGGGCTACGCCGAAAACTCCTACCGCTCGCTGTTCGCCGGTTTCGGGCCGATGAGTGATCCGCGTTACGCCATCGTGGTGGTGATCGATGAGCCGTCCAAGGCCGGTTACTTCGGTGGTCTGGTGTCGGCGCCGGTGTTCAGCCGTGTGATGTCCGGCACCCTGCGCCTTATGAACGTGACCCCGGACAACCTGCCGACTACCCAACAGGCCAACGCTACCCCGGTCGTTCCGCTGAAAGCCAATGGAGGGCGCGGCTGATGTCTCTGAGTCTGAACAAGATATTCCCCCACGCCGGCCATGATCTGTTGATCCGTGAATTGGCGCTGGACAGCCGCAACGTACGCGCGGGTGACCTGTTCCTCGCCGTGCCGGGCGGCAAATTCGATGGCCGTGCGCACATCGCCGATGCCTTGCAGCGCGGCGCGGCGGCAGTTGCTTACGAAGTGGAAGGCGCCACCGTGCTGCCGATCACCGAAGTACCGTTGATTCCGGTCAAAGGCCTGGCGGCGCAGCTGTCCGACATCGCCGGGCGCTTTTATGGCGAGCCGAGCCATCACTTGAACCTGATCGGTGTTACCGGCACCAATGGCAAAACCAGCGTGACCCAACTGGTCGCGCAGGCACTCGATCTGCTTGGTCAGCATTGCGGCATCGTTGGTACGCTGGGTTCCGGCTTCCATGGCGCGCTGGAAAGCGGCCTGCACACCACGCCGAATCCGATCGCCATGCAAGCCACTCTCGCCGACCTGAAAAAGGCCGGGGCCAAAGCCGTGGCCATGGAAGTGTCGTCCCACGGTCTGGATCAGGGCCGGGTCACTGCATTGGCGTTCGACGTCGCGGTGATGACCAACCTGTCCCGCGACCACCTGGATTATCACGGCACCATGCAGGCGTACGCCGAGGCCAAGGCCAAGCTGTTCGCCTGGAATGACCTGAAGTGCCGCGTGGTCAACCTCGACGACGATTTCGGTCGGCAGTTGGCCGGCGAAAAACGCGAGTCGCGTTTGATCAGTTACAGCCTGCTCGACAGCAGCGCCTATTTGTATGTCCGCGAAGCGCAGTTCGATGACCACGGCGTGCGCGCCACGCTGGTCACGCCGCAGGGCGAGCATCACCTGCGCAGCACGCTGCTCGGTCGTTTCAACCTGAGCAACGTACTGGCGGCAGTCGGCGCCTTGCTCGGTCTGGATTACGCCCTAGACGAAATTCTCAAGGTGCTGCCGAAACTCGAAGGCCCGGCCGGACGTATGCAGCGTCTGGGTGGCGGCACTCAGCCGCTGGTGGTGGTCGATTACGCCCACACCCCGGATGCGCTGGAAAAAGTTCTGACTGCATTGCGCCCACACGTCAAAGGCCAGTTGCTGTGCCTGTTCGGCTGTGGCGGTGATCGTGATCGCGGCAAGCGTCCGCTGATGGCCGAAGTGGTCGAGCGTCTGGCCGATCGCGTACTGGTCACCGATGACAACCCGCGCACGGAAGACCCGGCGCAGATTTTCGACGACATCCGCGCCGGTTTCACCGCTGTGGATAAAGTCACCTTCGTCGCCGGCCGTGGTCAGGCGATTGCCCAACTGATCGCTGCTGCATCGGCCGATGACGTGATCGTTCTGGCCGGCAAAGGCCACGAGGACTATCAGGAAATCAACGGCGAGCGGCACGCTTTCTCCGATCTGGTCGAGGCCGATCATGCCCTCACCGCGTGGGAGGTGGCCCATGCTTAAGGCTCTGACATTGAGCGAACTGACCAACGTGCTCGACGCACGTCTGATCAGCAGCGATGCCAGTTTCGATGGCGTCAGTATCGACAGCCGTGCGATCACCGCTGGCCAACTGTTTATTGCCCTGACTGGCCCGCGCTTTGACGGTCACGACTACCTGAACGATGTCGCCGGCAAAGGCGCGGTGGCGGCACTGGTCGAGCGTGAAGTCGCCGACAGCACCTTGCCGCAACTGCTGGTCAAGGACACCCGTCAGGCCCTCGGCCAGTTGGGTGCGCTGAACCGTGCCGCGTTCACGCAACCGGTGGCGGCCATTACCGGCTCCAGCGGCAAGACCACGGTCAAGGAAATGCTGGCGAGCATCCTGCGTACCCGCGGTCCGGTGCTGGCGACGCGCGGCAATCTGAACAACGACCTCGGCGCGCCGCTGACCCTGCTCGAACTGGCACCGGAACACACTGCCGCCGTGATCGAACTGGGCGCCTCGCGTCTGGGCGAAATCGCCTACACCGTCGGGCTGACCAAGCCACACGTGGCGATCCTCAACAACGCTGGCACCGCCCACGTTGGCGAGTTCGGCGGGCCGGAAAAAATCGTCGAGGCCAAAGGCGAGATCATCGACGGGCTCGCGGCGGATGGTATTGCCGTGCTCAACCTCGACGACAAGGCCTTCGGAATCTGGAAGCTCCGCGCCGGCGCACGCAAGGTGCTGACCTTCTCCCTGAGCAATCCGCAGGCAGATTTCTACGCCAGCGACCTGAGCACCGATGCCCGGGGTTGCCCGGCCTTCAACCTGCATACCCCTGAAGGTGTGGAGCACGTTCAGCTGAACCTGCTCGGCACCCATAACGTCGCCAACGCCATGGCTGCCGCCGCTGCCGCTCACGCCTTGGGCGTGTCGCTGTTCGGCATTGCCACCGGGCTTGGCGCGGTACAACCGGTCAAGGGCCGCACCGTCGCGCAACTGGCGAAGAACGGCATGCGCGTGATCGATGACACTTACAACGCAAACCCCACCTCCATGTGCGCTGCCGTTGATATACTCGCCGGCTTTTCCGGCCGCACCGTCCTGGTGCTCGGAGATATCGGCGAGTTGGGCGACTGGGCGGAGCAGGGGCACCGCGACGTGGGCGAATACGCCCGGGGCAAGGTTTCCGCGCTTTACGCGGTCGGGCCGAACATGGTCCACGCCGTGAACGCATTCGGCAAAGAGGCGCATCACTTCGGCACGCAAGCCGAACTGATCCAGGCCCTCGACGCCGAGCAGGACACAAACACCACCATTTTGATCAAGGGTTCGCGCAGTGCAGCGATGGAAAACATCGTTGCGGCTCTGTGCGGGTCCAGTCTGGAGAAACATTAATGCTGCTGCTGCTAGCGGAGTATCTGCAACAGTTCTACAAAGGCTTCGCGGTCTTCCAGTACCTGACCCTGCGCGGGATCCTCGGTGTGCTGACCGCGCTGGTTTTGTCGCTGTGCTATGGCCCGTGGATGATCCGCACCCTGCAGAACCGTCAGATCGGCCAGTCCGTTCGTAATGACGGCCCGCAATCGCACCTGTCCAAGTCGGGTACGCCAACCATGGGTGGCGCACTGATTTTGTCTTCCATCGGTGTCAGCACCCTGCTGTGGGCTGACCTGAGCAACCGCTACGTGTGGGTCGTGCTGCTGGTGACCCTGCTGTTCGGCGCCATTGGCTGGGTCGACGACTACCGCAAAGTGATCGAGAAGAACTCCCGTGGCTTGCCAAGCCGCTGGAAATATTTCTGGCAGTCGGTCTTTGGCCTGGGCGCAGCGATCTTCCTTTATATGACCGCCACCACGCCTGTGGAGACCACGCTGATCCTGCCGATGCTCAAGGACTACAGCATTCCGCTGGGCGCCGGGTTCATCGTGCTGACCTACTTCGTGATCGTCGGTTCGAGCAACGCGGTCAACCTGACCGACGGCCTCGACGGGCTGGCGATCATGCCAACCGTGATGGTCGGCGGTGGCCTGGGCATCTTCTGCTACCTGTCGGGTAACGTGAAATTCGCCGAGTATCTGCTGATTCCTTACGTGCCGGGCGCAGGCGAGCTGATCGTGTTTTGCGGCGCGCTGATCGGTGCGGGGCTCGGGTTTCTCTGGTTCAACACCTACCCGGCGCAAGTGTTCATGGGCGACGTCGGTGCTCTGGCACTCGGCGCGGCACTGGGCACCATTGCGGTGATCGTCCGTCAGGAAATCGTCCTGTTCATCATGGGCGGCGTATTCGTGATGGAAACCCTGTCGGTGGTTATCCAGGTTGCCTCTTTCAAGCTGACCGGGCGCCGAGTGTTCCGCATGGCACCGATTCACCACCACTTTGAACTCAAGGGCTGGCCCGAGCCACGCGTGATCGTCCGTTTCTGGATCATCACCGTGATTCTCGTGCTGATCGGCCTTGCCACCCTGAAGCTGAGGTAGAACGAGTGTCTCTGATCGCTTCTGACCACTTCCGCATCGTTGTCGGCCTCGGCAAGAGCGGCATGTCCCTGGTTCGCTTCCTGGCGAACCGGGGCGTGTCGTTTGCCGTCGCCGATACGCGGGACAATCCACCGGAACTGGCCACGCTCAAGCGTGACTATCCGCACGTGGAAGTGCGTTGTGGCGAGCTGGACGTCGAATTCCTGTGCCGTGCCGACGAGCTCTACGTGAGCCCCGGCCTGGCGCTGGCGACCCCGGCCCTGCAAGCCGCTGCCGCCCGTGGCGTGAAAATGTCCGGCGACATCGAGCTGTTCGCGCGTAACGCGCGGGCGCCGATCGTGGCCATCACCGGTTCCAACGCGAAAAGCACCGTCACCACCCTGGTCGGCGAGATGGCGGCTGCGGCCGGCAAACGCGTCGCGGTGGGCGGCAACCTCGGCACGCCGGCGCTGGACCTGCTCAGCGACGACGTCGAGCTGTACGTGATGGAGCTGTCGAGTTTTCAGCTGGAAACCACCGACCAGCTCAACGCCGAAGTGGCCACTGTGCTGAACATCAGCGAAGACCACATGGACCGCTACAGCGGCCTGCCGGCCTATCACCTGGCCAAACATCGGATCTTCCGTGGCGCGAAGCAGTTCGTGGTCAACCGTCAGGACGCGCTCAGCCGTCCGCTGATCGGCGAGGGTCAGCCATGCTGGACCTTCGGCCTGAACAAACCGGATTTCAAGGCTTTCGGCCTGCGCGAAGAAGACGGCGAGAAATACCTGGCCTTCGAATTCCAGAACCTGATGCCGGTGCGCGAACTGAAAGTGCGCGGCGCGCATAACCAGGCCAATGCCCTCGCGGCGCTGGCGCTGGGGCATGCGGTCGGCCTGCCGTTCGACGCCATGCTTGATGCCCTGCGCAACTTCACCGGCCTCGAACACCGCTGCCAGTGGCTGCGTGATCTCGACGGCGTCGGTTACTACAACGATTCCAAGGCCACCAATGTCGGCGCCGCACTGGCCGCCATCGAAGGCCTGGGTGCGGATATCGACGGCAAAGTCGTGCTGATCGCCGGTGGCGACGGCAAAGGCGCCGAGTTCAACGATTTGCGCGATCCGGTGGTGGCCAACTGCCGCGCCGTGATCCTGATGGGCCGCGACTCCGACAAGATCGGCGCAGCCATCGGTGACGCCGTGCCGCTGATTCGCGCCGGTTCGCTGGTCGAAGCCGTCGAGCAATGCCGCGCGGTCGCCCAACCGGGTGACGTGGTGCTGCTGTCGCCGGCCTGCGCCAGTTTCGACATGTTCAAGAATTACGAAGACCGTGGTCACCAGTTCGTCCGCGCCGTGGAGGATCTGGCATGAGCCTGCGCAATATCATCAAGCCGTACCCGTCGCCGATCATCACCGGCCGTGGCATCGACCTCGATTTCCCGATGCTCGCCGGCTGCCTGGCGCTGCTGGGCCTGGGCCTGATCATGATCGCCTCGGCCTCCACCGAAGTGGCGGCGGCGCAGTCGGGCAGCGCGCTGTACTACATGATTCGCCACCTGATCTATGTGGCGCTGGGCCTGGGTGCCTGCATCATCACCATGATGATTCCGATCGCCACTTGGCAGCGTCTGGGCTGGATGATGCTGATCGGTGCATTCGGTCTGCTGGTGATGGTGATCGTCCCCGGGATCGGCCGTGAAGTGAACGGTTCGATGCGCTGGATCGGTTTCAGCTTCTTCAACGTACAGCCGTCGGAGATCGCCAAAGTCTTCGTGGTGATCTACCTCGCCGGTTATCTGGTGCGTCGGCAGAAAGAAGTGCGCGAGAGCTGGATGGGCTTCTTCAAGCCGTTCATCGTGCTGCTGCCAATGGCGGGCCTGTTGCTGATGGAGCCGGACTTCGGTGCCACCGTGGTAATGATGGGGGCTGCGGCGGCGATGCTGTTCCTTGGCGGGGTCGGGCTGTTCCGCTTCTCGCTGATGGTGGTGCTGGCAGTCGGAGCGGTGGTGTTGCTGATCCAGATGCAGCCTTATCGAATGGCGCGTCTGACCAACTTCGCTGACCCGTGGGCCGACCAGTTCGGTGCCGGTTATCAGTTGTCGCAGGCATTGATCGCTTTCGGTCGCGGTGAGTGGCTGGGCGTTGGCCTGGGCAACAGCGTGCAGAAACAGTTCTACCTGCCTGAAGCGCACACCGACTTCGTGTTCTCGGTACTGGCCGAAGAGCTGGGCGCCGTCGGTTCGCTGTGCACCGTCGCGCTGTTCGTCTTCGTGTGTATTCGCGGCATGTATATCGGTTTGTGGGCCGAGAAGGCCAAGCAATTCTTCGCCGCTTACGTGGCTTACGGTCTGTCGTTCCTGTGGATCGGTCAGTTCCTGATCAACATCGGCGTGAACGTCGGCCTGTTGCCGACCAAGGGCCTGACGCTGCCGTTCCTCAGTTATGGCGGCAGTTCCCTGGTGATCTGCTGCGCCTGCCTTGGCCTGTTGCTGAGGATCGAGTGGGAGAGTCGGACCCACCTGGGCAGTGAAGAGATGGAATTCCATGAGAGCGACTTCGCCGAGGAGCCGAACCATGGGCGCTAACGTATTGATCATGGCTGGCGGCACCGGCGGCCACGTGTTCCCGGCGCTGTCCTGTGCCCGCGAATTCCAGGCACGCGGTTACACCGTGCACTGGCTCGGCACGCCACGCGGGATCGAAAACGATCTGGTACCGGCTGCTGGTCTTGAACTGCACCGCATCAATGCCACGGGTTTGCGTGGCAAGGGCAAGCTGTCGCTGCTCAAGGCACCGTTCATGTTGCTCAAGTCGGTGTGGCAGGCGCGGGCGGTGATTCGCAAGCTGCGTCCAGTCTGCGTGGTCGGCTTCGGTGGTTATGTGACCGGGCCTGGCGGGATTGCCGCGAAACTGGCCGGTGTGCCGGTGATCGTTCACGAACAGAACGCCGTTGCCGGCACCGCCAATCGGTTGCTGGTGCCGTTCGCCGCCCGGGTGTGTGAAGCGTTCCCCGACACCTTTACTCTGTCGGACAGCCGCCGTACCACCGGAAACCCGGTGCGCAGCGAGCTGTTCCTCGAAACATCGCGACCGGCTCTGGCCGGGCGCAAAGCGCGTTTGCTGATCCTCGGCGGAAGCCTGGGCGCAGAACCGTTGAACAAGTTGCTGCCTGAAGCCCTGGCGCAAGTCCCTGCCGATTTGCGTCCGGACGTGTTTCATCAGGCCGGCAAAAACCACGATGACGTGACTGCAGAGCGCTATCGCGCCGCCGGCGTGGATGCGCAGGTGCAGCCGTTCATCAAAGACATGGCCCAGGCCTATGGCTGGGCTGACCTGGTGGTGTGCCGCGCTGGCGCGCTGACCATCAGTGAGCTGGCCGCCGTTGGTCTGCCCTCGATGCTGGTGCCTTTGCCCCACGCGATCGACGATCACCAGACCCGCAACGCCGATTATTTGGCCCGTGAAGGCGCTGCCTTCGTGATGCCGCAAAGAACGACTGGTGCCGCGGACCTTGCCGCGCGCCTGACAGAGGTCTTGATGCAACCGCAACGACTCGAAGAAATGGCCCAAGCGGCCCGCCGTCTGGCCAAACCCGATGCCACCCGTAGCGTGGTCGATACCTGTCTGGAGGTGGCCCATGGTTGAGAATCAGAAAGCCATGCCACAACCGGAAATGCGCCGTATCCGTCGTATCCACTTCGTCGGTATCGGCGGCGTGGGCATGTGCGGCATCGCTGAAGTGTTGTTGAATCTGGGCTATGAAGTGTCCGGTTCCGACCTGAAAGCGTCGCCGGTGACCGAGCGTCTGGAATCGTTCGGCGCGCACATCTATATCGGCCACCGTGCCGAGAACGCTGCCACCGCCGACGTACTGGTGGTCTCGAGCGCTGTGAACACTTCCAACCCGGAAGTGGCGACCGCCCTTGAGCGTCGTATCCCGGTGGTGCCGCGTGCCGAGATGCTCGCCGAGCTGATGCGCTACCGCCACGGCATCGCCGTCGCCGGTACTCACGGCAAAACCACCACCACCAGCCTGATCGCTTCGGTGTTCGCCGCCGGTGGCCTGGACCCGACCTTCGTCATCGGTGGCCGTCTGAATGCGGCGGGTACCAATGCCCAGCTCGGCACCAGTCGCTATCTGATCGCCGAAGCCGACGAAAGCGATGCGAGCTTCCTGCACCTGCAACCGCTGGTGGCGGTGGTTACCAACATCGACGCCGACCACATGGCGACCTACGACGGTGACTTCAACAAACTGAAGAAAACCTTCGTCGAGTTCCTGCACAACCTGCCGTTCTACGGTCTGGCCGTGATGTGCCTGGACGATCCGGTGGTGCGTGAAATCCTGCCGCTGGTCAAGCGTCCGACCGTGACCTACGGCTTCAGCGAAGACGCCGATGTGCGCGCGATCAATGTGCGCCAGCAAGGCATGCAGACGTTCTTCACCGTGCTGCGTCCTGACCGCGAGCCGCTGGATGTTTCCGTGAACATGCCGGGCAACCACAACGTGCTCAACTCGCTGGCGACCATCTGCATCGCCACCGACGAAGGCGTCAGTGATGAAGCCATCGTTCAGGGCCTGTCCGGGTTCCAGGGCGTTGGCCGACGCTTCCAGGTCTACGGCGAACTGCCGGTGGACGGCGGCAACGTGATGCTGGTCGACGACTATGGTCACCACCCGACCGAAGTCGCGGCGGTGATCAAAGCCGTGCGCGGTGGCTGGCCGGAGCGCCGTCTGGTGATGGTCTACCAGCCGCATCGTTACAGCCGCACCCGCGACCTGTACGACGATTTCGTCAATGTACTGGCCGATGCCAACGTGCTGCTGCTGATGGAAGTCTATCCGGCCGGCGAAGAGCCGATCCCGGGCGCGGACAGCCGCAAGTTGTGCAACAGCATCCGTCAGCGCGGTCAGCTCGACCCGATCTACATCGAGCGCGGTGTCGACCTCGCGCCGCTGGTCAAGCCGTTGCTGCGCGCCGGCGACATCCTGCTGTGCCAGGGCGCCGGGGATATCGGCGGTCTCGCGCCGAAGCTGTTGAAAAGTGAATTGTTCGCCGGCGCCGTGGCGGCGTCGGTCGAGGGGAAGTTGAAATGACTGCTGCCTACGCCAACCTGTTCTCCACCATCGCGCCGAAAGACTTCGGCCGGGTCGCCGTGCTGTTCGGTGGCATGAGTGCCGAGCGTGAGGTTTCGCTGAAATCCGGTAACGCCGTGCTCGACGCGCTGCAAAGCGCGGGTGTGGACGCGTTCGGGATCGACGTCGGCGAGGATTTTCTGCAGCGTCTGCTGAATGAAAAGATCGACCGCGCGTTCATCATTCTCCACGGTCGTGGCGGTGAAGACGGCTCGATGCAGGGCCTGCTCGAATGCGCCGGTATTCCGTACACCGGCAGCGGCATCCTCGCCTCGGCACTGGCGATGGACAAACTGCGCACCAAGCAGGTCTGGCACAGCCTCGGGATTCCGACGCCGCGTCACGCCGTGTTGTGCAGCGAAGCCGATTGTATTTCCGCGGCGACGGAACTGGGCTTCCCTTTGATCGTCAAACCGGCGCATGAAGGTTCAAGTATCGGGATGGCCAAAGTGAGCTCTGCGTCCGAGTTGATCGACGCATGGAAAGCGGCCAGTACCTACGATTCGCAAGTCTTGGTTGAGCAATGGATTCAAGGTCCGGAGTTCACCATCGCCACCCTGCGTGACCAGGTGTTGCCTCCTATCGCCCTGGGTACACCGCACACGTTCTACGACTACGACGCCAAGTACATCGCCAACGATACCCAGTACCGCATTCCGTGCGGGCTGGATGCCGCCAAGGAACAGGAACTCATGGATCTCACGGCCAAGGCCTGTGAGGCGCTGGGTATTGCCGGTTGGGGCAGGGCGGACGTGATGCAGGACGCCGACGGGCAGTTCTGGTTCCTGGAAGTGAACACCGCACCGGGTATGACCGATCACAGCCTGGTGCCGATGGCGGCCCGTGCTGCCGGTCTGGACTTCCAGCAACTGGTTCTGGCCATTCTGGCCGCCAGTGTTGAAGGCTCCGGTCATACAGAGGCGCGAGGTTAAGACCATGCAAGGCGCTCAGCTCAGACATCAGCCACCCGCACCCGGCCGCAAGCCGGTGCCGCGGGGTGCCAGCCGAATGGTGGCCAAAGAGCCGATGTCTGCGCGCCTGCCGAAAGCCAATTTCGGCTTTCTGAAAAGCCTGTTCTGGCCAGTGCTGCTGGTGGCGTTGGGGTTCGGTACCTACGAAGGCGCGCAGCGTTTGCTGCCGTATGCCGATCGGCCGATCACCAAGATCGCCGTGCAGGGCGACCTGAGCTACATCAGCCAGCAAGCGGTGCAGCAGCGAATCGCCCCGTACGTGGCGTCGAGCTTCTTTACCATTGATCTGGCCGGCATGCGCACCGAGCTTGAGCAAATGCCGTGGATCGCCCACGCCGAAGTACGCCGGGTGTGGCCGGACCAGGTGGTGATCCGCCTCGAAGAGCAACTGCCCGTGGCCCGTTGGGGCGACGAGTCGCTGCTCAACAACCAGGGCCAGGCGTTTACGCCCAAGGAGCTGGCGAACTACGAACACCTGCCACAGCTGTTCGGCCCACAACGGGCCCAGCAGCAAGTGATGCAGCAGTATCAGGTGCTGAGCCAGATGCTCCGGCCGCTGGGTTTCTCGATCGCGCGTCTGGAACTGCGTGAACGTGGCAGCTGGTTCCTGACCACCGGTGCCGGTAGCTCCGGCCCCGGCATCGAGCTGCTGCTGGGACGCGGCAACCTGGTGGAAAAGATGCGCCGCTTCATCGCCATCTATGACAAGACGCTTAAAGACCAGATTACGAACATTGCGCGCATCGATCTGCGCTACGCCAACGGCCTCGCTGTTGGCTGGCGGGAACCAGTAGCGCCGACGACAGCCCAACCCGCTGTCGCAAAGAATTAAGAAGAGGCAGGACCCATGGCAAACGTGCAAAGCGGCAAAATGATCGTCGGTCTGGATATCGGCACCTCCAAGGTGGTGGCGCTGGTAGGCGAGGTCGCGGACGACGGCACGCTGGAAATCGTCGGTATCGGTACTCACCCGTCCCGCGGCCTGAAGAAGGGCGTGGTGGTGAACATCGAGTCGACCGTGCAATCGATCCAGCGCGCGATCGAAGAAGCCCAACTGATGGCGGGCTGCCGCATTCACTCGGCGTTCGTCGGCGTGGCCGGCAATCACATCCGCAGCCTGAACTCCCACGGCATCGTGGCGATTCGTGACCGCGAAGTGAGCTCGGCTGACCTGGAGCGTGTACTTGACGCTGCCCAGGCCGTGGCGATCCCGGCTGACCAGCGCGTGCTGCACACCCTGCCGCAGGATTACGTGATCGATAACCAGGAAGGCGTCCGCGAGCCTCTGGGCATGTCCGGCGTGCGTCTGGAAGCCAAGGTTCACGTGGTCACCTGCGCCGTCAACGCCGCACAGAACATTGAAAAGTGCGTGCGTCGCTGCGGTCTGGAAATCGACGACATCATTCTCGAGCAACTGGCCTCGGCCTACTCGGTACTGACCGACGACGAAAAAGAGCTGGGCGTGTGCCTGGTCGACATCGGCGGTGGCACCACCGACATCGCGATCTTCACCGAAGGCGCGATCCGCCACACCGCGGTGATCCCGATTGCCGGTGATCAGGTGACCAACGACATCGCCATGGCGTTGCGCACCCCGACCCAGTACGCCGAAGAGATCAAGATCCGCTACGCCTGTGCCCTGGCCAAACTGGCCGGTGCCGGTGAAACCATCAAGGTGCCAAGCGTTGGCGACCGTCCTCCGCGCGAACTGTCGCGTCAGGCCCTGGCCGAAGTGGTCGAGCCGCGTTACGACGAACTGTTCACCCTGATCCAGGCCGAACTGCGTCGCAGCGGCTACGAAGACCTGATCCCGGCGGGCATTGTCCTGACCGGCGGTACCTCGAAGATGGAAGGTGCCACCGAGCTCGCCGAGGAAATCTTCCACATGCCGGTGCGCCTGGGCGTGCCGCACGGCGTGAAAGGTCTGGATGACGTGGTGCGCAACCCGATTTATTCCACTGGCGTTGGCTTGCTGATGTACGGCCTGCAGAAGCAGTCCGACGGGATCTCGTTCTCGGGCATCGGCAGCCGCGACAGCTACAGCAACGATGAGCCACAGGCGCCGTTGCTGGACCGATTGAAGAAGTGGGTTCAAGGCAACTTCTAAAGCTTTACCGCAACACCGCTACAAAAATGCAGTAGGCGAAAAAACTAGAGAATGTAAGGAGAGGGAAAATGTTCGAACTCGTAGACAACATCCCCGCAAGCCCGGTAATCAAAGTTATCGGTGTTGGCGGTGGCGGCGGCAACGCTGTCAACCACATGGTCAAGAGCAACATCGAAGGCGTTGAATTCATCTGCGCCAACACGGATGCTCAAGCGCTGAAAAACATCGGCGCGCGCACCATCCTGCAACTGGGCACCGGTGTGACCAAAGGCCTGGGCGCCGGCGCCAACCCGGAAGTCGGCCGTCAGGCTGCGCTGGAAGATCGCGAGCGCATCGCTGAAGTGCTGGCCGGCACCAACATGGTGTTCATCACCACTGGCATGGGCGGCGGTACCGGTACCGGTGCTGCGCCGATCATCGCCGAAGTGGCCAAGGAAATGGGCATCCTGACGGTTGCGGTCGTGACCCGTCCGTTCCCGTTCGAAGGCCGCAAGCGTATGCAGATCGCCGACGAAGGCATCCGCATGCTCTCCGAAAGCGTCGATTCGCTGATCACCATTCCGAACGAGAAGCTGCTGACCATTCTCGGCAAAGACGCCAGCTTGCTGTCGGCGTTCGCCAAGGCTGACGACGTACTGGCCGGTGCCGTGCGCGGTATCTCCGACATCATCAAGCGTCCGGGCATGATCAACGTCGACTTCGCCGACGTGCGTACCGTGATGAGCGAAATGGGCATGGCGATGATGGGCACTGGCTGCGCCAGCGGTCCGAACCGTGCACGTGAAGCGACCGAAGCGGCCATCCGCAACCCGCTGCTGGAAGACGTGAACCTGCAAGGTGCACGCGGCATCCTGGTGAACATCACCGCCGGTCCTGACCTGTCCCTGGGTGAGTACTCCGACGTGGGTAGCATCATCGAAGCCTTCGCTTCCGAGCACGCAATGGTCAAGGTCGGTACCGTGATCGATCCGGACATGCGCGACGAACTGCACGTTACTGTGGTTGCCACCGGTCTGGGCGCGAAAATCGAGAAGCCTGTGAAGGTCATCGACAACACCGTTCACACCTCCATGGCTGCCGCTCAGGTTCAACAACCGGCTCCTGCGCGTCAGGAAGCTCCGGCGGTGAACTACCGTGACCTGGACCGTCCGACCGTCATGCGCAACCAGGCTCAGGCCGGTGCTGCGACTGCCGCGAAGATGAACCCGCAGGACGATCTGGATTACCTGGACATCCCGGCATTCCTGCGTCGTCAGGCCGATTGATGGAATGTATCAGGGCTATGACGGTGATTGGTGTTCAGCAAAGGCTCGGTCTGCTATTATCGCCAGCCTTTGTTGATACCAGTTCGCAATTTGCGCTGAAGCGGCCCAAGCCATGATTAAACAACGCACACTGAAAAATATTATCCGTGCCACAGGTGTAGGCCTGCATTCCGGGGAGAAGGTCTACCTGACCCTCAAGCCTGCGCCTGTCGACACTGGCATTGTGTTTTGTCGCGCTGACCTCGACCCTGTGGTGCAGATTCCTGCCCGCGCGGAAAACGTCGGTGAAACCACTATGTCGACGACGCTGATCAATGGCGACGTCAAAGTGGACACGGTAGAGCACTTGCTCTCGGCCATGGCTGGCCTGGGCATCGATAACGCCTACGTCGAGCTCTCCGCGTCCGAAGTCCCGATCATGGATGGCAGCGCTGGACCGTTCGTATTCCTGATTCAATCGGCTGGCCTGGAAGAGCAGGACGCCGCCAAGAAATTCATCCGCATCCTGCGTGAAGTGACAGTGGAAGACGGCGACAAGCGCGCCACTTTCGTGCCTTTCGAAGGGTTCAAGGTGAGCTTCGAGATCGATTTCGATCACCCGGTTTTCCGGGACCGCACCCAGAGTGCAAGCGTGGATTTTTCCAGCACTTCGTTCGTAAAAGAAGTCAGCCGCGCGCGTACCTTTGGTTTCATGAGTGACATCGAGTACCTGCGCAAGCACAACCTCGCACTCGGCGGCAGCGTTGAAAACGCGATCGTGGTGGATTCCGATGGTGTACTGAACGAAGACGGTCTTCGCTACGAAGACGAATTCGTGAAGCACAAGATCCTCGATGCGATTGGCGACCTGTACCTGTTGGGTAACAGCCTGATTGGTGAGTTCAAAGGTTTCAAGTCCGGTCATGCACTGAACAACCAGCTGCTGCGCAAGTTGATTGAGCAGACAGATGCGTGGGAAGTCGTGACGTTCGAAGACGCCAGCACTGCACCGATCTCTTACATGCGCCCGGTTGCGGCAGTGTAAGTAAAAAACCTCTCTAGTTTTTTGAAGGCCATCCTCGGATGGCCTTTTTTTATGCCTTTATTCAAAGCAAAAGATCACAGCCTTCGGCAGTTCCTACAGGGAAAGTTAGTCCAACTGTAGGAGCTGCCGAAGGCTGCGATCTTTTGATCTTACGAACTGACTACGCGATTGCGACCGCTCTCCTTGGCCTGATACAGCGCCTTGTCCGCCGCAAACAGCAGTTGCTCCAGCGACATCTCGACAGCCGATGTCCAGGTACTGATACCGATACTGACGGTCATTGCCACGTCCGCGCCCTCGACCCTCGGCATCTGCTCCACCGCCTGACGAATGTGTTCAGCGATTTGCCGGGCACCGCTGCTGTCGGTTTCGGCGAGAATCACCGAGAACTCTTCGCCACCGTAACGGGCGACCAGATCACCCGGTCGTCGCACGTTCGCGGTGATAACCCTGGCCAGTTCGCGCAGCGCCTGATCACCGGCCTGATGCCCATGACGGTCGTTGAAGGCCTTGAAGTGATCGGCATCGATCATCATCACCGACAGCGGCTTGCCCGAACGCTGGGCGCGGAACCATTCGTGGCGCAGCGACTGATCGAGCATCCGCCGGTTGGCCACGCCGGTCAGCGCATCGGTGGCAGCCAGTTGCGCCAGCTCGCGTTCGGCGCGCTGGCGCAAACGCAGCTCGCGGGCGAGCAGCCAGGTCAGCCACAGCAGCCCGGCACACAGCACGCCGGTGGCGCCACTGATCAACAGCGCCGTGCGCCGCCAAGTGCCGAACACCTCATCGCTGGAGAGCGCGACCATCACCGTCAACGGCAGATTACCGACCCGCGAATAGGTGTAAAGCCGTTGCTGATGGTCCATGCTCGAAGTGCTGGTGAAACTGCCGCTGCCATTCTTGTCGCCGAGAATCCGCACCACGTTGGGTCGGTTGCCGAAGCTCTTGCCGATGGAGTCGCTTTGCAGATGCGGCTTCTGCGCCAGTAGCACACCGTCGCTGTTGATGATGTTCAGCGTGCTGTCTTTGCCGATGTCGAGGCTGTTGAACAACTGATCGAAGTAGTCGAGTTTCATCGACGCCACCGCCACGCCGGCGAATTCGCCGGTGTCCGAGGAGATCCGCCGACTGAAGCTGATGCGCCACTGATTGGCGTCGTCGCAATCGCAGCGGGTCTTGAATGGGCGGCTGATGAACATGCCGGTATCGCGGTTGAAGGCATGGGCAAGGAAGTAGTCGCGATCGGCAAAGTTGCCCGGTTTGGGTTCGATCCGCGATGAGTCGGCAACCACATCGCCATGCTTGTCCAGCAGGAGAATGTCGCCCTTGAAACGCGCGGTGGTCGAACGGTCGAACAGTGCCAGATGGCGAATCTGCGGGGTGACGTCGCGCAAGTCATCGCGCTGGGCGGCGGCGATCAGGCCTTGCAGGGTCAGGTCGTACAACTCGACCGTGCGCAGGACGTCGGCGTCGATCAACTGGGCGATGGTGGTGGCACTGCGGGTGGCCGCTTCCTGAGCGTTGGCGTGCTCACGAATCAGCAGAAAAGTGACGATGCACAGAATCGCGATCACGGTCAGCGAACTGCCGCAGATCAGCAGCAATTCGGGGCGTCCGGGCTTGCCCGCCAGAGGTGGGGTACGGCTCGCGATCATGATGGGGCTTTCGATTGGGCTGAGACTTATAAGAGTAGTTGCACAAACACTGCGGGGGATAACACTAAAGCAGATCTACTGTGGGGAGGGGATTTATCCCCGATGGGCTGCGAAGCAGCCCCAAAAAAAGGGTCTGCTGCGCAGCCCATCGGGGATAAATCCCCTCGCCACAAAATCTATTTCAGTCAAAATAAGTGTCAGTTGTAACTGACCTAGAGGTGATCTTAGAAGACGTTGATCGGGTAGTCGACAATCACGCGGTATTCATCGGTGTCGGTATCGATCGCGCCGTAGCCGTTGCCGCCACGGTTGGTCGCCCATTGCAGGCGCACCGCGAGGTCTTTCGCCTGGCCGCTCTGCACCACGTATTTCAAATCGAGGTCGCGTTCCCAGTGCTTGGCGTTGCGACCGTCGGCGCTGTACCACGAGGCATAGCCTTTGCTGTCCGGATCGACCTTGGTCAGGTCCACGGTGCCACGCGAATAGGAAACTGCCGACGTCAGGCCCGGCACGCCGAGACCGGCGAAGTCGTAGGCGTACTTGAGCTTCCACGAGCGCTCGTTCGGGCCGTTGAAGTCCGAGTACTGCTGCGAGTTGTCGAGGTAAACGCTGTCGCCCTGGCTGATGTAGTCGAACGGCGTGTTGCCGTTCACGCGCTGGTACGCAGCGGTGACGCTGTGGCTGCCGATGCCAACGGTGAAGTGCAGGCTGTAGGTGTTGTTGTCGATGTTACCCAGCAGCGCGTCGCCGGTGTCCTGCGTGTGATAGAAGTGCAGGCCCGGGTTGAGGCTGACCAGATCGTTCAACTGCCAGGTGTAATCCAGGTCGTAGTAGTACTGGTTCCAGATGTCCTTCAGCTCGGCGGCGTACAGATTGCTGGTCAGCCCTTCGACACCGCTCCAGGACACGCCGGCCCAGTTCAGGTGTCGGCTTTCGTCGCCCTCGGCGAGTTTGCCGTAGGACGTGCCGATGCGCTGGCGGCCGCTCTGGTTGTACGGCTTGGTGAAACTGGCCTGGCCACCTTCGAACATCCAGCCGTCGAAGCTGTGGTTGGTCAGGCTGACGCCACGAAAGGTCTGCGGCAACATGCGCGATTCACCACCGGCAATCACCGGGTTGGTGAGGAACAGGTCACCGGCCTTCAGCTCGGTATCGAACGCGCGCATCTTCAACGTGCCACCTGCGGTCGAGAACGAGCCCGGCGCTTTGCCGTTGCCATCGCTGATCGGCAGGATGCTCGAACCATCGGTACCGCCACCGCCGTCGAGCTTCAGCCCGAGCATGGCGTGGGCGTCGATGCCGAAGCCGACCGTGCCTTCGGTGTAACCCGACTGGAAGATCCCGAGAAAACCCTGGCCCCACTCGATGTTATCGTCCGCCTGCTGCAGGCGGTTGCGATTCATGTAGTAGTTGCGAGCGTTGAGGTTGAGGCTCGAGCCTTCGACGAAACCTTCCCTGGCGGCTTCGTCGGCATGGGCGGCGGGGGCAATCGTTGCGGCAATTGCAATGAACAACGGGGTGAAGCTGACTGGGTAACGCACTTGCGATGGAGCTCCTTGGGTCAACTGACACTTCAATGTCTTGAGGTGCGGGATATTTCTTGTTGTTACAGACGAACCAAACGGCTTTCAGACCACAACGAAAAAAGGCCGCTGAAAGGCAGCGGCCTGGAAGGACGACGGTTGAACGGGAAGAGCCAAACAACCGCGTCGAGGGAAATGTTTCGCGGTGCGCGACTCAGCTGTCTTTCTCGGCCGCTTGAGCCTGGGAAGTGGCGGCCTGTGGGGCTTGCGAGGCGTCTTGCGACTTCGCCATCACTTCTGCCTGAGATTGCTCGAAGGCGTGAGCGCGAGCAGCATTCTGCGCGACGAACGCCTGCGATTCTTCAGCCATCGCCATTGGCGACAGGATCAATGAGGACAAAACGAAAGCGCTGGCAATACCCATACTGTTGGACATCTTGAAAACCTTCTTGCTTGGCAAGTGCTGTTTGGTGCGGGCAAAGATAAGGTTGCCGAGCGTTGGGAAACAGCGTGATTTTCATAAATGACTGTTACAGCAAAAGCAAAGATCAACCTCGGGTGAACGCCATTCCTTGTGGCGAGGGGATTCATCCCCGATGGGCTGCGAAGCAGCCCTCAATCCTTTGTACTGGTTGTGTCAGGAAGATCGCGATTGCTGATTTTGGGGTCGCTTCGCAACCCATCGGGGATGAATCCCCTCGCCACAGGGGACTTTAATCAGCGATTAAACGGGGAGGTGAATGCCGAAGGTATTCATCCCCCGATCACTGCGCACAAACACATCCCCACCGTGCATCAGCGCAATCGCCTTGACGATCGCCAGCCCCAATCCATGGTTGTTGCCGCTGTTGCTGCGCGAGGCATCGACTCGATAGAAGCGCTCGAACAGACGCGGCAAGTGCTCGCTGGCAATCGGCGATCCCGGGTTGGCCACACCAATGCTGACCTGATGGTCTTCAACCTCGATCCGCACTTCGATCACCTTGCCCGGCTCGGTGTGCTGCACGGCGTTGCTCAGCAGATTGATCAATGCCCGGCGCAGATGTGCGATCTCGATCCGCACCTGCGCATCGCCACTGACGTGTACCTGCACCTGCGCGTCTTCAAGGATGAAATCCAGATACTCGAGCGTAGTCGCGACTTCATCGGCCAGCGACGTAGATGTCAGTTTGGTCGCCTTGCTGCCCTGGTCGGCGCTGGCGAGGAACAACATGTCATTGATGATCGAACGCAGGCGCTCCAGCTCTTCAAGATTCGACTGCAGCACTTCGAAGTAATGCTCGGCGGAGCGTCCGCGCGTCAATGCGACCTGGGTCTGGCCAATCAGGTTGGTCAGCGGCGAGCGCAGTTCATGGGCGACGTCGGCGTTGAACGATTCCAGCCGCGAGTAGGCCTGTTCGACCCGCTCCAGCGTGGAGTTGAACGAATCGACAAACTGCTCAAGCTCCGGCGGCAATGGCGACATCCGCAAACGTCCGGCCCGTAGGGGAGGCGCGAGGCGCTGGGCTTCATCCGACAGTTTGATCAACGGCTTGAGGCCGATTCGCGCGACCCAGTACCCCAGCGCCGAGGCCATCAGCACACCGACAATCGCGAGGCTGACGAGAGCGATCAACAGTTTGTGTTGGGTTTCGTGGAACGTTTCGGTGTCGATGCCGATCATGAACCGCAGCGGCGGGCGCTGGTCCTTGGCCGGTAACTCGGTCAGCAGCACTTTCAGCGGATAAGGATGTTCAGGCAACTGCAGATCATGCATGCCGGTCGGGCCCTGGGCGAAGGCGCGGATTTGCGCGTCAGGCTCGCCATACTCGTAACCGGGATCAGCGCTGACCACCCAGAAACGTATGCGCTTGTCCTCTTCGCCGAGCAGCTTGAGCTTGGCGTTGATCTTCACCCAATGCTCGGGTGTGCCATAACGATTGAGCGCCGATTCAAGCACACTGTAACGCGCATCCAACTCGGCTTCCGGGAGCAGGCCCAGGCCCTTGTCGACCTGTTGATACAGCGCGCCGCCGATCAACAGGAACACCAGTAGCGCCACCAGGGTGAACATCCCGCTTAAACGCAGGGCAATCGAATTACTGGACACCACGGCTCTCCAGCACATAACCCATGCCACGAATCGTGTGCAGCAGTTTCTCGTCGAACGGTCCGTCGAGCTTGGCCCGCAGCCGTTTGATCGCGACTTCGACGACATTCGCATCGCTGTCGAAATTGATGTCCCAGACCATCTCGGCAATCGCGGTTTTCGAGAGGATTTCGCCTTGCCGGCGCGCCAGCACGCTGAGCAGCGAGAATTCTTTCGCGGTCAGGTCCAGTCGGGTGCCGGCACGGGTCGCCTTGCGGCTGATCAGGTCGATCCACAGGTCGGCGATGCTCACTTGTACCGGTTCATGCCCGCCGCTGCGTCGGGTCAGCGCTTGCAGGCGAGCCACCAGTTCCAGAAAGGAAAACGGCTTGCCGAGGTAATCATCGGCGCCGTCGCGCAGGCCCTTGATCCGGTCTTCGACGCGCTCGCGGGCGGTGAGCATGATCACCGGGGTCTGCTTGCGCGCACGTAATGCGCGCAGCACGCCAAAGCCGTCCAGGCCCGGTAGCATGACGTCGAGGACGATCACCGCATAGTCGCTCTCCAGCGCCAGGTGCAGGCCTTCGACGCCGTCGCGGGCCAGGTCCACGGTGTAACCCTGTTCCGTCAGACCGCGGTGCAGATAGTCCGCGGTTTTTTCCTCGTCTTCGATAATCAGAACGCGCATGACCGCCTCAGTCTGTAGTCGCCAATGCCGTCGTGGGCATTGGTTTGGGCCTGTGGAACAGCCGCTCAAGCCACAAGTATATGACCGGCGTGGTAAACAGCGTCAGCATCTGGCTGACCAGCAAACCGCCCACCACCGCAATCCCCAGCGGCTGGCGCAGTTCGGCGCCGGTGCCATAACCGAGCATCAGCGGCAGGGCACCCAGCAGGGCGGCGAGGGTGGTCATGATGATCGGCCGGAATCGCGTCAGGCACGCCTCGTAAATCGCATCCTGCGGCGGCAAGCCGCGATTGCGCTGCGCCTCAAGGGCAAAGTCGATCATCAGAATGCCGTTCTTTTTGACGATACCGATCAGCAACACCAAGCCGATCAACGCCATGATCGAGAAGTCCTGGCCGCAGATCCACAGCATGATCACCGCACCGAGACCGGCCGCCGGCAGGGTCGAGATGATGGTCAGCGGATGCACGAAGCTCTCATAAAGCACGCCGAGAATGATGTACACCGCCACCAGCGCCGCGAGAATCAGCCACGGCTGACTGGCCAGCGAACTCTGGAACGCCTGCGCCGCGCCCTGGAAGTTGCCGCTGATCGCGGTCGGCATGCCGATTTCAGCCTTGGCCTGATTGAGCAGAATCACCGCGTCGCCCAACGCCACGCCGGGCGCCAGGTTGAACGACAGGTTGGCGGCCGGGAACATGCCGTCATGGGCAATCGACAGCGGGCCGATGGTCGGCGCATCGAATTTGGCCAGCGCCGACAGCGGCACCATCTCGCCGCTCAACGGCGAGCGCAGGTAGAAATAGTTGAGGCTTTCGGCCTTGCCGCGCTGCTTGGTGTCCAGTTCCAGAATCACGTTGTACTGATTGACCTGGGTCTGAAACTCGTTGATCTGGCGCTGGCCGAACGCATCGTACAGCGCTTCGTCGACGTCACTGGCGGTCAGGCCGAAACGCGCGGCGGCGCTGCGGTCGATGCTGATGTGGGTGATGCTGCCGCCCAGTTGCAGGTCGTTGGAAATGTCGCGGAACGCCGGGTTGCTGCGCAGCTTTTCGGTCAGACGCTGGGTCCAGGTGGCGAGGGTTGCGCCGTCGTTGCTCTTGAGCACGTATTGGTACTGCGCGCGGCTCGGCCCGGAGCTGAGGTTGATGTCCTGGCCGGCGCGCAGGTACAGGACGATGCCCGGGACTTTCATCAGTTGCGGACGAATGCGGTCGATGAACTGGCTGGCCGAGACGTCGCGGTCACCGCGTTTTTTCAGGGCGATCCAGAAGCGGCCGTTGGCGATGGTCTGGTTGCTGCCGGACACACCGACCGAGTGCGAGAACGCCTGCACGGCCGGATCGGCGGCGACGATTTCGGCCATCGCCAGGTGTTTTTTCACCATGTCGCCGTAGGAGATATCCGCAGCAGCTTCGGTGGTGCCGAGGACAAACCCGGTGTCCTGCACCGGGAAGAAACCCTTGGGGATAAAGATGTAACCGGCAATCGCCAGCGCCAGGGACAGGCCGAACACGCCGATCATCAGTTTCTGGTGGGCGAGGGCACGGCGCAGACCCTTTTCGTACCAGGCCAGCAAGCGCTCGCTGAAGCCCGGTTTGTCGTGGGCGTGGTGCACCGGTTTGCGCATGAACAGCGCGGCCAGCGTCGGTGCGAGGGTCAACGACACCACCACCGAAATCAAAATGGTCGAGGTTGCGGTCAGGGCGAATTCCTTGAACAACCGCCCGACCACACCGCCCATGAACAGCAGCGGAATGAACGCCGCCACCAGCGAGAAACTGATCGAGACCACGGTGAAGCCGATTTCGCCGGCACCTTTGACCGCCGCTTCGCGCATGCTGTCGCCGGCCTCCAGATGCCGGTGGATGTTCTCCACCACGACAATCGCATCGTCCACGACAAACCCGACCGCGACGACAATCGCCACCAGCGTCAGGTTGTTCAGGCTGAAGCCCAAGAGGTACATCAGGGCGAAACTGGCGGTCAGCGACACGCCGAGTACCGCCGAGACGATCATGGTCGCCGACAACTGGCGCAGGAACAGCGCCATCACCGCCACCACCAGCAGGATCGCGATCAACAGGGTGATCTCGACTTCATGCAGCGAGGCGCGGATGGTCTGAGTGCGATCAATCAGGGTTTTCACCTGCACCGAGGCCGGGAGCATGGCTTCGAGGCCGGGCAGGGCGGCTTGAATGCGGTCGACGGTTTCGACAATGTTCGCCCCCGGTTGCCGCGAGATCACCAGGTTCACCCCGGGTTGATCACCGGCCCAGGCCTGCACGTAGGCATCTTCCGAACCGTTGACGACTTTGGCGACATCGCGCAGGTGAACCGGGGCGCCGTCCTTGTAGGAAACGATGAGTTGGCTGTAGTCCTCGGGGTGGAACAACTGGTCGTTGGTCGACAGCGTGGAGATGCTCGATTCGCCGTACAACGCACCTTTGGCGAGGTTGAGGCTGGTCTGCTGGATCGCCAGACGAATGTCGGCCAGGGTCAGGCCGATCGCCGCCAGTTTGTCGGCCGAGGCTTGCACGCGGATCGCCGGACGTTGCTGACCGGTGATGTTGATCTGGCCTACACCGTCGATCTGACTGATCTGACGCGCCAGCAGGGTTTCCACCAGGTCGCTGAGTTCGGTGCCGGGCATTTGCGTCGAGCTGACGCTGAGGATCAGTACCGGGCTGTCGGCCGGGTTGACCTTCTTCCAGGTCGGCAGGGTCGGCATGTCCTTGGGCAGCTTGCCGGCCGCGGTGTTGATCGCCGCCTGGACTTCCTGGGCGGCGGTGTCGATGCTCTTGTCGAGAGTGAATTGCAGGGTCAGCAGGCTGGAGCCGAGCGCACTGCTGGAGGTCATCTGGGTCATGCCGGGGATGGCGCTGAATTGCACCTCCAGCGGTGTGGCCACGGACGAGGCCATGGTATCGGGGCTGGCGCCAGGCAACTGCGCCGAGACCTGAATTGTCGGAAATTCCGCTTCCGGCAGTGGGGCAATCGGCAGGCGCGGGAAGGCAATCACCCCGACCAGCACCAGCGCGATGGTCAGCAGAATGGTCGCGACCGGGTGATCGATGCACCAGGTGGAGACGCCTGTGTGCTGCTTCATGGCTTGGGCTCCGCTTGCACCACCTGCGGCGGCTCGGTCATGACCTGCACGGTAGAGCCGGGTTTGAGCCGTGACTGGCCGTCGCTGACCAATTGATCACCAGCCTTCACGCCTTTGATGATGTCCTGGCCGCTGCCTTGATAAACCATCTGCACCTGCACGGCTTCGACCTTGTCGCCATTCACGCGATAGACGAAGTGCTGATCGAGACCGCGCTGGACGACGGTGGGCGGTACCACCAGCGCATCCTTGTCCAGCGCCGTCTGAATTTTTACCGTCACCAACAGGCCCGGCCAGAGTTTCTGGCTGGCGTTGTCGAACTCGGCCTTGGCGCGGATGGTGCCGGTGTTGGCGTTGATCTGGTTGTCGATCAGGGTCAGGTGACCTTCGCCGAGCAGGTTGCCGGTTTCGCCATCGGTGTCGGCGCCGATGTAGGCCTTGACCTGAGCGTGCTGCGGGTCGTTGATCAGGCCCTGCAGGGTCGGCAGCATTTGCTGCGGCAGCGAGAACTCCACGGCAATCGGGTCGATCTGGGTCACGGTGAACAGGCCGGCGGTGTCGGTCATGCGCAGGAAGTTGCCTTCATCGACTGTACGAATACCGACGCGGCCGGTGACCGGGGAGCGGATCTGCGTGTAGGAAAGTTGTACCTGCGCCGCGTCGATCGAGGCCTGGTTGCCTTGGGCGGTGGCTTTGAGTTGGTTGACCAGGGCCTGTTGCTGGTCGTACGTCTGCTTGGAGACGCCGTCGTCGACGCTGAGCAGTTTGTAGCGCTTGAGGTTGACCAGGGCGACTTGCAGTTGTGCCTGGCTTTCGCCCAGTTGCGCGCGGGCCTGGTCGAGGCTGGCGCGGATAGAGCGGTCGTCGATGGTGGCGAGCAGGTCGCCTGCTTTGACGAGTTGGCCTTCCTTGACGAGGATTTTGGTGAGGATGCCATCGACTTGTGGGCGCACTACGACGCTGTGCAATGAGAGCACCGAGCCGATGCCGCTGGTGTAGCGGGGGACGTCTTTTTCGCTGACGGTGACGACGCGGACCGGGATGGCGGTCGGGGTGGCCAGTTTGGTCGGGGCGGGTTTCAGTGCCCACCATGTGCCTGCGGCGGCCAGGGCGATCACTAGGGCTGGCAGGGCTATGTTTTTCTGGATTCGCATGCGATTGGGGCGCCAGGGGTGGAGTTTGGGCAGGTTGGGTATTTATAAACTTGTTTGGGGGTCAGGAGGGTGACGGCTGGCTGTCAGCGCTGTCAGTTTCGCCGGGGTGTATATCCGTTTCTGCGGGTGTGGCTGATTACGGTTTCGCCCTGACGGCGACTCACTTTTTTTACAAACGCCAAAAAAAAGTAAGCAAAAAAACGCTCGCTCCTGCGTTCGGCCCGCTCGCTGTGGCTCTGGGTCCCTTCGCTCCGGGATTGATCCGGGCGCAGCGCCTACGCTTTGCTTCGCTGCACCTCCTCTCGCTGTGTTTGGCTGCGCCAAACGGTCGCTACGCTCCCACGCCCGGATCAATCCCTCCGCTCAGCCTTCCGACGTCGCCCGTGGATCAAGATCAAGATCAAGAGCGGCAGCCGAGCTCGCGCTCATCCTGGAGTGGGGCGGCATGCGCCGCGTGCGGGTTGTACTTATTTTCCCTGTAGGAGCTGCCGCAGGCTGCGATCTTTTGATCTTTTGTGAGAGCTGGCTTGCCAGCGATGGCGGCCTGACAGCCGACCGGTCTCCAACTAAATAAATTCGATCTCCCTGTAGGAGCTGCCGAAGGCTGCGATCTTTTGATCTCGCTTTTGAGTTGTGAAAGCCAAAGTCAAAAGATCGCAGCCTTCGGCAGCTCCTACAGTGAGAGGGTTTGTGTTTAAAAGTGTGTGAGCAAACCAGAACCTTCCCACAAGGTTTTCAGGTTGTCCGTCGGAAGCGCGGTCTCTAGGCTTTGGTTGTCGCTGCCAATTCAGCGATCGGGTGTGGAAACCCGATTCAAGTAGAAACAATGCACCAGCACCGTAATCGTTGCCGACGTCTTTTTTCGTCTGCAAACTGCGTCGCGGCGGCTGTGCGTGGGCAGACTTCGGTCTGGCCGGTTGCCTACTTATCGGTTTTCCACCCCGCGCACAGTTGCCACCTTTTGTCGTGTGGAAACGACAAAGGCTGGCTCCCAAATACAAGTAGGAGCTACCCATGGATAAACTGATTCCAGACCCACCCCCCGAAACTAAAACCCCGCTCGCCGAAGCCATCCGCGCAGAAGACCTCGCCCAAAACCGCGAAGCCATCAAACGCGCGCTCGACTTCTACCTCTGTCCGCAACCCGCCCAGCCGCGACAGCCAAGCACCATGTTTCTGGTCAACCCAGCTATCGACACCGAAACCCTGCTCGCCCACGCTTACGAATCGTTGGCCTCTGCCAGTGCCATGGCCAGTAACTTCGCCAATGAACTCGGCGGTCCGCAACGCAGCACGGCGCTGGCGATCCAGCAGATCGTCATGCTCGCCGAACTGGCCGTGAACCGGGCGCTGGATCGGGTTGATCCACGCACTTGATCCGTCCGAGCACCGCGTCATCGTTCATCGCGAGCAGGCTCACTCCCACAGGTTGAAACCACAGTCCACCTGTGGGAGCGAGCCTGCTCGCGAAGGCGTTTGTGCGGGCGACGCATCTCTGCCGGCTATTGTTGTCAGCCGGACCCAAAACGGGACCGATCATTCCCGATTCGGGAAACATTGCACCATCACCTACCTCTAAACCGTTCGGCGTGCGCTGCAAATCTTCAGGTGCTGTCGCAAGGCGCGCAGGTATACTGCGCGCCTTCGCGGCTCACTGTTCGGGCCGGACTTTTTGCTTTGCGGAGCTTTTATGACTTCCCCGATCCAACCGCCGGTTGACGACGCTTTGAGCGATGTCCCGGCCGAGCTGACTGACGCCAGCGAGACCAAACCCGAGATCCCGGCTTTCAAGTTCCCGTTCAAACCGGGTGAACTGGCGGCCGCCAAGGGTTCGAATCAGCCGTGGTACAAGAACGGCGCCAAGAATGGTCACACCAAGACCCCGGGCATGGCCCCGCCGGGTACCCGCCGTTCGATGGGCAAGCGCTGAGTTTCATCCCGCCTTCAGCCATCGACTGCGATTTTCCGTCGCAGTGATGGCTAAGTGCTCATCCCCTGAGCCAGATCAATATTTGACCAATTGGTGCGCTTAGAGTCAGCAGCCCTGCCGACTCTTCTCATAAAACGAGCGCGCTTTCCATGAAGATCAATCTCCCGGTAACCGGCCGTAACGTCGATGTGGCGCTGGATGCGAACATTCTTTCGACCACCGATCTGACCAGCGCGATCACTTACGCCAACGACGATTTCATTCAGATCAGCGGTTATAGCCGCGACGAATTGCTCGGCACGCCGCATAACTTGTTGCGTCACCCAGACATGCCGGCGCAGGCGTTTGCCCATATGTGGCAGACGCTCAAGAGCGGTCGTTCGTGGATGGGGCTGGTGAAGAATCGTTGCAAGAATGGCAACCATTATTGGGTCAGCGCGTATGTCACGCCGGTCACGCAGAACGGCGTGGCGGTGGAGTATCAGTCGGTGCGCACCCGGCCTGATGCGCGGTGGGTGGCCGCGGCGGAGCGGGTTTATGCGCAGTTGCGTGGCGAATTGAAGGGAAGGCGGCCGCTGCTCAGGTTAGGTTTGCGCGGCAGGATCACGGCGTTGGCCAGTGCGTTGCTGGGTGTGGTGTTGGGGATCGAGGCCTGGTTGCGTCCGGAGTCGGCATGGATTGATGGCACCGCATTTGTCGTCGGCAGCAGTGTGTGTGCATTAGGCGTGCGCTGGATTCTGCGTCCGCTGGAGCGGCTGAGCGAACGGGCGCGGCAGGTCGCGGACAATCCGTTGAGCCAGGGCATTTACACCGGGCGCGGCGATGAGTTCGGCCAGATCGAGTTTGCCCTGCAGATGCTCGAAGCCCAGGTCGGCGCGGTGGTCGGGCGTATGGGGGACGCATCGCAACAGTTGGCCGGGCATGCGGCGCAACTGGTTGATCATCTGCAAATAAGCCACAGCAGTTCGCTGGCGCAGCAGGCGGAAACCGATCAGGTGGCGGCAGCGATTCACCAAATGGCCGCGAGTGTCGCGCAGGTCGCCAACCATGCGCAGCAGGCGTCGGTGGCGGCGGACCTGGCCGATACGGAAACCCGTGAAGGGCATTGGCTGGTCGGTGAAAGTCGCAGTGCGGTGTTGCGTCTGGCCGAGGAATTGCGGCGGGCGACCGAGGTGATCCATCAGCTCGAAGGCCACAGCAGCGAGATTTCCGGGGTGCTGGAGGTGATCCGCAGCATCGCCGAGCAGACCAATCTGCTGGCGCTTAACGCGGCGATCGAAGCGGCGCGCGCGGGCGATGCCGGGCGCGGTTTTGCAGTGGTGGCGGATGAGGTGCGCGGGTTGGCGCGGCGCACGCAGCAATCGACCAACGAGATTCAGCGGATGATCAGCACTCTGCAAAACGGCGCGCGCGATGCGGTGCTGGTGATGCAGCAAAGCAGTGAGCATGTGGATAACAGCGTCGAACAGGCACAGCGTGCGGCGCGGGCGCTGGACGGGATCAGCGAGCGGGTCGAGCAGATCACCGAAATGAGCCTGCAGATTGCCGCAGCGGTGGAGCAGCAGAGCGCGGTGAGCGAAGACATCCATCGCAATATCGTCAGCATTCGCACGGCGTCCGAATTGACGGTGGATGAGGGGCGGCTGAGTCAGCGCAACTCTGAGGATGTGGCGGGGTTGGCGGGGGATTTGCGCTTGCTGGCGCGGGAGTTCTGGGGGCGGCGGCAAGGCTAGGATTGATGCTGTTGCCACTGGCCTCATCGCTGGCAAGCCAGCTCCCACAGGTTTCTCGAGTGTTCACATGACTTGTGCACGACATGGAACCTTGTGGGAGCTGGCTTGCCAGCGATGAGGCCAGTCCAATCGGCAGGAATTTCCGATCAAGCCGCGCGCAGCGAAATGAACGCATACGTCTGCGCCGGCTCCGTCACCACCTGCGCACCGGCCGCCAGCAATTGCCCGGCCACGTCGTCTCCGGACAAATGAAACAGCCATTCACTGGATGCTGTGTTCAGTGGCTGTGAAGACACCTGATCGATCACAGCCGCAAAAGCGTCCATCTGCGGCAAATACGCGGTAAACCCGTCTCCCTTGAGCGCCGTGGTGCGAATCCCCAGCGCCGCGCAGATCGCATCCTTGATGCGGATGTCATCGCGATCAGCCTGGCGTGAACGCTGGATCAATTCCAACAGCTCCTGGTCGACCAGCTCCCCACCGACAATCAGCAGCGGCCCCTGCTGCCACGACTCTGGCGGGCAATCCTTGGCGGCCGGATTGAGCGGGATGTGCGGATTGATCTCAGCGGGATAAATCCTGCACACCAACGGTCGGCGCTCGTAGATGCGGCACAGGTTGTCTTCGTCAAGATTCCGGCAGCGACCGACGTTGTAGGCGGCGAAAGTGATTGCCACGTGGGCCTCGGTGGTACCGCTGCGCACTGCCGCTGAACGTCGTTCGGCGTGTTCACGCTGCTGCGCCGGCAGGCCCAGGCCGTTGCCGAGAAAGGCCTCCACCAGCACGATCACCTGACCGCCATCCGCCGCCCACATGCGGGCTTCGGCGAGGGTCAGGGGCACATGGTGGTCGGTGCAGCATTTGCCGCAACCGACGCAGGAAAAGGTCGTATTCATTGCACGATCAATCTTCAATCAGGGTGTGAAACGGCGACATAAAGTCGCCAGGCTAAGGCTGATCGAAGCAAGTTGTGCGCCAGTCCTCAAGGCTTGGCGGTCGGACCAATCGAGTCCCATTCGGTGACGAACGCGGTTTTCGACTTTTTGCTGTACAGGCACAGCTCAGTGCCTTGCTGGCCTTTCATGTGTTTTTGCGGGTATTGGCCTTGCAGTAGCACGGCGGTGTAGCCAACGCGGTCATCGAATTGCGCGGGTGTGCCGACCGGTTTCGCAGCTTTCAGGCCGCTGGCCTTGGTGCAACTGGCGAGTACGGATTTGTCGTACGCGGCCCAGGCGTCGGGGCTGGAGGCGTGGGCCTGGGAGGCGAGGGCGGTGAGGCAGAGCAGGCTCAGGGTGAGGGGTTTCATGGGGCGGCATCCTTGGTCTTGAGTGTCCAGAGGTTGGAGTATGCCTAAAGAATTTTGTTGCCGAGACATCGCTAAAAGATCGCAGCCTGCGGCAGCTCCTACAGAGAATGCGTTCCATTGTAGGAGCTGCCGAAGCCTGCGATCTTTTGACTTTGAATCAGTCCGGCACGATTTCCCGGCGAACCACAAACATCCCGGCACTTTCATACAAACGCTGCGCCCGCAGATTGTCTTCCAGCACCTTCAGATCGACAAACCCTTCACGGCGTTGCTGAAACACCTTGAATGCATTCAACAGCAACGCCCGACCCAAACCTCGGCCCTGAGCGCGCGGATGCACCACCAGATTCTTGATATACGAACTGGTCCAGCATTGCGCCACGCCGATCACGCCTTCGTTATCGCGGGCGATGAAGCACAATTCAGGATCGTATTCGGCATCGCTTTCAAACCGCAGCTGCCATTCCTCCAGTGCCGGCACCCGACCGCCGCCCTCACGGTAGCCGAGTTGCATCAGCTGATGCACCGCCGCCGCCAGTTCCGGGCGGTAAGCGCTCAGTTCAATGCCTTCCGGCCAGTGGGGCGGCGGCACGTCTTGACGAAGGTCGCGCCGCATCAAAAAGCAGTACGTCTGGCTCAAGACTCAATGACCGTTGGCTGCGACGTGTTTGGCGGCTTCGATCAAACGCTGGGTCAGTTCCGGCGAAGAGAACTTGGTCAGCACCGCGTTAGCCCCGGCCAGGCGGGCCTTTTCGCTGTTCATCGCGCTGTCGAGCGAGGTGTGCAGCAGCACGTAGAGGTGGGCGAAGTCGGGCGTCTCGCGCAGGGTGCGGGTAAAGGCATAGCCGTCCATTTCGGACATTTCGATGTCGGAGACGATCAGGTTGATCTGCTGCGCGGTGCCTTGCAGATCCAGCAGGCAGTCGATGGCTTCCTTGGCACTGCGCGCGGTGTGGCATTGCAGGCCGAGGTTGCGCAGGGTATGCACCGATTGCTGCAACGCTACCTGGCTGTCGTCGACCACCAGAATCCGTGCATTGCCCAGCACTTCGGCGTCTTCCATGCTCAGGTCGGTCGGGGCCATTTCGATTTGTGCCGGGGCGATGCTGTGGATGACTTTCTCGATGTCGAGCACTTGCACCAGCGTGCCGTCGACCGAGGTCACGCCGGTGATGTAGGCGCGCGAACCGCCGGAGCCGAACGGTGGCGGCTTGATGTCGGTGGTCAGGCAATGGACGATTTTGCTCACCGCCTGCACGTGCAGTCCCTGCTTCGAACGGCTGACGTCGGTAACGATCAGGCAGCCGCCGTTCGGGTCTTCCAGCGGTCGCTCGCCAATGGCGCGGCTGAGGTCGATCACCGACAGCGACGCGCCGCGCAGGGTGGCAATGCCTTTGATGTGCGGATGCGACTCGGGCATTTTGGTCAGCGGCGGGCAGGGAATGATTTCACTGACTTTCAGCAGGTTGATCGCCATCAGCTTGCCGCTGCGCAAGGTAAACAGCAGAAGCGAAAGTGAATCTGCGCGGGCTTTGGTGGAAGACATATAAACCTTCTGTGGAAAAAGGTGATGGGCGAGGGTGCAAATCGCCAGAAACTATTGATGCCGGGTTATCGGCGTTAACGGGGTGGGCTTTAGGTCGGTTATCGGGTAGGGCAAGAATCATCTGTGGTGAGGGGATTTATCCCCGATGGACTGCCCAGCAGTCCCATTTCCTGGTGCCGCTGCGCAGCACATCGGGGATAAATCCCCTCGCCACAAGGAATCCACTCAAACTGGATGAAGTGATTATTTCATGCCTAATCGCTTGGCCATCCGCCCAAGATTCGCCCGATCCAAGCCCAACTCCCGCGCCGCACTCGCCCAGTTATCCTGATGACGCTCAAGCGCAGCACTGATCAACTGCCGCTGATATTGCTCGGTGGCGCTGCGCAGATCGCCGTTGATCAACGGCATCGCGGGCACCTCGGCAGCCGGCTCAATAGAGTTACCCACAACCTCCCGCGGCAAATCCAGATCCGCCGCGCTCAAACTGAGGATCTTCGGCCGCACGTTGCAATTGCCCAGCGCCTTCAGCGCACTGCGCCCGATCAAGTGTTCCAGCTCGCGCACGTTGCCCGGCCAAGTGTAGGCGAGCAGCGCGTCTTGGGCGTCGCTGCTCAGGCGCAGGCTGTTGAGGCCCATGCGCGAGCGGTTCTGTTCCAGAAAGAAGCCGCTGAGCAGCAACACATCGCGGCCGCGATCGCGCAGTGCCGGCACTCGCAGCGGGTACACGCTCAGGCGGTGATAGAAGTCGGCGCGGTAGCGGCCGCTGCGCACTTCTTCGGCCAGATCGCGGTTGGTCGCGGCGATCAGGCGCACATCGACCTGATGTTCCTTGTCCGAGCCGAGCCGCTGCAACTGGCCGCTTTGCAGTACGCGCAGCAACTTGGCCTGCACGGTCAGCGACAGTTCGCCGACTTCATCGAGAAACAGCGTGCCGCCATTGGCCAGTTCGAACTTGCCGCGGCGGTCGCTGGTGGCACCGGTGAAGGCGCCGCGCACGTGGCCGAATAGTTCGCTTTCGACCAAGGTGTCGGGCAGGGCCGCGCAGTTGAGGCTGATGAGCGGTTTGTCGGATCGCGGCGAGGCGGCGTGGATCGCCTGCGCCACCAACTCCTTGCCGACCCCGGTTTCGCCGGTGATCAGCACGGTCAGGTCGCTGCCACCGACCAGATTGATTTCCTCCACCAGCCGTTTGTGCGCCTTGCTCTGGCCGATCATTTCGCGCTGCTGCTGACCGCTGGCCTGTCGGTAGACCTCAGCGCGCTGATGCTCGTCTTCGGCGCGCAGCGCCAGGCGTTCGATGCGTTCGGCGGCGTTGACCGTGGCTGAGGCGAGGCTGGCGAAGGCTTGCAGGGCGTCGAGTTCGATCGGTTCGAAACGCTCCGGATCGAGCGCATCGAGGGTGATCAGGCCCCAGAGTTTTTCATCGACGAACAGCGGGCAGCCGAGGCAGTCATGCACTTCGAGGTGATCGCCCAGACCATCGACCAAGCCGTCGTAAGGATCGGGCAAGTCGCTGTCGGCGGCGAACCGCGTTGGCCCGGCGCCGTCCAGCAGGATCTCGAAGCGTGGATGTTCGCTGACCTTGAAGCGCCGGCCGAGGGTGTCGGTACTCAAACCATCCACCGCCAGCGGCACCAGCCATTCGCCGTCCAGGCGCAGCAACGCGGCGGCATCGCACGGCAGCAGGGCGCGCATGGCTTCGAGCAGGCGCCGATAGCGCTCGCCCTCGGGCAGTTCGCGGGACAGGTCGGAGACCAGTGGCAGTAGAGCGGTGAGCAGGGATTTGGCGGTCATGGTCTTGTAGTCAAAGAGACTCGATGTAGTCGCGATGACTATAAAACGCTTTGAGTCTAAATGACTACGTAAAAATAAACCATTGATTTATAACGATAATTTATCTGGCACGAAAACTGATGAGCCTAAGGTAATTCTCAAAAAGCTCAGGAGTCATTCTTATGCTTAGCGTCCAGGATCGTGCCATTGTCAAATCCACTGTGCCTCTGCTGGAAAGCGGCGGTGAAGCGCTGATCACCCACTTCTACCGCATGATGCTCTCCGAATACCCTGAAGTCCGCCCGTTGTTCAATCAGGCGCATCAGGCCAGCGGCGACCAGCCACGTGCCTTGGCCAATGGCGTGTTGATGTACGCCCGACACATCGATCAGCTCGACCAGTTGGGCGATCTGGTGGCGAAGATCATCAACAAGCACGTCGCCCTGCAAATTCTCCCGGAGCATTACCCGATTGTCGGCACCTGCCTTCTGCGCGCCATTTCCGAAGTGCTCGGCGACGAAATCGCCACGCCGGAAGTGATGAGCGCGTGGGGCGCGGCGTACGGGCAATTGGCCGAGATTCTGATCGGCGCCGAAGCGGCGATCTACGACCAGAAAGAACAAGCGCTCGGCGGCTGGCGCGGGGCGCGGGAGTTCATCGTGGTGGACAAGGTTGAGGAAAGCGCGGAAATCATTTCGTTCTACTTCGAGCCGGCGGACAAAGGTCCGATCCTGGCCGCAGAGCCGGGTCAGTACATCGGCATGCAGCTGATCCTCGATGGTGAAGAAATCCGCCGTAATTACTCGCTGTCGGCACTGGCCAATAAAGGTCAGTACCGCATCAGCGTCAAACGCGAACCGGGTGGTCGTGCGTCCAACCACTTGCATGATCAACTGCACGTCGGCGCGAGCATTCAACTGTTCCCGCCATCGGGCGAGTTCACCCTGACTGCCAGCGACAAACCGCTGGTGCTGATCAGCGGCGGTGTCGGCATTACCCCGACCCTGGCGATGCTCGAGGCGGCGTTGCAAACCGAGCGCCCGGTGCACTTTATCCACTGCGCGCGCAACGGCAGCGTGCATGCGTTCCGCGACTGGATCGATGGGCTGGCGGCGCGTCATCCGCAGCTCAAGCGCTTCTATTGCTACGCCGAAGACGACGGCGTGAGCCCGGCGGCGGACAAGGTCGGAATGCTCAGTCAAGAGCAATTGGCTGAATGGCTGCCGGCGCAACGTGACGTCGATGCTTACTTCCTCGGGCCGAAGGGCTTCATGGGCGCGATCAAGCGGCATCTGAAAGCACTGGGTGTGCCTGAGCAGCAGAGCCGTTATGAGTTCTTCGGGCCGGCGGCGGCTTTGGAGTAATTGCAAACACCGAGTCGTCTGCATCGCGGGCAAGCCCGCTCCCACAGGATTTGTGGCGTGCACAAAATGTGTGAACGACGCTGAATCTGTGGGAGCGGGCTTGCCCGCGATGGCCGTTACGCAACCTTGATTCTTAAAAAGTGTTTAAAGGTTAATCGTTTCTTAACCGGTTTATCGTTTATTCCCCGATGCTGATGATAGGCGCTCGTTCGTTTAACTGATCAGGATCGCCCCATGTCGCACATCATCTTCTCCTCTCGTTCGAGCCTGGCAATGCTTGGCCTGTCGGCTGCTTTGCTGGCCAGTCCGTTTGCTTCGGCCGAATCGGCGTTGATCGCACCCCAGACACTGATCGTCGATCAGAGCCTGCCCAAGGCTCAACGTGATGCAATGGAATTGGCGGCGCGGCGTTACGGCAGTTTCTGGAACAGTGGGGAAGAGGCCCTGGCCACGGCAGCCTTGTCGCCGCAGTTTGTCGACAAGACCCCGCCCGAAGGTCGGGTGCAGGGCCCGAGCGGGCCGTTGCTGGCGTCGAAGTTCTTTCGCACGGCGGTGCCAGACCTGAGTTGCGAAATCGAGCAAATGATCATTGCCGGTGACCGCGTGGTGGTGCATCTGCACTTTCGCGGCCACTTCAGCGGTACGTTCAAGGCTCTCAAAGGGCAGGGCCAGCGTGTAGACTTCCGGGCAACCGATATCTATCAGATCGACAACGGTCGCATCGCGGCCAATTGGCATATCGAAGACAACATCAGTCTGATGGCGCAACTGCAAGCGCAGCCGCCAGCCAGCTGAACCATGGACATACAAGGGAAACGCGATGAGCGAGGAAACGATTCGACTGGGACGCGAGCGGCGCTTTCTGGTGCTGCTGGGCATCATCTGTCTGGCACTGATCGGCGGCGCGCTGTACATGCAGATCGTGCTGGGCGAGGCGCCATGCCCGCTGTGCATCCTGCAGCGTTATGCATTGCTGCTGATTGCGTTGTTCGCGTTTATCGGCGCGGCCATGCGCACCCGCCGCAGCATCACGGTATTTGAGGTACTGGTGGTGATCTGCGCGATCGCCGGCGCCGGTGTCGCCGGGCATCATGTGTACACCCAGTTCTATCCGGCGGTGAGCTGCGGCATCGATGTGCTGCAGCCGATTGTCGATGACCTGCCGCTGGCGAAGATCTTCCCGCTGGGCTTCCAGGTCGACGGTTTCTGCTCGACGCCGTACCCACCGATCCTCGGCCTGTCGCTGGCGCAATGGGCACTGGTGGCCTTCGTGCTGGTGGTGATCCTGGTGCCGCTGCTGACCGCGCGTAACCGAAAAGCACTGCGCTGAGTCAACTCTTCGACGGATTGGCCGATACAGAAAACGCCCCGATTTGCGGATCAGCCGCTCGGGGCGTTTTGCATTTCAGAGAGTTTGTGAAATCACCGTGACGAACGGCAATGGAGCGTGCGACAGGTGTGCGACATGTTGTCACACACGCCGTGTCGCAGGGCGTTTCAGCAACCCGGATTGGCGTAATGTTACAAAAAAGGATTGGTCTGTTTCGGCATTTTTCTGGTTTTGCACGTGGGTGCCAGATCAGGCAGTTTTAACAGGCTCTGGCAGATGGCCAGAGGCCTTTGAATATCGGGCTTTGCGCCAATTCGGTGTCGGGAAAAAGCCTTCGGAGCTGTCTGAACTGAGGTGTATAGGCCTACATTTTTTGGTGTTTTTGTTGAGAATCGATTTCGATAACATGCGGAACTTTTGCAAAAACGGTGATGGATTGTTGCTCTGAGCGATAAAAATTATTTCGGGATAAGACATGGTGTATAGGGCGCTACCTATCTACAATCGCCCGCACTGAATTCCCGGCACTGTTCAACCTTTATTAAGGAACTGGACAGGAAGTCGGGTGTCGAGCAGGCCGAAAGGCTTTCGAGACACCCAGGTGTCGGTGCCTTCCAACTTTCCGCACCAAATGGAATTGGTCTGTAACAAGGCCTTTGACCACGAATTCGAATAAGAACTGACCGCTGTCCCAAGGTTTTGTCGAGCGTCTGACGCGCGACGGGCGGCCCTTATTCAATCCAAAGAAAATGCCAACCCTTGGCAGGGTGAAGTGTTGGCGATCAAAACCCAACTGCATTGCGCAAGCTGCTTTAGAGGTCGTGAGATGAGTAAAAACAGGTACCCCAGATTACTAGGCCTAGTGCCGCTGCTCGGCACGTTGTTGCTGGGAGGCTGCAACATGACCCTGCTCAATCCAACGGGCCAGGTCGGCCTGGAACAGCGCAACCTGATCATCACCGCCACGCTGCTGATGCTGTTGGTCGTTGTGCCGGTTATCGTCATGACCTTCCTGTTCGCCTGGAAGTACCGCGCGTCCAACAAGGATGCCGTCTACACCCCGAAATGGTCGCATTCGACCAAAATCGAAGTGGCGGTCTGGACCATCCCGGTTCTGATCATCATCGCCCTGGGTTACATCACCTACATTTCGACCCACAAACTGGACCCGTACCGTCCGATTGAATCCGACGTCAAGCCGGTGACCATCGAAGTCGTTGCGCTGGACTGGAAGTGGCTGTTCATCTACCCGGAACAAGGCATCGCCACGGTCAACAAGATCGTGTTCCCGGCGCACACTCCGGTGAACTTCCGGATCACCTCCGACGCCGTGATGAACTCGTTCTTCATCCCGGGCCTGGGCGGCCAGATCTACGCGATGGCGGGCATGACCACCAAGCTGCACCTGATCGCTGACCGCAACGCTGAAATGGACGGTATCTCCGCCAACTACAGCGGTGCCGGTTTCACCGGTATGAAATTCAAAGCGATCGCAACTTCTCAGGAAGATTTCGACGCCTGGGTAAGTGAAGTCAAAAAGGCACCTAAACAGCTTGAACAAGCTGAATACGCAGCCCTTGCCAAGCCAAGCCAGAACAATCCAGTCGAGCTCTACTCCTCGGTCACGCCGAACCTGTTCCAGACCATCGTCGACAAGTACGAAGGCATGAAACCGGGCAAGCCGCTGAAGCACGAGAAGAAAGAGAAAGAAGTGGCGGCAACGGACATGGACTCGAATTCGCATTCAGCTGCCGGGGCAGAGGAGTAAACGATGTTTGGTAAATTAAGTTGGGAAGCGATCCCTTTCCACGAGCCGATCGTGATGGTCACCATCTCGATGATCGCGCTCGGTGGTCTGGCGTTGTTCGCTGCAATCACCTACTTCAAGAAGTGGACCTACTTGTGGACCGAGTGGCTGACGTCGGTCGACCACAAGAAAATCGGCGTGATGTACATCATCGTTGCCATGGTCATGCTGCTGCGTGGCTTTGCCGATGCCATCATGATGCGTACCCAGCTGGCCATGGCCACCGAGGGTTCGCCTGGCTACCTGCCGCCTGAACACTATGACCAGATCTTCACCGCTCACGGTGTGATCATGATCATCTTCATGGCGATGCCATTCTTCACCGGCCTGATGAACCTTGCAGTGCCGCTGCAGATCGGCGCGCGTGACGTTGCCTTCCCGTTCCTGAACTCCCTGAGCTTCTGGCTGCTGGTGTCCGGCGTTGTGCTGATCAACCTGTCCCTGGGCGTCGGCGAATTCGCCAAGACCGGCTGGGTTGCCTATCCGCCGCTGTCGGGTCTGCAATACAGCCCTGGCGTGGGGATGGACTACTACATCTGGGCGCTACAGCTATCCGGGTTGGGTACGACGCTGACGGGGGTCAACTTCCTCGCCACCGTGCTGAAAATGCGTACCCCTGGCATGAAACTGATGGACATGCCGATCTTCACCTGGACCTGCACCTGGGCTAACGTCCTGATCGTGGCTTCGTTCCCGATCCTGACCGCTACCCTGGCACTGCTGACCCTCGACCGTTACATGGATTTCCACATTTTCACCAATGAACTTGGTGGCAATCCAATGATGTACGTCAACCTGTTCTGGGCCTGGGGCCACCCTGAGGTTTACATCCTGATCCTGCCGGCATTCGGCATCTTCTCGGAAGTGATCTCGGCGTTCACCGGCAAGAAACTGTTCGGCCACCACTCGATGATCTACGCTTCGGGCGCGATCTCGGTACTGGGCTTCATGGTTTGGCTGCACCACTTCTTCACCATGGGTTCGGGTGCCAGCGTCAACGCCTTCTTCGGTCTGGCGACGATGCTGATTTCCATCCCGACGGGTGTGAAACTGTTCAACTGGCTGTTCACCATCTACCAGGGCCGTCTGCGCTTCACCAGCCAGGTCATGTGGACCCTGGGCTTCATGGTGACCTTCGCCATCGGCGGCATGACCGGCGTACTGCTGGCCATCCCGGGTGCTGACTTCGTTCTGCACAACAGCCTGTTCGTGATTGCGCACTTCCACAACGTGATCATCGGCGGCGCGGTATTCGGCTACATCGCAGGTTTCGGCTTCTACTTCCCGAAAGCGTTCGGCTTCAAGCTGCACGAAGGCTGGGGTAAAGCAGCGTTCTGGTTCTGGATCTCGGGCTTCTTCGTCGCGTTCATGCCGCTCTATGCACTGGGCTTCATGGGCATGACCCGTCGTCTGAACGCCACCACCAACCCTGAGTGGGTACCGTACCTGTACGTGGCCATGTTCGGTGCGGTGATGATCGCTGTCGGTATCGCCTGTCAACTGATCCAGCTGTACGTCAGTGTGCGTGACCGCAACAAGCCAGAGAACATGTGCGAACACGGTGACCCGTGGAATGCCCACACTCTGGAATGGTCGACCTCGTCGCCACCTCCGTTCTACAACTTCGCTGTGCTGCCTAAGGCTGACTGCATCGACCCGTTCACCGAAGCCAAGGAAAACGGTACTGCGTACCAGGCTCCGGCCAAGTACGAGCCGATCCACATGCCGAACAACACCGCCACTGGCGTGGTGATGGGCGCACTGCTGACCGTCTTCGGTTTCGCGATGATCTGGCACATCTGGTGGTTGGCGATCGCCAGTCTGGCCGGCACTGTCATCTACTTCGTGATCCACGCCGCACGTGACGACCAGGGCTACATGGTTCCGGTTGAAACGATCGAGCGCATCGAAGCCGAGCAGCACAAGCGTCTGGTCGCGGCAGGGAAAATCCCGGCCAATGCCACCCGTGTAACCTCGTTGGAACAGGCTTAAACCATGTCGAACTTAGTGACCAATGTTGGACACGCCCATGGTGACCATGGGCACGATGACCATCACCACGACTCGGGCGAGATGACCGTATACGGTTTCTGGCTCTACCTGATGACCGACTGCATTCTGTTTGCGTCGATCTTCGCGGTGTACGCAGTACTGGTAAACAACGTCGCCGGTGGCCCGTCGGGCCACGACATCTTCGAACTGCCATACGTGCTGGGCGAAACCGCTCTGCTGTTGTTCAGTTCGATCACCTACGGCTTCGCCATGCTGGCGTTGTACAAAGGCAAGAAGCAGCAGGTTCTGGGCTGGTTGTTCATGACCTTCCTGCTCGGCGCAGGCTTCATCGCCATGGAGATCAACGAGTTCCACCTGCTGATCTCCGAGGGCTTCGGTCCTAGCCGTTCGGGCTTCCTGTCGGCGTTCTTCACCCTGGTCGGTACCCACGGTCTGCACGTATCTGCGGGTCTGATCTGGATGGGCATCATGATGTACCAGGTAAACAAGCACGGCCTGACGGCGACCAACAAGACCCGTCTGAGCTGCCTGAGCCTGTTCTGGCACTTCCTGGACGTGGTGTGGATCTGCGTATTCACCGTTGTTTACCTGATGGGGACCCTGTAATGGCTAATGCACACTCCCATGACAGCCATGATGCTGGCCACGGCAGCGTAAAGTCGTACGCCATCGGCTTCATCCTGTCGGTGATCCTGACCGTCATCCCGTTCGGCCTGGTGATGTACCCGACCTTGCCGAAGTCCACGACGCTGGCAATCGTCCTGCTGTTCGCGGTAATCCAGGTGATCGTTCACCTGTACTACTTCCTGCACCTGGACCGTTCGATTGCACAACGTAACAACGTGATCGCGTTTGTCTTTACGGCCATCGTGATCCTGCTGCTGGTTGGCCTGTCGCTGTGGATCATGTTCAGCATCCACACGTACATGATGGCGAAGTGAGGTAGACCCGATGTCGCTCAAGCACTTTATCCAAATCACCAAACCGGGGATCATTTTCGGTAACGTGCTTTCTGTGGCAGGCGGGTTCTTCCTGGCCTCGAAAGGGCATGTAGATCTGGCGGTGTTCCTGGCCGCCATGATCGGCACTTCCCTGGTTGTGGCCTCCGGTTGCGTGTTCAACAACTGCATCGACCGCGACATCGACCTGAAGATGGAACGCACCAAGAACCGGGTGCTGGTGCAGGGCTTGATCTCCCTGAAACTGGCCCTGGTCTACGCGACCATCCTGGGTGTTCTCGGCGTTGCCTTGTTGTACAAGGTGGCCAACCCGTTGGCCGCCCTGTTCGCGGTAATCGGCTTCATCATCTACGTCGGCTTCTACAGCCTGTACCTCAAGCGCAAGTCGGTTCACGGCACGCTGGTGGGCAGTCTGTCGGGCGCCATGCCGCCAGTGATCGGTTACGTTGCCGTAACCAACAGCTTCGACATGGCCGCACTGACCCTGCTGGTGATGTTCAGCCTGTGGCAGATGCCGCATTCCTACGCCATCGCGATCTTCCGTTTCAACGACTACCTGGCCGCATCGATTCCGGTGCTGCCCGTCAAGCGCGGAATCGAAGTGGCCAAGAAGCACATCCTGCTCTACATCCTGGCGTTCCTCGTGGCGACCTTGATGCTGACCTTCAGCGGTTACGCCGGCATGAGCTACCTCGCCGTTGCCGCGGCCATGGGCATGTACTGGTTGTACATGGCCTGGACCGGCTACAAGGCGGTGGATGACACGGTCTGGGCACGCAAGCTGTTCGTGTTCTCGATCTTCACCATCACCGCCCTGAGCGTCATGATGTCCCTGGACTTCAAGGTGCCGGCCGAGCTGCTGCTGACGTACGCGCCGTAAGGCTGGATGGCTTCACGAAAAACCCCGCACATTGAGAGATGTGCGGGGTTTTTTGTTGGCTGGCTTTCGGTGATCGAGGCGTCGGCAATCGCGAGCAGAGGCCACTTCGACGCGATACATTTGTAGGAGCTGCGGCACGCTGCGATCTTTTGATCCTGATCTTAAAAAATACAATCAAAATCAAAAGATCGCAGCGTGCCGCAGCTCCTACAGGGTTTAGTTGCGATATCGGCGTAAACCCCCTAGATTTGGATCCAACCATAACGGTGATAGCGCCATGCCACTTCGCAGGGACACTGTTATTCATGCATCAATCGAGAGGCTGGGCGAAATGACTGAGAGGATGACCTGCGACGAACGCTTCATTGCCCTGGCACAAGAGCTGAACTACGACATCTATGGCGAGAACACCGCTGGCGGCAATTACGCGCCGCTGATCCGCCATCACGATGAGTTGTACATCAGCGGCATGGTGCCGCGGGTCAATGGCAGGATTCTGTATCCCGGTCGTGTGGGGTTGGAGTTGACGCTCAAGGATGCCCAGGCAGCCGCGAGCATCAGTGCCATGCGCTGCCTGGCACTGATCGTCGATGCGGTGGGTTCGCTGGACAAGATCCGGGCGTTATTACGGGTCACGGTGTATGTGAAGTCCACCCCGGACTTCATTGACCTGAGCGAGGTGGCCAACGGTGCATCGGACGTGTTCAGCCATGTGCTCGGCGATGCCGGCCGGCACACCCGCACCACGGTCGGTGTCTATCAGTTGCCGAAGAACGCCGCGATTGAAGTCGACATGATCGCGGCGGTGCAGTCGGAAGTCTGACCGTTACGCCGCCCAACAAAAAGCCCCGCCTGAATCTCAGAGCGGGGCTTTTTTGTCGGCGCCGGGATTACTGCGCGGCGATGCTGTAACCCTCGAACGCCGTCTGCTGTTGCAGTGCGGTGATGATGTTCTTGCGGTTGATTGCGTGTTCGGTGCCGGCGTTGTCGAGGAAGGTTTCGCCTTCCAGCTCGGCTTCTTCGCCTTCACCAACAAAAGTGAAACCGAGGAATTCCAGCGCTTCGCGGTCAACGCTCAGGCGCGAACGCGGAGTGCGCAGCGGCAGGGTCACGCTGCTGCCGTCCTTGCTGATGGTGAAGATTTCCAGTTCTTTCTTCTTGGCGGCCTTGCTCTTGCCGCCGCTCGGGTTGCTGATCGCTTGATGAGTCTGGTTCAGCACTTTGAGCGCGAGGCCGTAGACGATTTCCTGGAACGCCGGGTCGTCCTTGAAGCAGGACAGGATGCGGCCGATCGAGAACTTGCTGCTCAGGTCTTCGAGGGCGGCGATGTCGGCGGCCTCGGCGTCCTTGAGGCGCTTGAGTTCGCCCATCAGCTCATAGGCCTTGTCGTCGTCGAAGCTGTCGTGTGCCTGACGGATCGCGGCGCGCAGTTCGCGGATCTGGTCGCTTTCGCGGGTCGACTGGAAGGCGTCCAGCACCATCTCGCTGATGATTTTGGCTTGTGGAAGGTGTTGTGAAAGATTGATGGAGTTTTCGTATTCCGCTTTGGACAATTCGGTAACTACGGATTCAGCGGTGTTGAAATCGGACATTGAAATTTCACTACTTTTTTAACTTGAGTGGAAACGAGAAAGCGCGAGGTCTTTTTCAGGCCGGTTAATTTAGGGGAGCGGGGCGGCGTTGTCACGGAACAACAGTCCGGTGGTGCGGATTATTTGTCCGGCGTGTTCAGGTTCATCGAGCGCACCATCCACTGTTCAGTGGTTTGCTGATCGGTCGGCAGCGTGAAGCGGAAAGTCGCCCCGCGCCCGGCGACATCGATCAACTGAATCTCACGCCCGTGCAGTTGCAGGATGCGGTGGACGATGCGCAGCCCCAATCCACCGTCACGTCGCGCCCCGCCAATATTGAACGGACGCAGGAACAGACCTTCGCGCAGCTCCGGAGCGATGCCGGGGCCGGTGTCGCTGACGGTGACTTCGACCAAGGCGCCCAGGGGTTTCACATCCAGTTCGATTTCACCGCCCGCAGGCGTGTAGCGCAAGGCGTTATCCACCAGGTTGGTCAGCACCCGTTCGATCAACCCGAGGTCGGCGCAGACCGTTGGCAGGTTGGGCACGAAGGTGGCCTTGAGTTCGACATGGCGGGCTTCGGCGGCCAGTTCGAATTTCTGGAAGATGTCCTGCAGCAGATCGATCAGCGAAAAGCGTTCCAGTACCGGTTGCACGAAACCGTGTTCCAGACGTACCAGCTCCAGCAGCGATTGCGCCAATCCGCCGACCTTGCGGCTCTGATCCAGTGCGATACCCAGATAGCGGCGGCGTTCTTCGGCGGTGAGCGTAGCGTCCTTGAGTGACAGGGTTTCCAGATAACCGTGCAGCGAGGCCAGTGGTGTGCGAAGGTCGTGGGAGATATTCGCCACCAGTTCGCGTCGCTCCTGATCCTGGCGGGTCAATGAGCGCCACTGCTCACCGAGGCGTTTTTGCATTTGGCGGAAGGCGCCATCAAGCACGGCGATCTCATCCGGGTCAGCGCTTTTATCCACAGCTGCTGACGGAGCGGGCAGAGGTTGCGGCGTGCCATCAATGTCGAAGCGGCTGACGGTTTCGGTCAACCGGCGCAAGGGTCGGGTAATCAGGTTGAACGCCGTGAGACCCGCGATCAGGCACAACAGCGCCACCAGCCCGATCGACAGCAACGCCGTATTGAGTGCGGCACTGGTCGCGCCCCGTTCAGCGAAGCGATCGTGTTCTTCGCTGAGCAACACCACGTACAGATAACCGGCGGACTTGCCGTTGACCTTCAATGGCGCGGCACTGAAGACCTTGCGCCCGTCGGCACTGCGCGGGTCATCGCCGAGGATCGGCAGCGGCTGGTCATTGAGCAGACGGCGGATCGGCGCCAGATCGACAGTCTCCCGGCGCAGATGGCCTTCCGGCGCCGCGTTGCCGACAATCCGCCCCTCGCTGTCGAGCAGGTACACCTCGACACTCGGGTTGACCAGCATCAGCTTGCTGAACAGTTCGCGCACGGCACCGGGCATCAGGCCATTGCTGTCCATCAGCACCGTGTCATGGGCGATGTGCTGCGCCAGGTCCCGCGACAGGCCTTGCACCACTTCCAGTTCATGCATCTTGCTGGAGCGCACTTGCAGCCATGCCGAGGTGCCGCAGCACACCAGCAGCAAAACGGCGAACACCAGCGACAGGCGCTGCGACAGGTTCAGTCTCATGGTTGTTCCGTGCCGAATTTATAGCCGCGACCCCACACGGTGAGGATGCGGGTCGGTTGCGCCGGATCGCTTTCGATCTTCGCCCGCAGGCGATTGATGTGGGTGTTGACCGTGTGCTCGTAACCTTCATGGCTGTAGCCCCACACCGCGTTCAGCAGGTCCATGCGTGAGAAGACCTTGCCCGGTTGTCGGGCGAAGAAATACAGCAGGTCGAACTCTCGCGGGGTGAGGTCCAGACGCGCGCCATTGAGGGTGACATCGCGGGTAATCGGGTCGATGTTCAGGCCATCGAGGCTGAGGCTGCCGGCGTCCATTTTCAGGTTGCGTGCCATGGCGTCGACCCGGCGCAGCAAGGCTTTGACTCGGGCCACCAGTTCCAGCATCGAGAATGGTTTGGCGAGGTAATCGTCGGCCCCCAGTTCCAGACCCAGAATGCGGTGCAGTTCGCTGGAGCGTGCGCTGGTGATGATGATCGGCGTATAGCGCGCCATCGCCCGGGCGCGGCGGCAGATTTCCAGGCCGTCGACGCCCGGCAGCATCAGGTCGAGGATCAGCGCATCCCATTGCCCTTGCTGCAACAGGCGCATGCCTTCATCACCGTCGGCGCTGTGCACGACGTCGTAATGCTCGTCGCGCAGGTGCAGGCAAATCAGGTCAGCGATGTGTTGATCATCCTCGACCACGAGGATGCGTCTGGTCGGTTCCATCAAGCTCAATCCTTCGGCGCAGTGAGTGCATTGTGCGGGTTTTCCTGAGGGTGAGTTATCACGAATTCGTTAACTTCCCGTGAGGATTTGGCGATCAACCCAAGCCTAGGCTGTGTTCCATGACAGGCACCTGGAATTTTTGGAGACGGCCATGTTTTCACGGCGACAGATTCTCGTAGCGAGCGGCGGGCTGGGGCTCGCAGCCCTGGTGGCGGGTGTATTGCCAAAATTGTCCCCGGGCACCGCGCTGGTCGAGCAAGCGCAAGCCGATGAGGCGTTTGAGGTGACCCATAGCGACAGCGAATGGCACTCGCTGCTCTCGGATGAGCAATACGCGATCCTGCGCGAAGAAGGCACTGAACGGGCCTATACCAGCCCGCTCAACAACGAACATCGCAGCGGCACATTCGCCTGCGCGGGCTGTGACCTGGCGCTGTTTTCATCGGCAACCAAGTTCGACAGCCACACGGGCTGGCCGAGTTTCTGGGCACCGCTGGAACAGGCGGTGGCCACGCGTCAGGACCGTTCCTTCGGCATGGTCCGCAATGAAGTGCACTGCCGGCGCTGCGGCGGGCACTTGGGGCATGTCTTTGATGACGGCCCGAAACCCACCGGCCTGCGCTATTGCATGAATGGCCTGGCGATGACGTTCAAACCCGTGGCGGCATGAGCCATGGCACTTTTTCGACCTTCACTTTCTACAGGACGACACCATGTGGCTCTTGGTTCTCGCTTATCTGGGCGGTGTGCTGACGATCGTCAGTCCGTGCATCCTGCCTGTTCTGCCTTTTGTCTTCGCTCGCAGCGGGCAGCCGTTTATCAAGAGTGGCTTGCCGCTATTGACCGGGATGGCGCTGACCTTCGCCCTCGTCGCCACGCTGGCGGCGGTGGGCGGCGGTTGGGTGGTGCAAGTCAATCAGTACGGGCGCTGGCTCGCGTTGCTGTTCGTTGCACTGTTCGGGCTGACGCTGCTGCTGCCGCGCCTCGCCGAGCGCCTGACGCGGCCGCTGGTGTCGGCCGGCAGTCGGCTGTCCGAGGCCGCCGGCCAGGACAATCGTCCGCGTCCCGGCGCCTCGTTTCTGATCGGTGTTGCCACGGGGCTGCTCTGGGCGCCGTGCGCCGGGCCCATCCTCGGTTTGATTCTGACCGGCGCCGCGCTGCAAGGGGCAAGCATCGCCACCACGCTGTTGTTGCTCGCCTACGCGGCGGGCGCCGCGACTTCACTGGCGGCGGCGCTGCTGCTGGGCGGTAAGGTGTTTGCGTTGATGAAGCGCTCGATCGGCACCGGTGAGTGGATCCGGCGCGGGGTGGGGGCGGCGATGCTCGCGGGTGTCGTGGCGATCGCGCTGGGCCTCGATACCGGCATTCTGGCGCGGATTTCGACGGCGTCCACGGGCGGGATTGAACAGGCCTTGGTCGGCAAGTTTTCCGGCAAATCGCCGACGGGCAGCGGCACCATGATGGCGCAGATTCCTGCTGCCGGCGGGGCGATGAAAGTTGCCGACAAGGCACCGGGAACATTGCCGGTCGAAGGTCAGTTGCCGCCGCTCACTGGCGCCGTGCAATGGCTAAATTCGCCACCGCTGGACGCTCAGGCATTAAAGGGCAAAGTGGTGCTGGTGGATTTCTGGACCTACTCCTGCATCAACTGCCTGCGCACGCTGCCGTACGTCAAAGCGTGGGCCGAGAAATACCGCGATCAGGGTCTGGTGGTGATCGGCGTGCACGCCCCGGAATTCGCCTTCGAGCGCGATGTGGGCAATGTCACTAAAGCCATGAAGGAGCTGGGTATCAACTACCCGGTGGCGATCGATAACGACTACAAGATCTGGCGTGCTTTCAACAACGAATACTGGCCGGCGCATTATTTTGCCGATGCTCAGGGACGGATTCGATACCACCATTTTGGCGAAGGGGAATACGCCGAATCGGAACGGGTCATTCAGCAGCTGCTGCGTGAGACCGGGGCGAAAACTGTCGCCGACGGCTTGATCAACGCCGATGCCCAAGGCGTGCAACAGGCGCCGGACATGAATCAGGTGCTATCACCGGAAACCTATGTCGGCTACCAGCGTGCGGAACATTTCGTACCGGAAACCGGCCTGGTGCCTGACAAGGTGGCGACCTATAACCCACCGGCCAACCTGACCCTGAATGACTGGAGCCTTGGCGGCCAGTGGGCCGTCGGTGCCGAGCGCGCTACCGCCAGCGCGCCGGCCAGCCGCATCGTCTACCGCTTCCATGCCCGCGACCTGCATCTAGTGCTGGGCCCGGGCACGGATGGCAAACCGGTGCGTTTCAAAGTCTCGATTGACGGTCAGGCGCCGGGTGCCGCCCATGGTGTGGATGTCGCTGCGGATGGCAGCGGTCGCGTGACCGAACAGCGCCTGTACCAATTGGTGCGGCAAACCGATGCGGTGAAGGATCGGACCTTCACCATCGAATTTCTTGACCCGGGCGTATCGGCTTACGCCTTCACCTTCGGCTGATCGGGAGTGCGCAACATGAAAGCTCAAAACAACTGGCGCCGTGTGTTGCTCGCCGTCGCTATGGCGGGTGTGATCGGCCAATGCTCGGCGTTCTCTTTCGGCGCCGAGGATGCGGTGGTCATCCCGCCACCGGCCCTCGACGAAACCACTCAGGCGCACAGCGAAACCGCAGTGTTCGCCGGTGGTTGTTTCTGGGGTGTGCAAGGGGTTTTCCAGCACGTCAAAGGCGTGCAGAAAGCCGTCTCCGGTTATGCCGGCGGCGCGGCGAACACGGCGCAATATGAACGGGTCAGCGAAGGCGACACCGGTCATGCCGAGTCAGTGCAAGTCACCTTCGATCCGACGCAAGTCAGCTACGGCAGTCTGCTGCAGATCTACTTCTCGGTGGCCCACAACCCGACCGAACTCAACCGTCAGGGGCCGGACAGCGGCACGCAATATCGCTCGGCGCTGTTCCCGGTCAATGCCGATCAACAACGGGTGGCCCAGGCCTACATCGCCCAACTCGACGCGGCGCATGCCTACAGCAAACCGATCGTTACGAAACTGGAAACCTACAACGGTTTCTACCCGGCGGAGGACTATCACCAGGACTTCCTGACCGAACACCCAAGCTATCCGTACATCGTGATCAACGACATGCCCAAGGTCGCGCAGTTGAAGCAATTGTTCGCGCAGCGTTATCAGGAGAAGCCGGTGTTGGTGAAAAGCGGGAGCTGATTCAGACGTGTTGCTTGAGCCTTGGTCGCTCCATGGCAATCACCGATGTTTCAAACCCCAAACTGGCAAAAAACGCCTCCGCACCTTCGCGCCCGGCGCGCAGTACCCAAGTGATCTCGGGGTTGTCCCCCATGACATGCTCGACCAGTGCGCGCCCGACGCCGGCGCGCCGATGCTGGCCATCAACCACCACCATCGACAGATAACCGTTGGACAAACCATCGGTGATGCCTCGGGCAAAACCGATGATTTTTTCGTCGCTCAGTGCGACGGCAGTGCGTTGCGAGTTTTCGATCAGTTGAGTGAAGTAGTCGCCGGAGCCTGTCCGGTGTCCCCAGCCATGTAGGCCGAGAAACAGCCGAACTGGCTCCACTTCGTCGGGCAACAGATCGCGTACGGTAAGGTCGTTCTTCATCACGTGGCAGCATCCTTGTCGGCAATCACCGGAGCGTAGTCGATAGCAACCAAGTCAGGCTCTGCCCCAGGTTTTCATCGCGAATTCGACGAAGCGCCGCAGTTTGGGCAAACGATAACGATCCGGCGCGTACAGCAAATGCAACGGACGGCTTGGTGGCTGGTAATCGGGGATCACCGTCACCAGTTTGCCGTCGCGCAGGTCCTGTTCCACCAGCGCGTCCGGCAGCATGACGATGCCCATGCCGGTGCGCGCTGCCTGATGCAGGCCGGCCGAGGTGTTCATCAGCATCGGGCCGCTGACATCCACCAGAATCTCGCCGTGCGGGCCGCTGAGGCGCCAGCGTTTTTCCACCGATTGCCAGTCGTCGCCGGCAGGGTAGGCGAACGACAGGCAGTCGTGTTGCTGCAGTTCTTGCGGGGTGATCGGCATGCCGCGCCGGGCGACGTAGGCCGGCGAGGCGCACACGGTGAGGGTGTAGTCGATCAGCGGCCGGGCGATCAGGTTCGACTGCTCGAAATGCCCCAGTCGAAATGCCACGTCGAGGCCACTTTCCAGCAGGTCCGGTCGGCTGTTAGTCAGCACCACATCCATTTTCACCTGCGGGTATTGCAGGGAAAACTCGCTGAGTGCCGGGGCCAGACGTTCGACGCCAAAGGTCAGCGGCGCGGTGATGCGCAGCAGGCCACGGGGTTCATCAAGGGCCTGTTCGGCGAGGCGTTCGGAGTCGGCCACCAAACCCAGAACGTCGAGGCAGCGCTGATAGTAAACGCTGCCGAATTCGGTCAGTCGCTGGCGGCGGGTGGTGCGCTGCAGCAGTTGCACGCCGAGCCGTTGCTCCAGTGCGCGCAGGTGATTTCCGACCATGGTCGTGGACATTTCACACTGCAACGCAGCCGCCGTCATGCTTCCGGCTTCCACGACCTTCACGTAGACGCTCATCGCCTGCAACAGGTCCATTATCAAGCTCTGCTGTTAAATGATTGAAGTTTTGCCGAGTTTATCCAGTTCTGGTGGCTAACCATACTGCAAACACACCGACCTTCACTGGAGTTTGAAGTCATGACCGCCGCCCTGATGAACACCTACCAACCGCTGGCCTTGAGTTTCACCAGAGGCCTGGGCACTCGCCTGTGGGATCAGGCCGGTCGTGAATACCTGGATGCCGTCGCAGGCGTCGCGGTGACCAATGTCGGGCACTCGCATCCGCGCATCGTCGCTGCCATCAGCGAACAGGCCGCAATGCTGCTGCACACCTCCAACCTGTACAGCATCGACTGGCAGCAACAACTGGCGCGCAAACTCACGCAGCTGTCGGGAATGGAGCGGGCGTTCTTCAACAACTCCGGCGCCGAGGCCAATGAAACTGCGCTGAAACTGGCTCGGTTATACGGCTGGCGCAAAGGTATCGAACAGCCGCTGGTGGTGGTCATGGCCAACGCGTTTCATGGCCGCACGTTAGGCACTTTGTCGGCCAGCGATGGCCCGGCGGTGCGGTTGGGTTTCAATGATCTGCCGGGGGATTTCGCCAAAGTGCCCTTTGGTGATCTGGCGGCGCTGGATCAGCTGCAGCAAAAGCACGGCGCGCGTATCGTGGCGATTCTGGTCGAGCCGATCCAGGGCGAAAGCGGTGTGCAACTGGCGCCGCCCGGCTACCTCAAAGCCCTGCGCGAAATGTGCAATCGGCACGCCTGGCTGCTGATGCTCGACGAGATCCAGACCGGCATCGGCCGCACCGGCCAGTGGTTTGCGTTCCAGCATGAAGGCATCGTGCCGGACGTCATGACCTTGGCCAAAGGCCTCGGCAACGGCGTGCCGATTGGCGCCTGTCTGGCACGGGGCAGAGCGGCGGACCTGTTCACCCCCGGCAGCCATGGCAGCACCTTCGGCGGCAACCCGCTGGCCTGCCGGGTCGGCTGCACGGTGCTGGACATCATCGAAGAGCAAGGCTTGCTGGAAAATGTCCGGGTACAGGGCGAGCGCCTGCTGACCCGCCTGCGCGCCGAACTGGCAGACAACCCCAACGTGATGGCGATTCGTGGGCAGGGCTTGATGATCGGCATCGAGTTGAAACAGCCGATTCGCGATCTGACGCTGATCGCGGCGCGGGATCATGGGCTGCTGATCAACGTGACACGGGGCAAGACGATACGGCTGCTGCCGCCGCTGACGATTGATGAGCGGGAGGTGGGGATGATTGTCAGAGGTGTGGGGCACATCATTCAGTAGTGGTATTTGCAACTAATGACGCAAATCTCACCGCCTTCGATGCTGTAGACCAAACGATGCTCACCCGTTATTCGTCTGGACCAAAAGCCGCTCATGTTGTGTTTGAGCGGCTCGGGCTTGCCGATCCCTTCAAACGGTTCGCGCTGGATTGCCTTTATCAACAGATTGATACGTTTGAGTCCGGCCTTATCGTTCTGCTGAAACCACAAGTAGTCTTCCCAGCCTGATGGCGTGAACTCGATTTTCATTCTTCGATCAATTGCCTGACTTTGGCTTTTCCGGCACGCATTTCGCCAATCGATTTGATCAACCGTTCGGCGTTGGCTGGAGAGCGGAGCAAGTAGGCCGTTTCTTCAAGTGCGTTGTATTCAGCCAGAGACATCATCACGACGGGCTCGCCTTTTTGGCGTGTGACCAGAAGGGGAGCCCGGTCTTCGTTAACGCGATCCATCGTTTCGGCCAAATGCGCACGGGCGGTGGTGTAGTTGATGGTTTGCATGTCGTAGTCCTCGCTGGATGCAAAGAACGTACAGAAATGAGTACATGATGACAAGGCGATACCTACCAGTGGTTGTTTCGCAGAAGGGGTTACTGCGAGCACATTCAGTATGGCTAAAGAACTCTGGGGACGTTTCTGAGATGGTTGTAATCCTCATCCACTGTCGCTGGCAGTGAGAAACCGCCGCGTCGTGGTCATCTGGTGCTCCCAATGTAGGAAAAACACTTTTGGTTAGTCCGGATAATCCCCCAACTCCGGCGCCAGCATCCGCGTCTTCGCCGCCCCGTTCGAATTGTGCTGAATGATCTCGCTCGGCTGTCCCTGCGCATTGAAAAACACCTGGCCGATCCCCGCTGAATTCCACAGCCGCTCCCCCGCTTCGGCATGTTCCGGCGTATAGGGCACGATGCGCATGCGTCGGCGTTTGGTAAACCAGTTCAACGGTGAGCGCGGCGAATAGAGCCAGCGGTTGAGGCGGTCGAACCATTCCAGCAGGGTTTTCGGAAACTCGTTCTTGATCCCGCTGCTGGTGATCTGCCAGATCCGTGGCCCGGCTTTGCGGTGTCGGATAAGCACTTCGTAGACGAAGGAGTAATGCACGTCACCGGACAGCACCACGTAGTTTCCGGGTGTGCGGGTGTGTCGGAAAATGTTCAGGATCACCTGCGCGGCGCCACGGTGGGCCATCCAGTTTTCCGCGTCGACCAGCAGCGGATAACCAAACCAGCTGAAAACCTTCTGCACGGTTTCGATCAGCTTCACGCCGAAGATCGGTGCGGGGGACACGATGATCGCCGACGGATGATCCAGCAGTTCCTGCTGCAGCTCGCACAGCGCCTCCCAATCCAGTAGCCCCGAGGGTTGCTTGAGTGCCATCTCGCTGCGCCAGCGCCGGGTACGGGTGTCGAGCACCACCAGCGCCGGGCTGCTCGGCAACACGAAATGCCAATGCTGAAAGCGCAGCAAATCATCGATCAGCGCGTCCTGCACCGGGCTGTCGAGATACTGGTCATCACCGCTGGCGCTCAGCCCCAGGGTTTTCCCCAGCACATCCTTGAACGCATCGGGATTGTTGCCCCAGCCCTGACACAGCATGTAGGCGATCAACGCATTGCCGATGATGCGTTTGGAGAACGGATGGCCGTAGGCGGTTTCCTCCCATTGCGCGGAAAGATTCCAGTCATCGGTGATGTCATGATCGTCGAAAATCATCAGGCTCGGCAGATGCGCCAAGGCTCGGGCGACGTTGCCCAAACCGGCCTTGAAGCCATCGATGCGGGTTTGCTCCAGGGTGTAGCGCTGCAAGCGTTCAGGCGTCAGCGATGGAGTCGCGGGATTGATCAGCGTCCACGCAACGGGTGACCATACCAGCAAGTACATCGCCATCACTTCGGCGAAGGTCACCAGGTGGTTGTCGGCGCTGTTGCTGGTGAAAATCGGCTTACGCGCACCGCCGAAAAATCGCTCGCGCAAGGTCTCGTTGCTCTCCAGCGCCGGTAACAAATCCGCACGGTGGTAGTAACTGGTCGGGTGTTGGTAGAGCTTGGCGCTGTCGCTGACCACGGCACCTTCGAGGTGTTCGTCGAACAGGCCGAGGCGCTCGATCAACGCATGAATCGCCCGCAGCATCGGGCCGGCCACATCGTCGGCGTAAACCTGGTCGCCGCTCATCATCAGCAGGGTCGGGCGTTGCTGCGGATCGGTTTCGCTGGACAGCAGTTGGTCAACGCACAGCAGACCGTCTGCCGCCGGATGATGCGGCTTGCGGCAGGAGCCGTGCAGCAACTGATCGATCCGCGAACGCACGACAAGGTTCGGACAACGAGCGTTAGCGTACAGCAGGTGCGACGCCCATTCGGCGATGGGCGAGTGGCCGTCGATCAACAGGTCGTAGTCGATGCGCGTGTCGCAGGGCAGGGCGCTGTCGAGTACAACGTCGATCAGATGGACAAACGCGTAACGGCCGACGGGGATGATCGTGCATTTCCCGGCATCGAGAGGGATGTCTCCTACACCTTGCAGGCGCAGGGTCAGCGCCAGTGCGCGGGTGCCGACCAGCCACAGAACGATTCGCGTCGGTTCCAACCGGCGCAGCAGGGGGCCGGCCAAGACAGGAGGCAACGGATTCAGGTCAGCAGGTATCGAGGACATTCGCAGGCAAAACTCAAGGCGCACAGGCTGGCGATGATAGCGCAGCCGGCGCCTTGAACCCTTAAACGAGGCTTAAGCGTCAGCCTTCTGCAGCTTCAGCGCCAGCAGTCGCCATTCGCTGGTAGCAGGTTGCTCCTGCACCGAGCACTCGAAGCGATAAGTGACGTCATCGCCATTCATGTTGCGCGCGGTGACCTTGTTGCTGAGGGTGTAGACCTGGCCCTTGAAGCGTTGGGTGACCACGGCGGTGCTGTCAGCGAAGCGCGCCGACGCCGGGAAGCGCAAGGTACCGGTCACGTAAGGGCTGCACATGACATACGCGAGCATCGATTTGTCGCTGTCGGCATTCTGAGCAAGTTTGTCGCGCAGCGCGCTGAACGCTTTGCGGCCCTGCGCGTCGCTCTGATCCAGAACGGTTTTTTCCGCCATCGATTTCGGTGCCCGGTTGGCGTAGTTCGGCAGCAGTGCGGAGTCGGGCGGCGAAGGCTGATTGTCTGGCTCGATAGCGGCGAACCCCGGAGCATTTTCCAATGCCACGGGCGTCGAATCCGACTCGGCTTCCGGCAGCAGACTGGTGGTCACTTCGTTCTGGGTGATCACCTCTTCGGTGGGCGCCCGTTTGGGCTTATGCGCCGACGGGAACAACGACAGGAAGATCGACAGCACCACCATGCCGACGATAAAACCACCCGCCGCGCCAACGATGTTGCCGTAAAACAGATTCCAGCTGCCGCGGTTTTTCACCACCCAGCGCCACATCAAACCCCAGGCCGCAACAAATGCCAGAAAACTCAGAAACTCCATTCGATCCTTTCCTTAACCCTTCAATAGCCTGCCAAACAGCACTCACTGGCGGTGAGTGCTGAAGATGGACGGCAAGATATCAAAATAGAGGTCTGACGCCACGAAGACATTCACATGCCGAGATTGGGCGGATTGATCTGAACAAAAAACATGATCGCCGTGATGCCGGCCACAACGCCGCAAAGGCCGGCCAGCAGCTGACGCGCAACGGGATGTTCGACTTGCGAGCGACGGGCCACCAGCATCCATACGCCACTCAGCGCCGCAGCGGTTGCGAGCATTTCCAGAAGCGATCCCATGACCCCCGGGACCGGTGGCCGGCTGGAGCCGAACAGACCGACGCAAAGCTGCGAAACCACCAGGCCGACAATCATGCCGCTGGCCGCGCCCAACACATTGGCGAGCAGCAGATTCCACGCACCACGCTGCCTGACGACCCAGACCCACATGCCTATCCAGGCGATAAAGAAAAACGCTACATCCATCGTATCCATCCTTCGAAGCCAGTCGCGGTACAAACGCTCGGCAGCTTGCCGACAGTGGACGGCAAGATAGCAAAATAGTAGCTTCGCGCCACTTTCTTCAAACACGTAACGGACTACGCATGCCGAATGTTTCTTTTACACCGCGCCTGCTCGGCGCGTTCCTTCTCGCCATCGTAATGACCCCGGCGCTTGCCGACTGGGATGAAACCCCAGAGGTCGCCTGGAAGGAGTACCTCGCCGATTGCGAGCGTTTTCAGCAAGTAGTGAACAACGTTCAAAAAGGGGTCATGACTACCAGGCAAGCGATGGACCGCGTCGACAGTTTGAATCGCACTGTTTATGTCCATCGCAATCACCTCTCCCAGGAAAGCCTTACCTCTCCTGAATATGCCCGTTGTGAAAACGTCATTGCTCAAGCGTTCGTGATCCGGAACAAGGAAGAGGAGGTACTGGTCGCGGAGCTTCAACAGCAATACTTCAAGGCTCAGGCCGAGCACGAGAAGTCCCCGGAATACAAGCGCGCCCTCGATCTAGGCTTTAGCGACGTCGGCGGACTTGGCAAGCTCAAGGAACTCGCCGAGGATTCGGAAACGGATGGCGAAGCGTATCTGAAGACGTTGATGATCACGGTCGATTGGGGCTGCGGCCGACATTTCCGCGCCGTGAGATACGTCAAACCCTATGTGATCTACACCGCCCATCCCGATGAGGGCAACTGCGCCGTCTATAAAGAGGTCGCGGTGCTTGGCGGAGAGATGGTGGAGAGGGGCGAGACCATCGATCAGGAAGCGATTTTTCAATACGTGGGATGGAAGAAGCTGGAAGGGCCAGGTGGGTTTCCCGTCGACATTCGAGTAGTAAAAGTGCGGCAGTAATCCCAGGGCTGTTTCTACAGATTGCGCGTCTGATTACAGAATGTCCTTCAAATAACCCTTGAGCGCGAGGAGCGGCTGATCAAGCTGCTCCAGCGACTGCGCCTGACGGAAATCGGCTGACAGCTTGTGCAGCTCCCGCCCCAACGGTTTCTCGACCCCGCCCAACGCATCCATCGCCAAGCCCAGGCACTCGTTCATCTTGAACTGGATGGTCTCGACATCTCCGCGGCGCACCAGCAGTTCGAACACGTCTTTCTGATAGTCACCCATGACCATGTCATCCCGCAGAATCGGGCTCAGGCCCTCCTCCTCGTAAGCGAGTTTGAGGGAGAACAGGGCGACGGTTTCCAGTGACGTTTCCATGCAAATGAATCCTTTGAGATGTCCTGTTGGTGAAACAGAGGAAGATCAAAAGATCGCAGCCTTCGGCAGCTCCTGCAACAGCAGCCACTTTCCGACAGACGAAAAAAAAGGCCTTGCTAAGCAAGACCTTTCTTGATTTTGGTGCCCGAGGGAGACTCGACTGCACCATATAATCTGTGGTCTTCAGAGCATTTATCGGTAAAGGGATACAAGTGGGGATACAACGCTAGCCCTACTGGCTATCCTATGGTGCATCAGATAGCTTCTGAAGGTAATGCTGAGCTATCAACAACAATGAATTATTCAACTTTTCCCGATCCACCGAGAAGTGTGCATCTCTATGGCAATTTGGGCAAAGAGCAACGCAATTAAAAACTCGATCACTAACCTCAACACCAAAAATGTGGTGTACATCGAGAAAGCCAGCATAAGGACGACTCGCTCCGCATCCTGGGCGTTCGCAGCGTCCATTGCAACGCTCGATCACAGCTTTTCGGACATTCGGATCTCTAGCTACCCTAGACACCGTCGCTTGAAAACGTGACGCTTCATCACGGCCTAAGAGCGATAAATCAAGTCCCGGCAGGTCGTTGACTGTGTCGTCAATGCCTCCAATGAGATCTTTGAAAAGCGGTCGTTTGGCGAGATCCTCCACCCCCTCCCACTTCCACAGGACATCGGCGACTTTGTGCGCCTCCTCAAATCGGCTATCCATCAGCCACATCGTGGGACTGCCTCCATTGACAGCATGATTTTTCTTGAGACGCCCTAACCTTCCTGCCGCTATGAGTTCAGCGCTGACCTTTTTCTGCTCGTTGATAATCCCTGTCATGGCGGACACGGGAATCAACGCGGCAAATACAATATCACTGCCAAAGCGTTGCACCAGAAGTGCGTGGGTAATACCTCGCGGGGCTTCGCGATCAACGATTTCGGCAATTGTTTTATCCCAGTCTCCATGGCTTAAACGGGCGCGTAGCTGCGCCGCAGAATATTTTTCTTGATGATCCTCCCAGCGCCAGCACAATCGAACTCGTGCCTTAAAGAATCTGCCCTCAGGGCTTCTAGCGGAAAGCAACTGAGACTGTCCTATACGAACGTCAGTAACGTCAGTGAATCCTCTGCTTTCCAAGAAAGGCTTGAGCATCCCCCGCGTGTTCTTCTCTGCTTGAATACTTTCAGGGGTACGAAAGGCGCGTTTCTGGGATGACGATTCCATTCATGAAATACCAGGTAGCAGTTGATGACTAGGCCGGAGGCGATGCGTTTCCTGCAGATAGAGTAGTGCAGCAAGAGGCTTATGAGACCTGAGGCAACCTACGCTTTTCGTGCGAAAACCCTACGAAACTCTTTTGTGAAGCATATTTAGAGCATCGGTTAATAAGTCTTTCACTTCGCGTAGTGAGGTGGCCATGTTTCGTGCGATATCTCTGTCAAAGTCATCGGTCTGCATGTATTCAACTAATTCTTTTAATTTTTGGTCGACAACTTTATTGAGCTGCATAGCTTTATGAAGAATAGTTCTCTTCCGTCTTAACTGAATTCTTGATTCTCTGTTAAGGTGTAAAATTTCAAGCATGTATTTCGCGACTGCTCCTGTTGTTAAAAGCTTTCCTGATTGTTCTACTCTGAAGTAATTGGATAATGGTTCTAGGAATGGGTCAATAAAGCCAATAGTACCGTCGTGGGATGCATGCACATGGAAGTACATGTTTTGCGGCCAGTTTTTTGATTTCCATATGTTGCATTTGGAACAGGCTAAAACTAAATTATTTGGGTCGCTCTTTAAATCTGCAAAGTGCACATATGGCCTGAAGTGGTCGATGTGAAAACCTTCATTCCCGTGCTCTGAAAGCAGTGCGTCACAATAAACACAGCGTTCTTGGCAGTCTTCTTTTATTTCTGTGAAGTAATGGTGGTAATCTGCGTAATAGCTGCCGTCAGTTTTTCTTGAGTAATTAGGTCGACGAGTGAGTATGGGGTAGAACATTTTATTTTTTACCCGAAAGTAGTTTTTCTATGTTGTTTAATGTGTCTTCCTGTTCGTCTAGTTTTCTTTTGAGCTCCATGGTCATGGTCGATTCTTCAATGGCTGCGGGAGCTTCTCGCCAGAATTTTAACTCGTTTAGCTCTTTTGCTTCTTCTGTTGAAATTTCAGATAAAACATACTTCTTTAATAAAAGTACAAAGCGCTGTTCGCGCTCATCTACAATTTGTTCGTAAGCATTGATGTGGCGGACCATACGTTTGATGGCACTTTCCAGCGCTGCGCCTCCATCAGCAAAATCATCCTTACTTAATATGTACTCAACACTTTCTAAGTTGTCATCTATTTCGTCTGGATGATTGCTGAGAATGTATATAGGGATTTTGCTGTCAAGCTGTCTATAGGCATCTGCTAATTGGCTTCCTATATAGTCAGCAGTTCCCGCGACCTCGAGGTGCTCATCGACAACGATGGAAGCAATTCGAGGGCGCATGCTGCAGATAAATTTGAGCATTAAAGGAAGCGTGGGCTGAGGTAATGCGCAAATGATCTCTAGTTCTGGAGGCAAATTTTTTCTTAGTTCCCGGCCGTAAGAGTCTAGAGCGTTTTGCTCCTCATCAATATATAGCACAACATTCTTTTCCATGAAGTCAGGCCTTGTTGTTTGTGGTCAATGGTATGTTGATTGTAAATTCTGCTCCGCCAAGTCTTCCTTTTGGTGTTGCGGAAATATTCCCACCTGTATGGTTGTCTACAAAACTTTTGACAATGGAAAGCCCCATACCTGTGCCCTCAACCGAGCCTTTTCTGTCGAGTCGAGTGCTATACATCGGTTGGAAGATTTGCTCTTCTGTTCCTGACTCTAACCCAAAGCCGCTATCAGCAAAACTAATAGTTATGTGATCGTTTTTTTCGTGAATGTTAATGGATATAAAACGTTCGCCTACTGCAGTTTTTTTGAGTGCCCATATAGAGTTAGATATGAGGTTGACAAAAATGCTCTCTAGATCTATTTCAAAGGCCACAATTTTTCTTTTGGTTTCGCACGTAACGCTTGTCTCAATGTTTTGCCTTTCTAATGATGCGCTTAAGGCTTTAAATACCCCTGATGCCACGTCGCCAATATCAACAGCTTTGCGCTTTCTTTTATCTGGTTTGATGTTTCCTAAGGCAAAAGATGCAAAGTTTCTTACAAAGCCTGTGCTTGAGATTATCGTTTTTAGGCAGTTTGAGAACTCCTCGTCATAAGGAGGTGTTAACATGAAGATGCCTCTTTCGAAACTATCCTTTAGGTTTTTTGCGTTAACTAATGAAAGGTTCGTAAATTCTTTTGCTTCATGTCCAAAACAGACAGTAAGAATTCCCAAGGATGCTAGGTTAGCTAACGTATCCTTCTCATGCTCTAACTCCTCAGCCTTTTTCTCTAAATGGATTTCCAGCTCGCTTGATCGGGCTGCGGCCTCTGCCAGCCTGGACTCCACCTCGGCAATTCTAACCATTAGAGTTTCAGGCTCATTAACGCTGATATTTTTCTGCTCACCAGCATCAACGTTTTTTTGTACATTTTTAGAGATTGATTCTTTAAGTTCCTCAACTACTTTCGTGGTGTCGGCGATAGCTTTTTTAGCGAGCAGTTTTTTTTCTTCTGTATCAGACTCATCATCTTCTTCTCGGGCTATTTGATGAGCATATAATTCAAATCGATCAATGATTTTTACGCAGAAAGCACGCATGTCATAAAATGCTTCTGACTCAACGATACCCTCACGATTTGTTTGATCTTCCAAGAGAGGATTGGTCTGTCTACCTATAAATACTGCCCCAATAACTTGATGCGGTCCGACTTTCCAACCACCTTGTTTGACCCCGCCAGGACTACGTGCGCGACGGATACCAAGATCTAGCCAATCACCTTTACCTGTGGGCTCGCCATAAGGGCGTACTCTGAATCTATCTCTATAGATACGTATCCCTTGGTTCGCATTCATGAACTCCCGCCAATTACGCTTACTAAAGTCCACGTTCTTTAGGCCAGGTGCATCCCATGGAATAAAGTACATTTTGAGCTTTAGAGGACCAGAGCTTGGTACCGGTGGGCGATCCTTAATCCAGTTTTTCCACTCTTCTGAATCGATTTTGAACTCTCGGCCATCAGAGTATTTAAAGTTGGCATTAATAATCTCGCCATCAAGCTCTGCATCAACTACCCAGCGTGCATATTCAACGGCAGACGAGCTTGAGACGTTTCCATCTATTTCAGGAAAATCCGATTTAATTGAAATTGAGAAGTCATTAGCGTCGTCGAATGGAGAGATTAAAAGTGATAGCTCTTTTTTAAGGTCAGTTAAAAGGCTTAAGTTCCAATCGTCTTTTAATCCCTGCAGTATAATTCGCGTGCCAGAATTTTTTTCATTGTCGGGAAACTTTCCATGTTCGTCCTGGATTTGACTGGTGTGTTTGTATAGCTTGTGCTTTATCTGTGAAAGAGGCTTTTCTGCATTTTCATATGCCTCCCATTGTATTTGAAGCTCCAGTGCAATTTGGTCACTTTCTCGCTTGGTCTGCAGAACTAACGTTCTGCAGAGTCTATCTGCGCCAAGTCGGCCAAGCCCTTTGGCACCGGTGTAAATTCTGTCTTTTCCCGAGATATCCTGATGCGTCTTATGACTTGTTCCAATAATTAGCCAATTTTCTTTAACGTCCTCGTAAGACATACCTTCCCCATCATCTTCAATTATTAGAGATGGAAGGCCTTCTTTAGATTTAGTGAATGTAAGCCGTACGTTTTTAGAATCGGCATCGTAGGAGTTTTTAATGAGTTCGGAAATAGCAACCATAGAGCTCGATATGCTTTGCCGTCCGAGCTGAATAGGTAAGCGAGCAGCGATCTCAAAAGGCAGCTCATCTAGCAATTCTTTCATTCAAACCTCCATGGTATTTCTGATATTGCCGATACTGTTAAGTGACGGCATCGAATTCTATTGTTCAGAAACTCATTAACATGGTTTTCTTTGAGTAGTTCTGAAAGTTCGCGGCATTTATCTAAACTTCCATTTCTTGGAGTTAGTACGATTAGGTGGTTTTCGACTGCGACTAATCTTTTTCCTAGCACTAGAGTCGGTACGGCTCGATGTCTGTCTCTAGGTCCAGATGTTCTTCGAATAGCAACGAAGGGTGGTTGGAAAGCTCTCCCTAAAAATTTCCGGCTTTCTGGGATCTTACTTATTTCTCCCCACCGGGGAAGAGTTTTTGGATGGATGTAAGCATACAGTTTTCCTTCATGAGGGTCTCTGTAAGGCACGACTGCTCCAACTGCAACTTCAAAGAAATCTCGAATTTTAGGAGAGCCATCGATACCTAATGTTTCCGCAGTCTGCCATTCAACTTTGTTAGAGCCTTTTCGGTCAACCAGTCCATTGAGGATGAAAATATCAATATCGGTTTGTTTGTCGAATCTGCCTTCGACTGATACGTTGGAAAGGGTGAGTGCGGGCTCGACAGCGTTACGCCATGCTTCAAACCTACTTCCGCTTCTAAGAACATCGGGCAGAATAGCCGAAATCGAACACCCGCCCTTTAGAGCAAGTGACAGCTCGTAATAGTAAATTGCTGCGTTGTTTATTTTTCCGTTGGCCCAGCTATATCTCGCTGGTGTCTTCGAGTTATTGTAAGGAGGATTTAGTGCGAGGTGCGTGGCCTTAGCGATAATGGCTATGTTGTCTAGGCAGTCGCCAGTGTGAATGTTGGTTAGCAGATCTAAAAGTTCAGATAAACTTTTATCTGCTTTCGCTCCTCTTACTAAACTTTCTAATACTAGTCTCAGCTTGGTGCAGTAAACAAACTCTGGGAATAAGTCAATTCCGCATAGCTGTTTGCCCCACTTTTTTAAAGTTTCGCTGGCTAAAGGCATTACAGAAAGTTTTCTTGAGGCGGCAACCAGAAGACTTCCTGATCCACATGTGGGGTCTACGACGAGAGCGCGATCATCTATAGGCGCGTTAAAAGAGTTTATCGCTTTCTCCGCCAAAGCGTCGCTGGTAAAAAAAACTCCGGATTCGCGTAGGGTTGTTATGTCTATCAGTTCTCTTACTTTGGCCGCTGTGACGTTACTGTGATTGGAAAATTCGGAATTAGAGTCTTTTTTCCATAGGTGGAAGACTTGCTCAAGTTTTGTATTGTATTCCGCAAAGCCTTCCATTTGTTCCCCATCATGAATCTGCTGTGTTTCTATAATTAATTAGTTTTGAAAATTAAATGATTAAAAATTGTAAGGTTTATAGTGTTGTTATTTACAAGCTATCCCTTCAGGTCGCCTTCAAGATGAGAAAGCATTTGAACGTCACTCAGCAGTCCTGATGGGATCACGATCCTTAGCACAAATATACAGCAGTGCTTGAGTGACGCACGAGCAGGATCTGAGCATTCAGTCGGAGAATTCGGGTCAGACAAGCGTCCGAAACGATTGATAAATCTTTACTGAGCCTCGAGTGAACAGTTTTTCACTGGTCGATCCTCCTTACCATTAGGTCTCTGCGCTGTGCAAAAAAAGACGGACATCTCTGTAGTTTTGTCAGCTAGAGGAAAGCTGCGAGTCTGATAACCCGTGTAGGGGCCCCCCTTAGGGAGGACACGTAAAATCTGACGCTCCGACTCCTTCGCCTGGGAGGAATCGGACACAGCAGATCGACGGATCTAGAGCAATCCGTCGCGTCCGCTCGCGCTGAAGGTTCACGCCGTGAAAAAGGGCGAGGGGAACGCTAATCCATAGGTAGCGATAACACGGTGTTCCATGTGTTCCATGTGTTACAGAAACGCTAGAGGCCAAGTAATTAAAGGCTTTCAGAGGTCGAACACCAAATGCGAACAACCGGAACACCAGTTACGCGGAACACGTTTGGTGTTCCGCGAATGATGCTCCGGTTTAGGGGGAGGAACGTCACGACTGATAGTCGAGACGCGGGCAATCAAGCGGCGATCAATTGCTCAATGGAAATTGCACCTGCCTTCGCAGTGACTGTATCTTCATTGATGGACATCGGTCCGAACGGCACATGCAGTGGCACGTATAGGTCAATGAGAGAGCTTGAACGTCCCATCGCCTTTTCCGTGGCGTGCAGGTGTGCTGCGATGGCGACGAACTCTTGAGCTGCCTTGTCTAGGCGGTCGGCCCACATGAACCGTGCAGCACGTAGCTGCTGGTGTCGCAGATCTTTCAAGGTCTGGTTGCTCTCTGCAATGGCTGCTTCGAGCCTTTCCACTTCCATAAAGGACAGACCACGTTTTCTAAATATGGTCTGCCTCTGAAATCTCATTATTTTGCATCGTTCGCTTCATGCTTGCGACCGCCTACAACCGATCATGATCAGTCAAGGAAGGCGCGATGACTTTATGATAGGTTTTGCTGTACGTGAGAAATTTTGACAGGAGGTCATCATGGCTAAACCAGCTGCACGCAAGAGCGATCCGTCCAGCTGTCCGCTACCAGGGCACGGCACTAATCCCATAGCCACAGGTTCACCTGACGTATTTTTCAACGGCTTGGCCGCTGCACGCCAAGGCGATACCTGCACCTGCGGCAGTGCGTTGTCCTCTGGTTTGTCCTCTACCGTATTCATCAATGGCAAAAACGCCGCCACTATCGACACGGGCGGTACCCACGGCAGCATCGTCATCGGCGGATCGGGCACAGTCATCATTGGTGACACGCACACACCGTGCGCCTTTGTTCCACCAGAGCCGATAATCGGCCAAGCCAGATGGATTGGATTCAAGATTCCCGCCGAGGAAAGCTATGAGGGCTTATCGTGCACTGCGCATTTTGAGGACGGCTCTTCGCTCCCCGGCATATTCGATAAAGACAATGCAGTCAAATTTACCAACCCCTCAGGTAAAAAGTGCTTGATGCTCAAGTTCGAAGATGAGCCCCCTACAGATAGCCCCTCCGTCACTGACGGCCTTTTGAGCAAAATTCTGGGATAAGGAACATCCTATGACTGAACCGTACATTGTTACCGGTAGCTATGTTGTTCAGCGTGAGCACGCTTTGAAGGACTCTCCCCTTGATCGCGCTTTAGAGCTGATGGAAGGCGCTGCGCTGAGGTTTTCGCTGGACGCCATTTCGGATGAAAAAGTCCGGGCGAGTTATCTGAAAAACATCAAACGTATGTCTCAGCAAACCTTGGATGACGTAAAGTCCGGGAAAATTACGGCGCAAGAAGGCGTGCAGTTCAGTCATGAAATGAGAAACAAGATCATGATGGAACACCGCAAATTCACGTCTGCACAAGGTCTGGCGATTGTTCAAAAGAAGAAAGCCGATGGCAGGACTTTGCAGTCTCTTTTTGACCGCTACTCGGAGCGACTTTTCAAAAAACCTTACAACAGCCTTACTGCAGCAGAGCAGTCAAAGGTTCACTACACCATTTTGGAAGCAGCCGGTCGGGACGATGTGAAGTTCACGAAGGGCACTCAGAAAATGTTGATCATGGGGAAGCTCGGAGTCCTGGTGACTGCGGCCCTCGCGACTTATCAAATCCTCAATGCCGAAAACAAACCGAAAGAGGCAGCACGTCAAGGCATCATCGTTGGCAGTGGTGCCGTAGGCGGTATTCTTGCGGGTATGGGCGTTAGCGCACTCTGTGGTCCAGGGGCTCCCATTTGTGCAATAGCTGTTGTTTTGGTGGGATCGGTTGCCGGTGGCGTCGCAGGTGGAGTGGTCGCTGACTCACTGGATGAAGAACTGGAGGAGTTTTCGCATTGGGACATTTTTTGAGTGAGCCGGAACTGAAAAATGTAAGGGTCGCACTCTCTGATCCGTTCAACGATTTCCCTGTGGATTACGACTACATAGCCAGTCAGGTAAAGAACATCGATCCCGGTGTGCTGTACGAGATCCTTTATTCAGAAGTCGCACCGGTGTGTTTCACCAATATTGCGGCTGCCGTGCCCTCTGTCTGGACAGGTTTCGATCCCGAGTCGCTCAATAGCATGATCAACGAAAGGCTTGCTGAGAGAGAGCGCAGTTGGTTTCGCAGGCAATTCGATAAAGCGCTGGTTGTCTGGCTCAAATACAACTATGGCTATATCTGGAAGGAAATTGCCCGCAGGTTGTGAGCATTCACGTACCGGATTTCTGATCAAAAACAAATCGCGGGGAGGTGCGGGGCGCGTGAGGCCAGCGCCACGCGTTCACTTTCCTGCAGACGAAAAAAAAGGCCTTGCTAAGCAAGACCTTTCTCAATTTTGGTGCCCCGAGGGAGACTCGAACTCCCACTCCTTTCGAAAACGGATTTTGAATCCGCCGCGTCTACCAATTCCGCCATCAGGGCTCAATGGCGGCGAAGTATAGAGAGGTGATTACCGTTGGTCAATCACGTTTCATGGTCAATTTTTGATAATTCCGCTAGACTTTCCGGCCCTGCTAGACGAACCCCATCATGCGCGTTGCTGACTTTACCTTCGAGCTTCCTGATTCGCTGATCGCCCGCCACCCTCTGGCCGAGCGTCGCGGTAGTCGCCTGCTGACCCTTGATGGGCCGAGCGGCGCCCTTGCACACCGTCAATTCACTGATTTGCTTGAGCATTTGCGCCCGGGCGATTTGATGGTCTTCAACAATACCCGGGTGATTCCGGCGCGGCTGTTCGGGCAGAAAGCCTCGGGCGGCAAGCTGGAAATTCTCATCGAACGCGTGCTCGATACGCACCGCGTGCTGGCCCATGTGCGCTCCAGCAAGTCGCCGAAGCCGGGTTCGAAGATCCTCATCGATGGCGGTGGTGAAGCCGAGATGCTCGCGCGTCACGATGCGCTGTTCGAGCTGGGCTTCGCTGAAGAAGTGCTGCCGTTGCTCGATCGCGTCGGGCACATGCCGTTGCCTCCTTATATAGACCGCCCGGACGAAGGCTCGGATCGCGAGCGCTATCAGACCGTTTACGCCCAGCGTCTCGGTGCGGTGGCGGCGCCGACGGCGGGGCTGCATTTCGATCAGCCGCTGATGGAGGCGATTGCCGCCAAGGGCGTCGAGACCGCGTTCGTCACGCTGCACGTCGGTGCGGGGACGTTCCAGCCGGTACGCGTCGACAAGATCGAAGATCACCACATGCACAGCGAGTGGCTGGAAGTCGGCCAGGATGTGGTCGACGCCGTTGCCGCGTGCCGCGCGCGTGGCGGGCGGGTGATTGCCGTGGGCACCACCAGCGTGCGTTCGCTGGAAAGCGCCGCGCGCGATGGTGTGCTCAAGCCGTTCAGCGGTGAGACCGACATCTTTATCTACCCGGGCCGGCCGTTCCATGTGGTCGACGCCTTGGTCACCAACTTCCATTTGCCGGAATCAACGCTGTTGATGCTGGTTTCGGCGTTCGCCGGTTATCCCGAAACCATGGCCGCTTATAAAGCCGCCGTCGACAACGGGTACCGCTTTTTCAGCTACGGTGATGCGATGTTCATCACCCGTAATCCCGCCCCGACTGCCCCTGAACACACAGGCCCAGAGGAAACAGAATGAGTCGCGAATGTCGCATGTCCTTTGAACTGCTTGCCACCGATGGGAAGGCTCGTCGTGGTCGGCTGACCTTCCCGCGTGGCACCGTCGAGACCCCGGCCTTCATGCCGGTGGGCACCTACGGCACGGTCAAGGGCATGTTGCCGCGTGACATCGTCGCCACCGGCGCGGAAATCATTCTGGGCAACACCTTCCACCTGTGGCTGCGCCCGGGCACCGAGGTGATCAAGGAGCACGGCGACCTGCACGATTTCATGCAGTGGAAGGGCCCGATCCTCACCGACTCCGGCGGTTTTCAGGTGTTCAGCCTGGGCGCGATGCGCAAGATCAAGGAGGAGGGCGTGACCTTCGCTTCCCCGGTCGACGGCTCGAAAGTGTTCATGGGCCCGGAGGAATCGATGCAAGTGCAGCGCGATCTCGGTTCCGACATCGTGATGATCTTCGACGAATGCACGCCGTACCCGGCTGACGAAGATGTCGCTCGCGTTTCGATGGAGCTGTCGCTGCGTTGGGCGCAGCGCTCGAAAAATGCGCATGGCGACAACACCGCGGCGCTGTTCGGTATCGTTCAGGGCGGCATGCATCAGGATCTGCGCATGCGCTCGCTGGAAGGTCTGGACAAGATCGGCTTCGATGGCCTGGCCATCGGCGGTCTTTCGGTGGGCGAGCCCAAGCACGAGATGATCAAGGTGCTGGATTATCTGCCGGGCATGATGCCCGCTGACAAACCTCGTTACCTTATGGGCGTTGGCAAACCGGAAGATCTGGTTGAGGGTGTGCGCCGCGGTGTGGACATGTTCGATTGCGTGATGCCAACCCGTAATGCCCGCAATGGGCATCTGTTCATTGATACAGGCGTGCTGAAGATCCGTAACGCGTTCCATCGCCATGATGATTCGCCGCTGGATCCGACCTGCGATTGCTATACCTGCCAGAACTTCTCCCGCGCTTATCTGCATCACCTGGACAAGTGCGGCGAAATGCTCGGCAGCATGCTCAATACCATCCATAACTTGCGCCATTATCAGGTGCTGATGGCTGGTTTGCGCGAGGCTATTCAACAGGGTACATTGGCCGCCTTTGTCGATGCCTTCTACGCCAAACGCGGGCTCCCCGTTCCGCCTTTGGACTGAGTTTTCTGACCCCAAGATTCAACATTTGCAACTGGAGTGCTAAATGAGCTTTTTTATCTCTAATGCCATGGCTGACGCGGCTGCACCGGCTGCTGCGCCTATGGGCGGCGGCTTCGAGTGGATTTTCCTGGTCGGTTTCCTGGTCATCTTCTACCTGATGATCTGGCGTCCACAGGCCAAGCGCGCCAAAGAGCAGAAGAACCTGCTGAGCAGCCTTGCGAAGGGCGACGAAGTGGTCACCACCGGCGGCATCGCCGGCAAGATCACCAAAGTGGCCGATGACTTCGTGGTTCTGGAAGTTTCCGACACCGTGGAAATGAAGTTCCAGAAGGGCGCCATCGCCGCCACGCTGCCAAAAGGCACGCTGAAAGCGATCTAAGGTTCCAACTTCTACTCAATCGACGGGGCGCGCAAGGCGCCCCGCGTTCATAACGGGCGGCGTGATGCTGAACAAATATCCTCTGTGGAAATACATTCTGATCCTGGCGGTGCTGGCGATCGGTCTGATTTATTCCGCTCCCAATCTATACCCCGATGACCCGGCCATTCAGATCAGCGGCGCCAGCACGGCTCTGCAGGTCAATCAGGCCGATCTGGATCGCGTCAGCACCGCGCTGCGTGAATCCGGGATCAACGTCAAGGCAGCCTCGCTGGCGGCCAACGGCAAGGGCGGCCTGATCCGTCTGACCAAGGCTGAAGACCAGCTGCCGGCCAAGGACGTTGTGCGCAAGGCATTGGGTGATGACTACGTCGTCGCACTGAACCTGGCACAGACCACCCCGCAATGGCTGCGCAACCTCGGCGCGCACCCGATGAAGCTGGGTCTGGACTTGTCCGGTGGTGTGCACTTCCTGCTGGAAGTGGACATGGACAAAGCCCTCGACGCCCGCCTGAAAGTCTACGAAGGCGACGTCAAGAGCCTGCTGCGCAAAGAAAAACTGCGCTATCGCAGCCTGCCGCAACTGGGCGGCGCCATTCAGTTGGGCTTCAGCGATGCTGACTCCCGCGAACAGGCCCGTGCGCTGATCCGCAAGAACTTCAACGATTTCGACATTGTTCCGGCCGACCTCAACGGTCAACCGGTGCTGCGTCTGGCGATGACCCCGGCCAAGCTGGCGGAAATCCGTGAATACTCCATCAAGCAGAACTTGACCACGGTACGTAACCGCGTCAACGAGCTGGGTGTTGCCGAACCAATCGTTCAGCGTCAGGGCGCCAACCGCATCGTGGTTGAGCTGCCGGGCGTGCAGGACACTGCCGAAGCCAAGCGTATTCTCGGCAAGACGGCCAACCTTGAGTTCCGTCTGGCTGCAGAGCCGGGTGCTTCGAAAGCCACTTCCGAAACTTTCGAGTTCCGTGAAGGCAAGCGTCCTCCTGCGCAGATCGAGCGTGGCCTGATCATCACCGGTGACCAGGTGACTGACGCCAAGGCCGGTTTCGGCGAGCACGGCACGCCTGAAGTGAACATTCGTCTGGATGGGCACGGTGGCGAGCTGATGAGCCGCGCGACCCGTTCGAACGTCGGTCGCAGCATGGCGGTGATCTTCATCGAACAGCGTCCGGTGACCACTTACACCAAGCAGGTTGTCGACGGCGTCGAGAAAGACGTGCCGGTGCAGACCTTCAAGGAAGAGAAGAAGATCATCAGCCTGGCGACCATTCAGTCGCCGCTGGGTGCGCAGTTCCGTATCACCGGCCTGAACGGCCAGGGCGAATCGTCCGAACTGGCGCTGCTGCTGCGTGCCGGTGGTCTGGCCGCTCCGATGTACTTCGCTGAAGAGCGCACAATCGGTCCGAGCCTGGGTGCTGACAACATCACCAAAGGTATTGATGCGTCGCTGTGGGGCATGCTGTTCGTCTCGCTGTTCATCATCGCCATCTACCGCTTCTTCGGCCTGATCGCCACGGTTGCGCTGGCGGTGAACATGGTGCTGCTGCTGGCGCTGATGTCGCTGCTGGGGGCAACGCTGACCCTGCCGGGTATCGCCGGTATCGTCTTGACCATGGGTATGGCGGTCGACGCCAACGTGCTGATCTTCTCGCGGATCCGTGAAGAGATCGCCGCCGGCATGACCGTGCAGCGTGCAATCAACGAAGGCTTCGGCCGGGCATTCACTGCGATTCTCGACGCCAACCTGACCACTCTGCTGGTCGGCGGCATCCTCTTCGCCATGGGCACCGGCCCGGTGAAGGGTTTCGCGGTGACCATGTCCCTCGGGATCTTTACCTCGATGTTCACGGCCATCATGGTGACCCGCGCAATGGTCAACCTGATCTTTGGCGGACGTGACTTCAAGAAGTTGTGGATTTAAGGGGCTGCCATGTTACGTACAATCAACTTCATGGGCGTTCGCAACTTCGCGTTCGGCGTCACAGTGTTTCTCACGTTGCTGGCTATTTTCAGCGTCGTCCACAAGGGCATGAACTGGGGCCTGGACTTCACCGGCGGTACGCTCATCGAGCTGACCTACGAGCGTCCGGCTGATGTCACCAAAGTGCGTGAGCAGTTGGCGACTTCCGGTTACCACGAAGCCATCGTGCAGAACTTCGGTGCGACCACCGACCTGCTGGTGCGCATGCCGGGTGAAGACCCGCAGCTGGGCCATCAGGTAGCAGACGCGTTGCAGAAAGTCGGCGGCGACAACCCGGCGACGGTCAAGCGCGTCGAGTTCGTCGGCCCGCAGGTCGGTGAAGAACTGCGCGACCAGGGCGGCCTCGGCATGCTCCTGGCGCTCGGCGGCATCCTGATCTACCTGGCTTTCCGCTTTCAGTGGAAATTCGCGGTCGGCGCCATCGTTTCGCTGATTCACGACGTGATCGTGACTGTCGGTATCCTGTCGTTCTTCCAGATCACCTTCGACCTGACGGTGCTGGCGGCAGTACTGGCGATCATCGGTTACTCGCTGAACGACACCATTGTGGTGTTCGACCGGGTTCGCGAGAACTTCCGTGTGCTGCGCAAGGCTTCGCTGATCGAGAACATCAACATCTCGACCACTCAGACCCTGCTGCGGACCATGGCAACGTCGATCTCCACCTTGCTGGCGATCGCCGCGCTGCTGTTCTTCGGCGGCGACAACCTGTTCGGCTTCTCCATCGCCCTGTTCATCGGTGTGCTGGCGGGTACCTACTCGTCGATCTACATCGCGAACGTGGTGCTGATCTGGCTGAACCTGAGCACCGAGGATCTGATTCCTCCGGCCAACACCGAGAAGGAAGTCGACGACCGTCCATAACGGCCATCGCTTCACCGGTTGTCAGCCCAGAAAAGGCGCGAGTTGAACTCGCGCCTTTTTTTATGCTCCAAGGCTGGGAGAAGCGCGGGCGCGTCCCGCATGTGATGGTCAGGAGGTTCATGTGAACAAGTCGTTGCTGGTTGGTGCGGTATTGGGTGCTGTCGGTGTGACTGCCGGGGGTGCTGTTGCCACCTACAGCCTGGTTAAAAGCGGCCCTGAGTATGCGCAAGTACTGGCCGTAGAACCGGTCAAAACACAGATCAAGACTCCACGTGAAGTGTGCAAGGATGTTGCTGTAACCCGCCAGGCGCCGGTCAAGGATCAACACCAGATTCTCGGTACCGCGATTGGTGCGGTAGCGGGTGGTTTGCTGGGTAATCAGATCGGCGGCGGTACCGGCAAGAAGATTGCGACAGTTGCTGGCGCGGTCGGTGGTGGTTATGCCGGTAACAAGGTGCAGGAAGGCATGCAGAACCGTGACACCTACACCACCACCCAGACTCGCTGTAACACCGTGAATGACATCAGCGACAAGGTCGTCGGTTACGACGTGCGTTATTCGCTGGATGGCAAGGAAGGCAAAGTGCGGATGGATCGCGATCCGGGCAACCAGATTCCGGTCGACAAGGAAGGCAAGTTGATTCTGTCGCAGAATCAGCCGGGTCAGTAAGCGCTGACTGTTTAACAAGAAGCACCCTGCGGGGTGCTTTTTTGTGCTCGCAATTTTTGGCCGCGCTATGACCCCTTGTGGGAGCGAGCCTGCTCGCGAATGCGATCTGCCATCCAGAATTGATATTGGCTGACCCGCCGCCTTCGCGAGCAAGCTCGCTCCCACAGTGGATTCGAGTGGAGGCTGAAGTCGCAGGCATAAAAAAAGCACCCCGAAGGGTGCTTTTTGCGTTTCGCGGGAAGCTTAGCGCTTCAGCGAGGCCGGCAGGTGCGGCTGGATCGCCGTCAGTACTGCCTTGAAGCATTTGGTGTTACCGGCAACGATGTGGCCTTTTTCAAGGAAATCGTGACCGCCGGTGAAGTCGCTCACCAAGCCGCCTGCTTCCTGGATCAACAGGGCGCCAGCCGCCATGTCCCACTCGGACAGGCCCGACTCCCAGAACGCGTCGAAACGACCGGCGGCCACATAGGCCAGGTCCAGGCTGGCGGAACCGGCGCGGCGGATGCCGGCAGTCTGGCCAACCAGGGCGCGGAACATGCCCAGGTAGTTGTCGAGGTTGTCCATCTGGTCGTCACGGAACGGGAAGCCGGTGCCCAGCAGGGCGCCTTCGAGGCTGGTGCGACCGCTCACGCGCAGGCGGCGACCATTCAGCTGAGCGCCGCGACCACGGCTGGCGGTGAATTCTTCCTGGCGAACCGGATCCAGAACCACTGCGTGTTCCAGGCGACCACGGTATTTGCACGCAATGCTGACCGCAAAGTGAGGAATGCCGCGCAGGAAGTTGGTGGTGCCGTCCAGCGGATCGATGATCCACAGGTATTCTTCGCCTTCAATGCCGTTACCGACGTGCATGCCGGTCTCTTCACCCTGGATCGAGTGATTCGGGTAAGCCTTGCGCAGCGCATCGATGATTTTCTGTTCGGCGGCGCGATCGACCTCGGATACATAATCCTTGGCGTCTTTTTCGTCGACCTTGATGGTATCCAGGCGCTCGATGGAGCGGAAGATCAGTTCACTGGCGCTGCGGGCGGCGCGCAGCGCGATATTCAGCATGGGCTGCATGGATGTGTCACCTAAGGTTGTTAAAGAAAGCCGCGCATTCTATCAGAACTTTTCTTCAGGTGAAGGTCGCTGTTCGCTTTCATAGCTTAACGGTAGGCTGTTCTGTAAGATTTGCACCCCTTTCCTGTGTCCGAGAGCGCCTCCCTTGCTGCAGAACATTCGTGTCGTCCTGGTCAATACCAGCCACCCCGGCAACATCGGCGGGGCCGCGCGCGCCATGAAAAACATGGGTCTGTCGCGACTGGTGCTGGTCGAGCCGCGGTTGTTTCCGCATCACGAAGCCGATGCGCGAGCTTCCGGTGCCGGTGACATCCTTGAAAATGCACAGGTCGTCGCCACCCTGGAAGACGCGCTGGTCGGCTGCAATCTGGTGCTCGGCACCAGCGCCCGTGACCGGCGCATTCCTTGGCCGCTGCTCGATCCCCGCGAATGCGGGAGCAAAGTGGTCGAGGAGGCCGGGCAGGGCGCGGAGATCGCGCTGGTGTTCGGTCGTGAGGACTCCGGCCTGACCAATGAGGAGTTGCAGCGATGTCACTTTCATGTGCACATCCCCTCCGATCCTGAGTTCAGTTCGTTGAACCTCGGGGCGGCGGTGCAGGTGTTGAGCTACGAAGTGCGCATGGCCTGGCTGGCCGCTCAAGGGCAGCCGACCAAGATTGAGAAAGAAGAAGTGGCCTCGGTGAAAAGTGCCGAGCTCGCGACCATGGATGAGTTGGAGCGCTTTTATGAGCATCTGGAGCAGACGCTGGTCGCTATCGAGTTTCTTGATCCGGAAAAGCCACGGCACTTGATGGCGCGCCTGCGCCGGTTGTATGGACGCAGCTCGGTCAGCCGGGCGGAAATGAATATTTTGCGTGGCATCCTCACGGAAACCCAGAAAGCGGCCCGTGGTGAGCTTCTTAAGCGGAAGGACTGAATGATGTTTGAGCGTTTGCGTGAAGATATCCAGAGCGTATTCCATCGAGACCCGGCGGCGCGTAACGCTTTTGAAGTCCTGACTTGCTACCCCGGCATGCATGCGATCTGGATTCATCGGCTGGCCGGGATGCTGTGGCGCCACGAGCTGAAATGGCTGGCGCGACTGGTGTCGAACTTCGGGCGCTGGTTGACCGGGATCGAGATTCATCCGGGGGCCAAGGTCGGTCGGCGCTTCTTTATTGATCACGGCATGGGCATCGTCATCGGTGAAACCGCCGAGATCGGCGATGACGTGACCATTTATCAAGGCGTCACCCTCGGCGGCACCAGCTGGAACAAGGGCAAACGCCACCCGACGCTGGGTGACGGCGTTGTCGTGGGCGCCGGCGCCAAAGTGCTCGGGCCGTTCACGGTGGGGGCGGGTGCCAAAGTCGGCTCCAACGCCGTCGTGACCAAAGAGGTGCCACCCGGTGCCACGGTGGTGGGGATTCCGGGTCGGATCATCGTCAAGTCTGATGAAGAACAGGACGCCAAGCGCAAAGCGATGGCGGAGAAGATCGGTTTTGATGCATACGGCGTCAGCGAAGACATGCCTGACCCGGTGGCGCGTGCCATCGGTCAGTTGCTCGATCACCTGCAGGCGGTGGACGGGCGGCTGGAGGGGATGTGTGGCGCGCTGAAGGATCTGGGCAGTAATTACTGTGCGAAAGATCTGCCCGAGCTGCGCGAAGAAGACTTTGCCTGCGTCAAAGGCAAAGACGAATCCAAAGCCGGCTGACACGTCTATGTAGGAGCTGCCGAAGGCTGCGATCTTTTGATCTTGATTGGCAGCAAAAGCAAAAGATCGCAGCCTTCGGCGGCTCCTACACAGGCATGCGGCAACCGGTGTGCCATTAAGCCGCAGACCCTGCTATCATGCGCGCGCTCTTTTGCGGGTAAACCCGACTAAAGCACTAGGTCTTATAGTTGACTTAAATGCTCGGGAATTGCATACTCCCGCCCATTCCGAACTCCGTGGTAATTGTCCATGCGACTGACTACAAAAGGCCGATACGCCGTGACCGCCATGCTTGACCTGGCGTTGCACGCGCAGCACGGGCCGGTGTCCCTGGCCGATATCTCCGAGCGCCAAGGCATCTCCCTGTCCTATCTCGAACAGCTTTTCGCCAAGCTGCGCCGCAGTAACCTGGTTTCCAGTGTTCGCGGTCCTGGCGGTGGTTATCAGCTGTCGCGCGACATGCAGGGTATCCAGGTGGCTCAGGTGATCGATGCGGTCAACGAATCGGTTGATGCTACCAAGTGCCAAGGCCAGGGCGATTGCCATTCCGGCGATACCTGCCTGACCCATCACCTGTGGTGCGACCTGAGCCTGCAGATTCACGAATTTCTAAGTGGTATCAGCTTGGCTGATCTTGTAACTCGCCGTGAGGTGCAAGAAGTAGCCCAGCGTCAGGACCAGCGCCGTTGCAACAGCAAGGCGCCACGCCTGGACAAGATTGAAGCGTCCGCCGTCGAATGACAGCCGAAGAGCTAGCGGAACGCCAGCCCTGATTTAGGAGATAGTCCATGAAATTGCCGATTTACCTTGATTACTCTGCGACCACCCCGGTCGACCCGCGCGTTGCGCAAAAGATGAGTGAATGCCTGCTGGTCGACGGAAACTTCGGTAACCCGGCGTCCCGTTCCCACGTGTTCGGCTGGAAAGCTGAAGAGTCCGTCGAAAATGCCCGTCGTCAGGTGGCCGATCTGGTCAACGCCGACCCGCGTGAAATCGTCTGGACCTCGGGCGCTACCGAGTCCGACAACCTGGCTATCAAGGGTGCGGCACATTTCTACGCTTCCAAAGGCAAGCACCTGATCACCTCCAAGATCGAGCACAAGGCTGTCCTCGACACCATGCGCCAACTGGAGCGTGAAGGTTTCGAAGTGACCTACCTCGAGCCGACCGAAGACGGCCTGATCACTCCGGCGATGATCGAAGCGGCACTGCGCGAAGACACCATTCTGGTGTCGGTGATGCACGTGAACAACGAAATCGGCACCATCAACGACATCGCTGCCATTGGCGAACTGCTTCGTTCGAAGGGCGTCCTGTTCCACGTCGACGCGGCTCAGTCCACCGGCAAGGTCGAGATCGACCTGCAGAAGCTGAAAGTCGACATGATGTCGTTCTCCGCCCACAAAACCTACGGCCCTAAAGGCATCGGCGCGCTGTACGTCAGCCGCAAGCCGCGTGTGCGCATCGAAGCGACCATGCACGGCGGTGGTCACGAGCGTGGCATGCGTTCCGGCACCCTGGCGACCCACCAGATCGTCGGCATGGGCGAAGCGTTCCGTGTAGCCAAGGAAGACATGGCTGCCGAAAACGTGCGCATCAAAGCCCTGAGCGACCGCTTCTACAAGCAGGTCGAGCATCTGGAAGAGCTGTACGTCAACGGCAGCCTGACCGCCCGCGTTCCGCACAACCTGAACCTGAGCTTCAACTACGTTGAAGGCGAGTCGCTGATCATGGCGCTCAAGGATCTGGCGGTATCGTCCGGTTCGGCCTGCACCTCGGCCTCCCTGGAACCTTCGTACGTTCTGCGCGCCCTGGGCCGCAACGACGAACTGGCACACAGCTCGATCCGTTTCACCTTCGGCCGTTTCACCACCGAAGAAGAAATCGACTACGCCGCGCAGAAGGTCTGCGAGGCCGTTACCAAGCTGCGCGCGCTGTCGCCGCTGTGGGACATGTACAAAGACGGTGTCGACATTTCGAAAATCGAGTGGGCGGCACACTGATTTCAAGTCGCCGCGAACCGACCCTGCTACCCAAGGTTGCAGGGTTTAAAGAGCGACTCTCTGATGAGTGAGGATTAAGCACCATGGCTTACAGTGAAAAGGTCATCGACCACTACGAAAACCCGCGCAACGTCGGCAAGATGAACGCGGAAGACCCGGATGTCGGCACCGGCATGGTTGGCGCTCCAGCGTGCGGCGACGTGATGCGTCTGCAGATCAAGGTCAACGATCAGGGCGTTATCGAAGACGCCAAGTTCAAGACCTACGGCTGCGGTTCGGCAATCGCTTCCAGCTCCCTGGCCACCGAGTGGATGAAGGGCAAGACCCTGGACGAAGCCGAGACCATCAAGAACACTCAGCTGGCCGAAGAACTGGCCCTGCCGCCAGTGAAAATCCACTGCTCGGTACTCGCTGAAGACGCTATCAAAGCGGCTGTTCGCGACTACAAGCAGAAGAAAGGCTTGATCTAAGCATTGCGCGACGAGTAAGGAGTCAACGATGGCTATCAGCATGACAGAAGCGGCTGCTCGACACGTGCGACGCTCCCTCGACGGGCGCGGCAAAGGTGAAGGGATTCGTCTGGGTGTTCGCACCACAGGCTGTTCCGGCCTTGCCTACGTGCTGGAGTTTGTCGACGAGGTGGTTGCCGAGGATCAGGTGTTCGAAAGTCACGGCGAGAAAGTGATCATCGACCCGAAAAGCCTGGCCTACCTGGACGGCACCGAGCTCGATTTCGTCAAGGAAGGGTTGAACGAAGGCTTCAAGTTCAACAACCCCAACGTACGCGGTGAATGTGGCTGCGGCGAAAGCTTCAACATCTGAGGCTTGTCGTGGGTATTCCTTGTCATTTCGCTTTATTCGAGCTGCAACCGAGCTTTCGCCTGGATCTCGAGCAGTTGGCCACGCGCTATCGTGAGTTGGCGCGCGGTGTTCATCCTGACCGCTTTGCCGACGCTTCCGAGCGCGAGCAGCGGTCGGCGCTCGAGCAGTCTGCGCGGCTCAACGATGCCTACCAGACGCTCAAGAGTCCTGCCCAGCGCGCACGCTACCTGCTGACCATCAGCGGGCATGAAGTGCCGATGGAAGTCACGGTGCATGATCCCGAGTTTCTCTTGCAGCAGATGCAGTGGCGCGAAGAGCTCGAAGACCTCCAGGACAGCGCCGACCTCGACGGTGTCGCGGTATTCAAGCGTCGCTTGAAAGTCGCTCAGGAACAGTTGAACGAAAGCTTCGCAGCCTGTTGGGATGATGCGGCGCAACGCGAGCAGGCCGAACGCCTGATGCGGCGCATGCAGTTCCTCGACAAGCTCACCTACGAAGTGCGCCAGTTAGAAGAGCGCCTCGACGATTAACCCAGTGCCGCTCCGGTCGCACGCCTGATATACAGATAAGTCCTGATCACGATGGCCCTACTGCAGATCGCCGAACCCGGCCAAAGTCCTCAACCACACCAGCGTCGTCTGGCTGTGGGGATCGACTTGGGCACTACCAATTCGCTGGTCGCTGCGTTGCGCAGTGGTCTTTCCGAACCACTGGCCGACGCTGACGGGCAGGTCATCCTGCCGTCCGCCGTGCGTTATCACGCCGACCGCGTCGAGGTTGGCGAGTCGGCCAAGCTGGCCGCGTCCTCCGATCCCTTGAACACTGTACTGTCGGTCAAGCGCCTGATGGGCCGTGGTCTGTCCGACGTCAAGCAATTGGGCGAGCAACTGCCGTACCGCTTTGTTGGTGGCGAATCGCACATGCCGTTCATCGACACTGTGCAAGGCCCGAAAAGCCCGGTCGAAGTCTCCGCCGACATCCTCAAGGTGCTGCGTCAGCGTGCTGAAGCGACCCTGGGTGGCGAACTGGTCGGTGCGGTGATTACTGTTCCGGCGTATTTCGATGATGCTCAGCGTCAGGCCACCAAGGATGCGGCGAAGCTCGCCGGTCTGAACGTGCTGCGCCTGCTCAACGAGCCGACCGCTGCCGCCGTGGCGTATGGTCTTGATCAGCACGCCGAAGGTCTGGTCGCAATCTACGACTTGGGCGGCGGTACGTTCGATATTTCGATTCTGCGTTTGACTGGCGGTGTATTCGAAGTGCTGGCCACCGGCGGCGACAGCGCGCTGGGCGGCGACGACTTCGATCACGCGATTGCTGGCTGGATCATCGAGAGCGCCGGCTTGTCCGCCGATCTCGACCCGGGTGCGCAACGCAATCTGCTGCAAACCGCCTGCGCGGCCAAAGAGGCCCTGACCGATGCGCCCAGCGTCGAAGTCGCCTACGGTGACTGGAAAGCGCAGCTGACCCGCGAAGCCTTCGATGCGCTGATCGAGCCAATGGTTGCCCGCAGTCTGAAAGCCTGCCGCCGCGCCGTGCGTGATTCCGGTGTCGAACTGGAAGACGTGCATGCCGTGGTCATGGTCGGCGGTTCGACCCGTGTGCCGCGTGTTCGCGAGGCCGTTGCCGAAGCCTTCGGTCGTCAGCCATTGACCGAAATCGACCCGGATCAAGTGGTGGCCATCGGGGCCGCGATCCAGGCGGATACGCTGGCTGGCAACAAGCGTGATGGCGGCGAACTGCTGCTGCTCGACGTGATTCCACTGTCCCTGGGGCTGGAAACCATGGGCGGGCTGATGGAGAAGGTGATTCCGCGCAACACCACCATTCCGGTGGCCCGCGCGCAGGACTTCACTACGTATAAAGACGGTCAGTCGGCCATGGCGATCCATGTGCTGCAGGGTGAGCGCGAGCTGATCAGCGACTGCCGCTCCCTGGCACGCTTCGAACTGCGCGGCATTCCGGCGATGGTAGCCGGCGCGGCGAAGATTCGCGTGACCTTCCAGGTCGATGCCGACGGTCTGCTCAGCGTGTCTGCCCGTGAACTGGGTTCGGGCGTTGAGGCGAGCATTCAGGTCAAGCCGTCCTACGGTCTGACCGACGGTGAAATCGCCAAGATGCTCAAGGACTCGTTCCAGCACGCCAACGACGACAAGGTCGCCCGCGTCCTGCGTGAGCAGCAAGTCGATGCCCAGCGCCTGATCGAAGCGGTGCAGGGTGCTCTGGAGGCTGATGGCGAGCGTTTGCTCGACGCCGAAGAGCGCATGGTCATCGAGTTGCAGATGCAGGAACTGGCCGAACTGATGAAAGGCACCGATGGTTACGCCATCGAGCAACAGACCAAGCGTCTGTCGCAAGTGACCGATGCTTTTGCTGCCCGCCGCATGGATCTGACGGTGAAAGCCGCTCTGTCGGGGCGCAATCTGAATGAAATCGAGGATATCTGATGCCGCAGGTCATTTTTCTGCCCCACGAGAAGTTCTGCCCTGAAGGGATGGTCGTCGAGGCTGAGCCTGGCACTTCGATTCTCGAGCTGGCTCACGAGCACCACATCGAGATGGAAAGTGCCTGTGGCGGCGTCTGCGCCTGCACCACTTGCCACTGCATCATCCGCGAGGGTTTCGACTCGCTGGAAGAGGCCGACGAACTGGAAGAAGACTTCCTCGATCGCGCCTGGGGTCTGGAAGCGCAATCGCGCCTGGCCTGTCAGGCTATCGTTGGTGAAGAAGACCTCACCGTCGAGATCCCGAAATATTCGCTTAACCATGCGGCCGAAGCGCCGCACTGACTGGTAAGACTGTCATGAGCTACGGTTGGAATGATGTTCAACGCATTGCAGAAGAATTGGCCGAAGCCAAGCCGGGCGTAGACCCGTTTTCTGTCAATTTCGTCGATCTGCAGCAATGGATCAAAGAGCTGCCGGATTTTGACAACACCTCTGGCCGGGTCGGCGAGAAAGTGTTGGAAGCGGTTCAGACGCTTTGGGCTGAAGAATTGGACTGATCGTCCTCGCAGGTTAGGCAATACCCAAGAACCCGCGTATAATTCGCGGGTTTAATTTTTCGCAAATTACTGTTTCTGGAGTTACACCATGGCTGTTCAACGTACTTTCTCCATCATCAAGCCTGACGCCGTTGCTAAAGGCGCTGCCGGCGAAATCGTTACCCGTTTCGAAAAGGCTGGTCTGAAAGTGGTTGCTTCGAAAATGAAGCAGCTGTCCAAAGCCGAAGCTGAAGGCTTCTACGCTGAGCACAAAGAGCGCGGTTTCTTCGGTGACCTGGTTGCTTTCATGATCTCCGGTCCAGTGGTTGTTCAGGTTCTGGAAGGCGAAAACGCTATCGCTCGCAACCGTGAGCTGATGGGCGCTACCAACCCTAAAGAAGCTGCTGCCGGCACCATCCGTGCTGACTTCGCCGAGTCGATCGACGCCAACGCCGTTCACGGTTCGGACTCCGAAGCCGCTGCTGCTCGCGAAATCTCGTACTTCTTCGCAGCTACTGAAGTAACCACTCGCTAAGCATTGCTTAAAGAGTGAAGGTGAATCCATGACGACATCGACTGTTAAAACAAACCTGCTGGGTCTGACCCAGCCGGAAATGGAAAAATTCTTCGACTCAATCGGGGAGAAGCGTTTCCGTGCCGGTCAGGTAATGAAATGGATTCACCACTTTGGCGTCGATGATTTCGACGCCATGACGAACGTCAGCAAGGCCTTGCGCGAAAAGCTCAAGGCTGTTGCTGAGGTCCGTGGTCCCGAAGTGGTCAGCGAGGACATTTCCAGCGACGGCACCCGCAAGTGGGTGGTGCGCGTGGCGTCCGGCAGCTGTGTCGAGACCGTGTACATTCCCCAGGGCAAACGCGGCACTCTGTGCGTTTCGTCCCAGGCAGGCTGTGCCCTGGACTGCAGTTTCTGCTCCACCGGCAAGCAAGGCTTCAACAGCAACCTCACCGCCGCCGAAGTCATCGGTCAGGTGTGGATTGCCAACAAATCCTTCGGCAGTGTTCCGGCTACCATCGACCGCGCCATCACCAACGTGGTGATGATGGGCATGGGCGAACCGCTGCTGAACTTCGACAACGTCGTGGCCGCCATGCATCTGATGATGGATGACCTGGGCTACGGGATCTCCAAGCGCCGCGTGACCCTGTCCACTTCGGGCGTGGTGCCGATGATCGATGAGCTTGCAAAGCACATCGACGTCTCCCTGGCGTTGTCCCTGCACGCACCGAATGACGCATTGCGTAACCAATTGGTGCCGATCAACAAGAAATATCCGCTTAAGATGCTGCTCGAGTCGTGCCAGCGCTACATGTCCGCACTGGGCGAGAAACGTGTGCTGACCATCGAGTACACCTTGCTCAAGGACGTCAACGACAAGCTTGAGCACGCGGTGGAAATGATCGAGTTGCTCAAAGACATTCCGTGCAAGATCAACCTGATTCCGTTCAACCCGTTCCCGCATTCCGGTTACGAGCGGCCGAGCAACAATGCCATTCGTCGGTTCCAGGATCAGTTGCATCAGGCCGGCTTTAACGTCACTGTCCGCACCACCCGTGGTGAAGACATCGACGCCGCATGTGGTCAATTGGTAGGGCAGGTGCTGGATCGCACCCGTCGCAGCGAACGTTACATCGCCGTGCGCGAGTTGAGCGCCGACAGCGATATGGCACAGAACGCCGCGAACACTAACTAAGAGAGGATCTCTATGTCCCTGCGCTTTGCGCTGCTGTTGCTGATGGCCAGCCTGTGTGCTGGTTGTGTCCTGTCGGGTGACTACAACCCGATGAAGACCAGCAAGGGCCGTGACGAAGCGCGTGCCGCCTACGTGCAGCTGGGACTGGGATACTTGCAGCAAGGGATGACCGAGCGCGCCAAGGTGCCGCTGAAGAAGGCGCTGGAGCTGGACGGCTCCGATCCTGATGCCAATGCTGCCCTCGGGCTGGTGTTCCAGGCCGAAATGGAGCCGAAACTGGCCGATGAGCATTTCCGCAAAGCCCTGTCCTCGCGTCCCGCCGATGCACGAATCCTCAATAACTACGGCAGTTTTCTCTACGAAGAACAGCGTTACAAGGAAGCCTACGAGCGTTTTGAGCAGGCAGCCGCCGATACCCTGTATCCTGAACGTTCGCGGGTGTTCGAGAACCTCGGCATGACCGCCTCGAAGCTCGGGCAGCGGGATCTGGCGCAGCAGCAACTGGAAAAAGCCCTGCGGCTGAACCGTCAACAACCGCGCGCTTTGCTGGAAATGGCTGAGTTGTCCTTCGAAGACAGGCATTATGTGCCCGCGCGTGACTATTACGACCGTTTCAGCCTGCTAACCGAGCAAAATGCACGTAGTCTATTGCTCGGCGTTCGGCTGGCAAAAGTGTTTGAAGATCGCGACAAGGCCGCCAGTTACGGCCTGCAATTAAAACGACTCTATCCCGGTACGCCGGAATATCAGCAATACCTGTCGGAGCAATGATGAAAGCGGCGCATCCCGAAGTTGTAGCAGCGACTCGCGTTAATCCCGGTGAGACCTTGCGCCAGGCACGCGAAAGCAATGGCTGGTCGCTGGCCGAAGTGGCCCTCAAGCTCAACCTCACCGTGACTTCCCTGAGCAATCTTGAGGCTGGCGCTTTCGACAAGCTGCCGGGGCATACTTTCGCTCGTGGCTACATTCGCGCTTATGCCAAATTGCTCGGCATGGACCAGACCGTTCTGGTCCAGCAGTTCGACCAGTCCACCGGCACCGACTCACAGGGCAGCAATGTGCATGCACTGGGTCGTATTGAAGAGCCGGTGCGGGTATCCCACACCATTTTGCGGATCGTCAGCCTGCTGTTGCTGATTGCGGTTATCGGCGGCGGTTTCGTCTGGTGGCAGGATCAGACCTCGCTGCGCACCAAAGACTTGACCAGCCTTGCCCCGGAGCACGTTGAAGTCGAAGGCGCCGACGGCACCACGCAGATTCACCCGATCGACGAGCCGGAAGATCAGGCCGTGGCCGAAGGTCAGGCCGAGGGCGCGACTGCTCTGGCACTGCCACAATCGGAAACCACCGCTGAGTCGACCGGTGCCGAGCCTGCCGCTCCGGCCGCGGCTCCAGCGGCACCGGCCGTAACGCCAGCCGCCCCGGCTCATACTCCGGCTCCGGTGGTTGCCACTCCGGCTACACCTGCACCGAACGTTCCGGCTGCTCCGGCACCGACCGTGACTGCGCCAGTGGTTGCGGCCACTCCAGCGCCAACCGCAGAAGCGGCTGCTCCGGCGGCCGGCGATGGCCAGGTACAATTGCAGTTCACCGCCGATTGCTGGGCACAGGTCACCGACGGTCGCGGCAAGGTGCTGTTCAGCGGTCTGAAACACAAAGGCGACAGCGTCTCGGTTTCCGGCAAGCCGCCACTGGCGGTACGCCTGGGTGTGGCTCGTGCCGCACAGGTCAGCTACAACGGCCAACCGGTCGATATCGCTCCGTTCACCAGTGGCGAGACTGCTCGCCTGAAGTTGGGTCAATAAGTCATGCACGGCGAATCTCCAATCAAACGTCGCGTTTCGCGCAAGATCTGGGTCGGTAATGTGCCTGTCGGCGGCGATGCGCCCATCGCTGTGCAGAGCATGACCAACAGCGACACTAATGATGTGGCGGCCACCGTTGCCCAGATCAATCGTCTGGAAGCGGCTGGCGTCGACATCGTCCGCGTTTCGGTGCCGGACATGGACGCCGCGGAGGCGTTTGGCAAGATCAAGCAACTGGTCAAGGTGCCGCTGGTTGCCGACATCCACTTCGACTACAAGATCGCGCTGCGCGTCGCCGAACTGGGTGTTGACTGCCTGCGCATCAACCCGGGCAACATCGGTCGTGAAGACCGGGTGCGCGCGGTGGTCGATGCCGCCCGTGACCGCGGGATTCCAATCCGCATCGGCGTCAACGCCGGTTCCCTGGAAAAAGACCTGCAGAAGAAATACGGCGAACCGACTCCTGCTGCACTGGTCGAGTCCGCGCTGCGTCACGTCGAGCACCTCGAACGCCTGAATTTCCAGGACTTCAAGGTCAGCGTGAAAGCCTCCGACGTGTTCATGGCCGTTGAAGCCTACCGTCTGCTGGCCAAGGAAATCGTCCAGCCGCTGCACCTGGGCATCACTGAAGCCGGTGGTTTGCGTTCGGGCACAGTGAAATCCGCCGTGGGCCTAGGTATGCTGCTCGCCGAGGGGATTGGCGATACTATCCGCATCTCGCTGGCGGCCGATCCGGTCGAGGAAGTGAAGGTCGGTTACGACATTCTCAAGTCTTTGCATCTGCGTTCCCGTGGCATCAACTTCATCGCCTGCCCGAGCTGCTCGCGGCAGAACTTCGATGTGGTCAAGACCATGAACGAGCTGGAAGGGCGCCTTGAAGACCTGCTGGTGCCGCTGGATGTCGCGGTGATCGGTTGCGTGGTCAACGGCCCCGGCGAAGCCAAGGAAGCCCATATCGGCTTGACCGGCGGCACGCCAAACCTGATTTACATCGACGGCAAGCCGTCGCAGAAACTGACGAATGACAATCTGGTGGACGAGCTGGAAAAGCTGATCCGCGAGAAAGCGGCCGAGAAGGTCGAAGCTGACGCAGCGGTCATCGCGCGCGGCTGACCTGACTGAAGCGCCGAACGAATTTAAGGATTTAAAGTGAGCAAGTCTCTGCAAGCCATTCGTGGCATGAACGACATCCTGCCCGAACAGACCCCGCTGTGGCGTTATTTCGAGGGTACAGTCGCGCGTCTGCTGGATAACTACGGTTACAAGCAGATCCGCATGCCGATTGTCGAATTCACCGAGCTGTTCAAGCGCTCGATCGGTGAAGTGACCGACATCGTCGAAAAAGAGATGTACACCTTCGAAGATCGCAACGGCGACTCCCTGACCCTGCGTCCGGAAGGCACCGCAGCGTGTGTGCGTGCGGTGCTCGAGCACGGCATCACCGGTGGTGGCCAGGTGCAGAAGCTTTGGTACATCGGCCCGATGTTCCGTCACGAGCGTCCGCAGAAAGGTCGTTATCGCCAGTTCCACCAGATCGGTCTGGAAGTGTTCAACCTCGACGGCCCGGACATCGATGCCGAGTTGATCATCATGACCTGGCGCCTGTGGGGCGAGCTGGGTATCCGTGATGCGGTCAAGCTCGAACTCAACAGCCTGGGCACCAGCGAGTCCCGTGGTCGCTATCGTGAAGCGCTGGTCGAGTACCTCTCGGCGCACCACGACAAGCTCGACGAAGACAGCCAGCGTCGCCTGAAAACCAACCCGCTGCGCGTGCTCGACACCAAAAATGCCGACACTCAAGCCGTACTGGTCGATGCGCCGAAAATGGCCGACTACCTGGACGACGAGTCCCGTGCGCACTTCGAAGGTCTGAAGGCGCGTCTGGACGCGGTTGGCATCCCGTACGTGCTCAACCCGAAACTGGTACGCGGCCTCGATTACTACAGCAAAACCGTATTCGAATGGGTCACCGACAAGCTCGGCGCCCAGGGCACTGTCTGCGCGGGCGGTCGTTACGACGGTCTGGTCGAGCAGATGGGCGGCAAGCCGACCGCTGGCGTCGGTTTCGCCATGGGCATCGAGCGTCTGGTGTTGATGCTCGAAACCCTGGAGCAGATCCCGGAAGAAATCTCCCGTCAGGTCGACGTCTACCTCTGCGCCTTTGGCGAGCAGGCCGAACTGGCCGGTCTGGCCCTGGCCGAGCGTGTACGTGACCAGCTTCCAAACCTGCGTCTGCAAGTCAATGCCGGCGCCGGCAGCTTCAAAAGCCAGTTCAAGAAAGCCGACAAGAGCGGTGCGCTGTATGCACTGATCCTGGGTGACGACGAAATGGCCCAGCAAGTGGTAGGTTTCAAACCCCTGCGTGGCCAGGGCGAACAACAAAGCATTGCCTGGGATGCGCTTGCCGCTCACCTGGCCACCTGCGTCGTGCAGGGTTGAAGCTGTCCAAACAGCCGATTTAGCGATTAAGGAGTATTGGGGTGTCGAGTACCGAAGACGAACAGTTGGCGGATTTGAAGGACTGGTGGACACGCAACGGCAAACCTCTGGTCACCGGCGGCCTGTTGGCGCTGGTCATCGTGTTCGGCTGGCAGGCTTTTCACAAGTATCAGAGCAACCAGTCGCAAGGCGCCTCGGTGCTCTATCAGCAACTGCTGGAAACCACGCTGACTCCGGATGGCAAGCCTGACGCTGCACGCGTTGCGGACCTGGCCGGCAAGCTCAACAGCGAATTCGGCGGCACCGCGTACGCGCAGTACGGCAGCTTGTTCGTGGCCAAGGTAGCGGTCGACAGCGGCAAGCTTGACGACGCCGCCACTGAACTCAAGGCCATCGTTGCCAAACCGGCCAACCCGGCGCTGGGCGAAATCGCCCGTCAGCGTCTGGCTCAGGTGCTGGGTGCGCAGAACAAGGCTGATGAAGCCTTGAAGCTGCTCGACGGCGATGCCGATAAGGCGTTCCTGGCCACTCGCGAAGAACTCAAGGGTGACTTGCTGGTTCAGTTGGGTCGTACCGACGAGGCGAACACCGCTTATCAAAAAGCCAAGGCGGCACTGTCGGATGAAGCGGCAGTCGGTGGCCTTCAAATCAAGCTCGACGACCTGGCCAAAGGGGATGCGTGACGTGATCCGTTGGAAGCATGCAGCATTGCTGGCTCTGGCCATTCTGGCCGCGGGTTGCAGCAGCAACAGCAAAAAAGAACTGCCACCGGCCGAGCTGACCGACTTCAAAGAAGAAGTGGTTCTGCAAAAGCAGTGGAGCCGTTCGATCGGTGACGGTCAGGGCGAAACCTATAACATGCTGGTTCCGGCGATTGATGGTGACACCATCTACGCGGCCGATGTGACCGGCATTGTTATGGCCATGGATCGCGGCAATGGCGACGTGAAGTGGAAAAAGGATCTTGAACTGCCTGTTTCCGGCGCCGTTGGCGTGGGTTACGGTCTGGTCACGATCGGTACCCTCAAGGGTGAAATCGTTGCCCTCGACGCCATCAACGGCGAAGAGAAGTGGCGCGCCCGGGTTTCCAGCGAAGTCCTCGCGCCGCCGGCCAACAACGGTGACGTTGTCGTGGTGCAGACTCAGGACGATCGTCTGATCGGTCTGGACGCTGCCACTGGCGACCGTCGCTGGACTTACGACAGTACCCCTGCGGTCCTGACCCTGCGCGGCACCAGCGCCCCCGTCGTGACCAACCGCCTCGCGGTGGCTGGCCTGTCGACTGGTAAAGTGGTTGCCCTGGACATTTCCAACGGCGTGCCGGTCTGGGAGCAGCGCGTTGCGATTCCAACCGGTCGTTCCGAACTGGAGCGCGTGGTCGACATCGACGGCGGTCTGTTGCTGTCCGGTGAAACCCTTTACGTTGCCAGCTATCAGGGCCGCGTCGCGGCACTCGATCTGCAAAGCGGCCGTCAACTCTGGCAGCGCGATGCATCGAGCTATGCCGGTGTTGCCCAGGGTTTCGGCAACGTTTACGTGAGCCTGTCTTCGGGCACCGTTGAAGGCGTTGACGAGCGTTCGACCACTGCGCTGTGGAGCAACGACTCGCTGGCTCGCCGCCAGCTGTCGGCGCCGGAAGTGTTCTCCAGTTACGTAGCCGTCGGTGACCTGGAAGGTTACCTGCACCTGTTGAGCCAGGTGGACGGTCGTTTTGTGGGTCGTGAGCGTATCGACAGTGACGGCCTGCGTGCCCGTCCGCTGGTGGTGGGCAACACGATCTATGTGTATGGCAACAGCGGCAAACTGGAAGCCCTGACCATCAAGTAACAACTATGCTTGGGGTTAACCCCCAAGCGGCCCCGGATTTCCGGGGCTTGCAGCGCTAACCGGCGTTGCCCCGAGCACCAGCCGCTGCCTCGCAGCGGCTTTTGTATTTTCTGAAATAACGAAGTGGAGAGCCGCATGGTTCCCGTAATCGCCCTGGTGGGCCGACCGAACGTCGGCAAATCCACCTTGTTCAACCGCCTGACCAGGACTCGCGACGCCATCGTCGGCGACTTGTCCGGTCTGACCCGTGATCGCCAGTACGGTGAGGCCAAGTGGCAAGGGCGTTCCTACATTCTGATCGACACCGGCGGTATCTCCGGTGACGAACATGGTATGGACGAAAAAATGGCCGAGCAGTCGCTGCTGGCCATTGAAGAAGCGGATGTTGTGCTGTTCCTGGTAGATGCCAAGGCCGGTTTTACCGCCGCCGACCAGATGATCGCCGAACACTTGCGCAAGCGTAACAAGCGTTCCCACGTGGTCGCCAACAAGGTCGACAACATCGACCCGGAAATGGCCCGCGCTGAATTCGCCCCGCTGGGCATGGGCCACGCGATCCCGATCGCCGGTGCTCACGGCCGTGGTATCACTCAACTGCTGGAAGCGGCACTGAGCGATTTCCCGCGTGACGAAGACGAGCCGCAGGAAGGCGAAGAAGAAGAGATCGTCGCCGAAGGCGAGGAAGCCAAGCGCATTCCTGGCCCGAGCGAAAAAGACGGGATCAAGATCGCCATCATTGGCCGTCCGAACGTCGGCAAGTCGACTCTGGTCAACCGCATGCTCGGTGAAGACCGCGTCATCGTCTACGACCAGCCCGGCACCACCCGCGACAGTATCTACATTCCGTTTGAGCGTAACGACGAGAAGTACACGCTGATCGACACCGCCGGTGTGCGCAAGCGCGGCAAGATCCACGAAGAAGTCGAAAAATTCTCCGTGGTCAAAACCCTGCAGGCGATCAAAGACGCCAACGTGGTGATCTTCGTGATGGACGCCCGCGAAGGTGTGGTCGATCACGACCTCAACCTGCTGGGCTTTGCCCTCGAAGCCGGCCGTGCGCTGGTGATCGCGATCAACAAATGGGACGGCATGACCCCGAGCGAGCGCGACTTCGTCAAGGTCGAGCTGCAACGTCGTCTGTTCTTCGTCGACTTTGCCGACATCCACTTCATCTCGGCATTGCACGGTACAGGCGTGGGCAACCTCTACGCCTCGGTGCAGAACTCGTTCAAGTCCGCGGTGACCCGCTGGCCGACCAGCCGCCTGACGCAGATTCTCGAAGACGCGGTCAGCGAGCACCAGCCGCCGATGGTCAACAGCCGCCGGATCAAGCTGCGTTACGCTCACCTGGGTGGTGCGAACCCGCCGATCATCGTGATCCACGGTAACCAGATCGAGAAAGTGCCGAAGTCGTATGTGCGCTATCTGGAGAACACTTACCGCCGTGTGCTGAAGCTGGTCGGTACGCCGATCCGCATCGAGTTCAAGGGCGGCGAGAACCCGTACGAAGGCAACAAGAACACGCTGACCGACCGCCAGGTCAACAAGAAGCGTCGCTTGATGTCGCACAACAAGAAAGCCAGCAAGAAACGTCGCGACAAGAAGTGATCAAGTAGATTGTTCCCACAATTGTGTGGGAATGCTCAACCGCTTCTGTAGGAGCTGGCGAAGCCTGCGATCTTTTGACTTTGCTTTGAAGGCAAGATCAAAAGATCGCAGCCTGCGGCAGCTCCTACAGGGTTCGGCGATAAGAAGGGTGCTCAGTTGAGCGCCCTTTTTTTATGGGCGCCGGATGGGCTATTCTCGGGCTCTCCCGCGCCGCCGTCAGAGCCGGGTGTAGAGCAGGGAACCCCTCGATGATCACCAGTAAGTTGCCGAACGTCGGCATCACTATTTTCACGCAGATGTCTCAGCTCGCGGCGCAGACCGGAGCGATCAACTTGTCCCAGGGTTTTCCTGACTTCGACGGCCCGCAATCCCTGCGTGACGCGGTCGGTCGACATATCGCCAGCGGCCACAACCAGTATTCACCGATGACCGGCCTGCCGGCGCTGCGCGAGCAGATCGCGGCGAAGATCGCGCGCAGCTATGGCGTGAAAGTCGATGCCGACAGCGAAGTGACCGTCACGCCGGGTGCGACCCAAGCGATATTCTGTGCGATTCAGGCGGTTATCCACAGCGGCGACGAAGTCATCGTGTTCGACCCGTGCTACGACAGCTATGAACCGGCGACGCAGTTGGCGGGGGGGCGCTGCGTGCATGTGCAACTGAACCCGGATGATTTCTCCATCGATTTCGACAAGCTCGCCGCGGCCCTCAGCCCGCGCACGAAAATGATCGTCATCAATACCCCGCACAACCCGAGCGGAGCGCTGATCAGCCGTGCCGAACTGGATCAACTGGCAGAGTTGATCCGTGGGCGCGACATCTACCTGATCAGCGATGAAGTCTACGAACACCTGGTGTTTGACGGCGTGCCGCATGTCAGCGTGTTGGCCCACGAAGAGCTGTATCAGCGTGCGTTTGTGGTCAGTTCGTTCGGCAAGACCTACCACGTCACCGGCTGGAAAACCGGCTACGTGGTTGCGCCCCCGGCGCTGACCGCCGAGCTGCGCAAGGTGCACCAGTACGTCAGTTTCTGCGGCGTGACGCCGCTGCAATACGCCCTGGCCGATTACATGGCCGAGCACCCGGAGCACGTTGAAGAGCTGCCGGGTTTCTATCAGGCCAAGCGCGACCTGTTCTGCGATTTGCTGACACCGTCGCGTTTCACCTTCACCCGCGTCACCGGCACGTATTTCCAGCTGGTCGACTACTCGCAGATTCGCCCTGATTTGAACGACGTCGACATGGCGATCTGGATGACCCGCGAACATGGCGTGGCGAGCATTCCGGTGTCGGTGTTCTATCAGAATCCACCGCAAGGCCAGCGCCTGGTGCGCCTGTGCTTCGCCAAACGCGAGGAGACGCTGCGCGAGGCAGCGGCAAAACTATGCGTGATCTGAGTGCATTGCCCGATCTCAATCTGGCGCTGATCCAGACCAGCCTCGCCTGGCATGACCGTCAGGCCAACCTTGAGCACTTCGACGTGCTGCTGGAGCAGGCCCGAGGCGCCGACCTGATCATCCTGCCGGAGATGTTCACCACCGGTTTCTCCATGGAATCGGAGACCCTCGCCGAAGCCGAGCATGGCCCGACCCGCAAATGGATGAAGGCGCAGGCCGCGAAGCTCAATGCAGTGATCACTGGCAGCGTGATCATTCAGGCGGCGGATGGCAGCCATCGCAATCGCCTGCTGTGGGCGCGCCCGGACGGAGAAGTCTGGCATTACGACAAGCGCCACCTGTTCCGTATGGCGGGTGAGCACAATCACTACACGCCCGGCGAGCGTCAGGTGCAGTTCGAACTCAAGGGTTGGCGGATTCGGCCGCTGATTTGCTACGACCTGCGTTTCCCGGTGTGGAGTCGCGATGCGCAGGACACCGATCTGCTGCTGTACACCGCCAACTGGCCGGGTGCGCGGCGTCTGCACTGGAACCGCTTGTTGCCGGCGCGGGCGATCGAAAACCTGTGCTACGTGGCGGCGGTGAACCGGATCGGCACCGACGGCAAGGGCTTTGCCTATACCGGCGACAGTCAGGTGCTGGATTTCCAGGGCGAGACCTTGCTGGCGGCGGGGGAGGCCGACGGCGTGTTCAAAGCAGTGCTGGAAGCGGCACCACTGGCGGCGTATCGCGAGCGCTTTCCGGCGAATCTGGATGCGGATACCTTCGAGTTCACCTGAAAAGCCAAAGATCGCAGCCTGCGGCAGCTCCTACAGGATGTACGCTGTCCCGATGTAGGAGCTGCCGAAGGCTGCGATCTTTTGATCTAAACAAAAAGGCCCCAGAGTTCACACTCCGGGGCCTTTTGCATGTCAGCGAAGGCTTAAGCTGCTTTCGCCTCAGGCTGGCTCAGCGAGCGGTTCAGGGCACTGAACAGCGCCTTGAAGCTGGCGGTGGTGATGTTTTCATCAATGCCCACACCGTGCACCGCACGTTCACCGTTCACGCGCAGCTCGATGTAAGCCGCTGCCTTGGCGTTGGTGCCTGCGCCGATGGCGTGTTCGTTGTAGTCCATGATCTCCACCGGGATCGGCAGGCCGGCCACCAGGGCTTCCAGCGCACCGTTGCCCTTGCCGCGCCAGTGCAGGTTGGTTTCGCCCTGACCCTTGCTCGCCACTTCCACTTCAACGGCACTGTTGCCGTTTTCTTCCTGCAGGCGGTGGCTGACCAGCGCGTAAGGCGTGTTGGCTTGCAGGTATTCGCTGATCAACAGCGAGTGGATCTGCTTGGCGGTCATCTCCAGGCCGAGGCGGTCGGTTTCACGCTGCACCACCTGGCTGAACTCGATCTGCATGCGACGTGGCAGGCTGATGCCGTATTCCTGCTCCAGCAAGTAGGCGATGCCGCCCTTGCCCGACTGGCTGTTGACGCGGATCACCGCTTCGTAGCTGCGACCGATGTCGGCCGGGTCGATCGGCAGGTACGGCACTTCCCACAGGGTGTCCGGTTTCTGCTGGGCGAAGCCCTTGCGGATCGCGTCCTGGTGCGAGCCGGAGAATGCGGTGTGGACCAGGTCGCCGACGTACGGGTGACGCGGGTGCACCTGAATCTGGTTGCACTCTTCGACGACTTTGCGCACGCCGTCGATATCGGAGAAGTCCAGCTCAGGGTCAACGCCCTGGGTGTACATGTTCAGTGCGACAGTAACGAGGTCGACGTTACCGGTGCGCTCGCCGTTGCCGAACAGGCAGCCTTCGACGCGATCCGCACCAGCCATCAGGCCCAGCTCGGTGGCGGCGACGCCGGTGCCACGGTCGTTGTGGGTATGCAGGCTGATGATCACGCTGTCACGACGGTTGATGTTGCGGCCGAACCATTCGATCTGGTCGGCATAGACGTTCGGCGTCGCGCATTCAACGGTGGCTGGCAGGTTGAGGATCATCTTGTGCTCAGGAGTCGGGTTCCAGACCTCGATCACCGCGTCACAGACTTCCTTGGCAAACTCCAGCTCGGTGGCGCTGAAGGTTTCCGGCGAGTATTCGAACGTCCACTCGGTGTCCGGCTGCATCGCCGCGTATTTGACGAACAGCTTGGCGGCGTTCACTGCGATGGCCTTGATGCCGTCCTTGTCCTGGTTGAAGACGATGCGACGGAAAGACGGCGAGGTGGCGTTGTACAGGTGAACGATGGCTTTCTTCGCCCCGCGCAGGGATTCGAAGGTGCGCTCGATCAAGTCTTCACGGCCCTGGGTCAGCACCTGAATGGTGGTGTCGTCCGGGATGTGGCCTTCTTCGATCAAGGTACGCACGAAGTCGAAGTCGGTCTGCGAAGCGGCCGGGAACGAGGCTTCGATTTCCTTCACGCCGACTTGCACGAGGGTTTTCCAGAAGCGCAGCTTTTTCACCGCGTCCATTGGCTCGATCAGCGACTGGTTGCCGTCACGCAGGTCGGAGCTGCACCAGATCGGCGCGGCGTCGATGGTTTTCGACGGCCAGGTGCGATCCGGCAGGTTGATGACGGGAAACGCGCGGTATTTCGAAGACGGGTCTTTGAGCATGCTCATCGGGAAATTCCTTATTGTCTGGGCCGAAAAGAGGCGGCCTGCCGGTGGAACGAATGTTCGGGAAAACGCTTGGGACGAGGCGCAGCGATTCAGCCCGGCAGTCGTGCGCTGACGAGGCACAGACTGCGGTGCTGGCGAAGCTGAATAAGGGTGTGAGAGGTTTTCATGCCTTCAACCCTAACCGCGAGGGGAGAGGATGGCAAGCAGTCGAAAAAAATTGAGAGGAATACTCGAAATACTGGATTTTGCAGAATTTTATTGCGTGTAATTCGGTGGTTCTTGTCGATGTTTGCGTAAGGTCAGATTGGGGCGCAATTGATGTTGGGCGGGTGTCAGTAGTATTTTCGGATTGGATAGATCGCATTCGCGGGCAAGCCCGCTCCCACAGTGTCCGTGTCGTACACGAATATTATGTACACCCGAGAAACCTGTGGGAGCGGGCTTGCCCGCGAAGAGGCCATTGGCCTCAATACATAATTCAGGGCTGGAATGCACCAATGAAAATCGCCGGATCCACCCGCGCATCGTTCAGGCTGATGTTCCAGTGCATGTGCGGCCCGGTCGCCCGCCCGGTCGAGCCGACCTTGCCAACCACTGCACCACGGGCCAGTTGATCGCCGACCTTCACATCGATTTTCGACATGTGGCAGAACATGCTGATAAAGCCCTGCCCGTGATCGACAAACACTGTGTTGCCGTTGAAGAAGTAGTTGCCGGTGAGGATCACTTTACCCGCCGCCGGGGTCTTGATCGGCGTGCCTGCCGGCACCGCGAAGTCGAGGCCTGCATGCGGGTTGCGTTCTTCGCCATTGAAGAAGCGACGCACGCCGAACTTGCTCGACAGCGGCCCGTTGACCGGTTTGTCCAGCAACAGGTTGCTCGGGGTGTTCGGGCTGAAACTGCGGTAAGCCTTGATCTGCTCGGCCAGCTCACCCTCGATGCGCTTGAGGTTGGCCGGATTCGGATTGACCTGCTGAGTGTTCTTCAGGGTGATGTGCTGTTCCGGGTATTTCTTGTTGCCGACGGTGAACGGCAGATTGCGCCCGCCACTGCTGATCTGCTGGCTGCCGGGTTTGACCGTCAGCGGCACGCCGACAATCGCCAGCCAGTTGTTCTGTTCTTTCACCACCAGCACCGGTTTGCCTTGATAGGTGGCTTTCGGTGGCTGCGCGGCGCTGCCCAGATCAACCACCGCCACGCCGCCCGGCACCGGTTTGTTCAGCAGGCGGGTGATGTAGCTGTCAGCGTGGGCGTTGAAGGTGGTCAGGCACAGCAGCAATAACGGAGCGAAAAAGCGCGGCATGGATCAGTCCAGTAAAGAGAGGGTGACAGGCGTCAGGTGATTGTCCTCGACGCGCACTTGCAGTTCGCCTTCGCCCAGTCTGGCTTTCAGACGCTGGCCGGTGTGGGTTTGCGCGGCGTTGCGAATCGCGTGGCCGCGTTCATCCAGCAGAATGCTGTAGCCACGGCCCAGAGTCGCCAGCGGACTGACCACATGCAGCGTCTGCATCTGACTGTGCAGTTGCAGGCGACGGCTTTTCAGGCCTTCGCGCATGGCTCGCGGCAGGCGTTCGGCGAGGCTGTCGAGGCGCTGGCGCAGCATCGCCAGTTGGCGTCCCGGGTGTTGCCCGGCGAGGCGGGTTTCCAGACGGATCAGGCGTTCGCGGCGGGTATTGAGCTGGCGCTCGAAGGCGCGGCGCATGCGCATGTCCAGGTCATCCAGACGTTGCGCTTGCTGACGCAGACGTTCGCCGGGATGACGCAAGCGACGGGCCATGCCTTCAAGGCGCAGGCGATCGCGCATCAAACGGTCGCGCATGCGCATCACCAGACGCCGCTGCAGGCTTTCCACCTGACGGATCAGGTGACTCGAATCCGGGGCGAGCAATTCGGCGGCAGCGGAGGGCGTTGGAGCGCGCACGTCGGCCACGAAGTCACTGATCGACACGTCGGTTTCATGCCCGACGGCGCTGACAATCGGCGTCACGCAGGCATCGACCGCGCGCGCCACAGCTTCTTCGTTGAAACACCAGAGGTCTTCCAGCGAGCCACCGCCACGGGCGAGGATCAGCGCGTCGAAACCCCGGGCATCAGCCATTTTCAGCGCGCGGACGATTTGTGCAGTGGCTTCGCGGCCCTGCACGGCGGTGGGGATCAGCGTCAGTTGCACCTGCGGCGCCCGGCGGCGGAACACGCTGATGATGTCGCGAATCACCGCGCCGGTCGGCGAACTGACGATGCCGATGCGTTGCGGATGTGCCGGCAGCGGCACTTTGCGTTCGGCACTGAACAGGCCTTCGGCGCTGAGCTTTTCTTTCAGCGCATCGAAGGCCAGGCGCAGCGCACCGTCACCGGCCGGTTCCACGGTGTCGAGAATCAGTTGATAGTCGCCACGACCTTCGAAGAGCGAGACCTTGCCGCGCACCTTCACGGCCAGGCCGTCCTTCAGCGCCTGACGCACCCGCGCTGCGTTATTGCGAAACAGCGCGCAACGCACCTGTGCACCGCTGTCCTTGAGGGTGAAGTACACGTGGCCGGACGCCGGGCGGGCGAGGTTGGAGATTTCGCCTTCGACCCAAATGTTGCTGAACACGTCTTCGAGCAACACCCGTGCGCGGCCGTTGAGCTGGCTGACGGTCAGGACTTCTCGGTCAAGGCCGAGCCTTGCAAAGGGATCTTTAATCATGGGCCGCAGTTTAAAGCTAATTTCCGACGCAATACACGAATCCCTGTAGGAGCTGCCGCAGGCTGCGATCTTTTGATCTTTTTTTGGAGGGCAAGATCGAAAGATCGCAGCCTCGTTTCACTCGTCAGCTCCTACAGGGGGTTGTGAAGGTGTTGATGAAGTGTTGAGTCAGTGGGGTGGGGTTTTGCCGGTGGGCGAGGGCGACGGTGCTTTGGCAATCGGGATCGCTCAGCGGCAGAAATCGTACGCCGCCGGGGGCGATGTCCTGCATTGATTCGGGCAGCAGGGCGATGCCGAATCCGGCCTGGATCAACTGCAACTGCGTCGTCTTGCGTGACATCACCCGCGCCGCTTTGGGAAAAAAGCCCTGACGCATGCACAGGTCGGCACATAGATAACTGAGTCCGCCACGTTGCGGATGCGGGATCGAGATAAACGGCTCGTCTTTCAGTTGCGCCAGTTCGACAGCGGGTGAGTCAGCCAATCGATGTTCATTCGGTACCGCCAATAGCAGGCGTTCGGTGAATAAAGGCACCATGTGAATGCCCTCACGCTGACGCAACACCGGCAAGCGCAACAAACCAATGTCCAGACGTCCTTCGGCAAGTTCCTCAAGCTGCGCCTCGGAGGACAGCTTGCCGATGTCCAGCGACACGCCATTCTGCTGATCGAGATAAGTGCTGATCCGACGTAATAAATGTCCGCTGATCGACACGGTGCTGGAATGACTCAGGCGCACAGTGCCCACTTGCCCGTTGCCGACTTCGGTCGCCATCGCGCTGGCTTTGCTCAGTTCATTGAGCAGGTTTCTGGCCCGCGGCAAAAAAGCCTCGCCGGCCGCCGTGAGTCTTGGCTGACGCGCGGTGCGTTCGAACAGCGGCGTTTGCAGGCGGCTTTCCATGTCCTTGATTTGCCGGCTCAGCGCCGATTGCGCGACGAACAAGCGTTCAGCCGCTGCACTGAAGCTGCCACAGTCGGCGATTTCCACGAAGTAGCGCAGTTGACGGGTTGAAAGCACCAGGTATGCCTTTTCGAGATGGGTGAGCGAGTTTGATCATATTAGTCGCAAGGCTTGGCGCTGGCTAAAGTCATCTCAGGCTTATAAAGGAAGTGGATCAATGAGTGTGGTTGGGTTGTTGAGCGAATGGACATGGGGCGCAGGCGGCTGGGTGGTGATCGGACTGGGAATCGCACTGGCCTATATCGTGTTCGGGATTGCCGGGTTCGGTACCGCACTGGTCGCGGGTCCGATTCTGATTCTGTTCATGCCGTTGTCGAAAATCGTGCCGCTGCTGGTGCTGCTGGATTTCGTCGCGGCGTTCGGCAACCTGCTGCCCTCGCGCCGGGATGTGGCCAAGCCCGAGTTGTTGCGGCTGCTGCCGTGCATGGCGGTGGGGTGCACGTTGGGGGTGATTTTCCTGCTCAACCTCAAATCCGACCTGTTGCTGCTGTTGATGGGGCTGTTCATCAGCACTTATGCGGTTTACAGCCTGTGGGTGAAAACCCGGCCGACGCAGTTGTCCGCCGCGTGGGCACTGCCGATGGGCACGGTCGGCGGATTGTTTGGGGCGTTGTTTGGCAGTGGTGGCTTTTTATATGCGATCTATCTCAACAGTCGCCTGCCGAAAGACGCGGCGCGGGCCACGCAAAGTGCGCTGATCAGTTGCAGCACCGTGGTGCGTTTGAGCCTGTTTGCCCTCGCCGGGGTGTATGCCGAGCTACCCTTGTTGATGCTGGCGGTTTGTCTGCTGCCGGCCATGGCGCTGGGCCTGTGGATCGGGCGGCGCTTGACCATGCGGTTGTCGCGTGAAGCGTTTGTACGATTGGTGACCTGGCTGGTGCTGGCCAGCGGGATTGCGTTGATCGGGCGCTATTTCAGTACTTGACCGGATTTCGTCAGGGATTAAGCTGCCGGCCTTTAGGGCCCCTTCGCGGGCAAGCCCGCTCCCACATTGGAATGCATATCCCTGTGGGAGCGGGCTTGCCCGCGAAGGCGTCAGAAGCCATACCGCAGGATTTTCCATGAATTCGCAAAGCATCATCGTCCCGAAAATCTCCACCCTGCCGGTTCACGAACCCCGGGCCCGGGCGATTCTGCGCTGGCTGGTACGCAAGAATATTGTCAAGGAAGAGCTGAGCACCTGCGGTCGCACCGGCAATCGCATGGCGTACGCGATTGCCGACGGCGCACGTGCGGTGGTGCTGCACCCCGAGGCATTGCCTTTTGGCGAGCCGATCAATGGTCTGGAGATCATCGTCAAACGCTGCATCTACACGCCGGCCAAAGGCTTTCTCGAGGAGGCCGGGTGCGCCGAATGCCGCCGCGAAGTCGGCGAAGCGCTGTTCGAAAGCCTCGAAGACTGGTTTCCAGGCCGCACCGACAACTTCACCTGCCCGGAGTGCGGGCATGAAGACGACATCAACGGCTTTCTGTACTTGCAGGAATGCGCGTTTTCCAACCTGGGATTTATCTTCAACAACTGGTTGGAAGCGGGGTTCAAGCAGAGCTTTATCGATGAGTTCGCCGATTGGCTCGATCAACCTGTCAGTTGGGTAAAAGTCGAACTTTGAACGTGTAGGAGCTGCCGCAGGCTGCGATCTTTTGACGTTGTTTTTTATAGCCAAGATCAAAAGATCGCAGCCTGCGGCAGCTCCTACAGAAAACAGCAGGCCCCGTACATCAATTAAGCTGAGTTTTACATTGAACAGCAGGGGGTGTCTGACTATAATGGCGCGCTTCCATTTTCCCGCTCGGGAGCCCCCGCGATGCTGCGTATCAGCCAAGAAGCTCTGACATTCGACGACATTCTCCTAGTGCCCGGTTATTCCGAGGTGCTTCCTAACGAAGTCAGTCTCAAGACCCGCCTTACCCGTGGCATCGAGCTGAATATTCCTCTGGTTTCTGCCGCCATGGACACCGTCACTGAAGCCCGCCTGGCAATCGCCATGGCTCAGGAAGGTGGTATCGGTATCATCCACAAGAACATGACCATCGAGCAGCAAGCTGCCGAAGTGCGCAAGGTCAAGAAGTTCGAAGCCGGCGTCGTGAAAGATCCGATCACCATCGAGGCTGATGCCACGGTGCGTGACCTGTTCGAACTGACCCGCCTGCACAACATTTCCGGCGTTCCGGTGCTGCACGATGGCGACCTGGTCGGCATCGTCACTTCCCGTGACGTACGCTTCGAAACCCGTCTGGAAGCCACCGTCCGCGAAGTGATGACGCCTAAAGAGCGTCTGGTCACCGTGCGTGAAGGCGCCGACAAGAACGAAGTCCGCGAGCTGCTGCACAAGCACCGCCTGGAAAAAGTCCTGATCGTCGACGACAAGTTTGCCCTCAAAGGCATGATGACCGTTAAAGACATCGAAAAAGCCAAGGCCTACCCGCTGGCCAGCAAGGACGATCAAGGTCGTCTGCGCGTGGGCGCTGCCGTCGGTACCGGTAAAGACACCGGTGACCGCGTTGCCGCGCTGGTCAACGCCGGTGTGGACGTGGTGGTGGTCGACACCGCACACGGTCACTCCAAAGGCGTGATCGACCGCGTTCGCTGGGTCAAAGAGAATTTCCCTGAAGTGCAGGTGATCGGCGGCAACATCGCCACCGGCGCAGCCGCCAAGGCCCTGGCCGAAGCGGGCGCCGATGCGGTCAAGGTCGGTATCGGCCCTGGCTCGATCTGCACCACCCGTATCGTCGCCGGTGTCGGCGTACCGCAAATCAGTGCCATCGCCAATGTCGCCGCTGCCCTTGAAGGCACTGGTGTGCCGTTGATCGCCGACGGCGGCATCCGGTTCTCCGGTGACCTGTCCAAGGCCATCGTCGCTGGTGCTTCCTGCGTGATGATGGGTTCGATGTTTGCCGGTACCGAAGAGGCCCCGGGCGAGATCGAACTGTTCCAGGGCCGCTCGTACAAGGCGTATCGCGGCATGGGTTCGCTGGGCGCCATGTCTCAGGCGCAAGGTTCTTCCGACCGTTACTTCCAGGACTCCTCGGCAGGCGCCGAGAAGCTCGTTCCGGAAGGGATCGAAGGCCGTGTGCCGTACAAAGGCACCCTGACGGCGATCATTCACCAATTGATGGGTGGTCTGCGTTCCTCGATGGGTTACACCGGCAGCGCCAACATCGAAGAAATGCGCACCAAGCCTGAGTTCGTGCGGATCACCGGTGCCGGCATGGCCGAATCCCACGTTCACGACGTGCAGATCACCAAAGAAGCGCCAAACTACCGCGTAGGTTGAGGCTTCAAGCAAATCATCAAGCAACCGGGGCTGTTTTATTCAGCCCCGAGTTGTTTCTGAATCACGACTGTTTCTGAATTACTTAAGACGAGACTGAATCATGGCCCTCGACATTCACGCTCACCGCATCCTGATCCTCGACTTCGGTTCGCAATACACCCAACTGATCGCCCGCCGCGTGCGCGAGATCGGCGTGTACTGCGAGCTGCACCCGTTCGACATGGACGAAGATGCGATCCGCGAATTCGCGCCTAAAGGCGTCATCCTCGCCGGCGGCCCCGAGTCCGTACACGAAGCCAACAGCCCGCGCTGCCCGCAGGCGGTGTTTGACCTGGGCGTGCCGGTCTTCGGTATCTGCTACGGCATGCAGACCATGGCCGAGCAACTGGGCGGCAAGGTTGAAGGTTCCGAACTGCGTGAGTTCGGTTACGCCCGCGTTGACGTGGTCGGCAAGAGCCGCCTGCTCGACGGCATTGAAGACCATATCGACGCCGACGGCCTGTTCGGCCTCGACGTATGGATGAGCCACGGTGACAAGGTCACCAAGATGCCGGAAGACTTCCACATTCTGGCCAGCACCCCGAGCTGCCCGATCGCCGGCATGTTCAACGACGAGCGCGCTTACTACGGCGTGCAGTTCCACCCGGAAGTGACCCACACCAAGCAGGGCGGCCGTATCCTGTCGCGCTTCGTACTGGACATCTGCGGCTGTGAAGCCCTGTGGACGCCGTCGAAGATCGCTGAAGACGCCATCGCCAACATCCGCGCACAGGTCGGCACCGACAACGTGCTGCTGGGCCTGTCCGGCGGTGTTGACTCCTCGGTGGTTGCGGCGCTGCTGCACAAAGCCATCGGCGATCAGTTGACCTGCGTCTTCGTCGACAACGGCCTGCTGCGTATGCACGAAGGCGAGCAAGTGATGGCCATGTTCGCCGAGAACATGGGCGTCAAGGTGATCCGCGCCAACGCCGAAGAGCAGTTCCTCAACAATCTGGCCGGCGAAGCCGATCCAGAGAAGAAGCGCAAGATCATCGGCCGTACCTTCATCGACGTGTTCGATGCCGAATCCTGCAAGCTGGACAACATCAAGTACCTGGCGCAGGGCACCATCTACCCGGACGTGATCGAGTCGGCTGGCGCGAAAAGCGGCAAGGCGCACGTGATCAAGTCGCACCACAACGTGGGCGGCCTGCCGGAAGAGATGAACCTGAAACTGGTCGAGCCACTGCGCGAACTGTTCAAGGACGAAGTCCGTCGTCTGGGTCTGGAACTGGGCCTGCCGTACGACATGGTCTACCGTCACCCGTTCCCGGGCCCGGGCCTGGGCGTACGCATCCTCGGTGAAGTGAAAAAGGAATACGCCGACCTGCTGCGTCGTGCCGACCACATCTTCATCGAAGAACTGCGCAAGGCCGACTGGTACCACAAGGTCAGCCAGGCTTTCGTGGTGTTCCAGCCGGTGAAATCGGTTGGCGTGGTCGGCGATGGCCGTCGTTACGCCTGGGTCGTGGCCCTGCGTGCCGTGGAAACCATCGACTTCATGACCGCTCGTTGGGCACACCTGCCTTACGAACTGCTGGAAACCGTCTCCGGCCGGATCATCAATGAAATCGAAGGCATTTCGCGCGTTACCTACGACGTGTCGAGCAAGCCGCCGGCGACGATTGAGTGGGAGTGATCCCGCACCAAGTCTGATGGCTTGAACGCTGGCACTTCAAAAGCCGTGTGAAATCATTTCACACGGCTTTTTTGTTTGCCGATTAAAGCGGTTTAGACCAACCCGCTAACCTCAGCCCCATATTGTTCAGTCCCTGTAACAGTTCTCTGATACTGCCGTAGCGTTTCCCGCTCACCGAGGGCCAGTTCGGGCGCTCGATATAAAAACGGTCTCCATCGGTCTCGATCAGCGTGCGGACCAGTTCTTTGCTGCGGCTGCGATGTACCAGAAAAATCATGCGCGGTTGTTGTTTTAGTGAGTACATGCCGTAACGAGGCAACAGCGTTTCGAACTCTGCCATGGTCTGAGCAGACCACGGAGTTTCCATCTGCAGGCGAAAGTCTCCCCGGACCAGTGCGCTACGGCCCTTCAGGCTATCGCCGGCCAGCAGGATTTTTCCAGGGTCGATTTCGAGTCCGCCAGAGGTGCCTTCGGCGACATCTTCAACGCGAATACCGATGGCTTCCTCCAGCTCGCTCACCCCGGCCACGCCTTCGAAGGTATTGGAGTGAGAATTACCCATCAGTGCCACCCATTTGTGTGCACCTCGCGCGGTCTGGTCGGTACGAATGATCGTCCTGGCAAAGTAGTTCATCATTTTTTGTCGCGCGTTTTCGTCAACGAAGTGTTCTTCGCCCGCGATGGGCGTCATGCCGTTGAGCCTATAGCTCGCCATGCAATCGATCGCCTGCACATGGATTCGCTGTTTTGCTGCCGCCTTGACCACTTCAAGAAACGTATAACGTTCAAGGGGATCGGTCATTTGTCCGATATCAAGCACCTTCAGATAGCTTTCCAGCGACTTTGGCATGAGTCCGGTTTGCAGGTAGGAATCCAGCGCGGCCTGATGGAAGTCGGTCAACAAGTGTTCCATGTAGAGCGTCTTCACGTTGTGGCTGGCCAGCACCTCCATGTTTTCGATCAGCCATTGTTTAGCGCCGATCTCACTGTGAGATTCACCAATAACCAGTCCTCGGGCATGTTCGAGAAGCTTTTCGACGATCTCTCCGGCGCTGGCATCGTGATTCAGCGCGGGTGCGGGCGGGCGTCGGGGAAGCTCGAGTTCGCGATAGAAGCGCAAGGCATCTCGATAGAGGCGTTTTCTGACGGCTTTGAAGTCCCGGTAAGGATCGGACTCTCTCAGGCTGTCGTAGGCATCACGCAGTGCGTCGGTGTCAGTTCCGGCGGCGCCTTTTTTCAACGCCGACTTCAGTTGCGGCGGCATATCGTATTGCGATACCGGTAGCGGCGTCATGCCACGCTCGGCCATGCCGGTCGAGCTCGCCCCCTGAGTCAGGGATGTCTTGCCACCGCCCCTGAGTCCGCCGCGAGGCATCGTTTCCCATTCTCCCTCGGCGTTCAGACGCACCGGGATCGAATTTGAAAAGCGCTCGGGATTCGCCGGGTCGATGATCGACCAATGCCCACCGCCGTTGATATCGGCTTCGTAACGCACGTAATACGCGGTGTCATTGAGCATGATGGCAGCGGACGGGTTGGCATTGAGGCGATAGATACCCTGAAACTTTCCGGGTTCGCTGCCGGGCGTATTCCCTTCCAGCAGTTCATTGGCTTGCCAGTGCTCGGGTGGAGTCGGTCGTTGAATCTCGGGACGCACTTGCGCAAGGTCCTCCAGCAGCGATGTCACGCCTTGTGCTTCGCCAGCGACTTCAGGCCAGCCCATCGGCTGCAGGCCTTTTTCGATCAATGCCTGTTTCAGTTCAGCGAGGTTATCCACCGTCATGGAATCGTGGATTGGCCCGAGCGGAGTGTCCAGATTCATCCTGCCGCCCGGAGTCATTCTGATCACGCTGTCCGCCATTTGATGGTTGGCGTTGCGATAAACCACGAGGATGCTGCTTCGGTACCGTTGAAAGGTGAACATTCCCGGTTCCGGCAACAGCGCGCGAAGATCTTGTGGCGTTCGGTAGGCCCATGGGGTTTGCATTTGTACACGCCAGTCGCCCTTGATGCTGTCTCGGATATGGTCGAAGCCAGTGATATCCGACCCTTCTTCCTCGACAGGCGAGTCCGGATAGTCTGCGTATTCCACCGCTAATCCGGGATCGGCGCCGATGGGCTGTGCCTGACCGGGTGTCACGTCATTGATGCGTACGCTCATGGCGTCGGTCTGTTCGCTGATACCCTGATAGCCTCTGAAACTTGTCATGTGTTCCTGATCAACCAAGGCAATCCATTTGGCCGGCCCTTTTGATTCTTCATTGAACCGGATGACTTCGCTGGCAAAAAACTTCCTCATCATCAAGCTGTCTGGATTTCGGGTAAGGATGTCTTCATTGATGTTGTAGGTCGTTGTCATGTCGATGGCTTGAACGCGGATGCGCTGGGCATTGGCAGATTTGACCAAGGCCAGCAGATTGAATTTGCCCTCGGGATCGTTACCGGCCTTGATGTCGAGTTTTCTCAGATAGTTTTCCAGCTCTTCGGGCATTTCGCCGGTTCTGGCAAAGGTGTCGAGGTCGAGCTGATTGACGTTGGCCAGCAGTTCCTGCAAGTACAGGGTCTTCACGCCACGGTGAGCCAGGGCGGGCATGTTTTCGATCAGGAACTGTTTGCTGCCGATACTGCCGCGATGCTCGCCAACGATCAGTCCCGGCTTTTCCGCAAAGGCAATGTCGAGCAGGTCGGTTGTCGTATTAATCACCCGTGCCGGTGCCGCGAGGCGAGGCGTCGGTGGATTGAGCTCGTAGTAGGCTCGCGCATCGCTGATTAGCGTGTTGCGGGGCTCTTCCTGATCCAGTTCGAATTCGCTCAAGGACTCCGTGAACTCGTCGGTCGGGGACATCATCACACTGCGGTTGCCAACGGTATTTTCATCGATACCGACGACACTGCGTACGTCGATGTCGCCGAGGGTCCACATGCGCCTGTACAGATTGCGCACATCGGGGCCGCCGAGTGCCCAAGACCTCATTTGCGGGTCTTCGAGGCCGGGCACATGAATACCCGGTATTCGTGCCCATTCTTCGACGGCGGGCTCACTGGTTGCAGCCGCACCGGGAGCGGACGGCAGGATCATGCCGCCCTTCAGCCCAAGTCGCGGAGCGATTTCCCATTGGCCCGCAGGGCTCAATCGCACTGGAATGGAGCCGGAAAACGCATCGGGATTGGCCGGATCGATGATCGCCCAATGACCTCGGCCATTTAAATTGGCTTCGTAACGCACGTAGTACGCACTGTCGTTGAGCTTGATCGCAGATGAAGGGTTGGAAGAAAGCCGGTAGGTACCCTGAAATTTTCCCGGTTCGCGAATCAGTGTGTCTTCGCTCAGTGGCACATCGATTTTGAAGGTTTGCGGCACCTTCACCGTCGATTCGGGACTGGCCGGCGCTTCAACGCTGGCTTCGCTCTGTGTCGGCCCGGAAGCTTGGGCCGGTTGTGTCGTTTCCTTCAGATCAGACATTTCTTTCGCTTCGGCGGCATCGATTTCGGGGCCGACTTCTTCGAGCGAACCAGGGCCTTTGAGGACGAGCAAGTTGAACAGCATGTCGATACCGCTCAGTACCGCGCCGAGGATGCCCGCCTTGCGCTCTTCGGCAGTCCTGGCGTTGACGGCCTGATCAATGTTCAACCCCAGGTTGGCGATGCTGGCGCCGATCACCGGCAGTGCAATGGGCCAGCCGACGACTGCCATCGGGCCAAGTACTTTCACACCGGCGCTGAGGTAACCGATCCACAGCTTTTTCCGTAGATCGCCATTGGAGGTCAGTGACAGTGCGGCCTCGGCGAACATCGCGCTTTGGGTCGAGTCTCGCAGCCAGCTGAAAACGTCGCCGCGAATGATCCGGTTTTCCTGGTTGATCAAATGATGGTCGTATTTGCCCCAGGTGCTGACCAGGCGATTCATCAGATCGGTAATGTCCTCTGCAATACGTTGTCGATCAGCCAGGCAGAAATGCGACATGAACACCTGACGCGTTGCGTCCTTGTTCATCCGCTGCAACATCCAGAAGTGCATGTCGGTGGCCGTTTCCAACGTCTGGAAGGCATCGGTTTCGCCGGGCAGATAGACGATTTGCCGGCCTTTGGGCGCGATAAAACGAAGGACGTTGGTGGCCACGTAGCCGGCGACATCCAGGGTACGAACACAGTCAGTGCCCGGGGACTGTGTTTGCAACAATTGCAGACTGACCGGCCAGGTGAGCGGGCCAATGGCCGCTTCGGTGACGAACTGGAAATCCTCATCGCTCAACTGGCGCTTGTCCCTTGCCCGAAGGGCGCTGATGAGGAAGTTGCACTTGGCCAGGGTACGGAAGTCAGTGCCGGAATCGTCCCAGAACGTCGTCAGCCGTTCGTTGTACAGCGAACTGAAGTCAATGCTCCAGAAGTCCCGCAACACCTCGTTACCGTGCAGGCGCACTTCGTTGCGTTCGTCGAACGTGCCTGGATTGGGACCTGCGGTATAGAAACCGGCATACACGTCGAGCAGATCGGCGTTGTCCTGATCGGCGACGCGAAAGCGGTGAATGACCAACTGGGTCAGCGTCATGGAGGACGTTGGCGTTGCATGGACATGCTCCCACCCCGTAAAGGCTTTCGAACTGCTTTGGGCCTCGGCGAAGCGATGGAAATACACCTGGTCCGGATCAAGGCCGGTGATGCCGTATTTTTTCAGCAAGTCAGACGCAACGTCATGAGCGGTGTCTTGCAGGCTGGGGCACGTCTGGATAAGGCGGGTGGCGATGGCTTTGAGGGCAGCCTTGTCGGCGGCATTGGGCTGCGGGCGGTGTTGGTTCGGATTCATACACTCTCACTCCTTGAGAAACGGGCAGTGAGCATGAGCCGTTCGCTCGGGGGAGGTGCACTACATAGTTATATGCATGAGCGATCCGGCGTGCGTCTCTGCGTCGCCCTTACTGTTTCGCAGTTGCAGGTGTATCGTATTCGCCTTTTCCAGGCCGCTGGCCTGTCGTTGACTTGTGAGGTAGTTGAGTTCATGTCCTTTACCCGTCGCCAAATCCTCGGTGGCCTGGCCGGTCTTGTTGTCGTTGGTGTCGGAGCGGGAGGCGCGTCGCGTTACTGGTTGGGCAAGATGGCCGACGCCGACGCGGGGCATGACTATCAGCTGATCGCGGCGCCGCTGGACGTTGAGCTGGTGCCGGGGCACAAGACCGAGGCGTGGGCGTTCGGCCCGTCGGCGCCGGGCACCGAGTTGCGCGTGCGTCAGGGCGAGTGGCTGCGGGTGCGTTTCATCAACCACCTGCCGGTGGCGACCACCATTCACTGGCACGGCATCCGTTTGCCGCTGGAGATGGACGGTGTGCCGTACGTCTCGCAATTGCCGGTGCTGCCCGGTGAATACTTCGATTACAAATTCCGCGTGCCGGATGCCGGCAGCTACTGGTATCACCCGCATGTCAGCAGCAGCGAAGAGCTGGGGCGCGGGCTGGTCGGGCCGTTGATCGTCGAAGAGCGCGAGCCGACCGGTTTCAAGTACGAAAAGACCTTGAGCCTGAAGAACTGGCACATCGACGAGCAAGGCAATTTCGTCGAGTTCAGCATCCCCCGGGAAGCGGCGCGTGGTGGTACGGCGGGACGCTTGTCGACCATCAATGGCGTGCCGTCGCCGGTGATCGAGTTGCCGGCAGGGCAGATCACCCGGGTGCGTTTGCTCAACCTCGACAACACCCTGACGTATCGCATCAACATCCCCGGCGTCGAAGCGCAGATTTATGCGCTGGACGGCAACCCGATCGAGCCGCGGCCGTTGGGCAAGGAATACTGGCTGGGGCCGGGCATGCGTATCTGCCTGGCGATCAAGGCGCCGCCGGCCGGTGAAGAATTATCGCTGCGCAACGGCCCGGTGCGTCTGGGGACCTTGCGCTCGGTGGCCAATAACGATGCGCCGACCGCGTGGCCGAAAGCCTTGCCCGCCAACCCGGTGGCCGAACCGGATCTGGCGAATGCCGAGAAACTCAACTTCAATTTCGAATGGGTCGGTTCGGTGTCGGTGAATGTCGACAACGGCAAGCCGCCGAGCCTGTGGCAGATCAACGGCAAGGCCTGGGACATCACGGACAAGACCTGCGCCGATCGGCCGATTGCCAGCCTGAAGCTGGGCCAGAGCTACATCTTCGAACTGAAGAACATGACCCAGTATCAGCACCCGATCCACTTGCACGGCATGAGCTTCAAGGTGATTGCGTCGAACCGGCACAAGATCACGCCGTACTTCACCGACACTTATCTGCTGGGCAAGAACGAGCGTGCGCAAGTGGCGCTGGTGGCGGATAACCCGGGGGTGTGGATGTTCCATTGCCACGTGATCGACCACATGGAAACCGGCCTGATGGCCGCCATCGAGGTGAAGTGATGCGCCAGATTCGCCCCGCCGCGATCATCGACCGCAGCCGTGACCGCGACTTCATGCGCGAAGCCCTGGATCTCGCCGCCCAAGGCGCCGCCCTCGGCGAAGTGCCGGTGGGCGCGGTACTGGTGCAGGACGGTGAAATCATCGGTCGCGGCTACAACTGCCCGATCACCACCAGCGACCCGAGTGCCCACGCGGAAATGGTCGCGATCCGCGCCGCTGCCCAGGCCGTAAACAACTATCGCCTGCCGGGCAGCACGCTGTACGTGACGCTGGAACCGTGCAGCATGTGCGCCGGGCTGATCGTGCATTCGCGGGTTGCTCGCGTGGTGTATGGCGCACTGGAGCCCAAGGCCGGGATTGTGCAGAGTCAGGGGCAGTTCTTTACCCAGGGCTTTTTGAATCACCGGGTGCTGTATGAAGGTGGGGTGTTGGCGGAGGAGTGTGGGGCGGTGTTGACCGAATTTTTCCGGGCGCGGCGGGCAAACCGGGATTAAGATCAAAAGATCGCAGCCTTCGGCAGCTCCTACAGGGATCGATGTAGGAGCTGCCGAAGGCTGCGATCTTTAGATTCTGCTTTATTTGCGAGCGACAATCACCGCCCGCATCGGCGCCGGCAGCCCTTCGATGGTCTTGCTGTGATCTTCGGGATCGAGGAAGTCGCTCAGCGACTGATACTTCATCCACTCGGTACCGCGCTGTTCTTCAACCGTCGTGGTGCTGACGTCCACGCAGCGGATGTCGGTGAAGCCTGCCCGGCGCAGCCATAACTCCAGCGCTGGCACCGACGGCAGGAACCACACGTTGCGCATCTGTGCGTAGCGGTCTTCCGGCACCAGCACCTGATGTTTGTCGCCTTCAACCACCAGCGTTTCCAGCACCAGTTCACCGCCCTTGACCAGGCAATCCTTGAGCGCCAGCAAATGCTCGATCGGCGAGCGTCGGTGGTAGAACACGCCCATGGAGAACACCGTGTCGAAGCCTTCCAGGTTCGGCGGCAGGTCTTCGAACGGGAACGGCAGGTGCCAGGCATTCGGCTCGGACAGGTAGCGTTGCACGGCCTGGAACTGGCAGAAGAACAACCAGTTCGGGTCGACGCCGATCACGCTGTCGGCACCGGCGCCGAGCATGCGCCACATGTAGTAGCCGTTGCCGCAACCGACATCGAGGATGCGTTTGCCCTTCAGATCCAGATGCGGGGCGACCCGCGACCACTTCCAGTCCGAGCGCCACTCGGTGTCGACGTGTACGCCGAACAGATCGAACGGCCCCTTGCGCCACGGCGACAGGCCCATCAGCGCGGTGCGCATTTGTGCGCGGGTTTCGTCGTCGCAATCGGTGTCCAGTTTCAGGCCGTCGAGCAGGTCGACTTCGGTCGGCTGGATCTTCGGCAGAGCGTCCAGCGCGCTCTGCCAGCGCTCGAGATCGCCGTGACCTTTCTCCATTTTCTTGTCGAGTTGCCCTTGCAGGGTGTTGGCCCAGTCGGCCAGCGGTGTGCCGGCCAGACGGCGGGCGAGGGGGGACAGATCAATCATGGCAAGGCAATCAACGAGGCAAAGTTAAGACACTGGAACCACGGCACGACTTTCGAGAACCCGGCGGCCAGCAGGCGTTCGCGGTGTTCTTCGAGGCTGTCGGGCTTCATGACGTTTTCGATGGCGCTGCGCTTCTGGGCAATTTCCAGTTCGCTGTAGCCGTTGGCGCGTTTGAACGCGACGTGCAGATCGGTCAGCAGCGCGTGTTCTTCGGGATCGTTGAAGCGCAGCTTTTCCGACAGAATCAACGCGCCGCCGGGCAGCAGCGATTGACGGATGCGCGACAGCAACGCGGTACGCTGCTCGGGCGCAATGAATTGAAGGGTGAAGTTCAGCGCCACCACCGAAGCCGGTTTGAATTCGAGGGCGAGAATGTCGCCTTCGATCACCTCGACCGGGAGCAGCTCCTGGAACATCGAATCCTGACCGTTGAGGTACTCGCGGCAGCGTTCGACCATCGCCGCCGAGTTATCCACCGCGATCACCCGGCAACCGTCGGTGCGCACGTGACGGCGCAGCGCTTGAGTGACAGCGCCGAGCGAAGCACCGAGGTCGTACAGAACGCTGTTCGGTTGGGCGAATTGCGCCGCGAGCACGCCGAGGTTTTCGACGATGGTCGGGTAACCCGGCACCGAGCGCTTGATCATGTCCGGGAACACCCGCACCACGTCCTCGTTGAAGGCGAAGTCAGGCACCTGGGCCATCGGCTGGGCGAAAATGCGATCGGGTTCTTTGCTCACGGCGGTTCCGGCGGTGTCGATGGAAAAGGCCGGCATTTTAGCCAAAGTGGCGCTGGGATGCTTGGGTTGTCCGACGTGGCGAGGGGATTTATCCCCGATGGGCTGCGAAGCAGCCCCAAAACCTGTGGCTGCGGTCTGTCTGACATAACTGAATGACAACTTTCGGGGCCGCTGCGCAGCCCATCGGGGATAAATCCCCTCACTACAAAATTAGCGGTGTTTCACGGAAAACGCCGAAGCGGCGATCCCCCACTGCCCCAGCCAGTAACTGAGGATGATCACGTACGGCGCCGCGTGGAATGGCGATACGAAACGATCAATACCAATCACACTGTCTGAAAACACGAACGCCAGCGCACCCGCCGCCGCCAGCAGCGCCGAGCGCTTGGGCACGTCGGTGCCGAGGCGGGCGAGGGCGCGCCAGAGCATGGCGCTGATCGCGCTGCCATAGACGACCACCGGCACCAGCAATGGCCCAAGACCGCTGGAAATCAGCATCCCCAGCAACACTGCGCCAACGCCGAGCGCCAGCACCAGCGGCAACAGCGCCAGACGTTTGCAATCGCTGAGGTAAGCCTTGAGGTACGCCAGATGCGCCACCAGAAACGCACCCAGGCCAAACACAAACAAATCCCCCGGCCACGCCAGCAACACGTCACCGAGCAGAGAAAAAATCAGCCCGAGGCTGATCCAGCGCCGATAGTCGCTGGGTGGTGCATCGTGCAGCCAGCCGAGCAGCGCCAGCACCGGCAACGGTTTGACCAACAGGCACAGCAACGCCGCATGGGTGCTGACGCCGTAGAGAAATGTCGCCGCGCCCATCAGTGCCAGAATCAGCCAGCCCACGATCAGTTCACCGAAATCGCGCAGTCGAAGGTTTCTGCCGGTTCAACTTCCGGTTCCCAAGGTTGCTGCGAGGTCAGGCGCAGGCGCCCGGTGCCGGTGGCGAAGGCCTGAAAGCGCCAGGTGGAGAATCCGCCCGCACCGACCATCCCCGAGTCTTTCGGACTGCTGTAGACCTCGGGGCTGAGCGCGCGCAGCACGCCACCGGCCGAGTCCTGAATCGCCCAACGGTAGCCGGTGGTGGGATTGCTCGGCAGCATCACAATCAGGTGTTGTCCGTTGGTGAGACGCACGGGGCATTCGCTCTGTTTTTCCACGGTCACGTTCTGTTTCGGTTGCGTGGCGCAGGCTGCCAGCAGAGAAAGGGCGAGGGGGATAAACAGGCGAGTGGGGGACATAGGCTCAGTGGCTCCGACGTTGACGACGAACGGCGAGCATAACTGAAGATGAGACAAAGTGTGACAGTCGGGCAGTCCAGTGTTATCAGAACTGACGCCATCGCTGGCTTGCCAGCGATAGCGCCAGGTCAGGCGCTAAAGCTCTGTCAGAACAGCACTTTCGCCACATCCGCAAAACGCTTGGCGAAGTGCACGGTAAGCCCTTCCTTCAGATAATCCGGCAATTCCTCGAAGTTGCCCCGGTTCGGCTCCGGCAGGATCAGTTCGAAGATCTTCTGCCGCCGCGCCGCGATGACCTTTTCACGCACCCCGCCAATCGGCAGCACGTGCCCGGTCAGGGTCAGTTCACCGGTCATCGCCACGCCTTTTTTCGGCGGCTGATTGCGGGCGAGCGAGAGCAGGGCGCTGGCCATGGTCACGCCGGCGCTCGGGCCGTCCTTTGGTGTGGCACCTTCCGGCACGTGCAGGTGGACGAAGGCTTCGTCGAAGAATTTCGGATCGCCGCCGAACGACTTCAGGTGCGAGCTGACGTAGCTGTAGGCGATTTCCGCCGACTCTTTCATTACATCGCCCAGTTGCCCGGTGAGTTTGAAACCGCGATTGAGCGTGTGAATGCGTGTGGCTTCGATCGGCAGGGTGGCGCCACCCATGCTGGTCCAGGCCAGACCGGTGATCACACCGGTGCCGGACAGCACTTGTTCGTTGCGGAACACGGGATGACCCAGCGAGGCTTCGAGGTCTTTCGGCCCGAGCTTGATCACCGCTTTCGGGTCCTCAATCAGCTTCATCACCGCTTTGCGCACCAGTTTGCCCATCTGTTTTTCCAGCTGGCGCACCCCGGCTTCACGGGCGTAACCGTCGATCAAGGCCTTGAGCGCGCTGTCGCTGATGCTCAGGCTGCCTTTGGATACACCGGCTTTTTCCAGCAGTTTTGGCCACAGGTGGCGCTTGGCGATGGCGACTTTTTCTTCGGTGATGTAGCCCGACAGGCGAATCACTTCCATGCGGTCCAGCAACGGCCCGGGGATCGAATCCAGGGTGTTGGCGGTGCACACGAACAGGACTTTCGACAGGTCCATGCGCAGGTCGAGATAGTGATCGAGGAATTCGACGTTCTGTTCCGGGTCGAGGGTTTCCAGCAGCGCCGAGGCCGGGTCGCCCTGGTAGCTCTGGCCCATCTTGTCGATCTCGTCGAGCATGATCACCGGGTTCATCACTTCGACGTCTTTCAACGCCTGGACGAGTTTGCCCGGTTGCGCGCCGATGTAGGTGCGGCGGTGGCCCTTGATCTCGGCTTCGTCACGCATGCCGCCGAGGCTGAAGCGGTAGAACGGCCGGCCAAGGGATTCGGCGATGGATTTGCCGACGCTGGTTTTACCCACGCCCGGCGGGCCGACCAGCAAGACGATGGAGCCGCTGATTTCGCCTTTATAGGCACCGACCGCAAGGAATTCGAGGATGCGGTCCTTGATGTCGTCGAGGCCGGCGTGGTGTTTGTCGAGCACCTTGCGCGCGTGTTTGAGGTCGAGTTTGTCCTCGCCGTACACGCCCCACGGCACCGAGGTCGCCCAGTCGAGGTAGTTGCGGGTGACCGCGTATTCCGGCGAGCCGGTTTCGAGGATCGACAGTTTGTTCATTTCTTCTTCAAGGCGCTTTTGCACCTGCGCCGGCAGGACTTTGCCTTCCAGGCGTTGTTCGAACTGTTCAAGGTCGGCGCTGCGGTCGTCCTTGGTCAGGCCGAGTTCCTGCTGGATCACCTTGAGTTGTTCTTTGAGGAAGAACTCGCGCTGGTGCTCGCCGATCTTGCGGTTAACTTCCGCCGAGATCTCTTTCTGCAGGCGCGCGACTTCGACTTCCTTGCGCAGCATCGGCAGGACTTTTTCCATGCGCTTGAGCATCGGCACGCAGTCGAGCACTTCCTGCAGCTCATTGCCTGTCGCCGACGTGAGGGCGGCGGCGAAGTCGGTCAGCGGCGACGGATCGTTGGGGCTGAAGCGATTGAGGTAGTTCTTCAGCTCTTCGCTATACAGCGGGTTGAGCGGCAGCAGCTCCTTGATCGCGTTGATCAGCGCCATGCCGTAGGCCTTGACTTCGTCAGTCGGCTCGGTGGGCTGGTGCGGGTATTCGACTTCAACGAGATACGGCGGGCGGTGGTGCTTGAGCCAGGTCTTGATGCGCACGCGGCTCAGGCCCTGGGCGACGAACTGCAGTTTGCCGTTTTCGCGGCTGGCGTGGTGCACCTTCACCAGCGTGCCGTATTCCGGCAGGGCTTTGGTGTTGAAGTGGCGCGGGTCTTCCTGGGGCGTGTCCATGAAGAACAGGGCCAGGGAGTGGTGTTCGGATTTACTGACCAGATCGAGGGTTTCGGCCCAGGGTTCTTCGTTGACGATGACCGGCAGCACTTGGGCCGGGAAGAACGGGCGGTTGTGGATCGGGATGACGTAGACCTTGTCCGGCAGGTTCTGGCCGGGCAGGGCGAGGCCTTTGCCGGTGGAATGGTGTTCGATGTGTTCGGCTTCGGTGTAGTCGTCGGGGTTGTCCGGGAATTCTTGCTGGTCGCTCATTGGGGCACCTGCGCAATGGGGTATGGGTCTTAGATGGGGCAGGCTTGGGGTGGTTTCAATGGGGGGCGGTGTTTCTGCTTGTGTGTTCAGGGTTTTGACAGGGTTTGCTTTGGGACTTGGCGGCCTTTGGGCCGACCAGGTTCTTGGGGTTTTGGGTGTATATCCGTTTTTTTGGTAACGGCTACTTAGGGTTTCGCCCTTACGGCGACTCACTTTTTTGACAAACGCCTCAAAAAAGTAAGCAAAAAAAGGCTTGCTCCTGCGTTCGGCCCGCTCGCTGGGGCTCGGGGTCCCTTCGCTCCGGGATTGATCCGGGGGCAGCGCCTACGGTTTGCTTCGCTGCACCTCCTCTCGCTGTGTTTGGCTTCGCCAAACGGTCGCTGCGCTCCCACCCCCGGATCAATCCCTCCACTCAGCCTTCCGACGTCGCCCGTGGATCAAGATCAAGAGCTGCAGCCGAGCTAACGCTCATCCTGGAGTGGGGCGGCTGCGCCGCATGGGGCATGCACAAATCAAACTGTGGGAGCTGGCTTGCCAGCGATGGCGGCCTGACAGCCGACCATGTTCTGGCTGAATGCACTCAATTTACCTGTGGGAGATCAAGAGCGGTACTCGAGCTTGCGCTCATTGTTTTGAGTGGGGCGGCTGCGCCGCATGGGGCATGCACAAATCAAAACTGTGGGAGCTGGCTTGCCAGCGATGGCGGCCTGACAGCCGACCATGTTCTGGCTGAATGCACTCAATTTACCTGTGGGAGATCAAGAGCGGTACTCGAGCTTGCGCTCATTGTTTTGAGTGGGGCGGCTGCGCCGCATGGGGCATGCACAAATCAAAACTGTGGGAGCTGGCTTGCCAGCGATGGCGGCCTGACAGCCGACCATGTTCTGGCTGAATGCACTCAATTTACCTGTGGGAGATCAAGAGCGGTACTCGAGCTTGCGCTCATTGTTTTGAGTGGGGCGGCTGCGCCGCATGGGGCATGCACAAATCAAAACTGTGGGAGCTGGCTTGCCAGCGATGGCGGCCTGACAGCCGGCCATGTTCTGGCTGAATGCACTCAATTTACCTGTGGGAGCGAGCCTGCTCGCGAAGCGGTGGGTTAGGCACCTTGAATATTGAATGTGCTGGCGCCTTCGCGAGCAGGGGATTAGTTGTGTGTTGGAGACTGCGAGATTTCGTGGTTATCCAGCACTCGGTTCACCGCCAGTTCGGCGAGCATGATGATTTGCTGAATGGCCAGTATCGTCCGGCGCTGCGGGATGTCGATGTACGCGGCGATGTCGCTGGTCATGAGGCTGGCTTGGGCCAGTGATTCGCAGGCGTGAACCAGCAGGCTTTCGTTGTCCATGTCGGGGGCGACCTGGAACATGCTGCTGGGTTTGTGGAATCTCACCGCGGCGGCAGAGGGTTTCAGGTAGTGATACAGCGCACGCTCGGCGGCGTCGTGGAGTTTTCTGGAATCGAGGGATTCGTAGGGGGAGGTTTCGGGGGGATTGGGTGTGGGTTTGATCATGGTGAAGCTCCGAATGAGAAGTGGGGCTGTCACTCTCAATCGCCGCGACGCGACTGAGGGTGGCAGCTGTACGCGGGTTCGCGGACCGAGCCATTCGGCAATCTCGGCATACCCGAAGGTATCCCGCGCACAGCCACCATCAAACCAAACACAGAGCACCTGAGCGCTCCCGTTTGGGCTGGCGATTATGCATCAAATCGAATGGATTGCTCGGGCCGCGACGCCCGGCCGCTGAATTTCCAGCGACCACCAGAGCCTATCCAGCCAACTTCCGAGGCACAACCGACGCGACCTGTCGGAAAACTCCGCGCAATCACCAGCATTTGTAGGACGAACACATTTCCCATAGACCAGCACATTTTCCTGTAGGAGCTGCCGAAGGCTGCGATCTTTTGATCTGGCTTTTAAAAATCAAAGTCAAAAGATCGCAGCCTTCGGCAGCTCCTACAGGGATATTGGGTGGGCACAAAAAAGGCGATGCCCCTCACGGAGCATCGCCTTTCTATTACCGCCGCTAAAACTTATTCCGGCAGTTTGTACGCAATCACGTAGTCACCCATCTTGGTGCCCAGCGAGCCGTGACCGCCCACCACGAGCAGGACGTATTGCTTGCCGTCCTTGCCGGTGTAGGTCATCGGAGTCGCTTGGCCGCCAGCCGGCAGACGCGATTTCCACAGTTCTTTACCGGTGTTCACGTCGTAGGCGCGCAGGTACTGGTCGAGGGTGCCGCTGAGGAAGCCGACGCCGCCCGCGGTGACCATCGAGCCGCCCATGCTTGGTACGCCCAGGGTGAAACCGATCGGGATTGGCGAGCTGTCGCGGCTGGTGCCGTTCTTGCGTTTCCACACGACTTTGCCGGTGGTCAGGTCGATACCGGCGACGTAGCCCCAGGCCGGGGCCTGGCACGGTACGCCCAGTGGCGACATGAACGGGTGCATGATCACCGCGTAGGGCGCGCCGGTGTTCGGTTGCACGCCAGCGGTTTCGCTTTCGCGTTTGCTGCCGGCGGCGACTTTCTCGCGTGGCACCATTTTCGAGACGAAGGCCATGTAGTTCGGGCTGGTGAACAGCATCTGGCGCACCGGGTCGACCGAGACGCCGCCCCAGTTGAACACGCCGACGTTACCCGGGTAGATCAGGCTGCCCTGTTCCGACGGAGGCGTGTATTGGCCTTCGTAGCGCAGTTCCTTGAACTGGATGCGGCACAGCATCTGGTCGAACGGGCTCGCGCCCCACATGGCCTTTTCGGTCAATTCCGGGGCCAGCAGGTTGAGGTCCGAACGGGCCTGGGTCGGTGCGGTGTGGTCGCCTTTCACGGCGCCTTGCGGAACCGGGATTTCCTTGATCGGGATGATCGGCGTGCCGTCACGACGGTCGAGGACGTACAGGCTGCCCTGTTTGGTCGGGGCGATCAGCGCCGGTTTCACGCCGTCGGCGGTTTTCATGTCGAGCAGGGTTGGCTGGCTGCCAACGTCCATGTCCCACAGGTCGTGGTGGGTGAACTGGTAGTTCCAGCGCACTTTACCGGTGGCCAGGTCGAGGGCAACGATGCCGGCGCTGAATTTTTCGGCGCCTGGGGTGCGGTCAGCGCCCCACTGGTCAGGCGTCTGGTTGCCCAGTGGCAGGAAGACCATGCCGAGTTTTTCGTCGACGCTGGCCAGCGACCACATGTTGGCCGAGTTGCGGCTGTAGATTTCGCCCGGGGCCAATGGCTCGGTGGCGTCCGGCTTGTCGCTGTCCCAGTTCCACACCAGGTGACCGTCGCGCACATCGAAGGCGCGGATCACGCCCGATGGCTCGTTGGTCGACTCGTTGTCGGTGACGTGACCGCCCATGATCACCAGATCACGGGTAATCGCCGCTGGCGAGGTGGAGTAGTAGCCACCGGCGGTGAATGGGCCGATGCCTTGGGTCAGGTCGACCACGCCGTTGTTGCCGAAGCCTTCGCAGATCTTGCCGGTGTCGGCGTTCAGGGCGATCAGACGGGCATCGGCGGTTGGCAGGTACAGGCGACGCGGGCAGGCCTGAGCAACGGCTTTGCCGGCTTCGGAGATGACGGCGGACGCGGCGTTTTCCGACTTGGCGTAAGCCGCTTCGTCGTAGTACGACACGCCACGGCAGGTCATGTGGGCGAAGCCCTTGAAGCCCACCGGGCTTTTGATCTGTGGGTCGAAGCGCCAGATTTCCTTGCCGGTGTCCGGGTCCAGCGCCAGCACTTTGCTGTGCGCGGTACAGGCATAGAGCATGCCGTTGGCTTTGAGCGGGGTGTTTTCGTTGGTCAGCTCGACCGGGTCATCGGCCGTCGGCAGGTCGCCGGTCTGGATGCGCCAGGCTTCTTGCAGCTTGCCGACGTTGGCCGGGGTGATCTGCTTCAGCGGCGAGTAGCGGTCACCGAATTCGGTGCGGCCATAGGCCTGCCAGTCGCCATCAGGCATTTGCGGTGCGGTGCTGGTCATGTCCGCGGTGTCGCGGCCCAGTTCACCAAAGGTTTCACCCGGGTGAGTGAACAGGCTGGCCAGAGCGGTGACACCGGCCAGCACCACGGCCACACTCAGACCGCCAGTGCCCATCGGCGCCGGGCCATTGAGCAGCAGCGGACGACGGAACCACGGCAGCAACATCACGATGCCGAGGACGAACCACAGGGCCAGGCGCGGCACCAGTTGCCACCAGTCCAGACCGACTTCCCACAGGGCCCAGACCGTGCTGGCGAACAGCACAATGGCGTACAGGCCCAGCGCTGCACGACGGCGCAGCAGCAACAGAATGCCGGACAGGGCGATGCCGATACCGGCCAGCAGGTAGTACAGCGAGCCGCCGAGCATGCTCAGCTTGACCCCTCCGGCCAGCATGGCCAGGCCCATCAGTAGAAGCAGAATGCCGAGCAGGCTCGGTAGCAGACGGCCCCGACTCGAAGCACTTTCGGTGCTCATAGTGTGATTCTCCGTGACGTTTATGTAGTCCCGCGCTGTAGTCACTTTAGATGACGATTGGGCGCGGGTATGGTTCAGATAAAAACTTGTCTAGCTAACGAATTTTTCCCGATCCCTGTGCGAGCTGGCTTGCCAGCGATGGCGGAGTGTCAGCCGACGATAATGGCGAATGTGAAATCCCATCGCTGGCAAGCCAGCTCCCACAGGTTTCTTCAGTGTTTTTTAGAACGACGACTGGATCTTGATCCCCGCGATCAGCGCGTCATCGACGTCGTTCACGCCACCGGGATGGCGGATGTATTGCAGGTTCGGGCGCACGGTCAGCCAGTTGGCAACGTGCACGCCGTAATACAGTTCGGCGCTGTATTCGGTGTCCTGCGGCGGCAGGAAGGACGGGTCGTCATAGTCGTAGACGGCGTGCGCCTGATTGCTCGCTTCGGCGTTTTTGCGAAAGGCCGGGTTGACGTGGACGCGGGCCAGGGCGAAACCGATGTCGTCCTTGGCGCGGGCATCGAACGGGCCTTTGTAGACCACGCCGGCCTGCACGTAGTTGTCGATGGCGTTGGTTTTCTTGTCGTGCATCGTCGCGTTGGCGAACACGCTCAAGCCGCGCGAGTAATCGCTGGCGATGCTGGTGATTTGCTGCTGGGCGCCGAACCACACGCCGTGCTTGCTCGACGCGCTGCGATAGGCTTCGCCGCTCAGCGCGGCAGGCTGGCCGTTCTGGTCTTTATAGACGTCAGAGGCCTTGGCGTTGCTGTAGTAGTAACCGGCGCGGTATTCGCCCGGCAGGCCATTGAGCTTTGGCGTCCACACCAGCTCCACCGGCAGCACGGCGCCCTGGGTGCCGCTGCCGCTGAGTTTGAAACCGTTGCCGCGATCGAGGTTCGACGGGTTCTGCTCGTAAGCGCCGACCTGCGCGTACAACTCTGGCGTCAGGTGATATTTGACCCGCAGCGCCCACTGGCTGACTGGCCAGTTGTACCAGATGCCGCCGACCCAGTTGCCGACCTGCGAGCCGCAGAACGCCAGATTCTGGAAGTCGCACGGGAAGCTGTTGAAGTCTTCGCCTTCACCGAAACGGCCGACCTTGATGTCGAGCTTCTGATCGAAGAATTTCTGCTGGTACCACATCTGCGTCAGGCGCGTGGTCTGGCCACGGCCCCAGACTTCCTGGGCCGAGGTGAAGCCGCCCACGCGCGGATCGTTGATCCGGTCGTTGCTGATGTTGTTGCCGCTGCGTTTGGTGATGGTCAGCTGAAACTCGGCGTCGTCCCAGCCAAGGATTTTTTGCAGGTCCAGGTGTGTGCCCAGACCGAACTGATCGCTGTAACGCGCGGTGCGATCGTGGTCGTAGCCGCCGTGCAGGTTACTGCCCATTTCGCCGGTGTAATCGAGTTTGAAGTCGTAGCCTTTTTCCGCGAGTTCGCTACGGGTGCCGTTCCAGTCACCGAGCATCCACGGTGAGTCGCTGTCGAAGGCGGGGGTCGCCTGAGCGAAGGTGGCGAGGCCGAGCGCGGTGCAGCCACCGAGCAGGCGCAGGGCTGAGATAGCGCTGTCTCGGGAGAAGGAAAAATCAGGCATGGATCAGTCTTTTTTTGATGTTTTCTGGGGGTGAACCGAGCGCTTCAATTTGACGCAGGCAGTGAAGCGATTCAGCTGAAGGGCGGCAGGATAATGATCTGTAACAAAAAGACAAAGGGCTTTTGCAGACATGCAGCGTTTCGGATTCGGTAACAGTGCGTCAAACGGGCGCATTGTGGCGCGGATCACAGGCTGCGATCTTCTCCGGTTGGCCTACATTTGATGCAAGGCCTTCCACCTGACCGGCCCCTCGGCTAAGGTGCGCGGCTTGTGCATTTTCACTCCGTCCAAAGGCTTGGCATGAACGACCACTCTCCTGATCCGCTGCATGGCGTCACCCTCGAACAGATCCTCAATGCGCTGGTGGCGCATTACGAGTGGTCGGGGTTGGCCGAGCGTATCGATATCCGCTGCTTCAAGAGCGATCCGAGCATCAAGTCGAGCCTGACGTTCCTGCGCAAAACGCCTTGGGCACGGGAGAAGGTCGAGCGCTTGTACGTGAAACTGATGCGCACCAAGCGACCGCTCTGAGATGGACGCCGTTATGCGGCGACGCCTGATCACGGTCATCGCCAGCCTCGGTTGGGCCGGGCTGAGCATTCAGCTGTACCTGATTTTCCTCGCACGGCTGAGTGTCGACGCCAGTCTGCTGGGCGGGCTGGTGAGCTTCTTCAGTTACTTCACTGTATTGACCAATACCTTGGTGGCGAGCGTGCTGACCTGTGCGGTTACCCGGCGTGAATCCGCCGCGCGCCGCTGGTTTCTGCAGCCGTGGGTCAGCAGCGGGATTGCCGTGAGCATTGCCGTGGTCGGTCTCGCCTACAGCATTCTGCTGCGGCATTTGTGGCATCCGCAGGGCTGGCAGTTTATCGCTGACGAACTGCTGCACGACGTGATGCCGCTGCTGTTTCTCGGCTACTGGTGGTTTTGCGTACCCAAAGGCACGTTGCGCCTTTGGCACCTGCCGCTGTGGCTGATTTACCCGTTGGTGTATTTCATTTACGCGTTGCTGCGCGGGCATCTGCTCGGTGCGTATGCGTATCCGTTCATTGATGTGGCGCTGCTCGGTTATGCACAGGTGTTCATCAATGCCGGGGGGATATTGGTGGGGTTTGTGCTGATTGGCTTGCTGGTGATCGGCCTGGATCGCTGGAGATTTGCACGAAGTTAGAGCACCTGTAGGAGCTGCCGCAGGCTGCGATCTTTTGACGTTGATTGTTCAAAAACAAGATCAAAAGATCGCAGCCTGCGGCAGCTCCTACAAGGGATATCACTCTTCTGCGGAACCTTCCGCGCGCCAGTAGCCGACGGCTTTGACGAACTGCTCATTGAGTCCATGCTCATCCAGCAGCACTCGGCGGATCTGCCGCGAGACTTTGGTCTCGGTCGCTACCCATGCATACAGATTGCCCTTGGGCACCTGCAACTGTTTGACGGTGGTCAGCAGGTTGTCCTTGCCACCCTCGCGCAGCACCCAGATCACGTTGACCTGCGCCGCGCTCTCCAGCACCTGTTGCTCGGCACCGTTCTCCACTTCGATCACCACCAGCGCCTTGCGATTGGCCGCCAGACCTTCGAGGCGCCGGGCGATGGCGGGCAGGGCGGTTTCGTCGCCGATCAGCAGGTAGCTGTCGAAGATGTCTGGCACGATCATCGAGCCGCGCGGGCTGCCGATGTGCAGGAATTGCCCAGGCTGGGCCTGTTCGGCCCAAGTCGAGGCAGGGCCATCGCCGTGGAGGACGAAGTCGATGTCCAGCTCGAGTTTTTCCAGGTCATAGCGACGCGGGGTGTAGTCGCGCATCTCGGGCATCGGGCCATTGTCCTTGCCCGCGCCGAGCACCATGGTCTCCAGCGCTGCAGCCTGTTCGGCGCTCTGCGGGAACAGCAGTTTGACGTGATCGTCGGTGCCCAGGCTGATGAACCCGGCCAGCTCCGGGCCGCCGAGGGTGATGCGGCGCATGCGCGGGGTCAGGTCGACCACGCGCAGCACTTCGAGCTTGCGGCGTTTGATGTCGTGCATCACGCGGTGAATGGTTTGCGTATCGACTGCAGTCATTCGGCTTTCTCCGGGGCAGATTGAACGGCGGGGCCGTCGACGATGGCTTTGGCGGTGTCGTTGAGCAGGTCACGCACACGCAGGATTTCTTCGGCGCTCCAGCGCCCGTGGTGCATTTGCAGGGCATGGCGCAGGTTGTGCACGGCCTCGTGGATTTCCGGCGGCCGGTCATGGCCGCGCAACGAACGTTTGCTGACGTCGATGCGCATGCGCACACCGTCCAGTGCGACGGCTTGCTCGCTTAACGACAGACGACCGGTGTCGGTCACGCTGTAGCGTTTTTTGCCGGCCTCGGCGTCGCCACTGATCAGGTCGCTTTCTTCGAGGAAAGTCAGGGTCGGGTAGATCACCCCGGGGCTTGGGCTGTACGCGCCGTCGAACATGCCTTCGATCTGGCGGATCAGGTCGTAGCCGTGGCAGGGCTGTTCGGCGATCAGCGCCAGCAGTAACAATTTCAGGTCGCCCGGGGCGAACACCCGTGGGCCGCGTCCGCCGCGTTCACGGCCGGGGCGTTTTTCGAAGCCGTCACGGCCGTCGCCGTGTTCGCGGTGGTGATGGGGGGCATGATGGTCTCTCATTTTCCTTCTCTCTCGTCGTGTTTAGATACAACTTAAGATATATCTTATCTGTCGTGCAAGGGGGACTGACCAACGGTGCACACCTGATCGATCGAATCTGCGGCCAAAAAAAACCGCAAAATGATCAAGAAAACGCAGTATTAAATCCCCCGACAAAGGCGCAGATTAGTGCTGAGTCTCTAATGTTCTGTTTCGCCCTTTATTTCCGGCAAAGTGTCGTACATGTCTGACGGAAGTTGCTGCAAAGTTGTGGCGCGTACAGTCACTCGGGTGGCGCGCTGTAGCCTGTATCTTACAGTCGGACAGGAACTTTCCTGAATTTCGTGGTTTTTTCTTTCTCATCTAATGGCGTCCAGGCTACAAGGTCGCAGGACGTTGCCTGCTTACTTTGAAGATGAATTGGTTGAACATGCTTCGGCGTTGAAAGTTAGCGGTGAACACGGACTGCTCGTGACTGTTCCGTTCGCCTTGACTGGTTGACGACTCAACTAATTTATATAAGACAGGTATTCAATGATGTTCAAGAAACTCGCCTTTGCCGCCCCTCTGACTGTATTGGCCATGAGCGCCTCGATGGCGTTTGCCGCGACCGAAGCCAAGCACTCGATCAGCATCGTGGCGCACGTTCCGGCTGACGACTTCTATGCGGTGCCGGTGGATGCCGATCTGGTCAACAAGGATCAGGACATGAGCTACAACCCGGCGACCGCTTCGATGCGCGAAGTCAACGGCCACTTCGATGTGCTGCATACCGCAGGCAAGGTTCACGCGCGTCTGGAAGGCGTGCCGAAGCTCATCGCCGGCAACCAGACCATCGATCTGAAGGTTGAACTCAACGGCAAGACACTGACCACCACTTCGCAGGAAGTGGTGGGTGATACCGAGTCCAATACCCGTTATCGCGCACCGTTCAAGATCAGCGCCACCGGTGCCAAACCGGCCGCAGGCGACTACACCGGTGTGGTCATGCTGGTCGTCGAACCTTCGGTTTAAGTAAGAACGGCAATACCTGACGTTACTTGTTCAAGTGGCGTAACCGGTCGGCGATTTGCAACTTGCAAGTTGCCCGGCCGGGCTTTTACTTCCGGTAATCAGAGTATTAATTCATGTATCCGATGACGCCCATCGCGACTGCGCTTGCGTTGCTTTTGAGCAGCAGCGTACTGGCGGCGCCGCCTCCAGTCGATAATACCCCGCGAAGTTTGCTGGCTCAGGCGAAAGGTCTGCCGGCGGACTTCGAAGAGCATTTCTTTGATGTGCCTTTGGCGGTTCGTGTCGAACTTGATCAACAACCGCTGGGCGAGGCAATGATTGTGTTGTCACGCGATGATCGCATTACCTTGCTCGACTTCACCGACACCAGTGACAGCCGTTTCAGCGCGATCGAACAGCAAACGTGGGCCAGCATTCTCAAACCCGGTGTGGCCCTCGGCAAATGCAGCGGACAGTGCCCCGAGCAATTGCTGGAGTTGCATTACAACCTGCAAAACTCGCTGCTGTCGATCGCCACTGCAAACGCCGAGCGCGATCTGCAGGTCCAGCGTTTTCATGAACAGCCGGAAGGTGGCAGCCACGGCTTGATGTTGCGCAATCAGCTGAACCTCAACGGCGGCCAGGATCAGGATCTGGGCGGACGCTTCGGCCTGGAAGCCAGTGCCAGTCTCGGCAACTGGAGCCAGTCCTTCAATATGCAGCTGGCGCGCCTCGGCGGGCCGGACACCAAGACCTATCACGCGGTGCACGAGCTCTACACCCAGCGCGAACTGCAGGGCAGTTTTTTCCGTCTGGGCTATTTCACCCCCAATTCCGAAGGCCTGACCCGCCAGCCCCGTTCGTTCGGCACCAGCCCGGACACGGCGGTCGGCGTGATGTATGGCAGCTCCGACAGTCTGGCGGTCGATAGCCCGCGGCCCAGCGTCTACCCGATTTTCGTCACCGCCAATCGCCAGGCATCGGTGGAGATCTATCGCGATGGACTGTTGATCAACACCCAGTCAGTCACTGCCGGTCTGCAGACCCTCGACACCCGGCCGCTGCCCGGTGGCATTTATGAGGTGGAAGTGCGTCTGATCGAGGATGGCCAGACCACCTCGACCACTCAGGAGCTGGTCTACAAACCGGTCAACTGGCAAAACCTCGACGAGCGCTGGCGCTACAACGTGTTCGCCGGGCAGGAAAGCAAACTGCTGAGCAATTGGGAGGAACAGCAAAGCGGCGATCTCACCGCCGGCGCCGCGCTCAACTATTTGTTGCACCCGCGAGTGATCCTCGGCCTGTCGGCGCGCCAGGTCCGCGATACGTTGCAGTACGGCAGCTCGATCGACTGGAGCCTGGCGGACAGCATCAGCCTCTACGCCAACCTTTACCAGACCGAAGATCACGGCACCGGCGCCGATGTGCAGGGCTTGTACAACTATGGCGCCGGCAGTCTGGTGGTCAGCCACAACCGCAGCTGGCTCGACACCCGCAACAGCTACGACACGCTGCCCGATGGCACCCGCGTACGCCAGCGCAACGTGTTCACCGGCGAAACCAGCAACTCGTCGCTGGCGCTCAACCACCGCATCAGTCGCAAGAACTCTCTGAGTGCGCGGGTCTCGCACAGCGAAGGCAACGTCGAAGGCGTGGGCATGGACCTGGGCTGGACGCAACGCACCGAACTGTTTGGCAGCGACGCCAATTGGCGCCTGTCGCTGTTTGATCGGCCGGGCAGTTACAGCAGCGGCGATGCACGCAATCGCGGGATCGACCTGAGTATCAACATGGCGCTGGGCGGGCCGAGCCAGCAATTGTCCGCCAGTATCGGCAGCCGTACCGCCCGTGATGGCAGCCGCGACAACAACGGCTCGTTCGGCTATCGCAAAGACCTGCAGGACCATGTTCTGCAAAGCGTGTCGGTCACCGCGCTGACCGATACGTACGGTGTCGGCCTGGCGAGTCTGGCCAACTTTCGCACCGATCAGGTCAATGGCGACGGCTTTCTTCAGCGCTCGTCCTACAACGGCAACTTCACTGGCGGCCTCAATCTCGACAGCACGATTGTCATGGGAGGCCAGCAACTGGTCATGACCAGCCAGCATCTGGGGCGCGGCGCCGGGATGATTGTCGATGTCGAGTCAGACATCGACGACATTGCCTTGCGTGCCGACGATCTCGGCGCAGGCAGCGCGGCGTTGCGGGTGGGGCGCAATTTCATCCCGTTGACCGCCTACAAGAACAGCTCGGTGAGCTTTGACTTCGAAGGCAATCACGCCCCCGCCGCGAATATCGAACCGGCACGCACCCGCTACCACCTGAACAAGGGCGGCGTGGAGTACCGCAAGGTGCGCGTGATGAAAACCGTGACCGTGCTTGGACGCTTGCTTGATCCGCAGGGGCGGCCGCTCAAGGGCCACCACGTGATCAACCACGCCAGCCGTGGGGTGAGCGAGGTCGACGGGTTCTTCTCGATGGAAATGCATGTCGGCTCACCGACCCTGGAAGTGCGCTACGCCGACCAGTTGTTGTGCCAGTTCCGGCTCGATACCGCCAAACACCGCAGTGAAAGCAACGTGCTGATGATCGGCGATCTGCGCTGCTCCCCCGACACATTGGCCGACGTCTCGTTCACACGACAGGAGGCCAGTTGAATGGTCAGCTTCAAAAAATGCGCGTCGGGCTGGCTGCGCCGTGGTCAGTGGTTGTGTCTGCTGGGGTTGTTGGCGGCACCGCCCATTGAGGCGGCGTCACTGGAAATCAGAGCGTTGTTCAAACCCGATCCGGCCAACCCGCAGAAAAACGAGTTCATCAACCAGACACCTTCAACCGGGTACTGCGAGTACTACCCGCAAATCTGCCGCGACATCGATACCTTCAGCCTGCGGCTGATGACCCGGGTCAACTCCAATAAGCCCATGCAGGCCAATGCCAGCCAGCGCAACAGTGCAATGTTCAAGGTGCCGGGGGCATGGCGCACCTTGACCGTCAACAATACCGAAACCGGCGAAGCCAGCAATCTTCAGGTGCGTATCTCAGGTGTGGGTTCCAATTATGTGCTGAGTCATTCAGCGGCCAGCCTGACGGGATCCTCGACCCCAAGTGAAGGTCACAACCGCCTGTGGCACGGGTATAGCTGGGTCAATCCGACTCCGCCCTGTGGTACCTCGGGAATAGGCTTCTTCGGGGCGGAGACATACGCTTTTTTCTGGAAGGTTCCCGATGAACGTTCCTGCGTCAAAACTGCTCAATTCAACATCCCCGGGATGACGTATGGCTACCTCGATTTTGCCTACGAATTACGCACCCCCGACCCGTTGAAAATGTCGGCCGGCAATTACACCGGTACGTTGAAATACAGCATGGGACCTGGAGGCGATTTCGATTTTGGTGACGTGATGATTCCTGACGACACCGACCTGACGCTGGATTTCAACCTGGAAGTTCAGCACACCTTGAAAGTCGACATTCCGCCCGGCGGGGAAAAAGTCCGCCTGGTGCCTGCCGGTGGCTGGCAAAGCTGGTTGCAGGCCGGACGCAAACCGGTGCGACTGTTTCGCGATCAGCCTTTTCATATTTCGGCCTCATCGCGTTTCAAGATGCATCTGGAATGCGACTCCCGCGGCATTTTCGAATGTGTGATTCACAACCCGGCTTCGGCGAACAACTACATCGAAGTACAGGTCAGCGTCACGTTGCCCAGTGGCTTGACCGACCTTTCCGGACAGCCGGTCAACCGTCGTCGTCTGCATGTAGGTCAAGCGAGCGCGCAACAGTTCCAGCCCGGTTTTTATGTGGATAGAGGCGCCGGTGTCCTGCACTTCGAGATCCCGGAATATGTTCTGCCGATCATATTGATGCCCGGGCAGGGGGGCACCTATGTCGGCAATGTCACGGTGATCTGGGATTCGGACATTTGATGGGCCGTAGATCGATGAGGCGTGTCAGCGCCGTGTTCAACTTCATGAGGTTCACAGGTATGAAAGGTCTATGGGTTTTACTGGGATTGAGCCTGTTTTGCTCAGGTGTTCAGGCCGGACCGCAAATCAATGTCGGAACGGTCTACGACTATCTCGACAGCGACAAGAGCACCTATCTCAAGCGCGTGTTCAACAGCGGCGACGGCACAGCCTTCGTCAAGGTCAACATTCTGGAGATCATTTACGACGCTGATGGCAGCCACCGCGAAGTCCCGGTCAGGCAGCAAGCCGATGGCAGCAGCCGTGATGGACTGATGGCCAGTCCGGCACGGTTGATTGTGCCGGCCAACGGCATGCAGGCCACCCGTCTGGTGCTGATGGGCAAGCGCGATACCGAGCGCTATTTCCGGGTGCGCTTCGTGCCGGTGGTGCCGGAAAAGGAAGACCAGTTCGCCGTTTCCAGCGAAGAACGCGAGGCTTACAAGGAAAACCTCTCGGCCGGCGTCAATGTCATGACCGGGTTTGGCACGGTGTTCTTTGTCCGGCCGAAAAATGCTCGGTTCGACACGGTCATCGATGACAGTGCCGAGGTTTATCGGCTGCGTAACAACGGCAATACGGTGGTGGTGATCGATGAGTTTCGCAACTGCTCGCAAAAGAAAGAGACCGAATGCGAGCCGACCACCAAGCACCACCTACTGGCCGGCAAGTCGTTCGAATTCGAGAAGAAACCGGGCCGGGAATACCGTTTCAACCTGGTCGAAGGTGCAGCCAGAAAAACGCTGCGCGTCGCCAGCCAGTAACCCGCGGCGGCAAACGAGGGATTCGCCCTGCCGCTTTTTTCGACGCAACAGGTAGCTGACATGATCAAGCAATCGACCATCGCTTTGTGCAGCGTGATGGCGCTGGCAAGTGCGCAAGCGTTCGCGGCCAGGGAAGCGCGCACGTTCGAGGTGTCGGTGGATATACCGACTCTGGACTTCTATGTGCTTCCCGCCGAAGCCAACTGGATTCACCTGCAACAGACGTTGCCGTGGAATATTCATACCTCGACCTTGCAGGGGCTGCGCAAGAATTTCGATGTCAAACACAGCACCAGCGCAATCGAAGCGCGGCTGGACGCCGAGCCCTATCTGTTCAACGGGCGGGACGCTATCTTTTTGCAGGTCAGTTTCAATGGTCAGCCGTTGAGCCATGATCCCATCCCCCGGGAAGTGGTTTCGGCGGAGCAGGCCAGAAAAGGTGGGCGCTTTGCACTGGAGATCCAGCCGAAGGTGCCTGCCGATGGCTACAAACCCGGGACCTATCATGGCACCGTACAACTGATCTTCAGTGCCACTCCTCCCTCGGGTGTCTAACACCGCCATGGCGCTCCTTTTCCGGTGGCAGACTGGCTGAAAGCCGTTCTGCCACCGGACTGCGCTGGCACCATTGCTCGGCGGCGCACGCCTGCGATTGTGCCAGCGCGGTTTACCGTTACAGACCGGCGCGTCTCATGGCATCACGAGTCAAGCGTCTGGCCAGAGCCTTTTCCTCATCCACCAAATCGATCAGCACGCGGTTATAGGTCGCTTCGCTGATCGGTGTATCAGCGAACAGCACGGTGTCGGGGATCGGCAGATCGGCAGCGAGTTCGCGCAGTCGGCTGCGCCGCTCGGCGCGCTGTTGATCCGTGGTCGAATCCAGCCATTCCTGCTGCACTTCGCGTAAGGTTTCCAGTTGTTCGAACAGCTTCAGGTAGCGATGCTTGTTCGAGGCCAGGCGCGCTGGAAACTGTTCTTGCAGGTAGTTCTGCCAGAAGTCCTGTTCGAGCATCTTGTCCACCAGGCCATCGCCTTCACCCAGTGCCAGCACCGTGTCGTACGCCGTATCAATCATCGCGTCAGTCACGCCCGACACCGGTCGGAACAACATGGATTCGGTCTGCCAGGGCAGGCCCAGGCGTCTGGCCAGGCCGGTCTGATACGCCAGATAGACTTCGACATCGTCAGGATTGCCGCCTCGGCTGTCGACGTCCGCACGGGCAATGTCGTTCACCTGTTCCAGGCGCGCCGCGCCCTGGGCCAGGGTGACCAGTCTGTTTTCCAGTTCCCGGGAGCCGATCGCGTAGGCATAGGCCTCGGAAGCCAGCACGTTGATGCCCATGTGGTTGAACAACTGAGCGCCGGCGTCCGCGCAGTCCACCGGAGCGACCACCATGGTGAACAGTTTTTCCCGCAGCCGACTGTCGTGGTGCACGGCATCGAGCATGCGCCACACACGCTGCATCAGTTGCTGGCGCAGTTCACCGCCGGCGCGGTAGTCGGCGAATTCGCGTACACCGAGCAGCGTCGCCATGAACGGTTGCGCAGCCGGTTCCTCCACCAGCTCCGACCAAGGCGTTTCCCGGTTGATGCCCCAACCGGGCACGTCACTCCAATAATCGGCGCCAAACGCGGAAATGATCGAGAAGTTGCGCGTGGGATCGGCCGGCAGCACCGTCTCCTCGGGCAGGCCCACCGCGCGTCGATGGGTCTGATAGATCACCTGATTGACCTCAGACAGGCTGACCACGTCCAGGCGCGTACGTGCCACCAGCCACTGTGCCTCGGAGCCGCTGATCACCTCCGCAATTGTCGTCAGCGGATTGCCGCGCAGGTCGAGCAAAAAGCCACGGGGACGAGGTCTGGCCAGAATGCCTTCAGGCCAGGCGGTCAGCCCGGTGTTTTTCAGGCCCACCACCTTGAGCCTGGGCATGCGTGACAGGTTCGGCGACAGCCCCAGCGGGTTGTCATCGAGTTTCAGCACTTCCAGGTACGTCAGGCTGCGTAAACGCTCGACGGCGGCGGCATCCAGCACAATCTTGTTATCGCTCAGACGCAAGCGCTCGAGGCGGCGCAAGGACGTGCCGATGCGCTCTGGCAAACGGGGCAGGTCGCAGCCTTTGGCGCTCAGTTCGATCAGGTGGGGGAAGTCCTTGAGCAAGCCGCTGGAATCAGTGGCAAAGCGTGTGTTATCGAGTTTGAGCACGGTGACCTTGTCGAGGAATTTTTTCAGTTCCGGACGTTTGGCCCACCAGGTTTCCAGGTTCAGGGGAAGCATTTCGCGCGACAGATCCAGCGCGTAAGAGGATGGATCGCTGCGTTGTCCCAAGTGTTCGGTCTTGCGTTCAAAACAAGCCAGCAGACGGTTGTGGATGTGTAATCCGCCGCCATCGCGAAAATCATGGCTGCCCGGTCCCCAGGTGTCCGGTTGCTGATAGCGCCAGCGATTGACCGTTTCACGCAGTTCATCCAGATCGTTCTCCATCGCCTCGATGGCTTTGAGCGGTTCGCCCTGTTCGGTCAAGGCCTGGGCGAAGGCATCGACCTCGCGCGCAGTGAAGTGCGGATGCAGATCCTCGATGCGTTCATGCAGGCTCGCGCCGTCTCGGCTCAAACCGCCTCCGCGCACCAACAGTTGGGTGTCGAATTGAACAACGGGGCGGATCGGCGGTTCGGCCAGCACCGTGCGCCGTTCGCTCGGGGCGGTGGTTTTGGCAATGATCCATTGCTTGAGCTGCTCGGCATCGCCGGTGCTGTAACCCAGTACGCTTCGGCCCTGATGTTCGCTCGCGTAGAGAATCGCTTCATACAGACCGCAAGCCCGGCGCAGCAGTTGATTCGAGCCATCGCGCACCTGATAAAGGTTCTCGCCAGTGCGCACCAGCACCCGGACCCGCTCGGCCGACTCGGCGCCGGCACTGCTGCGCAGGGGGCCGTCGAATGTTCCGTCACGGATGTCGATCCGCAGCGCGCCAAAGGCATCGCTGTGATGACGCAACGCGCCCAAGGCCAGGCGTTCGCTCTCGACCGTGATCAGCGCTTCGCGTTGCAGCCCTTGCGCCGCTCGAACCGACTGCACCTCAAACTCCAGCTCGCGAGCCAGGGTTTTCAGACGCAACGGCACCTGCTGTCGCAGGGTGATCCGCTGCATCTCCAGCGGACGGGCTTGGCTAATAACACGTTCGGCCAGCACCGGCGTCAGTTGCGGGCAGTCACGCAGTACCCGGGCGGCCGGGGCAGAAAGAGCCGGCGCCGCGTCCTCCGGTGCCGGCTGGCTTGCCAGGCGCAGCAGGGTATCGGCCAGCAGAGGCGGGGGCGGCGCGTTTTCCACATGCATGCGCCGCAGGATGTTCTCATCGGTGCCGGTCAACTGGCGAATCTGTTCCAGTTGCGCATCGCTGAATCCATCGGTGGCGTGGCCGATTCGGCGCATCAACTGCGGGCCTTGCCACTGGCGCGGGTTTTCCGATTCACAGACCCATGCGCCATGGCGGTTGTGCCTGAGTGTCGGCGCGTAGGCGTCGGGGCGGCGTGGATGACGAATCCGGTGTTCACCGCTCAGTGGATCCCGGGTCACCTCGAACACCTGCTGATCCAGCTTCACCACGTGCTTGCTGCCCAGCGGGTGCAAGCCTTGCGCATCGGGACGGGTGGTGGCGGGCAGTATCTGGTCGGTCACACGATACGGAGTGAGGTCGGGGTTCCAGAGGCGCGTCTGGCCGTCGCTGAGTTTTACCGGCTTCAGGCTTTCAAAAAACGGCGAGAGCCTGACCAGTGCCGCGCTACCCAGCTTGGAACCGGCAGCGAAAATCCCCAGTTGCACGATACTTTCCAGCACACCGATGGCTTGAGCACCGGCTTGGGCCAAGTGACCTTCGGCCAGGTCGACGATTCCCTCGACAATCTGATCGGTGACCTGGTACGCGGTATAGGCCAGCATCAATACGCCCAGCTCGGGAACGAAGGGCACGGCCACCAGCATCGCCAGATTGAGCATGTCCGTCAGGATTTTTTCCAGATTGTCCCACCATGCCCAGCGGGCCATGCGGTCGGCGTATTCGGTGGCTATCGCAATCTCCCGGGCATCGTTGAGAATCTTGTTGAGTTTCTGTTGGTAGAGGTACTGCCACAGGTCGCCGGTAAAGCGTGTTTCGCGATCCTGTTGAACCGGCGCTACGCGAAATTGCAGGTTGGGATGATTCACAGGCGTATCGCGCCAGTTGGGCAAGTTCGACCCGGAGGGCGTCGCCTGCCATGTCACATGGCTGAGGCGCTCATTCAGTCGGGCGAAGAAATAGCCTCGCTGGCGCTGCGGGACAAACTGACTGAAAAACCGCTGGTAAGACGAGGACGGAGAGGTGTCGCGCAACTGGCGGGTCAGCTCGGCCATGAACGCCAGTGAATCGGGATATTGCTTGAGTGGGTGCTCCGGGTCGTGGGGCACATAGGCCAGAACCGGCAGGGGCCGCGTGGCGGCAAGCGGGTCGGCGCTGACCAGTACAATGCCTGTCAGCGGTGTGTCCATCATCGTCAGCGTGTGATAGCGCACAGCCTTGCCGTGCCACAGTACTTGTGCACGGTCTTCGAGCATGCCTTGCACCACTTCAAATGCCTGACGGTCGATGTCGCCCTTGAGCAGGGCCATGCGCGCGGCGACTCGCAGTGTCTGTTTCTGGCTGTGCGTCACCTTGAGCTGCAGGTACTGACGGGCTACCTGGTTTTTCGAAAGCACGAATTCGTGCAAGTGGGCCTGGTAGCGCGCGCCGATATCCAACTCGCGACACAATGCCTTGAACTGCTCGAAGCTGATCTTGTGCTTGAGTGCCTTGACCGAAAACTGCCCGAGCGCATCGGGACGGGTGATAAAGCAGGAGTCGGCAGTGAACGTTTCGTCGCTGGAAAAGTTATGCAATGCCGCGTCCAGCAGCGACACCGTGCGACTCTGCGTGCCGTTGGCAAAGTCATGCGCCCACCAGGACGTTTTGACTGGCATGTACAGCCGCACCCAGGTGTCCTCGACATCGTCCTCGACACCGAAGCGCGTCTTCAAGGCCTGTTGCAGCAAGGGTCTGGCGAAGGTGCGCGCATCCTGCAGCTTGCTCAGTGCGCGATCGATGTTGTTCTGCGCGGTCCATGCCTGGCGCATTTCATCCTTGAGCCGTTGATGCTCGCTGGCCGCAGCGCTGCGATGCCATGCAGGCATGGTCAAGGTGATGTTTTTCAATGATTCGACTCGTGCTGCCGAAGCCTTGTACAGCCAGTCGGGAAGGGCATCTTTAACCAGATCGTGATGGACACTTTTATGACCTTGGGCAGAAGGCGTCTGCTGCGATCGATACAGTGTCAGGGAAGGGTTGGGCATGGCCTGATCGTCCGTTGATCAAAATGGAACGATCAGACTAAGAAATGACCCGGCGCGAAAAAAGCGCAAAAACAGGTTGGAAGCGCGGCGTGTTTACGCCGCGAAACAGCGGAAATTCAACGGCAAAAAATACTCCGTTACCACCCAGGCGCCAGCCTAACGTGCTGCGGTCATCGGGTCGGGCTGGCACAGGGTTTGCGTACCCGGCTGCAGATACGGCGAAAGGATCGGCGCCATGCCCTTGAGCACCTGCACCGGCAGCGCCGAGGTGAACTTGAAGTTCTCCGCCGAACGCCCGGGGACGAACGCGGTAAGCGTGCCGAAGTGGTTGTTGCCGATGTAGAACACGAAGGTCGCGGTGCGGTTGATCGACTTGGAACTGAGGATCCGCCCGCCGGAGCCGATGGCTTCGATGCGGTTGTCGCCGGTGCCGGTCTTGCCACCCATCACCAACGGCGTGCCGTCGGCGGTTTTGAAACTGCCGGAAACGCGTTTCGCCGTGCCCGAGTCCACCACTTGCGAAAGGGCTTCGCGCATCGCCGTCGCGACCTCCGACGGCATCACCCGTTTGCCGACGTGCGGGTCGTTGGTCAGGCGCGTTTCATAGGGTGTACCAGCGGCAAAGTGCAGGCTGTCGATGCGCAGGGTCGGCATGCGCACGCCGTCGTTGAGGATGGTGCCGATCAGTTCGGCCAGCGCGGCAGGACGATCGCCGGAGCTGCCAATGGCGGTGGCCAGCGACGGCACCAGATGGTCGAACGGATAGCCGACTTTCTGCCAGCGCTGGTGAATCTCGAGGAACGCTTCGATTTCGAGCATGGTGCGGATGCGGCTGTCACGGGCGCCCTTGTGTTTACTCTTGAACAGCCAGCTGTAGACCTCCTGACGCTCGAACTGGCTGGCCTTGACGACCTGACTGAAGGTGGCATCCGGGTTGTGCAGCAGGTAGCCCATCAACCACAGGTCCAGCGGGTGCACCTTGGCGATGAAGCCCTGATCCGGCAGATCGTAGGTGCCCGGGCCGTAGGCGTCGTACAGCCGGATCAGGCGATCGTCGGTGAGTTTTTCGGTGAGCTTGGCGCCTTTGAGGTGCGCGCGCACGAAGCTGTTGAAGTCTTCCTGACTGGCATTGGGCAGCAGGTAACGATGCACGGCGGCCATGCGGATCGGCGTCGGGCGCATGCTGTCGAGGAAGGTGTCGAGGCGCGCCTGGGTGTCCTTGTTCTTGTACTTCTTCCAGAACTTGAGCAGGAAAGAGGTCCCCTCGCGATCGGCAAAACTGGCCAGGTATTCCTGACGTCGCGGGTCGCGGTCGTCCTTGAGCAGTTCGGCGCTGCTGTTGGGGCCGGAGTAGGTGACGTAGCGCACCACATCGCGCATCAGGCGAATGAACGGCAGGTTGATCGATTCGCGCAGGGCGTCGCGCAAGGTCGGCATGCGGCCGTTGTCTTCCTTGCGAAAGTTATGGAACACATGCAGGCCGCCACCGGTGAAAAACGCCTCGCCGGGGCTGGCGGAGTATTTGCGGTCGAGCGCGGCACCGAGCATTTTCGACAGGTCGTGATCCTTGTTCTGGATCAGATAATCGATCACCCACTGACTGAGACGATCCTGATCCGGCACCTCGACTTTCTTCAGTTCCGGCACGCTCATGGCGCCGTACTTGTCGTGCAGTTCGGAGATGATCTGCAAGTAAGTGGTGAGCACGCGCATTTTCGCCGTCGAGCCGAGCTCCAGCTTGCTGCCCTCGTTAATGTCGAACGGCTGATCGGTGCTGTCAGTCTGCACGCGTACCCGCGAGCCGTCCGGGGTCAGTTCGAACAGGGTGAAGCTGTAGCGCACCTGGGTGGTGCTGGTGGGGGTGAGCAGGCGTTCGCCAATCAGACCGATCTGCCCGGCGAACGCGGGATCGGCGAGCTTTTTCAGGTAGTCGGTGGCCTGGGTTTGCAGATCGCCCTGCAAGGTGCTGGTGGCTGACAGGTCGAGCCGATCGAGGTCGTACAGCGGGCGATTGAGCATCGTCGCCAGACGGCTGCGGGCAACGCTGATGCCCTTGTTGGTTTCGATCGGCTGGAGGGTCGGCTGGGTCTGCCAGTCGCGGTAAGTGACCTTGCTCGCGAGCGCGGCATCGGCCAGTGCGCTGTCGATCACGCCGTTCTGCTTGAGCAGGCGCAAGTGGCTGTCGGTGAGGTCGGCGAGTTCTTCACGGCCCTTGGTCAGGTAATGCGAAGGACGGCGCTGGGCGATCATCAGCGAGAGCATTTCGCGCAGGGCCAGGCCTTTGTCGGCCATGGTTTTCGGGTCGGTGGCCGGGCTGTTCAGCTGTGCATTGGCCTGGTTGAAGTCGCTGCCGTACCAGACCCGCAAACCTTCGGCCATGCCATGGACTTCACCATGCCCCGGCACGGCGGAGAGGGGAACGCTGTTGAGGTAGTCGCGGATGATGTTCTGCCGCGCGCCGAGGGTTTGCGGCCCGGGCTGATAGGCGCGCACGCTGGCGGAAATCATCTGGCGGATCTTCTCCGCACCGGACACCGTCAGGCCATCGGGCGAGTGCCGGTACTTCTCCAGTTGCGTCGCCAAAGTGCTGCCGCCCGCCGATTGCCCCGGCAGGTGCAGCAGCTTCGCCACCTGCGACCAGGCGGCCATGCCGAAGCGCGGCCAGTCCACCGCCGGGTTGGCCAGCGGTTGCTTGGGATCGAGCAGAAAGCGGTTTTCGATGAACAGCAAACTGCTGACCACCACCGGCGGAATGGCTGCAAAACTCGAATACAGCTGCTGCGGGTACTTGTACTGATACAACGGCGCAGCGCGGCAATCGGTAATCGACAGCCCGGCCTGGATCTTTTCCGAATAGGGCACGAACAGGCCTTTGTCGGTGTAGCTCAGCAGCGCCGGAGAAAACCGCGTCTGCTCGGTGATCACGTAGTCGCGCTTGAGCAGGCGCGGCAAGAATTCATCGAGAGAGCTGTAACCCAGACGCAGATCGAACGGCCCGTTGCCCGGGTAGCGGATCGCTTCGCTGGGGCCCGGTTCCAGCTGATATTTGAGCGAGGCGGCGTACTGGCTCAGCTCCCGGGCCTGAAAACGCGAGGTGCGCATCTCCTTGCTCGCGGCCAGACCCACGACGATGGCAATAATCAGCAGCAATAACCAGAACGCCTTCCAGCCATGCCGGTTGCGGCGTTTTTTGGGGGGGACAGGCGCTTCATCCACACGTTCAGTCGGAACCACGGCTTTACTCGAATCGGTTTGCCACAAAGCGCCCATAGTCGATTGATCCATTCACGCAGATTGATCGGACTTGACTGAAGCTTAGACGGTGGTTGGTGATGGGGAAAAAAATGTGCGGGGAAGTCATCTGAACAAAACTGAAGTCGCTGGCTGTGGAGGTTATCTGTGGCGAGGGGACTTATCTGTGGTGAGGGGATTCATCCCCGATGGGGCGCGAAGCGGCCCCTCACCAATGATGACCGCATTTGAAGAGCTTGGGCCTGCTGCGCAGGCCATCGGGGATAAATCCCCTCGCCACAGATGAATTGACATAATTTAGTTTCAGTAATGGGCCTAGAGCCAGCAGGCGTCCCAAAGCGGGTAATCGCCAATCCGCTCCACCAATCCTGCTCGTAGCGGATTGGCAATGATGTAACGGGCGAACGGTTTCAAGTCTTCGCCGTCACGAATCGCCCGGTCGTGGAAACCGGTTTGCCACAATCGGCCGCGACGACCGGTTTTCCTGTTAACGGTTTGGGTGCAACGCGCCTTAACCGCGCCAACAACAGCGCCCAGACTGCCGCTGCTCAACTGCATCAGCCAATGAAAGTGATCAGGCATGATCACCCACGCAATGGATTCTATTAAGCCTTGTTCATGGGCATGGCGAAACTCTGCAACCAATAAACGGCCTGTGCGCCAGTCGGAAAATATCGGCTGGCGGTCATACACAACTGAAGTGACGAAATAGGCTCGGCCTGTTTCGGAATGTCGGCCTAAACGAAGACGGTAGGTATTTGGTTTGACTGGCATGTTCGCTCCCTGCGTTCAGTAATCAAGGTCTGAAGGCTAGCGGCGGATTGCTCTTGGGAGATCTGTAAATGCCGTAGGAATTTTCGTTTTTCAGGTGGGGTTGGGAAAATTGAAGTCACCACAGGGGCATGACGGTGCACCAATGCTGTGCAATACTCGCTGGCCTTTTTAGTGGGGAAAAATCCTACGGAGTCCAGGTAATGCCTCTCCGTAAACCGGCGGAATGCCGAGATTTCCCGCTGAATGTTGCGGTTTATAGAGTGAAAAGCCCTGTCACAAGCTTTTTATACTGCACGCCCCGCTGATCTTGCAGGTCGGGACCTGCGAGACGCGTTTGCCCACGAGGCCGGCGCGGTTTCGGGAAGTTCAGGCCTATCGGTCGACGCTTCGCCACTCGGCGGTCATATCCAATAACAAGACGAGGTTGTATCCCTATGCCAGTCGGCAATCACCTGCCCCATGGCGAGACCGCTCACGGCGGCCCGCTCAAACGCGAACTCGGTGAACGGCATATCCGCCTGATGGCGCTCGGCGCCTGTATCGGTGTCGGCCTGTTCCTGGGTTCGGCCAAGGCCATTGAAATGGCCGGTCCGGCGATCATGCTCTCCTACATTCTCGGCGGCCTGGCGATCCTGGTGATCATGCGCGCCCTCGGCGAGATGGCCGTGCACAACCCGGTGGCGGGTTCGTTCAGCCGCTATGCCCAGGACTACCTCGGCCCGCTCGCGGGCTTTCTCACCGGCTGGAACTACTGGTTCCTGTGGCTGGTGACCTGCGTCGCGGAAATCACGGCGGTCGCCGTGTACATGGGCATCTGGTTCCCCGATGTGCCGCGCTGGATCTGGGCCCTGGCGGCGCTGGTCAGCATGGGTTCGATCAACCTGATCGCGGTAAAGGCCTTCGGTGAATTCGAGTTCTGGTTCGCCCTGATCAAGATCGTCACCATCATCGCCATGGTCATCGGCGGCGTCGGCATCATTGCCTTCGGTTTTGGCAACGACGGCGTGGCGCTGGGGATTTCCAACCTGTGGGCCCATGGCGGCTTCATGCCCAACGGCGTGACCGGTGTGCTGATGTCCCTGCAAATGGTCATGTTCGCCTACCTCGGTGTCGAGATGATCGGCCTGACCGCCGGTGAAGCGAAGAATCCGCAGAAAACCATTCCCGATGCGATCGGCTCGGTATTCTGGCGCATTCTGCTGTTCTACGTGGGCGCGTTGTTCGTGATCCTGTCGATTTATCCGTGGAACGAAATCGGCACTCAAGGCAGCCCGTTCGTGATGACCTTCGAGCGTCTGGGCATCAAGACCGCTGCTGGCATCATCAACTTCGTGGTGATCACGGCGGCACTGTCGTCGTGCAACGGCGGCATCTTCAGCACCGGGCGCATGCTGTACAGCCTGGCGCAGAACGGTCAGGCCCCGGCCGGTTTCGCCAAGACCTCCAACGGCGTGCCACGCCGGGCACTGCTGCTGTCGATTTTCGCGCTGCTGATCGGTGTGCTGCTCAACTACCTGGTGCCGGAGAAAGTCTTCGTCTGGGTGACGTCGATTGCCACCTTCGGCGCGATCTGGACCTGGGTCATGATCCTGCTGGCGCAACTGAAATTCCGCAAAGGTTTGAGCGCCAGCGAACGTGCCGGCCTGAAATACAAGATGTGGCTGTACCCGGTCAGCTCTTATTTCGCGCTGGCGTTCCTGGTGCTGGTGGTCGGCCTGATGGCGTACTTCCCGGACACCCGCGTGGCACTGTACGTGGGGCCGGCGTTCCTGGTGCTGCTGACGGTGTTGTTCTACGTGTTCAAGTTGCAGCCGAGCGGTGAAACGCAGGGCGCGGTGCGTTCGGCGACTTGATGTAGTCGATAGCAAAAGCAAAAGATCGCAGCCTTCGGCAGCTCCTACAGGGTTAATACATTTCCCATGTAAGCGCTGCCGCAGGCTGCGATCTTTTGCCGTGTTACCGCCGGTCTGAAAGAGCGATACAAACCCAGAAGCAAGGCTCAAACCTGTATCACTCAGCATTCCCGCGCGGCAGTAACCGAGGCGCAGACATGAGGGCGAGCGCATTTCTCGAGCGAGAGCTCAGTCAGCGGCAAGTCATGCTGTTCTTCCTGCTTGCCACTGCGTTGTACGCCCTGCCGCTGATCCTCGCCGACTTCCCCTACATTGACGACAACTGGCGCACGCTGGCCGCCGCGAATGCCTGGGCCGGGCAGGGCCGATTGTTTGCCGACTGGTTTTATCAGGCGCTGACGCTCACCGGGGCGGCACCGAACATCTATCCGTTACCCCTGTTGCTCGCCGTCGTGGCGATGAGTCTGGCGCTGACTCGGCTGACCGTTCACTACTTTGTCGAACCGACGCTGGCCTGCTGCATCGTCGCGTTGCCGCTCTGGTACAACCCGTTTCTGCTGCAGAACCTGTCCTATCAATACGATGGCCCGATCATGGTCTTGAGCATGGTCGCGGTGATCTACGCCATCACGTTCGAAGCTTCATCGCGGGTACAGCGCTGGCTGGTACCGGCGGCGTTGCTGGCACTGGCGATCGGGCTGTATCAGATCAGCCTCAATGTGTTTCTCGGTCTGTGTGGTGTCGAGTTGATCAGGGCTGTTCAGCGGCAAACGCAGTGGCCGCAGATCCTGCGGATGCTGGGCTGGAAGCTCGCACAAGCGGGCCTCGGCATCCTGATCTATAGCATCACGGCTTATCCGTTCATGGAGACGTTGCGAAGAACGGATCTGTTGAACCCGGACACCCACCCGCTGTTGCAGATCGGCATCAATTTCTCCCGGGTGCTACAGAATGTTGCGCTGCTGTTTCACGGCGGCTACTCGTGGGTTTTCGCTGCACTGGTGTTGTGTGCATTCGCGGGCTGTCTGCGTCTGGTTCGGGGCCGCCAACGCCGTTGGCCAAGCCTGCTGCTGTGTTTGCTCACGCTGCCCGTTCTGGTCTTGCTGGTGCCCGGAATCACCCTGCTGTTTCGGGATTTCAATGAAGGCGCGCGGACCCTGATGGGGTTCGGCGTGTTACTGCTGGGGCTGTTCTATCTGGCGCACGTTGCGCTGGCGTCCGGGCACCGCCGATTGCCCTTGCTGCTGATCATTGCGCTGCTGGCGACACTCTCGCTGTCCTTCGCCTATGGCCGGGTGCTGAGCCTGCAGAAAACCTTTGCCAACAGCGCGCTGTACAGCCTGAGCCACGACATCGCCGCCCATCGTGAGCTGCGTGAAGCGAAACGGATTTACCTCTCGGTCAGCTACTCCGATCGCTGGCTGGCCAGTGCGGCCGGTTCATTCAAACAGCTGCCGGTGTTGCACTATTTGCTCAACGTCGACTACTTCATCCTCGCGGAAAATCTGCCGTCGGCAGGCATCACCAACGTGGTCGCCGAACGCGAACGGCGCAACGCCACACGCGTTGGTTATCAGGGTTTTCCTGCGTTGGTGGACAGCCTGTATTACCGGATTTACCTGATTGGCGATTACGCTTTCATCGTCATGAAGGAACCGCCCCACGGCAGGTTGCTGCAGTGGTAATCCTGACCGTCCGTCGCAATCCATCCCGCACCTGTAATTTCTGACAGTAGACCACTCAAGCGCCTTGCCCTAGCTTCGAAGGTCAGCCGGACCAAGCCATGGCAAGGAACCGTAATGAAAGGATTTCCTGCGCTGACAGTGATTGGCATCGCTGATGCACTTATCCACTGGCAGATTTTTTTCGTCCTGTGCAGCGCCATCGGGTTGACCCAGGCAGCCAGTAACTTCGCCGCATTCTGCGTGGCGGCGGCGTTTTCGTTTTACGTGAACCTGCTTTACACCTTTGACAGCAAAACGTCGGTGTTGGGCTATTTGCTGTTTATGGGGCTGATGGCGGGAGCGAGCTTCGGCATCGGCGTGATTGCCGATACGCATGGCTGGCATGGATTGCTGACGGTAACGGTGTTTAGCGTGCTGAACCTGACGTTGGGGTACTGCTTTTTCCGGTTTGTGCTGTTTCGCCAGCAACGGAGCTGAGCGCCAGCCTGCCGATCGGGCTGGCGCATCGATCATCATGCTGCGGCTATTTCCTGCGCCTCAAAACTGTCCGCCCGCGCCATCTGCCACATCCGCGAATAAAACTCGCCATTCACTTCTCCGGTGAGCAATTCCCCCGGTTTCAGAAACACATGCAGCTGCGAGAACAGCTTGATCTCGGTCGCCGACATGCGTCGCACCAGGTGCTTGGCCGACAGTTGCGACGGATGCTCAAGACCGGCCGCCGCCAACATTTCTGCCAGTGCCTTGAGCGTGTTGCGGTGGAAGTTGTAGACGCGCTGGGCCTTGTCCGGGACAACGAGGGCGCGTTGACGCAGGGCATCCTGGGTGGCAACGCCGGTCGGGCATTTGTTGGTGTGGCAGCTTTGCGACTGGATGCAGCCGATGGCGAACATGAAGCCGCGCGCGGAGTTGGCCCAGTCGGCGCCGATGGCCAGCACGCTGGCGATGTCGAACGCGCTGACGATCTTGCCGCTGGCGCCGAGCTTGATCTTGTCACGCAGGTTCAGGCCGACCAGCGTGTTGTGCACAAACAGCAGGCCTTCGCGCATCGGCACGCCGATGTGGTCGGTGAACTCCACCGGTGCGGCGCCGGTGCCGCCTTCCTTGCCGTCGACCACGATGAAGTCCGGCAGGATGCCGGTTTCCAGCATGGCCTTGGCGATGCCCATGAACTCCCACGGATGCCCGAGGCAGAACTTGAAACCCACCGGTTTGCCGCCGGACAGCTCACGCAGTTGCTGGATGAACTGCATCATTTCGATCGGCGTGGAAAACGCGCTGTGGCGAGACGGCGAGATGCAGTCTTCGCCCATCAGGATGCCGCGGGTGTCGGCGATTTCCTGGGTAACTTTGTGCTTGGGCAGGATCCCGCCGTGGCCGGGTTTGGCGCCTTGGCTCATCTTGATTTCGATCATCCGCACCTGCGGATTCTGCGCCTGGGCGGCAAAGCGTTCCGGGTCGAAACGGCCATCGCTGGTACGGCAGCCGAAATAACCGCTGCCCAGTTCCCAGGTCAGGTCGCCGCCGTGTTCGCGGTGATACGGGCTGATGCTGCCTTCGCCGGTGTCGTGGGCGAAGTTGCCGAGTTTGGCGCCCTGGTTCAACGCGCGGATGGCGTTGGCGCTGAGCGAGCCGAAGCTCATGGCCGAAATGTTGAACACCGACGCCGAATACGGCTGCGTGCATTGCGGGCCGCCGACGGTGACGCGGAAACTGCTCGGGTCGCTCAAGGGCGCCGGGCGCATCGAGTGGCCGATGAATTCGAAGCCCGATTGATAGACGTCGATCAGCGTGCCGAAGGGTTTGTCGGCGGTTTCGTTCTTCGCCCGCGAATAGACCAGCGAGCGCTGGGCGCGGGAGAAGGGCAGGGCGTCGCTGTCGGATTCAAGCAGGTACTGACGGATCTCCGGGCGGATGCCTTCGACCAGATAGCGGATGTTGCCCAGGATCGGGTAGTTGCGGCGCACCGCGTGCGGGCTCTGCAGCAGGTCGAACAGACCGAGCAGGCTCAGCACGCCGGTGACGGCGGTGATTGGCCACAGCCAGTCGTGTTCGAGAAAGGGCAGGCTGGCGAGGGTGAAGATCACGCAGACGGCAAAGAAGGCGTAGCGGCTCAGGAGTGACAGGCTCATACGGTTTCCTTGGTTCGGACTCAATGGTTTGCAAACCTGTGGCAGCAGGCGGGCCTGTTGATGAGATTTATTGTGGTGAGGGGATGAATCCCCTCACCACAGCAAATCAACTCCCACAGGTAAGCATTTCCACGCGTTATCAGGCGTTCTGCGCCTGGAGAAAAATCGAAAACAGCTCCGACTGGGATTTGATCCCCAGCTTGCTGTACATGTGTTTCTTATGGACTTTCACGGTTTCTACGGAGATTTCCAGCTTACGGGCGATTTCTTTACTGGAGCAACCGCTGAGCATCAAACGCCCGACATCCAGCTCCCGGGCAGTCAGTTGCGCACCCTTGAGTTGCTGCACCGACGCTTCCAGTTGCACCCGCCAGTCGGCCGGTGCAGGCGCGGCAGCGAGGGCCACGGTTTCGTTGATTTCGTACGGCAGGCGCTGGCGCAACAGACCCAGCACCCACGGCTGGATCAAAGACAGCAAAGCAATCTGTTCGCCAGTGAAACGTTGTTCACTGCCCAGCGACAGGCACAGCGTGCGTTCGCCTTCGAGCTGGCAATTGAACTGGATTTCGTCGGCGACCACATTCAGACGAAAGTATCGCTGGTAATACTCGGTCAGCTCGAAATGCTCCGGCGCCACCTCCGACAGGCGATACAGCCCGGTGCGCGACTGCTCGCGGCAGGCGATGTAGAACGGATCGAGCAAGTACAACCCGCGCAGATAATCCTGAAACAACGGGTCAGGGCTGCCGTCCTCGGCGGGGCATTCGGCGAACACTTGCGGGTGCTGATCGGCGCTGAACAGCAACACCACCCAGCTATCGAATGCCACGTACTGGTCGAGCAAACGCACCAGTTGTGCCCAGAAATTCGGCTTGTCCAGTGCGTCGATCAACTGCCCGACGGCGCGGTGCCAAGTGATGTCATCAAACGAAACGGTCATGAATCTACCCCTATCGGGTTACCCCGGCCGCGTGATTCCCTGCCGGTTGCTTGCTGCGCATACTGGCCCACAGACAGCCACCGGGCAATCTTTCAGGGCCCGGCCATGACCACAAGGACTCGCAATGAAAGTCGAACTCGCCCAACTGGCGGGCCGTGACAATGGCACCGCATACAACCTCGAACGCGCCCTCGCGGCGATTGCCGCGTGCGGTGCCGACACGCAACTGATCGTATTCCCGGAAACCCACCTGATGGGCTTCCCGACGGCTGACACCGTGGCACAGATCGCCGAGCCGCTGGATGGCCCGACCGTCCGCGCGGTGCTGGCCGCTGCCCGCGAGCGCAACATCGCCGTGGTGATCGGCATGGCTGAGAACGACAACGGTCGCTTCTACAACACCACGCTGCTGATCACCCCCGAAGGCATCGCCCTCAAATACCGCAAGACCCACCTCTGGGCGTCGGATCGCGGCGTGTTCGAGGCCGGCGACCGCTACGCCACCTGCGAGTGGAACGGTGTGCGCGTCGGCCTGCTGATCTGCTACGACATCGAGTTCCCGGAGTCCGCCCGCGCGTTGGCGCAACTGGGCGCCGAGTTGCTGATCGTGACCAACGGCAACATGGACCCGTACGCCCCGACTCACCGCACCGCGATCATGGCCCGTGCTCAGGAAAACCAGGCGTTTGCGCTGATGGTCAATCGCGTCGAGGCCGGGGATGACGGCTTGATGTTTGCCGGCGGCAGTGCGCTGGTCGATCCGCTGGGGACGTTGCTGTTCGAGGCGGGGCGCGAAGAAGGGACGTTCAGTGTCGAGCTGGATTTCGACCGGTTGCAGGTCGCGCGCCAGGATTACCGCTATCTGGATGATCAGCGGTTGAAGCTGCCGGGGGAGGTGGTGGAGCACGCGTGCGGATTGCGTGAGTTGCTGATTCCTGCGCGCTGAAGATCAAAAGATCGCAGCCTTCGGCAGCTCCTACACCATTGCACTGCGTACTCCTGTAGGAGCTGCCGAAGGCTGCGATCTTTTATCGATTCATCTGACTCACCCAAAAAAACAAAGCCACACCCGAAACATTCGCCGAACTCGGCTCTGCCATAAATCCAATAACATTCGGAGTAAGTCGCCCATGGCTCGTTTGCAACGCACCCTGTCATTAGGGTCGGTGGTGCTGTTCGGCATCGCCTACATGACGCCGATCATTGTCCTCGGCACCTTTGGCATCCTCGCGCAATCCACCGCCGGCATGGTCCCGGCAGCGTACCTGGCAGCACTGGTGGCGATGTTCTTCACCGCCATGAGTTACGGGCGCATGGCCGCCGCGTTCCCGGTTGCCGGTTCCGCCTACAGCTACGTGCGCAAGGCGATCAGCCCCAGGCTCGGCTTCATCGCCGGTTGGGCGGTGTTGCTCGATTACCTGTTTCTGCCGATGGCGATCTGGCTGATCGGCGCGGCGTACCTTGCTTCGGCATTCCCGTCGATCCCGCAGTGGATCTGGGTACTGGCGTTCATCGGCATCACCAGCGCGATCAACATCGTTGGCCTGAAACTGGCCAACGGCATCAACGCCTTGCTGATGCTGGTGCAATTTCTGGTGCTGATCGCCTTCGTCGCGCTGTGTGTGCACTACGTCGGCGGTGATGCGCGCACGCCGTTGTGGTCGATCAAACCGTTCTTCAACGGTGACATGCAAATGCCGCTGATCATGAGCGGCGCGGCGATTGCCTGTTATTCGTTCCTCGGCTTCGACGCGGTCAGTACGCTGACCGAAGAAACCCGCGACCCACGCCGCACCATTCCACGGGCGATCATGTTGATCACCTTGATCGGCGGGCTGATCTTCGTCGGCGTGTCGTACTTCGTGCAGATCGCCCACCCGTCGTTCCAGTTCGACAGCGTCGACTCGGCGGCCTATGAAATCGCACGCAACATCGGCGGCGACCTGTTCGTCTCGATCTTCCTCATCGGCCTGATCGTCGGCCAGTTCGCTTCGGGGCTGTCGGCCCAGGCCAGCGGTTCGCGCCTGCTGTTTGCCATGGGGCGCGATGGCGTGTTGCCCAAGTCGTTTTTCGGTACCTTGCATGCGCGCTTCGGCACGCCGGTCAACAGCATCCTGCTGTGTGCGGTCGTGGCATTGCTGGCGCTGAAACTCGATGTGACCACCTCAACCTCGTTCATCAACTTCGGTGCGTTCCTGGCGTTCAGCCTGGTCAACCTGTCGGTGATTTTTCATTACTGGATCGGAGGCGAGAAAAAAGGCCCGCGTGAGCTGGTGCTGTTTCTGGTCTTCCCGTTCATCGGGCTGCTGGCGGACGTGTGGCTGATGGTCAGCCTTGATCATCTGGCGGTGTATCTGGGCTTGAGCTGGCTGGCGATTGGCGTGGTGTATCTGGCGGTGCTCACTGGCGGCTTTCGGCGGCAGCCGCCGGAGATGGATTTTCAGGAAGCGACCTGAGGCGCCTCAGGCCGCGGGCCGGCTCTGACGCATCGGCAACTCGACGCGGAAGGTCGTGCCCACGCCCGGTTCGCTGCGGACCGAAATGTCACCACCGTGTTTTTTGACAATGCCGTAGGACAGGGACAGGCCCAGCCCGGTGCCCTGGCCAACCGGTTTGGTGGTGAAAAACGGATCGAAGATTTTCTGCAGGATGTCCGGCGCAATCCCGGCGCCGGTGTCCGCGACTTCCACCCAGGCCGTGTCCTGCTGCTGCCCGGTGCGCAAGGTGATGGTGCCGCGCTCGGGGCCCATGGCCTGAGCCGCGTTGACCACCAGGTTCATGATCACCTGATTGATTTGTGACGGCAGGCACTCGATATCCGGCAGCGGCTGATATTCCTTGATCAGGTCAGCCTTGTACTTGAGTTCGCTGGCGACAATGTTCAGGGTCGACTCGATGCCTTGCTGCAGATTCGCCCACTGCCATTGCTGATGGGTATCGACCCGGGAGAAATCTTTCAGATCCTTGACGATCTGTCCGACCCGGCCAATGCCTTCCTTGGATTCGCGGATCAGTACCGGAATGTCTTCGAGCAGAAAATCCAGATCGGCGTCTTTGCGCAGCTGCTCAAGCCGGGCCACGGATCCGCTGTCTGGCGTGGCGCCCAGCGTCTGCCAGGCATCGAGTACGCTGAGCAACTGATTGAAGTAGCCGTCGAGGGTGCCGAGGTTGGAGGAGATGAAGCCGATCGGGTTGTTGATTTCATGGGCCACGCCAGCCGCCATTTGCCCCAGTGAAGCGAGCTTTTCCGACTGCACCAGCTGACTTTCCAGTTGCTTGCGTTCATCGATTTCGCGCTGCAGAGCTTCGCTGGCCTGCTTGAACTGGGCGGTGCGCTGATCGACCAGATGTTCCAGGTGATGCATCTGCAAGGAAGCGCGTTCGGTCATCTGCCATTTGGTCAGCAGGGTGTTGGCCATTTGTTGCACTTCAATGTTGTCGAACGGCTTTTTCAGAATCAGTAATCGGTCATGCGCCTGCAGCCGTTCGAGCAGTTCATCCCAGGAGTAATCCGAGTAGGCCGTACAGACCACCACCTGCAACAGCGGATCCTGTTGCCAAAGGTGTTCGATGGTTTTCGCGCCGTCCCAGCCGTCGGGCATGCGCATGTCGACGAAAGCCAGTGCGTAGGGGCGTTGTTCGTGCAAGGCCTGCATCAGTTTGCCCAGGCCTTCCTCGCCGCCGTAGGCCGAGTCCAGCTCGAACGGCGGACGTTCGGCGCGCACCTGTGCACCAAACAATGCCGCCTCCATCTCGTCCAGTTCCACTGACTGCGCCGCCGGTGGCGCGAGAATCTTGCGGAAGTCTTCATGAATCGACGGCATGTCGTCGATCAGCAGAATACGGCGGTTCGACAGCTCGCTCATGCGTTCTCCGTGACGCTGATCAGGGGAATCTGCAAGGTGAACAGCGCACCCTTGCCCGGTCCGTCGCTGTGCGCGGTGAGGTGCCCGTTCATCTCGATGGCCGCCAGGGCGCAGCTGTGCAGGCCGAAGCCGTGGCCTTCCTTGCGGGTGGTGAAGCCGTGGGCAAAGATCCGCGTCATGTTTTCCGGCGCAATGCCTTCGCCATCGTCCTTGACGCTGATTTCGAGGAAGCTGTCATCGACGATTTTTACCGCCAGCGTCATGGTGCGAGGGCGGTTGCTGAGGTCGGACATGGCGTATTTGGCGTTGCTGATGAGGTTGATCAGGATCAGCAGCAAACGGTGTTTATCGCCCATCACCTGCGGTACCTCGGCGTACTCCCTGACCACCGTGACGTGGTGTCGGGTCAGCGCTCCGGCGTTCATGCGCAAGGCGTCTTCGAGTAATTCATTGATGAACAGCGGTTCAGTCATGCTGTTGGCGCCGGCATAGGACTGCTGGGTGGCGACGATGTCCTTGATGTGATCGACGCTTTTGTTCATCTGGTTCAGTTCGTCGACCATTTCCTGCTGTTCCTGGGCAATCGCACCCACCAGCTGATTGAGGTAACCGGGGAGCAATTTGCCCTTGGGGTCTTCGCACAGAAAGGCGCCGAGGTCATGCGGGTGTTCGTTGATCAACTGCATGGCCTTGCCCAGGCCCTGGGTCTTGCTGTTGCGCAGCTTGCGCGTGATCAGGTCGCTGGAGATGTTCACGCTGTTGAGCACGTTGCCGACGTTGTGCAGCACGTTGGTGGCGATTTCCGCCATGCCGGCCTGACGCGCCGCGTCGAGCAGTTCGCTCTGGGCGTCCCTGAGTTCGCGGGTACGTTCCTCGACCCGTTGCTCCAGGGCATCGTTGGCCGTTTGCAGGGCCGTGTTGACCCGATTGATCTCGGCGAAACTGCCGATCAGGCGGATCGCCAGCCACACCAGCGAGAGCATCAGCAACACCGAAAACAGTAGCAGGTAGAAGTGGTATTGGCGGTCGACCCGATCGGCGCGCTGTTGATCGCGATCGAGCAGGGTGGTTAGGGTGTCCAGGCGCTCGGCCACGGGAATGTTTTCGATGCTTTCGAGCAACTGATTGACCAGCGGCTGCTCGCGCGCGATCAGGCTGATGTGGTTGCTCATGATTTTGATCGGGGTTTCAAACGCCGGCGGCAGTCGTTGCGCATTGACCTTCAGTTTGTTCAGGCCGACCTCGATGTCGGCGGCCCTGTCGTCGGAAGTGACCTGGGCGAACTCCAGGGCACTGAGCAGCAGGTCGTAAGTGTCGGTGGTGATGTTTTGCAGCTGTAATTTATCCAGGTCCGACAGGTTGGCGAGTTGCTCCTGAATGTCGTCTTCGGCGGTGGGCAAAAAGGCCAGGGAATTGCGCAACAGTGCGTTGTGCGATTTGAACTGTTCGACCAGGCGGATCTTCTCCTGCATCGCCTGCAGAAAACCCTCGTGGGCGTCGTTCCATTGCGCCGAGTCGTTGCGGCCATGCCTGGCCTCGATCGCGTCGAAGCGCGCCCAGAGTCGGTTCATCTCGGTCATGGGTGACACCAGCGGATCGTAATTGTGGGTGAGCGCCACCCGCGCCTTGAGAATCTCGTTTTCCCACAGCGAATTCTGCTGTTTGATCTGCCGGATCAGATCCCGCGACTCGGTGTATGTCATGGTCTGGTCGGAGCTGGACTTGAAGTACAGAAACAGCAGGATCGAGGCCAACGCGAGGACGACCAGTGTGAGCAACAACAGACTACGGCGACGGGAAATGTTGATCATGGCTTGCCTTCCCTTTGGCCGGTCAGGGTCTCGAGAAACAGAACAATCAGCCGTTTGTCCTCTTCGGTCGGCGTGCGTCCCAACTGATACTGGAACATCACATCCACCGCTTTTTCGAGGGTGTCCGCCGAGCCGTCGTGAAAGTAGGGCGCGGTCAGCGCGACGTTGCGCAGGCTCGGCACTTTGAAAAATTCACGATCCGCTTCGTCCCGGGTGACGTTGAAGCGGCCTTGATCAGCCACGGTCGGGTTGCCGCGATCGGCAATGTAATCGCCGAACACGCCAAACTTCTGGAACATGTTGCCGCCGATGTTCACCCCTTGATGGCAGGCGATGCAGCCGTATTCCTTGAAGCGCTGGTAGCCGTACTTTTCCTCGAGGGTGAGGATGTCGGTGTTGCCCAACAGGTATTGATCGAAGCGCGAACCGGGGGTCAGCAAAGTACGTTCGAAACTGGCCAGCGCCTGCTGGACATTGGCCTGGGTCACGCCGTCCGGGTAGGTGGCGGCAAAATCGCGACGGTAGTCGGGGTCGTTCGAGATCCGCTCGATAACGGTGCGCCAGTCGCTGCCCATTTCATGGGGACTGGTGATGACGACGTTGCTTTGTTCCTCCAGCGTTTCGACACGGCCATCCCAGAACTGGCGGAAATTGAGGGCGGCGTTGAACACGGTCGGCGTGTTGACCGCCACCGGTTTACCGTCGAAGCCCAGTGACAGGGCGCGGCTGTCGGCACCGTTCTTGTCCAATTGGTGGCAGCTGGCGCAGGACAGCGTGTTGTTGATCGATAACCGTGGTTCATGGAACAGGCGCCGACCCAGTTCCACGCGGCGGACGTCCTGCTGCGGCACCGCGGGCAACGGTTTGAGCGGCTCGTCCAGCGGCTCGGCACTGGCCCCGGCGCAGAGCCCGCACAGCAACAACACGATGGCGTGGTGGAAAAGACTCATCGGCAATCGTCTCCCTGACTCAGGGCCGTTTTCAGCGTGTTGATCAAATCGTCCACGGCGTGGGTTCGCTGCCGGCCAGCAAGCGCGCAAACGCGTCTGCCGGCAGGGCCTTGCTGAAAAAGTAGCCCTGACCTTCCTCGCAGTGATGCGCCTTGAGAAAGGCCAGTTGTTCGGCGGTTTCAATACCCTCGGCAATGACGTTCAGCCCCAGACTCTTGCCCAGATGGATGATGGCGCTCACCAGTGCGGCATCGTTGGGGTCGTTGCACAGGTTGCGAATGAACGACTGGTCGATCTTCAGCACATCGATGGGAAACCGCCGCAGGTAACTCAGGCTGGAATAGCCGGTGCCGAAGTCATCGATGGCCAGGCGCGTGCCCAGCGTTGTCAGGCGCTTGAGCGCGGTCATCGTCGCCTCGACGTTTTGCATCAGCACGCCTTCGGTGATTTCCAGCTCCAGACAGTCTGGGGCCAGGCCCGTCTGCTCAAGCACGCGCTCGATGCCGGCGACGAAGTCACGCTGGCGAAAATCGATCGGCGAAGTGTTGACCGACATGCGGATCGGCGGCAGTCCGGCGACTTGCCAGTCGCGGGTCTGACGGCAGGCCTCAGCCAGCACCCATTTGCTCAGCGGCACGATCAGACCGCTGTCCTCGGCCACCGGGATGAAGTCCGAAGGATAGACCCAGCCGTGTCCCGGTTTCTGCCAGCGTATCAGTGCTTCGGCACCGACCACTGTGGCCGTGCGCAGGTCGATTTTCGGTTGGTAGTGCAAGACGAATTCGTGCTCATGCAGCGCGCGGCGGATGCCCGACTCGATGCTGTGCTGTTCCCGGGCGTGTTGGTTCATGGCTTCGATGAAGAAGCCAATGGTGTCAGGGCCGTGCTCCTTGACGTTGCGCATCGCCGTCTCGGCTTTCTTGATCAGCTCGATGGCTTCGAGGCCGTCAGCGGGATAAACGCTGATGCCCAGACTGGCCGTGACGCTGACGTCGTGGCCGGCAATCGCTTGCGGCAGGCGAATGGCGGCCAGCAGTTTTTCCGCGAGGCCGTGGGTTTGCTGGGGATGGTTGATGTCGCCAAGGATCACCACGAACTCGTCCGAGCCATAACGAAACACCGAGTCGGAATCACGTACGCAGGACAGCAGTTGCCGGGCGACCCGTTTGAGCATCTCGTCGCCCGCCGGATGGCCCAGTGCATTGTTGATGCGCTTGAAGCGATCCAGACCGAGGAACATCACCACCAGTTGCTTGTCATGGCGCCGGCACACCGCAATCGCCTGGCTCAGACGATCGCCCAGCAGGGTGCTGTTGGGCAGCTCCGTGAGGCTGTCGTATTGCAGCAGATGCGAGACTTTGAGCAATTCGTGCACCCGCGCCTCGATGGTCTGCTCGAGGCTGAGCATCTTCAGCGCCGCGTCCTGCGCCAGCTGCCACTTCCAGGTCAGCGCGTTGGCCATCTGGCGGATTTCCAGACTGTCGAACGGCTTTTTCAGGATCAGCAACTGGTCGCCGAACTCCAGCCGTTCGGCCATCGCCTCCCAGCTGTAGTCGCTGTACGCGGTGCACAAGGCAATCTGCAGGTTCGGATCGACCCGCCATAATTGTTCGATGGTTTCCAGGCCATCCCAGCCGGGCGGCATGCGCATGTCGATGAAGGCGAGGGCATACGGGTTGCCGCTGACCAGCGATTGTTTGACCAGAGCCAGAGCTTCCTGGCCCTGATAAGCGGAGTCGAGCTGGAAGCTCAGGTGCGGCGTCTGCTGGGTGCCGAACAGCGTCTGTTCCAGTTGATTCAGATCGACGGCGTCCTGAACCTGTGGGGCAAGGATCTTGCGAAAGTCGTCGTGAATCGCCGGCGTGTCGTCGATGATCAGGATGCGCCGGTTGGTCTGGGGGAACGGCGTTTTCATCACTCGTCCTCCTTCGGTGCCGGGTGAGCACTGTCCTTGAGCAATCGCCCGGCCTGTTCGGCGCTGACCGCCGCGCTGAAATACAGCCCGCGCGCGCTGGGCAGCGGGGCTGCGGCAGGTGGCGCGCACGGCTGATCCGGCGACGGCTGGCCTTCAGCGATGATACCGATGTCCAGGTCCCGGGCGAAGTTGACGATGGCGCGCAAGGCGTTGGCACCGGCCACATCGTGAGCGGCATTGTCGATGACGCTCTGGGCCAGTTTGAGCTGATTGACCCGGTAGGTTTTCAGGTAATCGAACGAGGAATATTCGGTGCCGAAATCATCGATGGCGATGGTCACGCCCAGTTCACGCAGGCGCGGCAACGCGTCGTTGTGTGTCCACTTGGTCTGGGCCAGCGTGGCCTCGGTGACATCGAACCGCAGGTCCCAAGGGGCGAGCTCCCAGCGGGCGGTGGTGCGCAGCACGGTGTAGATCAGTTCCGGGCCGCTTTTGAGTTGCGCCAGGGAAATCTTGATCGCCATCACGGGCGGCGCCACCCCTTGATTACGCCACAGATGCATCTGATGGCAGGCGTGATCCAGCACCCAGCGTCCGAGCGGAATGATTGCGCCGGTTTTCTCCGCGATCGGCACAAAGTCCGCTGCCGGCAGCAGGCCGCGCCGGGGATGCTGCCAGAGGACTTGTGCCTCCATGCCCAGAATCCTGCCGCTGTGCAGATCTACTTCCGGCGCGTAATGCAGCCGCAGTTGATTGCCTTCAAGGGCGGTCATCAATTCGCTGACCAGGGTCATGCGCTCGGCCACTTCCCGAGAGATGTCCTCGGAGTGGAAGTGATACTGATTGCGGCCCATTTCCTTGGCGCGGTACAGCGCCATGTCGGCCTGCCCGAGCAGGCTGTCGGCATCGAGACTGAGTTCGCTGTAACTGCTGATGCCAATGCTCACCGAAATGTGCAGTGCATTGCCGGCCAGGTTATACGGCGCCAGCAACGCGTCGCGGATGTTGGCGGCCATCGCCGCCGACTGGGTCGGGTCACTGACGTCCAGTTGCAGGATCGCGAATTCATCGCCACCCAGACGCGCCACCACGTCGCTTTCGCGGACACCGGACTTGATGCGCCGGGCGACCTCCTGCAGCAGCAGATCGCCAACCGGGTGGCCCAGCGTGTCATTGATCCGCTTGAAGTGGTCCAGATCCAGGTAAAACACCGCAAACGGCATCGCGCCGCGTCGCGCAGCGGCAAACGCCTGGTGCAGGCGTTCGATCAGTGTGGCGCGATTGGCCAGGCCCGTCAGGCCATCGGAGCGGGCGAGCAAGGCCAGTTTGTCCTCGGCCTGACGACGTTCAGTGATGTCGAGGATGATGCCTTCGACTTCCAGCAGACGGCCGTCCTGATCGCGTACCGGGATGTAGCGGTTCTCCACCCAGCGCCAGGTGCCCTGGCCGGTGCGCATGCGGAATTCGATGGACGCGCCCGACGCATGCCGATCCAGTACCCGGGCCATTGCCGCGTCGACGCTGGCCTGATCGTCCGGGTGAATCAGGACCTTCGCCCAGTCGGGCGAACCCACCAGATCGGCGGCGACATGGCCGTAGCGGGTGATGTTGTGGGAGATATACATCAGCGCGAACGAGGGCTCGCCACGCAAGCGGTAAAGGATGGTCGGACTGTTCTGCACGATCACGTTGGCGTCCGACAGCTCCCGGGTCCGCTCCTGCACTGCGTGCTCCAGCAGGCTCATTTTCAGCTCGGCGTCTTCGGTCATTTGCCATTTGACCGTGAGGGCGCTGGCCATCTGCCGAATCTCGATCGCGTCGAAAGGCTTTTTCAGAATCAGGAGCCGGTCGTTCAGTGCCAGGCGTTGGTCGATGTCTTCCCAGGAGTAGTCGGAATAGGCCGTGCACAGTGCGACTTGCAGTTTGGGGTCGACTTGCCACAGCCGTTCGATGGTCTCCAGGCCATCCCAGCCTGGCGGCATGCGCATGTCGATGAAGGCCATGGCGTAGGGGCGGTTTTCAGCCAGCGCGGCTTCGAGTTTTTCCAGGGCTTCCTGGCCCTGAAAGGCCGAATCCAGCTCGAAGTGTGGGGTGTGCCGAATAGACGGGGTGCCGAACAACAGGTTCTCGGTTTCGCCCAGGCCATCGTCGCCGGGAACGACGGGGCTGAGAATCTTGGCAAAGTCGTCATGGATCGCCGGACTGTCGTCGACAATGAGCACGCGGCGATTGATCGGCGCGGTGGGCGGGTTCATGCCGCGCCCTCCTCGGGAAGGCGTGCTGTGATCATCCGGGGCATCCTTTTCCCTCGCCATTGCCTGTTTTGTAAGCCGATGGAGTTCTTTGCCGTGTACAGCATAGTCGGCCCCTCGGTACTGCGCTGGCCGCGCCGGACGAAGATTTAAGTGAATGCACTGAAAAATCATCTAGCCTTGGACTCAGGCGCGGGCCAGTGGGGCGGTCGGTCGGTGTGTCGTTAACTCTGTTTCGCTTGAGGCCATGCCATGCAAGAGCAATCCGCGCCGATGCCGTCGCATCGCCCCACGGTGCTGCTGGTCGATGATGAGGAATCAATCCTCAACAGCCTGCGCCGCCTGTTGCGGGGGCAACCTTATGACGTCCTGTTGGCGACCAGCGGTGCCCAGGCGCTGGAGAAGCTGGAGCAGCAGCCAGTGGATCTGGTGATGAGCGATGCGCGCATGCCGAACATGGATGGCGCCTCGTTACTGGCGCATGTCCGTCAACGCTATCCGGCGACCGTGCGCATCATGCTGACCGGCTATGCCGACCCATCGGCCATCATCAAGGCGATCAACGATGGGCAGATTCATCGCTACATCAGCAAACCGTGGAATGACGAGGAGTTGCTGCTGATCCTGCGCCAAGCGCTCGACCATCAGCATTCCGAGCAGGAGCGTCAGCGTCTGGAGCGCCTGACCCAAGTGCAGAACGACCAGCTCAAACTGCTCAACAGCACCCTGGAAAAGCATGTCGCGGCGCGTACCGCTGAACTGCAGCAGACCGCCGACATGCTCGATCTGGCGTACGAAGAGCTCAAACACAGTTACGTCACCGGCACCGAAGTGTTTTCGCTGCTGGCCAATCTGCGTCTGCCGCCTGCCAAGCAGACCAATCGGCAGATCATCGAACTGGTGCGCAGCTACTGCAAACAGCATGCTCTGGACGAGGCCACCAGCCGCGACCTGACCATGGCCGCCGCGCTGTACAACATCGGCAAACTGAGCTGGACCGACGGCATGATGACCACGCCTTCGGATCTGCTGCGCCATACCGATCGCGAACGTTATCGCAGCTATCCGAAGCAGAGCGAATCGCTGCTGATGACGCTGGACCCGATGAAGGACGCGGCCCGCCTGATCCTGCATCACCAGGAACGCTGGGACGGCAGCGGCTTTCCCGACCGGCTCAAGGGCGAGGCCATTCCGTTCGGTTCGCGCCTGCTGAAACTGGCGGTGGATTTCGTCGAGTTGCAGCGCGGCCTGATCCTCGAACGGCATTTGAACAGCGATGAAGCGCTGCTGTACCTGCGCCAGTACGCCGGGCGCTTGTATGACCCGCAACTGATCGAAGATTTCATTCAGGTGTGTGCGGCATTTCTGGGCGACATCACCCTGGCCGACCCGTCGGTCAAGGTCCTGACCACCCGGGACCTGGCGGCGGGGATGATTCTGGCGCGCAATCTGAATGCCGATAACGGCATGTTGCTGCTCAACGCCGGCAAAGTGCTCAGCGCGCTGTTGGTGGAAAAGCTGATTGCCTTTGAAGCCATGGAGGGCGGCAAGTATCAGATTTTCGTCAAGCTGCCGGAGGCGGATGAAACTGCGCTCAAGGCGTTGGGAGAGTGACCTGTGAGGTGACGTGATCAGCCCGGGCATGGGATCCTTGCGCTTTTTCCAGGCCGGTGGCTGACCCATGACCTCTGCATCCGTTGTCGCTCCAAACCTCATTCGTATTGCCGCTGCGCTGTTGCTCAACCCTCAAGGCCAGACCCTGCTGGTGCGCAAGCGTGGCACCACGGCGTTCATGCAACCGGGCGGCAAGATCGAGGCGCATGAGTTGCCAGTGCACGCGCTGGCCCGCGAGCTGGAAGAAGAGCTGGGGCTGACGATCGATCCGGCGCAGGCGTCTTTTCTCGGCCAGTTCTCGGCGCCCGCCGCCAACGAGCCGGGGTTTGTGGTGCAGGCGGAGATTTTTCAACTGACCATCGATGCCGATGTGACGCCCGCTGCCGAAATCGAGGAAGTAATCTGGATCGATCCGGTCAGTGATCCTGCTGTCGTTCTGGCGCCATTGACACGCGACCTGATCCTGCCGTTTTATCGCCACTCGCTGACCGCGATCGCCTGATCCCCCACGCACAGGATGTCCACCATGATCCCGCTTCAAGACCTGTTGATCTTCGCCGCCGCCGCGTTGTTGATGGTACTGACGCCGGGGCCGAACATGATTTACCTGATCTCGCGTTCGATCTGTCAGGGACGCAAGGCCGGGGTCACCTCGTTGCTCGGTGTGGTGGGTGGTTTCTTCGTGCACATGTTTGCCGCGGCTGCCGGTTTGAGCGCGGTGTTTCTGGCGGTGCCGATGGCCTACGAGGTACTGAAGTGGGCCGGTGCGCTGTATTTGCTGTGGCTGGCCTGGCAAGCGCTCAAACCCGGTGCGCGTTCACCGTTCGAGGCGCAGCAATTACCCCCGGACTCGTCGCGCAAACTGATCACCATGGGCTTTCTCACCAGTGCGTTGAACCCGAAGATTGCGGTGTTCTACCTCTCGGTGTTTCCACAATTCATCAGCCCCGAACACGGCTCGGTATTCACCCAGAGCATCCTCCTCGGCCTGACCCAGATCAGCGTCAGTTTCAGCGTCAATCTGCTGATCGCGCTGTTCGCGGCAGGCATTGCTTCCTGGTTCGTGCGCAACCCGACATGGCTGGTGCTGCAGCGTTACTTCATGGGGTTTGTACTCGCCGGTCTGGCGGTGCGCCTGATGCTTGAACAACGCAGGACCGCCTGAGCATGTGGATCGAACGCCTCGACGCCAGCCATGCGCTGGCTTACCGCGAGCTGATGCTCGAAGCCTACGACCGCCATCCGCAGGCGTTCACCTCCAGCGTGCGCGAGCGCGCGGTGATGCCGCTGAGCTGGTGGGAAGCGCGGCTGACCAGCAAGCTGGATGTGGTGCTCGGTGCGTTCGAGGCAGGCACACTGGCCGGCATCGTCGGCCTGGCGTTCGAACCGCGAGAGAAGGCCCGCCACAAGTCGACCTTGTTCGGCCTGTACGTCTCAGCCGATTTTCGCCAGCACGGCCTGGGCCATCAGCTGGTCGAGGCTGCCATCGCTGAAGCCCAAACCCATCCCGAACTGAAAGTCCTCCAGCTCACCGTCACCGCCGGCAACGACGCCGCGTTCAACCTGTACCAGCGTTGCGGCTTCATCCAGTTCGGCCTTGAGCCATTGGCGGTGCGGGTCGGCGAAGACTATTTCGACAAGATTCACATGTGGCGACAACTCTGATCGTCCCCCTAAGTGAGAGGTTTTTGTGGCGAGGGGATTTATCCCCGATGGGCGGCGAAGCAGCCCCAAATCCTACAAGCGCGGGCTATCTGAAACACCGAGTGCACAGGTCTCAGGGCTGCTGCGCAGCCCATCGGGGATAAATCCCCTCACCACAATGAATCTTTTTGTCTCGCAAATGTTCTCGGTTTACCGTCAGTCATGAGGCACCTTGGTGTCAGCGCACCGCGCTAACCCCATCCAGTGTCGAGAACGAGGTGTCCTTGGCGGTCAGCAGGAAATCGCGCATGTACGGTGCATCCAGCATGTCCGCACGGATCGCGGCGTACAGTGTGGCGAACAGGCCTTTTTCGCCCAGGCGCTTGGCTTTTACATAGCCGCGCGAGCTGTATTCGTGCAGTGCCCAGTGCGGCATGCCGCACACGCCACGGCCGCTGGCGACCAGTTGCATCATCATCACCGACAGCTCAGAGGTGCGAACCTGCGCCGGTTCGATGTCGGCCGGTTCGAGGAAGCGGGTGAAGATGTCCAGTCGGTCGCGCTCCACCGGGTAGGTGATCAGCGTTTCAGTCAGCAGGTCCTCGGGAACGATGTACGGTTTGCTCGCCAGTGGATGCTGGTTCGCCACTGCGAGCATCGCTTCGTAAGTGAACAGCGGCACGTAGGTGATACCGGCGATGTCCAGCGGATCGGAAGTCACCACCAGATCCAGGTCACCGCGGGCCAGCGCCGGCAGCGGGGCAAAGGCGAAACCCGAGGCGAGGTCGAGTTCGACTTCCGGCCAGGCGTCACGGAACTGGTCGATGGTCGGCATCAGCCACTGGAAACAGCTGTGACATTCGATCGCCATGTGCAAACGCCCGGCGGTACCGCCGGCCAGACGACTGATGTCGCGCTCGGCGGCGCGCAACAGCGGCAGAGTCGCGTCGGCCAGTTGCAACAGGCGCAGACCGGCGCTGGTGAAACGCACCGGTTTGGTCTTGCGCACGAACAACGGCATGCCCATGCGCTCCTCCAGTTCCTTGAACTGGTGTGACAGCGCCGATTGGGTCAGGTGCAGGCGGTCGGCGGCATCGACCAGACTGTCGGCCTCGCGCAGGGCATGCAGGGTTTTCAGATGACGGATTTCAAGCACGGCTGGCCCCATGAGGAAAACTTGTGACAAATTCGAAGGCGGTGAGTTTGTCTCATGTTGACGGTGGTGTCGACCACTCGAGCAGAAGCGGGGCATCGCCGTGCCCCGCTGCTTTTGCCCTAGAGGTTTGCGAAATGCCGGATACCCAGCGGTTTACCGATATCGCCGCGCCAGATCGCCTCGACCTGTGCCCCGCTGGCGGCCTGAACCTGCTGCCATTGCAGGCCGAGGTTGCGTTGCTCCGGCAATTTCAGGTGCGCCTTGACGAAGTCAGCAAACGGCACCTTGTCCGAGGTGTAGTGAAAATGCGCGTACCACAGCGTGCGCGGCGGCGTGGAGGTGAGGTCGCGCACGGCGTATTCCTGAAGGAAATCCTTGCGTCCATCAGCCCTTTTGCCCAGTGCCCGCAGCGGACCTTCGCGGCGGATATCCACCACTTGCTGTTGCAGCAGATAATCCAGATAGCCTTCAGTGGGCGTCTTGCTGCGCAGTGACTGATCAATGCGCAGCGTACGACCGGTACGGCGCAGTTCGCGGGCCTTGTCGTGCAGTTGCAGCACCACCGGTTCGGTCGGCGACAGTCGCTCGATGGCCTGGGCACGGGTGCTCAGTTCGGTCGCTTCGCTGCTGAGCATGTGTTCCAGATCCACCGGCAGCATGTCCTGGCGGGCATAGCCCTGCACCTTGTTGCTGTAAACCGGAACAGCTGCCAGACGTTTGCGCGCTTCGACCAGCAGTGGCTGAACGTCAGTTGGCAACGTTGCTGGCGTCGGGGCGGTGCGCACTTGCAGATGGTATTTGCCACCGGAGCGCGGCAGCCAGGTTTCGCGGAATCCGTCGATGCCTTCAATGGTGATGCGTTTTTCCCGGGTGCCGGCGTCGATGCTTTCCGTGCCGATCAGCAACTGGTTGTCCTCGGTTTCGAACAGTTGCTTGCCGCCAGGCTCTTTCGGCTTGATTGGCGCACGTTGTCTGATCGCATGCCGCGCCTGCGCTTCGACCTGAGTCAGCCCCTCGAGGAACAGCCCGACCTGTTCCAGATCCAGATGCTGTGCATAACCCAGTGTCCAGGCGTTCAACTGACGACGGAAATCGGCATAGATCTGCAGGCAATCCTCAAGGACCCGATTGCGCTGGACCAGGCTGGCGCTGACCTCTGGCAGGTGATGCTGGGTCAGCAACGCGCGCCCGACCTTGGTCCGGGCGTCTTTGAGCTGGGTATGGAAATACGCCCAGGACAGGTCAGTGACCGCATCGTAGCGGGCAATGATTTCCAGCAGATGCGCAGTTCTCAGGTAGTGATGCGTGTTGTCTCCCAGGTTGCGGTTGATAGCGGCCATGTCTTTCGCCATCCGGGCTTTCTGCGCGCGGTTGCTGATGCGGTTGTTCCACAGTCTGGCCTGCTCGGTGATCGCATGCAGTTGATCGAACTCCTTGAGGAAATCCTCGCGCGCGCGCTTGCGCCGGGCCATGAGTGTGATATGAACGCTGGTGTGGTCGAAGGGCACGGCATCGGACTCGGCGACCAGTGCGTCGATCCGGTTCAGGTGTTCCAGCAAGCGGTCGCGAGCGACGGTGACGCGCTGCACGGCGCGGTCGACCACGATCCAGGCGCAGCGGCTCTGGATGGCTTCAATCTGCAGACGTTTGCGGCCGTGGCTCAGAGGCATCAATTCGACAAGGTTGTCGTATTGGGCGATCGCGACGTCGATGTCATTCAGGCAGGCTGTGTCAACGGCTGTCTGCAGGGGCTTGCGCTGGGCAATATCGAGGTTCTGATAGTTCTCCAGCAACTGGTTGGTGGCGCGGGTCTGAGCATCGAGGCGCCGGGTGTAGTTGTCGGCGGTGTTGGTCAGGGTCATTTGCCGGCGCAGTTGTCGATCGGTCCACCAGCGCGGTAGCCACTGGCGGATCGGCGCAGGCCAAAGCGGATCCAGGCCGTCGACCAGATGTCCGAGCACTGCGCCGCCGCCAGGACCGCCACCGTCCATGACAGTGCCGTGCACCGCATAGTGGGTGTTCCACTGACCGCTGTCGTCGAGGGCGATCGGTTGTTTGTAGCCGCGCATCCAAGTGCCGTAAAGCCTCCAGCCACGCGGTGCATCGCTGAGCTGAACGCGATAGATGCGGCCCTGACGAACGATGAAATCGCCATCGGCGTGACGATAGACGTTGCGATAAACACCGTGGGTGGCCGGGTGCAGGCCGGCCAGGGAAATGTCGAATTCGTACTCGTAACCCTTGAAGCGGTCGAGCGACTGCCGGGCCCGTTGCCAGGACGACGACATGGTGGCGAATCCGCCCAGGGCCGCGCGTTGCCGCTGACGGGTGGCCAGACGTGCTGCTGCGGGGGCCGAGACGGTTCCGGGCAGCACATCCATTGCCGCGTCGATCAGTGACAGCAGCAGCGCTTCCACCTCGGCCAGACCATGCCCGAGCTCGCCGCGCAAGAACGCCGCGACGGCCAGATTGGCGCTGTTCCAGGCGTCATACAGGGCCACTGCCGCCCCCACGAACGGCACCATGCCGATGGCCATTTTCAGATAGTTGAACAACGCCCCGGATTTCAGTGCACAGCGTTCCAGATACAACGCATCGTTGGAACGCGAACTGCTGCGATGGGCTTCCAGCAACCGGCCCATGTGCACGTTCAATAGATGAATGGCCAGCGATGTGGTCGCCGGCCAGGCCATTCCGACGCCGATCAGAGCGTCGAAATTGCGCAATTGCGCCTGATTGATACGGCTGACATGGCTGGCAAAATCGCCGCTCACGGCGCGTCCGGCCAGGTAATTGACCATTTTGCTGTCCATACAACGCCTGAACAGATCCATTCGCGCCTGTTCCAGCGTCGGGTACTGCCGCAGGAAGATGGCGTCGGTGCTGTCGGGCAGGTAGAGCAGGGTCAGGCCACTGTTCTGTTCGACAATGAACGTCAGCCCGGCGAGCGTGCTCGGTCCCTGATGCGCGGTGTCTTCTCCACCGACCGTCAGGTGCACCGGCAGCAGCGCGATGCGCTTCCCATCAACGGCATACGCCTGGGGTGAAGTCGCGTCGATGGCGACCTTCAGTACGGCATGGCCGGCACTGTCGATGTGCCGTTGCAGCAGGGCGAATTCACCTTGCAACCTGAGCATCAGCCGCCACGGCTCGCTCAGGCATTCGCGGCGCCAGGCCTGCTGAAACGCAGGCTCTGCCGGCGCGCCGAAAAACACCTGGCGAATCTGTTCTTCGTAACGTCCGGGCAGATCGAGCTCGGTCACCAGTTTGCGCAAGTAGACCGGGTTGAGTCCGGCTTCGACGCGCTGCCGATCGGTTTCGTCCTCGGCACGGATCCTGGCCTGCATGAACGACAGTCGCCACCACATGGCTTGATCGATGTTGTGCTGTGCCAGTTGTTCGAGGGCGAGATCGCTGCGCTTGTCGCTCGCGGTCAGGACATTGCGTTGCGGCGTGCCAGGCGCAGCCCCTTCCATCACGGTTTTTTGCCAGACCGTCGAATCGGGCAGATCGAGGCTCACGCTCACGCTTTGTTTGAGCGCGAAGTCCGCGCGCAAGCGGGCGTCGATGCGTTTTTCGGCGAACGCCTGACGCGACGGCAGCTCCCGTTCGAGCAGCGCATGGGCGCGATGCATGGCGCCGAGGTAGTGGCTGATCAGCGCTTTGAGCGTGGTCCGGTGCGCCGCGTCGAGGTTGTCGAACCACTCGGGCAGGCTGCCGGCCAGCGCGGCGCTGCGGTCTTGCGCCTGACGTTCGGCAAATGCCCGTTCGCGGGCCTGCGCGATCGGCACGGTCAGGCGTGGCAAGTGTTGTTCGCGCAACTTTTCCATCTCGGCCTGGCGCTCGCCGGCACGGCCGGGCAGCGGGTTGTCGCGCAGGATCTGTGCGGCCTGTTGTTCGCATTGATAGAGCTGCTGATCGAGTGACCAGGCGAGCGGGTCATCGGTCAGTGGTGTCAGGTGCAGGGTCAGCCCGCCGTCCTGGGGCGAGTGTTTGAACACGTTCTGCTCCAGTGCCGCACGCGAAGCAAAACATTGCAGGCCGCCAAACTCGCCGGGCCAGTAAAGCAGCAGGCTGTCGGTGGAACCGGGGGCCAGCGCTGCAGGGGGGGCGATGATCAGTACACCTGGCAGCTCCTCGACGGCGCTGATGTTGTCGTCTGTCGTTGCCAACGATATGCAGGCGATGACCCCGTCCGTTGGCGGCAGGTGGTGTCCTGGTGCGTCCAGCATTGCGATGACTCGCCGATGTTCCGCGACGGACAGTTGCTCCAGCGTCCGTTGCAGTTCGACCTCCGCGCGCAGCCCTGCGATACGCGCCTGCAGCAAGGCCTGGTAATGCTCGTTTGAGCGGCGGCGTAATTCGAGCAGGGTCAGCGGATTGTGACTGTCGAGCAGGGCCGATGCGGCGTCATGACTGGCCTGCTGAGCCTCGCTCAAGGCGACGAGTCGTTGTGCCAGTTGTTGACGTTGCGGACTGTTCGGCTCGGCGTCGCCAAACAAGCGGTCAAGCGCACGCTGTTCAAGCGCCAGCGTCTGCCGGCGCAGATCCAGGGGAATGTCGGCCATCAGCAAACCGAAGGGCGCGACCTCATCGACGCTTGGCCCGGCACTTTGCGGCAGAGCGGGCGTGATCGGGAAAAACTTGTCGAGTGCGATCCCGTTGTCGCCAGTGACGGGCGAACTCGACAGCAGCGGTTCAACGCCGCGCTTGAGCGGATCACTGCCGAATTCGATGAAGTCCAGCGAGGAGACTCGCAGTCGCTCCGGTTGCTGATCCAGCCAGCGCTCAAGGTCGGCCTGTTTTTCGAAGCGGAGCAACGGTTGTGGGTGTGCGGGCAGGTAAAGCAGCAGCGTTTCCTCCAACTGAAGCAGCAGCGTGCCGTACAGGCGCACCCGGCTGTTATCGACACGATTGAGTACCGGTTGCGCGACCCGCAGATCCGCCGCGACCTGGCTCGACGGGGTGAGAAGCTGCTCAAGCCTGTGGCGTTGTGAGGTGTCGAGCTTGCCTTCGGCAGCCGCCCATTGAAGCGCGGCCTCAAAGTGCTGCTGATAGAGACTCAAGGCATGCTCGCGTCGTGACAGCGCAGTGCCGGGCGCGCGGGCATCCCACCAGGCGCTTTCGGGTTGCCCGGGATGCCGGGCCATGAGGTCCAGCCATTGCTGGTGACAGTCGTTCAGACGAGCCGTGGCCAACAGGTGCAGATGTTGATCGACGTTGGGCTGTAGCCGCTGATCAAGGCCGAAGTCGGCTGTTACAAGGGGAGGCGAATGGGTCATGCGACAGGGCTCCAGAGGGCATGCAGACCGGGTAATTCCGGTTTTCATGCCTATTAGAGGCGCGCTGTCACAAGCCCATGCGGTACATGGTTATCGCTGGGGGAGTGGTTTTGTTGCAGAGGATGTACAGACCGTTCCGGCCTGATTCGTTGTCGGAGAATGACCGCTCGGCAAACTTCATCAAACTGTCACGCAACTGTGGCAGCGCGCTTGAACAAACTTCATCAGACTCGCGCTCTACTGGGGTTCTGCGTTTCGGTGTTTTTTCATGCGTTTATTTTTTCTGTTGGCCGCGCTGTTGTTCGGCCTGCCGTCGATGGCGGCTTCGCGTTGCGACGTCAATGTACCGACTGAACGGGTCGATCTGGCCCAGGTGAGCCTGGCGTACCAGAGCATCGGCCGTGCTTCGGATCCGGCGTTGTTGCTGGTCATGGGTTTGGGCGGCCAGTTGATTCACTGGCCGGACGAGGTGGTGGTTGCGCTCTGTCAGCAGGGTTTTCGGGTGATCCGCTATGACAACCGCGATGTCGGTCTGTCGACCTGGCGTCAGGCCCCGGCCGACGCCAACCTGACCTTTGAAGTGCTGCGTTACAAGCTCGGATTGCCGGTGTCGGCACCGTACTCGCTGAGCGACATGGCCGATGACGCGCTGGGGTTGATGGACGCGCTGCACATCGAGCAGTTTCACGTGCTGGGTGCCAGCATGGGCGGGATGATCGCCCAGCACTTGGCGGCGATGGCGCCACAACGGGTGGAAAGCCTGACACTGATCATGACCAGCTCCGGCGCCGAAGGCTTGCCGGCACCGAGTGCGGCGCTGGTGCAACTGCTGGCGCGGCGTGGCGCGCCGAATCGCGAAGTGGCGCTGGAGCAGCAGGCCGATCTGCTGGCAGCGCTCGGCAGCCCGGCTGTCACGGATGACCGGCAGGCGTTGCTGCATCAGGCGGCGGTGGCCTACGACCGGGCGTTCAACCCGGAAGGCGTGAAGCGCCAGATCATGGCGATCCTCGCCGAGCCGAGCCGGGTGACGTTGCTCAATCAACTGCGGGTGCCGACCCTGGTGGTGCACGGCACGGCGGATCCGCTGTTGCCGGTGATGCACGGCGTGCATCTGGCGGCGCATATTCGTGGCAGTCAGTTGAAGCTGATTCCGGGGCTGGCCCATCGTTTTCAAGAGGCGTTCAAGGCGCCGTTGCTGGCGGCGGTGTTGCCGTATTTGCAAGCGCATCGTGAAGACACGTCGCACTGGGCGCAGATCGAGCCGGTGGCAAGCGGCAACCTGCTGTAGCTGAGGTTTTGACGGTGTTGACTCGGGCCTCTTCGCGAGCAAGCCGGCTCCCACATTTGCAATGCGGTTCGCTTGAGGGAGCGGACTGTGATCAGCTGTGCAGGCGTACCCACACCGAGACCAGTACGGTCGCCGCGATCAACCACGCGACCACCGCCACCGCCAGTGACGCTTCCAGGCGCATGCGGTCGACCATCACGTACAGCGTCGCCAGATAGATGAAGTAGGGAATGATCGACCACATGCCGAACACGATGGTCGCTTTCAGATCATCGACCGAACGGCCCTTGCCGACGATGTAGTGGGCAATCAGCGCGAAGGTCGGAAACAGCGGCACCAGTCCGGCGATGTAATAGTTTTTGGTCTTCGACAGCGCGGCGAGGATCACCACCACTGCGGCGCCGAGGGCGGCTTTGAGAATCAGATCCATCAGTGGCTCAACCCGTATTTTTTCACTTTGTCGAACAGCGTGGTCTTGGCCATGCCCAGCTCCAGGCTGGCCTGGGTCAGGTTGCCGCCACTGCGTTGCAAGGCGTCATTGAGCAGATTGCGCTCGAAGGCTTCCACCGCTTCGGCGAACGCCAGCCCCTGACCGCCGCTGCTGGCGCCGGACTTCTTGAACGCCGGCAGGCCGAGGGCAAAGCGCTCGGCGACGTTACGCAGTTCGCGCACGTTGCCCGGCCAGTCGTGGCTCATCAGGTTTGACAGGGTCTGGTTGTCCAGCTCGGGCAACGCGCGGTCGAAACGCAGCGCCGACTGCTGGGTGAAGTGTTCGAACAGTTGCAGGATGTCCTCGCGGCGCTCGCGCAGCGGCGGCAGTTCCAGCGTCACCACGTTGAGGCGGTAGTACAAGTCGCTGCGAAACTCGCCGGCCTTGCTCGCTTCGTCGAGGTCGGATTTGGTCGCGGCGATCACCCGGCAATCCACCGCCACGCTCTGGTTCGAGCCGAGGCGTTCGAGGGTGCGTTCCTGCAATACACGCAGCAGTTTGATCTGCAACGGCAGCGGCATGCTTTCCACTTCATCGAGGAACAGCGTGCCGCCGTCGGCGTGTTCGATCTTGCCGATGCGCCGTTTGCCGGCACCGGTGAAGGCGTTGGCTTCGTGGCCGAAAATCTCGCTTTCGAACAGGTTCTCCGGCAGGCCGCCACAGTTCAGCGCGACGAATTGCTTGGTGTGGCGGCGGCTGAAGTCGTGCAGACAACGGGCGACCAGTTCCTTGCCGGTGCCGGTCTCGCCTTCGATCAATACGTTGGCCGAGGTGTCGGCGACGTTGGCGATCAGTTCACGCAGGTTCTGCATCGCGGGGGAACGACCGATGATCCGGCCTTCGAGGGAGTCGCGTTCGGCCAGTTGCCGACGCAGCGACGAGACTTCGCGGGCGAGGCTGCGTTGCTCCAGTGCGCGGCGGGCGACGTCGACCAGACGCTCCGGCGAGAATGGTTTCTCCATGAAATCGTAGGCGCCTTTCTGCATCGCACCGACTGCCATTGAGATGTCACCATGACCGGTGATCAGCACCACCGGCAGACTGCGGTCGCGTTGCTTGAGGCGGGTCAGCAGTTCCAGGCCATCGATGCCCGGCAGGCGGATGTCGCTGATGACGATGCCGGCGAAGTTGTCGCCAACCTGCTCCAGCGCTTCTTCGGCACTGCCGACACCGATGCAGGGAATGTCTTCCAGGGTCAGTGCCTGCTGGCAGCCGAGCAGCACATGGGGGTCGTCTTCGACGATCAGCACACTAAGGTCGTGGTTCATATTGGCTCGGCAGGAGTAGGGCTTACCAACGGTAAACTGAGGACGAAGGTGGTGCCACCGCTGGCCGGATGTTCGACACCCAGGTGCCCGCCGGTGGCGGCAGCGAGGCTGGCGGAGAGGGTCAGGCCGAGGCCCAGGCCCTGTTCGCCGGGTTTGGTGGTGAAGAACGGCTCGAACAGATGCTTGCGCGCCTCGGCATCGACGCCGTGGCCGTTGTCGCGCACCCGCAAACGATATTTGCCGTTGAACTCTTCGCCCTCCAGCCACAGTTCCGGCTGCGGCTGCGCCTGCATGGCGTCGAGGGCATTGCCGATCAGGTTGACCAGAATCTGTTCGAGGCGGGTCTGGTCGATCTGCACTTGCACGTCGATGAATTGCCGATGCAGTTGCAGTGACGCGCTCTCGACCCTGGCACCCAGCACCTGCAGCGCGGCGTCCACCGCTTTGCCGAGACTGGCCTGGCCCTTGTCGTCCCCGCGTCGGGCGAACGAGCGCAGGCTGGCCGTGATCCGGCCCATGCGGTCGATCAGGTCATTGATGGTCTTGAGGTTGGTGCTGGCGACGTCGAGCTGGCCGCGTTCGAGGAACCGAATGGTGTTGCCGGACAGGGTGCGCATCGCCGCCAGCGGCTGGTTCAATTCGTGGGCAATGCTGGTCGACATCTGTCCGATGGCTGCGAGTTTGCCGGCCTGCACCAGTTCGTCCTGAGCGCGGCGCAGGGTTTCTTCGGCCTGCCGTCGTTCGCGGATCTGGCTCTTGAGGCGTTCGTTGCTGGCGCGCAGGTCGCCGGTGCGTTCGGTGATCCGTCGCTCGAGTTGACTGTTGGCCTCCTGCAAGGCTTCGCGAGCGGCGAGGCGGGTGGCGATGACCTTGCGCCGCTCGTTCCAGGCAATCAGCAAAAACGCCACCAGAGCGAACGCCACCGCCACCAGAATGCCTTGGTTGATCGCTTCGCGGCGCAGGTCCTGCAACGGCGTGAGCAAGGTGAAATTCCACGGTGTGTCGCTCAGTGGCCGGGTCTGAGCCAGATAGCTGATGCTGTCGTCATCGGCGCTCACTTCGCTGTTGGCGGGGAAGGTCAGTTTCTCCACGCCTTCGGCCAGGGTTTCGCGGGCCAGTGGTTGCAGTTCGTTGAGCGGGAACCAGTAATACTGCAGGCTGCGGGCGAGCTTCTCTTTGGTTTCATCGCTCAGCGGAACCACCGATTTCAGGCGCCGCGCCGGATCGCTGGAAAGAATGATGATGCCGTTCTCGTCGCTGACGAAGGCTTCCAGACGGGCGCGCTGCCAGCGTTCTTCCAGGGCTTCGAGACGCACTTTGACCACGGCGACGCCAATGATCTTGCCGTGCTCTTCCAGGCCGTGGGCGAGGTAGTAACCGGGTTCGCCGCTGGTGCTGCCGATGCCGTAGAAACGTCCGGGTTCGCCGCGCACGGCTTTCTGGAAATAGGCGCGGAACGACAGGTCTTCACCGAGGTAACTGTCGACGTCGCGCCAGTTGCTGGTGGCCATCACGCGGCCGGTGGTGTCCATGACATAGATGGCCCGACTGCGGCTGCGCCGGTTCAGGCCTTCAAGGTAAGCATTGACCGTTTGCCGGTGTTCCGGGGTCGGGTCGGCCAGCAATTGCGGGACGCTGGTTTCCAGTTCCAGCAGGCTGGGCAGGTAGGTGTATTTGCTGATCTCGCTTTCGACGGTGCGCGCGTGCAGTTCAAGCTGACGCTGGCCGTTTTCGCTGAGGCTGCGGATGCCGAAATGTTCACTGGTCCAGAAACCGGCGTAACCCAGTCCGATCATCAGCACGATGATCAGCGGCGGCAGAAACAGATGGCGAATCAGACGAGGCTTCACGGCAAGTGATGGCGGCGCTGCGCGATAGAGATTGGGGTCGCATTTCATCACAGTTGCCTTGGGTCAACCAGCATGGCTAACAGCATCCTGGTTTGTTCGAGCGCGGAACCTGTGGCGAGGGGATTTATCCCCGATCGGCTGCAAAGCAGTCGTCAAACCGGCAGATGCGGTTTGATTTTGAAATGCTGGGGTCGCTTCGCGGCCCATCGGGGATAAATCCCCTCGCCACAAAGCTCCCTCGCCACAGCGTTCAGTGTGTTGCTTTTAGTGCTGCAGGATTTTCTCGAGGAAATGCTGCGCGCGTTCGGAGCGTTGGCTGATGTCGCCAAAGAACTCTTCTTTCTTGCAGTCTTCGATGATCTTGCCGGCATCCATGAAAATCACGCGGTCAGCCACTTTGCGGGCGAAGCCCATTTCGTGGGTTACGCACATCATGGTCATGCCTTCCTGGGCCAGTTGCACCATCACGTCGAGCACTTCGTTGACCATTTCCGGATCGAGCGCCGAGGTCGGTTCGTCGAACAGCATGACGATCGGGTCCATCGCCAGCGCACGGGCAATCGCCACACGCTGCTGCTGACCGCCGGACAGTTGCCCCGGGTGCTTGTGGGCATGCGCCGACAGGCCAACGCGTTCCAGCAGTTGCAGACCTTTTTTGGTCGCTTCTTCCTTGCTGCGGCCCAATACCTTGATCTGCGCAATGGTCAGGTTTTCGGTAATGGTCAGGTGCGGGAACAGCTCGAAATGCTGGAACACCATGCCGACGCGCGAGCGCAGTTTCGGCAGGTTGGTCTTCGGGTCGGCAATCGAGGTGCCATCGACGACGATGTCGCCTTTCTGGAACGGCTCCAGCGCGTTGACGCACTTGATCAGGGTCGACTTGCCCGAGCCCGACGGGCCGCAGACCACGATCACTTCGCCTTTCTTGACCTCGGTGCTGCAATCAGTCAGCACCTGGAAGTCGCCATACCACTTGTTGATGTTCTTGATGGAGATCATACGGCAAACCTTTTTTGCAGACGCTTGACCAGCAGCGAGGCGGAAAAGCTGATGATGAAGTAAACGACACCGGCAAAGATCAGGAACTCGTTGGAACGACCGATGATGTCGCCGCTGGAGCGGGCGGAGTTGAGGAAGTCCACCAGGCCCACGGTGTAGACCAGCGAGGTGTCCTGGAACAGGATGATCGACTGTTGCAGCAGCAACGGGGTCATCTTGCGGAACGCCTGGGGCAGGATGATCAGACGCATGGTCTGGCCATAGGTCATGCCCATCGCCTGCGCGGCGGCCATCTGGCCTTTGGGGATCGACTGCACGCCGGCCCGGACGATTTCACAGAAGTACGCGGCTTCGAACATCATGAAGGCCACGACGCAGGAGGTGAACGCGCCGATCGGGGTGTCTTCGCCGGTGATCCAGCGCAGCACGAACGGTACCGCGAGGTAGAACCAGGTGATCACCAGCAGCAGCGGGATCGAGCGGAAATAGTTCACATAGGCGCCGGCCACGCGGGACAGCAGTTTGCTGGACGACAGGCGCATCAGCGCGAGGATCGTACCGAGCACGATGCCGCCGACCACGCCCATGAGCATGAGCTTCAAGGTCATGAGCATGCCGTTCCACAGGCCCGGGATCGCGGGGATGATGCCGCTGAAATCGAAGTCCATTATTTACCCCCCACGGAGATCAGGCCGGGCACCGCGACTTTCTTCTCGACCATGCGCATCAGCAGCATCAGGCTCATGTTCAGGGTGAAGTAGATCAGCGTGGCCAGGGTGAACGCTTCAAACAGGTTGGCCGAGAATTCGGCGGTCTGTTTGGTTTGCGCCAGCAGTTCCATCAGGCCGATCAGGGACGCCACGGAGGAGTTCTTGAAGACGTTGAGGAATTCCGAGGTCAGCGGCGGAATGATGATGCGGTAGGCCTGGGGCAGCAGCACGTTCCAGTAGATCTGCGGCAGCTTGAAACCCATGGCGCGGGCAGCGGATTCCTGGCCCCGCGGCAGCGCCTGGATACCGGTGCGCACTTGCTCGCAGACCCGGGCGGCGGTGAACAGGCCCAGGCACACGACGACGCTCAGGTAGGCCGAGGTGGTCGGGTTCAGATCCTGTTTGTACCAGTCCTGCAGGTTTTGCGGCAGCAGGTCGGGCACCAGGAAGTACCAGATGAACAGCTGAACCAGCAGCGGCACGTTGCGAAACAGCTCGACGTAGCACGTCGCGATGCCCGACACGAGGCGGCTCGGCACGGTGCGCATGACCCCCAGAATGGAGCCCAGCAGCAAAGCGATGATCCAGGCCACGACGGCGATGGCAATGGTCCAGCCCAGACCGGAAATGAACCAGTCGAGATACGTCTCGCTGCCCACGCCGGTGGACTTGAAGAACACGCCCCAGTCCCAGTTGTAATTCATTAGGGTCTCCCCTCGAAATCGATCGATGTACAAGCACCCGCTTGGGGAAGATCCTTTCCCGTCCGACGTTGAACGTCGGGCACACGCGATCGGCTCGGAAACCGCCTGGTCGAGTGTTCCACAGTAAAGCCAGCAGGTAGTAACAGACGTCTGAGGGAGGTTGCTCCCTCAGACGACAGGTTAGTCAGGAATCAGATTTTTACGTCAGGCGCAGGCTTGTCGCTCGGATTGGCGATCAGCTCTTTCACCTTGTCGCTCATCGGGAAGTTGAGGTTCAGGCCTTTCGGTGGAATCGCGCTTTCGAACCACTTCTTGTAGATCTTGTTGATTTCACCGGACTTGTACAGGCCGACGATGGCGTCATCCACCGCTTTCTTGAACGCCGGGTCGTCTTTACGCACCATGCACGCGTAGGCTTCGAAGGACTGTGGCGTACCGGTGATGACCCAGTCAGTCGGCTTCTTGGCCTTGGCTTCTTCACCGGCCAGCAGGGCGTCGTCCATCATGAAGGCAACGGCGCGGCCGCTTTCCAGCATGTTGAAGGATTCGCCGTGGTCCTTGGCGGAGATGATGTTCATGCCCATCTGCTTGTCGGCGTTCATCGCTTTGATGATGCGCTCGGACGTGGTGCCGGCGGTGGTCACGACGTTTTTGCCCTTGAGGTCGGCGAAGTCTTTGTAGGACGGGTTGCCATCCTTGTCTTTCTTGACCAGCAGACGGGTGCCGATTTCGAAGATGTTGACGGTGAAGTCGACCTGTTGGGCGCGTTCGGCGTTGTTGGTGGTCGAGCCGCACTCGATATCCGCGGTGCCGTTCTGGATCAGCGGGATACGGGTTTGCGAGGTCACCAGGTTGTACTTGACCTGCAGGTCTGGCTTGTTCAGGTCTTTTTTCAGGGCTTCAACGATGGCCACTTGAATGTCGTGGGAGTAGCCCACTGGCTTGCCGGAAGCATCCGCGATGTAGGAAAACGGGATGGAGCTGTCGCGGTGAGCGAGGGTGATGGTGCCGGAATCGTTGATTTTCTTCAGGGTGCCGGTGAGTTCGGCGGCGAAAACTGGTGTGCTGATCAGAGCGGCCGCAATGGCTGCGCCCAGGATAGGGGGAACGATGCGCATCAAATTTTCCTCGAATTGTTTTTTTTATGGAGCCAGTTCGTCGGCCCTTTTGTGCTTCGAATGCCTGACGGCTCCTGAAGTGTTGGCACGGCAGGCATTCGTCGAGAGAGTGTAGAGCATGAGTCGTGCCAGACCAGTTGCGGTGGGTCAACTGATTGATTAATAAGGAAATTAAAGTTTTTAGTTAATGTTTTTGGCTGAAATTGATCCGGTTATCCGAATCGACCGGGAGGTCGCGTTCGGAAAACCGAACGATCTTTTAATCGCCGCCCTCATATTGATGATCGTTCGAGCCCACATTCCCTTGTGGCAGGCAAAGTAAGTCACGCAGCAAAAAGCCCCTGAATCTCTCAATTCAGGGGCTTTCGTTTTAAGCGATGTTCAAATCACGCCGCTTCAGTCTTGCGGTTCTGCTCGACCTTGCCCAGGTAGGCCGCCAGTTTCTCCTGCTCGGCCGGGGTGGTGAACAGGCCCAGTTTGCTGCGACGCCACAAAATGTCGTGCGCCGTGGTCGCCCATTCTTCGTTGCACAGGTAGTCAACCTCACGGGTATAGAGCCCGCCGCCGAGGTGTTCGCCCATGTCGGCCAGCGTTTCCACGCCTTCGAGCATGCGCCAGGTGCGGCTGCCGTAGGTGGTGGCCCAGCGGCGAGCGATTTCGCTCGGGACGAAGTCGAACTTGTCGCGGATCTGTGCGCTCAAGGCTTGTGGGGTGGTCATGTCTTCGCCGCCGGGCAGGGTCGCGGTGGCGGTCCAGCTCGGGCGCATCTGGGTGAAGTACGGCATCAACTGGGCCATCGCCGACTCTGCGAGCTTGCGGTAGGTGGTCAGCTTGCCGCCGAACACCGACAGCAGCGGTGCCTCTTCGCCGCCGCCAGACAGGGCCAGGGTGTAGTCGCGGGTCACGGCCGACGGGTTGTCGGATTCGTCATTGCACAGCGGGCGCACGCCCGAGTAGCTGTGCTGGATGTCGTCGCGGCTGATCTGCTTCTTGAAGTGGGCGTTGACCACTTTCAGCAGGTAATCGGTTTCGCCGTCGGTGATTGCCACTTTTGCCGGATCGCCGGTGTACTCACGGTCGGTGGTGCCGATCAGAGTGAAGTGGTTCAGGTACGGAATAGTGAAAACGATGCGCTGATCTTCGTTTTGCAGGATATGCGCGTGATCGCCTTCGTACAGCTTCGGCACAATGATGTGGCTGCCCTGAATCAGGCGAATGCCGTACGGCGATTCCATCTTCAGGTCGTCACGGATGAACTTGGCGACCCATGGACCGGCGGCGTTCACCAGCGCTTTGGCGGTGATCGAAAACAGGCTGCCATCGGCGCGTTCCAGGTTCAGGTACCACAGACCCTTGGCGCGGCGGGCGCTGACGCAACGGGTCTGGGTGTGAATGTGCGCGCCGTGTTCACGAGCAGCCATCGCATTCAACACAACGAGGCGGGCGTCATCGACCCAGCAGTCGGAGTATTCGAAGCCTTTCTTGATTTCGCTTTTCAGTGCGCTGTCGGCGCCGAACTTCAGGCTTTTCGAACCTGGCAGCTTTTCGCGCTTGCCGAGGTTGTCATAAAGGAACAGGCCCGCGCGGATCATCCACGCCGGACGCAGGTGCGGGCGGTGCGGCAGCACGAAACGCATCGGCTTGACGATGTGTGGCGCCTTGGCCAGCAGCACTTCGCGCTCGGCCAGTGCTTCACGCACTAGACGAAATTCGTAATGTTCGAGGTAGCGCAGGCCACCGTGGATCAGCTTGCTGCTGGCCGACGAAGTGTGGCTGGCCAGGTCATCCTTTTCGCAAAGGAACACCGAAAGACCGCGACCGGCGGCATCCGCTGCAATCCCCACGCCATTGATCCCGCCGCCAATCACGGCAACATCATAGATCTCGGCAATCGGGGGCGTACGCAAGGTAGAGGTGGACATCGGCTGGCCTCGGGCTCTTTTGATTTTCTGTCTTGGAAATCGAACATAAATGTTCATTTGTGAAAATGGTAGCCCATAAAGACGCGCGCAGCCAGTCGCCTTCGATTGAAAAAACTCATCGAAGGACGGCTAAAAGAAAATATTCGAACATTATTGCGGCGGGGATGGTCTCTGTGGCGAGGGGATTTATCCCCGATGGGCCGCGTAGCGGCCCCTCAATGTTGGATATCAGGCACACCGCATTGGGTGGTTTTGGGACTGCTTCGCAGCTCATCGGGGATAAATCCCCTCGCCACAGGGGAATGTCGACGGGTTTAAACGACTTCCAGGCGAATCTTGTGCTGGCTCAGCAATTGCGCCAGCGCCGGCACCGGTTGCTGATCGGTCACCAGGCAGTCGATCAGGCTGATCGGCCCCAAACGAATCATCGCGTTACGCCCGAATTTGCTCGAGTCCGCCGCCAGAATCACCTGTCGCGCGTTGGCGATGATCGCCTGCGACACGCGTACTTCCTGATAATCGAAGTCGAGCAGGCTGCCGTCTTCGTCGATGCCGCTGATACCCACCAGGGCGAAATCAACCTTGAACTGATTGATGAAGTCCACGCTCGCCTGACCGACCACGCCACCATCACGGCGCACGTTGCCGCCAGTCAGCAGCACATCGAAATCATCCTTGGCACTGAGCATTGAGGCGACGTGCAGGTTGTTGGTGATGATCTTCAGATGGTTGTGATTGAGCAGGGCGCGGGCAATCGATTCGGTGGTGGTGCCGATGTTGATGAACAGCGAGGCGTGATCGGGGATCTGCGCCGCGATGGCTTCACCGATGCGTTGTTTTTCGTCGCGCATCTGATCGGCGCGCATCGCATAGGCGGTGTTTTCGACGCTGGAATCGTAGGCCGCGCCGCCATGGTAGCGACGCAACAGATTGGCTTCCGCGAGCTGATTGATGTCGCGGCGGATGGTTTGCGGGGTCACAACGAACAGCGTGGCCATTTCCTCGATGCTCACATAGCCGCGTTCGCGGACCAGCTCGAGGATTTGCTGCTGACGGGGAGGCAGATTCATGGGGCTTCCTTTGGGCTGCCGTGCAAAATTTGCCCATGATGACGCAGGAATCTCCTCCCGACCAGTTTCCAAACAACGTGAAAGCTACTGCGCTCGGCAATCCTGCGTTAAAAACAGGCTCGGACTGCTCATTTACAAACCCGTAAACTCCGCGTCCTCGCCTGTTTTTGCCTTGTCTTGCCTTCGCTCGCTACGCTTTCACGCTGTTTGGACAGCTTAAGTCAGTCTTCAGACTGGCTTATTCAGCGTCTTCACGCGCCCAGTCACGGGTGCGGCTGACGGCTTTTTTCCAGCCTTTGTACAGTTTCTCTTTCTCGACTTCGTCCAGGCTCGGTTCGAACTCCCGCTCGATTACCGCTTTGCCGCGCAGTTCTTCCAGGCTGCCCCAGAAACCGCACGCCAGACCGGCCAGATACGCCGCGCCCAGTGCCGTGGTTTCGCGCATTTGCGGGCGCTCGACCTGGGTGCCGAGGATGTCGGCCTGGAACTGCATGAGGAAGTTGTTGGCGACCGCGCCGCCGTCCACGCGCAGGGCCTTGAGGCGTTCGCCGGAGTCCTGTTGCATGGCGTCGAGCACATCGCGGGTCTGGTAGGCGATCGATTCCAGCGCGGCACGGATGATGTGATCCACGCGCACGCCGCGCGTCAGGCCGAACAGTGCGCCACGGGCATACGGGTCCCAGTACGGAGCGCCCAGACCGGTGAACGCCGGTACCAGGTACACGCCGTTGCTGTCCTTCACTTTGTTGGCGAAGTATTCGGTGTCGTGAGCGTCGTTGACGATCTTCAGTTCATCGCGCAGCCACTGCACGGTCGAGCCACCGTTGAAAACTGCGCCTTCCAGGGCGTAAGCCACTTCGCCACGCGGGCCGCAAGCGATGGTGGTGAGCATGCCGTGCTGCGACTTCACCGCTTTGTCGCCGGTGTTCATCAGCAGGAAGCAGCCAGTGCCGTAGGTGTTTTTTGCCTGGCCCGGCTCGACGCACATCTGGCCGAACAGTGCCGCTTGCTGGTCACCGGCGATACCGCCGATGGCGATGCCGCTCTTGGTGCGACCGTAGATTTCCGAAGACGCTTTCACTTCCGGGAGCATCTCGCGCGGGATGTCGAGGATTTCCAGCATCTTCGAGTCCCACTCCAGCGAGTGGATGTTGAAGAGCATGGTGCGCGAGGCGTTGGTGTAGTCGGTGACGTGCACCTTGCCGCCGGTGAATTTCCAGATCAGCCAGCTATCGACGGTGCCGAACAGCAGTTCGCCGTTACGCGCACGCTCGCGGCTGCCTTCGACGTTGTCGAGGATCCACTTCAGTTTAGTGCCGGAGAAGTACGGGTCGGTGACCAGACCGGTGTTGTCGCGGATGTACTCTTCATGGCCATCGCGCTTGAGCTGCTGGCAGATCTCGGTGCTGCGGCGGCACTGCCAGACGATGGCGTTGTACACCGGACGACCGGTGGTCTTGTCCCAGACCACCGTGGTTTCACGCTGGTTGGTGATACCGATGGCGGCGACCTGATCGTGATGCAGACCGGCCTGGGCCAGCGCTTCGACCATTACCGCGCTCTGGGTGGCAAAGATTTCCATCGGATCGTGTTCGACCCAACCGGCTTGCGGGTAATGCTGGGCGAATTCGCGCTGGGCGGTGCAGACCACGTTCGCGTCGCGGTCGAAGATGATTGCGCGGGAGCTGGTCGTACCCTGATCGAGGGCAATGATGTAGTTCTTATTCTGAATGTCGGTCATGTCGATTGCCTTGGACGAAATAAGGGAGAGTGGGCCGTGGCGCGGGTTCTAAATGGGCAGGAGCCCGCGCCGACTGTTTCAAGAAGTTCTTGGTTTGCCGTCAATGGCCGGTTCTGCATCCTTTGTAGCAGGTGTGGCGCCGGTCAGGTGACGGGCAATGAGCCCGCGATACCCGGCGGCGCCGAGGCAGGCACCGACAATCGGTGCAAAAATCGGTATCAGGAAGTACGGAATATCGCGGCCGCCAGTGAAGGAAATTTCACCCCAGCCGGCGAAGAAAGTCATCAGTTTCGGACCGAAGTCCCGTGCCGGGTTCATCGCAAAACCGGTCAGCGGGCCCATCGAACTGCCGATCACGGCAATCAGCAAACCGATCAGCAGCGGGGCCATCGGGCCTTTCGGCAGACCGTTGTTGTCGTCGGTCAGGGCCATGATCACGCCCATCAGGATCGCGGTGATGATCATCTCGACCAGGAACGCCTGGGCGGTGGACAGCACTGGGTTGGGGAACGTCGAGAACACCGAGGCCAGTTCGAGGCTGGCGGCCGTGCCACGCACCATGTGATGGGTTTGTTCGTAATCGAAGAACAGGTTGCTGTACAGCGTGTAAACCAACAGCGCGCCGCAGAAGGCGCCAGCGATCTGCGACAGGATATAGAACGGCAGTTTGCGCTTTTCGAAGTCGGCGAAAATGCTCAGGGCGATACTCACGGCAGGGTTCAGGTGCGCGCCGGAAACGCCGGCGGTCAGGTAGATCGCCATGCTCACGCCGACGCCCCAGATGATACTGATTTCCCACAGACCGAAGCTGGCGCCCGCGACTTTGAGCGCGGCGACACAGCCAGTGCCGAAAAAGATCAGAAGTGCAGTCCCCAGAAACTCGGCCAGGCATTGGCCGGAAAGCGATGGTTGCTGTAAAGCAGTTGTCATTGAAAACCTCGGTTTTTGTTGTTGTCTGGCGCGTTTGCCGTCAGGGCAAGGCGCGATTTTCCCCGGGGCAGGATCCCCATCCTGTTCCCGGTTTACTGCTGGGTGCTGCGGTGCCGATAATTCTTACATTATTCAGATTCGAAAAAATATAGACAAGAAACAAACCTGTCAAAGGTCGAAAGTGAACCATCGGTCACAATTCAACTATCAACCTGCTGAATGGTCCTGCCGATGGCGGCGGCGATAGCCTGGCGGCTCATGCGCAAAGCCCGGAAAACGGGGCTTGCGCTAGAGCCTTTTGCGTTGTGATGACCTAGAATCCGGCGCAGGATTTTTCTGTTGATGCCGAGCCTGGAGCTGCCATGACCCCTGCGTTGGACTTGTTGAAAAAAGTTCGTGCCGAACATCGCGTGCACAGTTACGAACATGACCCGAAGGCCGCGTCCTACGGGCTGGAGGCCGCAGAGAAACTGGCGCTGGAGCCGGCGCAGGTGTTCAAGACGTTGCTCGCTGCCAGCGAAAAAGGTGAATTGCTGGTGGCGGTGGTGCCGGTCGTCGGAAGCCTTGATCTCAAGGGGCTGGCACACGCGGCGGGCGTGAAGAAAGTCGAAATGGCTGACCCGGCGGCGGCGCAGCGTTCCACCGGTTACCTGCTGGGCGGGATCAGTCCGCTGGGGCAGAAGAAGCGTCTGCGCACCTTCATCGATAACTCGGCTCAGGGTTTTGCGACTATTTATGTCAGTGCTGGCCGACGTGGCCTGGAGGTCGAGTTGGCGCCCGCCGTGCTCGCCGAGCACACCCAGGCCAAATTTGCCGACATCGGTCGGGTATAACGCTGAATTCTGTATGAAGAAAATTGGCCGGTTCTGTCACTGGCGCTGAACCGGCCCGCGCCGCATGCTCTGCCCACGGACTTAGGGAGAAGGTTATGCAGCTTGAGTTTCATCAGGTCGACGCGTTCAGCGACCGGCCGTTCAGTGGCAATCCGGCGATGGTGTATCGGCTCGACGCATGGCTTGCGGATGAGTTGATGCAGAAGATCGCCGCCGAACACAATCTGGCGGAAACCGCGTTCGTGGTGCGCGAAGGCGCCGCGTGGCACATCCGCTGGTTCACTCCGACCACCGAAGTGCCATTGTGCGGGCATGCGACGCTGGCCAGTGCCCACGTGTTGTTCGAGGTCTACAAGGAAAACGTCGAGCGTCTGGACTTCACCTGCAAGTCCGGGCCGTTGAGCGTCAGCCGCGAAGGCGATCGCCTGTGGCTGGACTTTCCGTCGATCGTGCCATCGGCGATTGGCGTGACGCTGGATGTCGAGCGTGCGCTGGGTGTCGAGGCGGTGGATGTGCTCGGTTCCAACGAGTTGTTCGTGGTGCTGGAGTCGGAGCAGGCAGTGCTCGACTGCACACCGGACATGGTCGCGCTGGCGAAACTGCCGTGGCTCGGCGCCATCGTGACGGCGCGCGGCAATCAGCATGATTTTGTCTCGCGTTATTTCGCGCCGGCCATTGGTATCAACGAAGACCCGGTCACTGGTTCGACGCATTGCAGCTTGATTCCGTACTGGTCGAAACGTCTGGGCAAGTCGAGCCTGACCGCGTGCCAGCGTTCGGCGCGGGGCGGGGAGTTGTTCTGTCGGCTGGAGGGGGAGCGGGTGAAGATCGGCGGGAATGCGACGCTGGTGGCCAGCGGTACACTGATCCTCGGTTAACGCAAGACTTTGTTGGAGTGAGCCTTTGTAGTGAGGGGATTTATCCCCGATGGGCTGAGCAGCAGCCCCAAACCATTACTTGCACAGTGCCAGGCACTCCGCGGTGCAGGTTAAAGGGCCGCTTCGCGCCCCATCGGGGATAAATCCCCTCACCACAAAAAACCTCCACACTCCGATGTTCTGTTTGATCAGAGGGCGGTGCTGTAGCGGCGGACGCCGTTTTCCACTGCCGGGATTTGTGCGGCGGTGCTGCCCGATGCCTGGAACAGGACCAGGTGTTCTGCAGCAACCCGAATCCCGACATCCGTACCCACCTGATGGTCCGCATGGCTGGGGAAGATCGATTCCAGCTGCGCGCCGGTCGGCAGTTGCAGGCGATACAGGGTCGAGGCACCGAGGAAGGTCTTGCCGACGATGCGTGCTTTCAACGCGCTGTCCGGCGCATAAACGATGTCATCCGGACGCAGCAACACATCCACCGCGCCGCCCACAGGCCAGGTATAGGCCCGGTTGCCGCGCAGTTCGCCGAGTTCGGTCTGCACCGATTCCGGGCTGCCGAGCTGACCGCGAATGAAATAACCCTGACCAATGAAACTGGCCACAAAAGGCGTCGCCGGCTCGTGGTAGAGATTGTAGGGTGTGTCCCACTGCTCCAGCCGACCTTCCTTGAATACGCCAACGTGATCGCTCACGGCGAAGGCTTCTTCCTGGTCGTGGGTCACCAGAATCGCACTGGTGCCACGGGCATTGAGGATGTCACGCACTTCGTGACTGAGCTTGCGCCGCAGTTCGCCATCGAGGTTGGAGAACGGTTCGTCGAGCAGCAGCAGTTGCGGTTCCGGCGCCAGTGCGCGGGCGAGGGCGACGCGTTGTTGCTGGCCGCCGGAGAGCTCGTGCGGGAAGCGTTTGCCGAGGTTCTTCAGGTTGACCAGCTCCAGCAGCTCTTCGGTGACGCGCGCCTTGTTCGGGTGCTTGCGGATCCCGAAGGCGATGTTGTCCGCGACGCTGAGGTGCGGGAACAGTGCGTAGTCCTGGAACACCATGCCGATCCGGCGTTTCTCCGGGGCCAGAGTGAAACCGGCGCTGGAAATGGTTTCGCCGCCCAAAGTGATTTCCCCTTCGTGCACCGGTTCAAAACCGGCAATCGCGCGCAGGGTGGTGGTCTTGCCGCAGCCGGACGAGCCGAGCAGGCAGCCGATGTCGCCGGCGTTGAGGTGCAGATTGAGGTTCTGCACCACGCGTTGATCTTGGTAGCCGCAAGCGAGGTTGCGCAGGTTCAGCAGTAATTCATGACTCATGCGTGGTGATATGCCGGTTCGACGAGGAACTCAAGCAGGGCCTTCTGTGCGTGGAGACGGTTTTCTGCCTGATCCCAGGCAACGGAGCGCGGGTCATCGAGCAGGTCGAGGCTGATTTCTTCACCGCGGTGCGCCGGCAGGCAGTGCATGAACAGCACATCTTCAGCCGCCAGATCGAGCAGGGCGCGGGTCACCTGGAACGGTGCAAACAGCTTCAGGCGCTTGGCAGTTTCCTCTTCCTGACCCATCGAAGTCCAGACGTCAGTGCTCACCAGGTGCGCACCGCGCACGGCGTCTTGCGGATCACGGACGATGGTCACGCGATCGCCGGCGCGGGCGACGAACTCAGGATTGGGCTCGTAGCCTTGCGGGCAGGCAACGCGCAACTGGAAGTCGAACTGGATCGCCGCTTCTATATAGCTGTTGCACATGTTGTTGCCGTCGCCGATCCACGCCACGGTCTTGCCCTGAATCGAGCCACGGTGTTCGAGGAAGGTCTGCATGTCGGCCAGCAACTGGCACGGGTGCAGGTCATCGGACAGGCCGTTGATCACTGGCACGCGCGAGTTGGCGGCGAATTCGGTCAGGGTGCTGTGGGCAAAGGTACGGATCATCACCGCGTCGAGCATGCTCGACATGACGATGGCGCAGTCGCCAATCGGCTCGCCACGGCCCAGCTGGGTGTCACGCGGCGACAGGAAGATCGCCTGGCCACCGAGCTGGATCATGCCGGCCTCGAAGGAGATCCGGGTACGGGTCGAGGATTTCTCGAAAATCATCCCCAGGACGCGGTTTTTCAGCGGCTCGAACAGTACGCCGCGGTTACGCAGGTCCTTGAGCTCAACGCCTCGACGGATCACGCTGACCAGCTCTTCGGGCGTGCAATCCATCAGGGAGAGAAAGTGCCTTGCGCTCATCATTGACTACCTTTTTGTTACAAACCGCAGATGCTCAAAGCCTTGTTTAACGGAACAACGGGCGAGACCTGCGGCGTAAGCCGCACGGGGCGACGAAATAGGGGGAGGCGCGATATTGACACTAAATGTCGCGTTACGCCAATAGGCTACGGATTTTGCGGGATTCGGTGGGGCGTCGGATGTTGCTGTCGCACATTTGATGAAGCCGGGTTCAGAGCCGCTACGAGCCTCTTTGTACACTGGCCTTGCAGGGCTTGGCAATTCAGCGTGGCGGGGATCGAGTCGCCTGGGTCGGTTTACGACCGTGGCGCCATGCCATCACTTGGTCGGATGCTCGGACTGAAACATTTGCTAAAGCAAAGTGCTGGGTTATAAATAAGTTTCGAGCGACGCAGGAAGCCTCCGCATGGAATCGAAAGAAAAACTGTTAATGGAACTGCTGGGTCACACGGCTCGCTCTTTGACCCATCTCACCGCGTCGGTGACCTCAATGTCCTTCGAACTGCTGCGCAGCGACGACGAAGTGGTCAAGACCGCCGGCCGTCACATGATCGATCGCATGGCGACCATCAGTGCCGGGCTCGACGAGCACTGGCGGCTGATCGGCGAACTCACCGGCGTGCACATCGCTCACGAGCAGATCGAGACCATTCAGGAAATCCAGTTGCAGGCGCCGCCGCAGCTGCCGTCCAACTGAACCTGACAGGCTATCGGCTCGCCTGATAGCCGTCGATTCACAAGACGAACATCGCTGGCATCGCTCCCTTGCACGGGCCATAGTTTTGTTCCCGCAGGCATGCCCGTTGCCTGCCCAGAACAAGACAGAGACTGGCCATGACCAAGACTCTCCATCACCGCGCCTGCCACCTGTGCGAAGCCATCTGCGGCCTGACCATCGAGACCACCGAAACCGATGGCAACGTCGCGATCACCTCGATCAAGGGTGATGCCCTCGACACCTTCAGTCGTGGGCATATCTGCCCCAAGGCCGTGGCACTGCAAGACATCCAGAATGACCCCGATCGCCTGCGTCAGCCGATGCGCCGGGTCGGCAGCGAATGGCTGCCGATCGAGTGGGACGAGGCCTTTGCACTGGTGGCCGAGCGTCTGGCGGCGATTCAGGAGCGTCACGGGCAAAACGCGGTGGCGGTTTATCAAGGCAACCCGAGCGTGCACAACTACGGGCTGATGACCCACAGCAACTACTTTCTCGGCCTGCTGAAGACGCGCAATCGCTTCTCGGCGACTTCGGTCGATCAGTTGCCGCATCACCTGAGCAGTTACCTGATGTACGGCCATGGCTTGCTGCTGCCGATCCCGGACATCGATCACACTGATTTCATGCTGATCCTCGGCGGCAACCCGCTGGCGTCCAACGGCAGCATCATGACCGTGCCGGATGTCGAGAAACGCCTGAAGGCGATTCAGGCGCGCGGCGGCAAAGTGGTGGTGGTCGATCCCCGGCGCAGCGAAACGGCGGCCATCGCCGATCAGCACCTGTTCGTGCGGCCCGGTGGCGACGCGGCGCTTCTGTTCGGGGTGCTCAACACCTTGTTCAGCGAAGGCCTGACCCGTGACAGCCACTTGCCGGTTGATGGCCTTGATGAAGTGCGCGCAGCCGTCGCAACCTTCACTGCCGAAGCCATGAGTCCGCTGTGTGCGGTGCCGGCCGAGCAGATCCGCCAACTGGCGCGGGATTTCGCTGCGGCGCCGAGTGCGGTGTGCTACGGGCGCATGGGCGTTTCAACGCAGGCGTTCGGCACCCTGTGTCATTGGCTGGTGCAGTTGATCAATCTGGTCACCGGCAACCTTGACCGCGTGGGTGGCGCGTTGTGCACCGAGCCGGCGGTGGATCTGGTGGCGTCGACCTCGGGCGGGCATTTCAACAAATGGCAGAGCCGGGTGTCCGGACGGCCCGAGTACGGCGGCGAGCTGCCAGTCTCGGCGCTGGCCGAAGAGATGCTCACTGAAGGCGAAGGGCAGATTCGCGCGCTGATCACAGTGGCCGGCAATCCGGTATTGTCGACGCCCAACGGCCGGCAACTGGAGCAGGCGCTGGACGGTCTGGAGTTCATGCTCAGCATCGACCTGTACATCAACGAAACCACGCGTTACGCCGACCTGATCCTGCCGTCGACCTCGGCGCTGGAGAACGATCACTACGACACTACGTTCAACCTGTTCGCGGTGCGCAATGTCACTCGTTTCAACCGGGCGATTCTCGCCAAGCCAGAGGGTGCGCTGCACGATTGGGAAATTTTCGTCGGCCTGGCCAAGGCTTTCGCCGAAAAGACCGGCAAGGAACTGAAGCCGACGATGCCGCCGGCGAAGATGATCGACATGGGCCTGCGCATGGGGCTGTATGGCGATACGTCCGATCAGAAACTCTCGTTGGCGACATTGTTCGATCATCCGCACGGGATTGATCTTGGGGCGTTGAAACCGAATCTTGCCGCTCGCCTCAAGACGCCAAATCAACGGGTGCAGGCTGCGCCGCCGGAGATCCTCGCTGATCTCGCACGCTTTGCGGCCTTGCAGGCGCCGGCAGCCGATGAGTTGTTGATGATCGGCCGGCGCCATGTGCGCAGCAATAATTCGTGGATGCACAATTACCATCGGCTAGTGAAGGGCAAACCGCGTCATCAACTGCTGATGCACCCGGACGATCTGGCCAGTCGCGGGCTCGACGACGGGCAATTGGTGCGCGTCAGTTCGCGGGTCGGACAGATCGAAGTGGAGGTGCTCGGTAGCCTGGACATGATGAAAGGCGTGGTCAGCCTGCCCCATGGCTGGGGGCATGCGCGCCCGGGCGTGCAGATGGCGATTGCCAGTGGTCAGCCGGGGTCGAGCGCCAACGACCTGACCGATGAATGCCAGCTCGACGAGCTGTCGGGCAACGCGGCGCTCAATGGCGTGCCGGTGACGGTGGTGGCGGCTTGAATATGCCTGTCGGGGAGACCGAGCAGCGCGCTCGGGATTCCGTTACAATGCGTCACCGTGCCGACCCATGAGTCGGAAAGTTCAGCCGAGGTGCTCCATGGATATCATCGAAACGATTAAAGAGCAGATTGCCAACAACACCATTCTGCTTTACATGAAAGGCTCGCCGAATGCCCCACAGTGTGGCTTTTCCGCGAAAGCTGCGCAGGCTGTAATGGGCTGTGGCGAGAAGTTCGCCTACGTCGACATCCTGCAGAACCCGGAAATCCGCGCCAACCTGCCAAAGTACGCCAACTGGCCGACTTTCCCGCAACTGTGGGTTGGTGGTGAACTGGTCGGCGGCAGCGACATCATGGCTGAAATGTTCGCCAACGGTGAGCTGCAGACTCTGGTCAAGGAAGCATCGGCCAAGGCGGCTGCGGCCAAGTCCGAGGCCTGATCCGGCTTTCACTCGGCACGTGCTTCTGCTATAGGAGCTGTCGAGTGAAACGAGGCGGCGATCTTTTGATCTTCAGCCAATAAAAAGCCCCGCACCTCGAAAGAGGGCGGGGCTTTTTAGTGCGCTGGAAAAGTTAACGCGAGTTGCCGGTGCAATCTGAAAAGATCGCAGCCTGCGGCAGCTCCTACTCTTCGCCCATCTGCGATTGCAGATAGTTCTCGAGACCGACTTTATCGATCAGACCCAGTTGGGTTTCCAGCCAGTCGATATGCTCTTCTTCGGATTCGAGAATGTCTTCAAGCAATTCACGGCTGCCGAAGTCGCCAACCGATTCGCAATGGGCGATGGCGGCTTTCAGGTCGGCGTGGCCGGTCTTCTCGATACGCAGGTCACATTCCAGCATCTCCTGGGTGTGCTCGCCGATGTGCAGCTTGCCCAGATCCTGCACGTTCGGCAGGCCTTCGAGGAACAGGATGCGCTTGATCAGCTTGTCCGCGTGTTTCATCTCGTCGATGGATTCGTGGTACTCGTGCTTGCCCAGCTTGTTCAGGCCCCAATCTTCATACATGCGGGCATGCAGGAAGTACTGATTGATCGCGACCAGCTCATTGGCAAGGATCTTGTTGAGATGCTGGATGACTGTAATGTCGCCTTTCATGATGGGAGTCCTGCCCTGTAATAGCCGTATATAGGGCGGAGTTTGAGCCGGGTATTTATAAGTGTCAAACCTAAGTTATTGAATAATAAATGAAATTAAATCTGAATAAGAATGTTTGTGTTCCGCGTCTGGCACCTAAGCACTTGATTTGCGGACATAAAAAAACCGGACATAAGTCCGGTTCTTCGAAATCTTTGTAATTACGCAGCCGTAAATTCTACCGGATAGGGGATCGCGGCCTGAGCAGTTTGCAGCTTGGTCAGGGTTTCGCGAACCACTTCCTTGGCCAGGCAGGCACATTTGCCGCATTGGCTGGCGACGCCAGTGGCCTGGCGGACTTCTTTGTAGCTGCAGCAACCTTCATAGATCGCTTCGCGGATCTGTCCGTCGGTGACGCCAGTGCAGAGGCAAACATACATAAGTGAGAACCGTCGCTGGTTGTGACTCAATTGCGATGGATCTTAATGTTAACGAGAATGATTGTCAAAGTGCTTTCTGAATGGTTTTCGATCGAAAGGCCGGCCGCTGACGAACGGTGATTAATGGCGAATTGCCTGGCCCCGAAAATGCTGGTCCGTTATCGGCCTTGGGCAAAAACCGTTAAGGACAGGCGAAAAACGCAGTGTATGATGGTCGGCCCTTGCGAAGAGGGTTCGTGTCACAGGGCTGTCGCCTGAGGGTGGCAGGCTGGCCCGGACCCTGAACTTCAAAGTTATTCACCAGGAGATATCCATGAGCGTACTCGTAGGCAAACAAGCCCCTGACTTCACCGTCCCGGCCGTACTCGGCAATGGCGAGATCGTTGACAGCTTCACCCTGTCCTCGGCCATCAAAGGCAAATACGGCCTGGTGTTCTTCTACCCGCTGGACTTCACCTTCGTCTGCCCGTCCGAGCTGATCGCTCTGGACAACCGCATGGCTGACTTCAAGGCGCGCAACGTGGAAGTGGTCGCCGTGTCGATCGACTCGCACTTCACCCACAACGCCTGGCGCAACACCCCGGTCAACAACGGCGGCATCGGCCAGGTGAAATACACCATGGCTGCCGACATGAAGCACGAAATCGCCAAGGCCTACGACGTTGAGTCCGAAGGCGGCGTGGCTTTCCGTGGCGCGTTCCTGATCGACGACAAGGGCGTCGTCCGTTCGCAGATCATCAACGACCTGCCGCTGGGTCGTAACATGGAAGAGCTGATCCGTCTGGTCGACGCTCTGCAATTCCACGAAGAGCACGGTGAAGTTTGCCCTGCCAACTGGAAGAAAGGCGACAAAGGCATGAACGCTTCGCCAGAAGGCGTCGCGGCTTACCTGACCGAGAACGCTGCTGCCCTGTAAGGCGCAACGTCGCGGTACAAAAAAACCGGCCCAAGTGGCCGGTTTTTTCATGCGCGGGAAATACCCGACGAGGATCAGTCGTCGAAGTCTTCCCAGCCGCCCATCTGTTTCCAGCGGTTGACGATGCCGCAGAACAGCTCGGCGGTCTTCTCGGTGTCGTAACGCGCCGAATGCGCTTCACGGCCATCGAAGTCGATGTCGGCGGCCTGACAGGCTTTCGCCAGAACGGTTTGACCGTAAGCCAGGCCGGCCAGCGTCGCGGTGTCGAAGCTGGAGAACGGATGGAACGGATTGCGCTTCATGTCCAGTCGCGCCACCGCGGCATTCAGGAAGCCAAGGTCGAAACTGCTGTTGTGCCCGACCAGGATCGCGCGTTTGCAACCATTGGCCTTCAGCGCCTTGCGCACGCCACGGAAGATGTCGGTCAGCGCGGTTTCTTCGCTGACCGCCATGCGCAACGGGTGATCGAGCTTGATCCCGGTGAATTCCAGCGCTGCCGCTTCGATGTTGGCGCCTTCGAACGGCTCAACGCGGAAGAAGTAGGTGTGGTCCGGGTAAACGAAACCCTTTTCATCCATGGCGATGGTGGTCGCAGCAATCTCCAGCAGAGCGTCGGTGGCCGAGTTGAAGCCACCGGTCTCTACGTCGACGACAACCGGCAGGTAACCGCGAAAACGTGCTGCCATTGGGTGACGGGAACCGCCGCCGCCACCTTGACCGTCCAGTTCGTCGTCGAAATGGTCTTCACTCACGCGTGTTCCTCCAGCAGGCGCCAGCGCAGTTTTTCACCGGCGCGCAGCGGGATAACGTTCAGCTCGCCGAATGGCAGGCTGGTCGGGGCGGTCCATTCTTCGCGAACCAGGGTGATGCGATCGGTGTTGGCCGGCAGACCGTAGAAGCGCGGGCCGTTGAGGCTGGCAAACGCTTCGAGCTTGTCCAGCGCATTACGCTGTTCGAACGCTTCGGCATACAGCTCGATGGCGGCGTACGCGGTGTAGCAGCCGGCGCAGCCGCAGGCGGCTTCCTTGGCGTGCTGGGCGTGCGGCGCCGAGTCGGTGCCGAGGAAGAACTTCGCGCTGCCGCTGGTGGCGGCGTCGAGCAGGGCTTCCTGATGAGTATTGCGCTTGAGGATCGGCAGGCAATAGAAGTGCGGCCGGATCCCGCCCACCAACATGTGGTTGCGGTTGTACAGCAGGTGATGCGCGGTGATGGTCGCGCCGACATTGGCCGAAGCCTCGTTGACGAACTGCACGGCGTCGCCGGTGGTGATGTGTTCGAACACCACTTTGAGCGTCGGGAAACGCTCGACCACCCGGCGCATGTGCTCATCGATGAAAATCTTTTCGCGGTCGAAGACATCGACATCGCCACGGGTGACTTCGCCGTGGATCAGCAGCGGCATGCCGACTTCGGCCATGGCTTCCAGCGCCGGGAAGATCTTGTCGATGCTGGTGACTCCGGAATCGGAGTTGGTGGTGGCGCCAGCCGGGTACAGCTTGGCGGCGTGCACGAAACCGCTGGCCTTGGCCTCACGAATTTCTTCGGGCTGGGTGCGGTCGGTGAGGTACAGCACCATCAGCGGTTCGAAACGACTGCCGGCCGGGCGGGCAGCGAGAATCCGCTGGCGATAGCCATCGGCTTCAGCGGCGTTGCGCACCGGTGGTACCAGGTTGGGCATGATGATGGCGCGGCCAAAGGTGCGCGCCACATCGGCAACGGTATTGGTCAACACGGCACCATCGCGAAGATGAATGTGCCAGTCGTCGGGACGCAGCAGGGTCAGGCGGTCGGACATGAGGGGATTCCAGGCGGGTCAAACTGAGGGGAATGCTACCGGAAAAGACTCTTGCAGGCACTCGCTATCAAGTTTTGCCGGAACCTTCCGATAGCCCGTAGGTATGCCGTAAACATAGTGTGAATCGGTCTTTGTGTTACAGAAGCCAATGGAGCCTCCCGTGCGCCAGCGATATTTAGCCTTGCTCAGTGTGTTTGCCAGCCTCCCCGCGATGGCGCTCACCTACCAGACGCGTCTGGAGAACATTGAGTGGACGGTCGAGGGCGACAAGTTCGAGTGCCGCCTGACCCAGCCGATCACCGATTTCGGCTCGGGCCAGTTCGTGCGCAAAGCCGGCGAGCAGGCGATATTCCGCCTGAATGCCTACAACGCCATGCTCGGCGGCGGTTCGGCGACGTTGCTGGCGGCGGCAGCGCCCTGGCAGCCGGGGCGCAACGACATTAATCTGGGCAGCGTCAGGATCGGCACCGGCAATGTGCTGTTCAACAGTTCGCAATCACAGGCCGGGGGGCTGATCAGTGGCTTGCTGGACGGCCGCAGTCCGGTGGTGCGCCGTGCGTCCGGCGATGGCCGGGTTTCGGAAGTGCGTCTGTTGCCGGTCAAGTTCAGCAAGGCGTTCAACGAATACCAGACATGCGTGGCGAAGCTGCTGCCGCAGAATTTCGATCAGGTCAAACACTCGCAGATAGGCTTTCCTGGCGAAGGCACCGATCTGGATGCCGACGCCAAGGCCAGGCTGCAGGTGATGCTCGAGTTCATGAAGGCCGACCCGACGGTCAATCACATCGAACTGGATGGCTATTCCGACAACAGCGGTAATCGTCTGACCAATCGTGAACTGTCGCGCCGGCGCGCGCTGGCGGTGGTCGATTTCTTCAAGGCCAACGGCATCGCCGAATCGCAGATCACCGTGCGCTTCCACGGCGAGCAATACCCGCTGGTGCCGAACAACAATGCAGCTAACCGGGCGAAGAATCGCCGGGTCAGCGTGAAGCTGGCGCGAGTGGCGCCGACCACCGCACCAGCCCCGCAAGCCAGTACGCCTGCCAATGCTGCAGCGACTTCCTGACCCGCCGGTCATCGTCGCGCTCTCGACAGATTCTGTCGCTTTGTCGTCTTAAGCTGTCGCGCCTCTGTAAATTATCGGATTTGAGCGGTAGACTCTTCGGCTTTCCGTAGAACCCCGTGGAGTGATGGCATGGCGGACGTAAACAAGGTCGTTCTGGCGTATTCCGGCGGCCTGGACACTTCGGTGATCCTCAAGTGGCTGCAGGATACTTATAACTGTGAAGTGGTGACTTTCACCGCTGACCTGGGTCAGGGCGAAGAGGTCGAGCCGGCTCGCGCCAAGGCTCAGGCCATGGGCGTCAAAGAAATCTACATTGACGACCTGCGCGAAGAGTTCGTGCGTGACTTCGTGTTCCCGATGTTCCGCGCCAACACCGTTTACGAAGGCGAGTACCTGCTGGGTACTTCCATCGCACGTCCGCTGATTGCCAAGCGCCTGATCGAAATCGCCAACGAAACCGGCGCCGACGCCATTTCCCATGGCGCCACCGGCAAGGGTAACGATCAAGTGCGTTTTGAACTGGGTGCCTACGCGCTCAAGCCAGGCGTGAAAGTGATCGCGCCATGGCGTGAGTGGGACCTGTTGTCGCGCGAGAAGCTGATGGACTACGCCGAAAAGCACGCGATCCCGATCGAGCGTCACGGCAAGAAGAAGTCCCCGTACTCGATGGATGCCAACCTGCTGCACATCTCTTATGAAGGCGGCGTGCTGGAAGACACCTGGACCGAGCACGAAGAAGACATGTGGCGCTGGACCGTCTCCCCGGAGAAGGCTCCCGACACCCCGCAATACCTGGAACTGACCTACCGCAACGGCGACATCGTTGCCCTCGACGGCGTCGAAATGACTCCGGCCACCGTATTGGCGACGCTGAACAAGATCGGTGGTGCTCACGGCATCGGCCGTCTCGACATCGTGGAAAACCGCTATGTCGGCATGAAGTCCCGTGGTTGCTACGAAACCCCGGGCGGCACCATTATGCTGCGTGCACACCGCGCCATCGAATCGATCACTCTGGACCGCGAAGTCGCTCACCTCAAAGACGAGTTGATGCCGAAATACGCCAGCCTGATCTACACCGGTTACTGGTGGAGCCCGGAGCGTCTGATGCTGCAACAGATGATCGACGCTTCGCAGGTCAACGTGAACGGTGTGGTTCGTCTGAAGCTGTACAAAGGCAACGTGATCGTTACCGGCCGCAAGTCCGACGATTCGTTGTTCGACGCTAATATTGCGACCTTCGAAGAAGACGGCGGCGCTTACAACCAGGCTGACGCGGCGGGCTTCATCAAGCTTAACGCGCTGCGCATGCGCATTGCAGCCAACAAGGGCCGCAAGCTGTTTTAAGTCACGCAGGTCTGTATGAAAAATGGCGGCTTGTCCCTGGACAATGCCGCCATTTTTTTATGCTCGTCTGGCGCTCTCCTGGATTGTCTGTCGCTACGGCCCACTCCGGGGTTTTCTTGAATACCCATTTCAGGCATCTGCCTTGCGTTTCATAGTTCGCTCAGAACCGTAGTGCTTTGCGTACTCACGTTATAGGCGACCAAGAGTTTCGCGCCGCCGCTTTTCTTCGACTGTCTGATAAGGCTGAGCGTCATTTGCTTGAGCAAAACCTCGGATGCGGGATCAGTCAAAAAAAGCACTGCCTTGGCCGATTGTTTGCCTAGGCGCGGAAAGTGTGCGACCAGCGTATTGAACGCCTGTGAGTTGTTCATCGGACGAACATCTATGGCACGCAACGTGCCCATGGGTTTGGGTAACTGAATGTTGTGTTCAATCCACGGTTCCTCGGGGCAGGCTATTTCAGCAGACCGATGGGATTGCGTCTGGTCAGTACCGTGTGTTGGTAGCGTTGGTTCTGGTTTATTCGAATTTGATTTCTTGCCGGTTGCAATTGAAGTGTCTGTCGGAGACAAATCCGGGTTGCTCTCGGTGGTCTTGAGTTCCTCAAAGGTTTTTAGAAAGCTGTCGTCTTTCTCGAAATCCGAGGGGGCGTACAGAGAACGGTAGTTGAAGTTCAGTGTTAAAAAAAACAGCAGCAACAAGTAAAACGGGAAGCTGATCAGAAACCAGACATAGACCTCCCTTTCGTTGTTATCTAAAAAAGGCAAGGAAATGGCGGCTGATGATTCTGAAATAAATGCAAATATCGCAATTATGGTCATGGGGTTGGTTATCTTTTTTCTGACTTTTATCATGGGGCGTGCTCATTAAATGTGTGTTTCCAATAGGTGGATTGGTTGGGTGTGGGTTGAAGTTTATACGTGAGGCTATTTTTATATTAAAGAAAATCAGTTGGGTAGAAGTATCTTGTTTCAGATATTTATTGTTAAAGTGCTTTGAATGGTTTGTATGTTGTTTTTTACAATTGGTCATCTGCCAAGTGCCGATCGCGAATGAGTCACAGGTATTCATTGAACAGCAATATTCTGTCTGCATTCGATGAGCAACTTGCTCTGAAAGCGAGTGCGCAAGGGCTTCAGGGCGTAGTATTTTTCACGTCGGTGCAGGGGGGGGGAAACAGTCGTGTCATGGAAATAGTGCGTAAGTGGGTTTTTTTGTAGGAATAGTCTTTATTTGTTGTAGGGGATGTCTTTCGCTGGGAGTGCGATGGAACTCTCTTGTGCCATGTCGGAAGTGACTGGGCTATTGTGCGTGCTCTAAAAATTCGAACAGCGAAACTGGACTTGCCCATGAATAAAGTGCTGATCGTGGATGATCATCCCGTCATTCGTCTTGCTGTGCGTATGCTGATGGAGCGTCATGGCTACGAAGTCATTGCAGAAACGGATAACGGTGTAGATGCTTTGCAACTTGCGCGTGAACAGATGCCGGATATTGTTATCCTGGATATTGGAATACCGAAGCTCGATGGTCTTGAAGTTATTGCGCGTCTGAACTCGACACCGATGCCCTTGAAAGTTTTGGTGTTGACTTCCCAGGCCCCAGGGCATTTTTCAATGCGCTGCATGCAATCGGGGGCGGCAGGGTATGTCTGTAAACAGCAGGATCTGACGGAGCTGCTCAGTGCGATCAAAGCCGTACTGTCCGGATACAGTTATTTTCCCAATCAGGCCCTGCATACCGTACGTACCAGCCTCGGTAATGCCAGCGAGGCCGATATGGTAGACCGCCTGTCCGGGCGGGAAATGATGGTGTTGCAGCAGTTGGCGCGGGGTAAAACGAACAAGGAAATTGCCGATGGCATGTTCCTCAGCAACAAGACGGTCAGCACTTACAAGACCCGCCTGCTATTGAAACTCAATGCCCGGTCGTTGGTGGATCTGATTGAACTGGCGCAACGCAACGGGCTTGTCTGATGCTCCTGAAGCCCGAGGCAACGTGGGCTGCGCCATGTCAGATGCTGCAGAAAGTAAAAAGCCTCCGGTCAGGGAGGCTTTCAAGTGTCAAAGATCAAAATCGTAATCGGCCAATTGCTTTTGCAGTCGGCGCTCCTCAAGCAGGTTGTCGATGGTGCGGCGTTTGCTCAGATTGGTCTTGGCGACTTCGACCACCGGTTCGGCGTCGTCGGTTTCTACAGCGGTGAAATCGTCATCTACATCCAGTTGTTCTTTGCTGTCAGTCATAAGGTGAACTCCAGGCTAAGACTGCCTTTGGCGCTCCTTATATCGATATTCCTGCTGCGGGTAAAAAAGATTTTTTCAATCGATAAATCAATTATTCCAATAGCCAATCAATCGTCAGAGGTTTTGTGTTTGTACTCGCACAAATCCTCGATTCGGCAGCTGCCACAGCGTGGCTTGCGCGCCAGACACACATAGCGACCGTGCAGAATCAGCCAGTGGTGAGAATCCAGCAGGTAGTCTTTTGGCACAAATTTCATCAGCTTCTTTTCAACTTCAACGACATTTTTACCCGGGGCAATACCGGTGCGGTTGCTCACACGAAAAATGTGCGTGTCGACCGCCATGGTCAACTGACGGAAAGCGGTATTCAGGACCACGTTGGCCGTCTTGCGGCCGACGCCGGGCAGCGCTTCCAGTTCTTCGCGCGTCTGCGGGACTTCGCCATTGTGCAGTTCGACCAGCATGCGGCAGGTCTCGATCACGTTTTTCGCTTTGCTGTTATAGAGACCGATGGTTTTGATGTATTCGGACAGCCCTTCGACGCCCAGTGCGTGGATTGCAGCGGGGGTGTTAGCCACCGGGAACAGTTTTGCCGTGGCCTTGTTGACGCCGACGTCGGTTGATTGCGCCGAAAGAATGACCGCGATCAACAACTCGAACGGCGAGGAATAGGCCAGTTCGGTCTTCGGCTCGGGATTGTCTTCGTGAAGTCTGCGGAAGATTTCCAGACGTTTTGCGGCATTCATGGATGATGTGTTTCCTTGGAGAGAGCGTTCGAGCGGGTCCAGGCCTGGCGGGCGGCGAGCAGAAGCCCAAGCGCGATGAATGCGCCGGGAACCAGGGTGAACAGGTGCAGCCCTTCGTTGAACAGCACCAGGCCTTGCCAGTGCTCAGGCAGGCCACGGCCGATATGGCCCTGACCGAACAGTTCACGCAGTGCCGCCAGCGCTAGTAGCAGCCCGCTCGACAGGCCAAAAAACTTCAGGCGCAGGCCAAGTGCCTGGGCAAAGAATCCATTGTATTCCAGCACTACGCATTGCAAGGCGATCAGCCCGGTATAGATTCCGAGTGACTGTTGCCACTGCAACGCCCAGCGTTGCGCGAGGATATTGGCGCAACTGGTCAGGGTGGCGGCCAGCAGCAGACTGGCCAGCATCCGGTCGCGGTCAGACAGTCGCGAGCGCAATGCGCCGAAACAGACACCGTAAACCGCCACGACGACGCCCGACATCAGCAGCATGCCCAGTGCGCTAGCCAGTGTTGTACTGGTGCCAAGTAGCACAACCAGCATCGAAGCATTCGTCAGGTTCGTCGGCCGATTCATGATCCGCTCCCCAGCAAGGTTGTGCGGTGCTCATCAAAGTAGCGCAGGGCGTCGTGGATGGCATTGACGGTGGCCCGGGAGGTGATGGTCGCGCCCGCCAGTTGATCGAACTGTCCCTGATCCTTTTTCAGCGCCCAGCCTGCGTCGTCAGGCGCGTGACGCGATTGCCCGGCAAATGTCGCCAGCCAGTGGTTCGGCCAGTCGCCAATCAGTCCGCCGAGTGCGGGCGTTTCGTTGTGCCGCAGGGTTTTGACCCCCAGCAGTCTGCCGTTGGCATCGATGGCGATCAGCAGCTCGATAACGCCGGCATAGCCCTCAGTCTGCGTGCGCAACAGCACCGCCACCGGCTGCCCGGCTTTGCTGGCGCGGTAACCTGCCAGCAGTTTGCTGTGGCTCAACGTCGCATCAGTCAACGCCAGTGGCTGCTCCAGCGGCTGATTGTCGTATGCATCGGCCGCGAGTACATCGAGCAGCTTGCGGCTGTCGAGCAGGGCCTGCTCGCTGGCAATCTGCGGCGCACTGGCGCGCTGCATCACGTAAGTCAGGCCGAGCCCCGCGCCGGCCAGCAGCACGAGCATCACGACAGAAACCGTGCGGCTCATGATTGCACCTGCGTCTGGCGGGCGGCGGCAAAACGTTCCAGCGCTGGCACGCAGAGATTCATCAGCAACACGGCAAATGCAACGCCGTCCGGGTAGCCGCCCCAGGTGCGGATCAGGTAGGTGAGCAAGCCGACGCCAACGCCGAACAGCAGCCGGGCCATCGCACTTTTGGCGCCCGACACCGGTTCGGTAATGATGAAAAAGGCACCGAGCATGGTTGCCCCGCTCAGCAGGTGAAACAGCGGTGAGCCGTGGGAATTGGAACCCGAACCGTTCCAGCAGAGCAGGCTGACGAGAAACAGGCTGGCCAGCATGCCGACCGGCGCTTGCCAGGCGATTACCCGGCGCTGCAACAGCCACAGCCCGCCGGCGAGAAACGCCAGATTGATCCACTCCACGCCGCGTCCGCCAAAGCGGCCGAACGCCGGGTTGGCGGCGAACAACTCATCCATGGTCAGGCTCTTGTTGATGCGCAGACTGTCCAGCGCAGTGGCCTGCACCCAGGCGTCCGGGGCCTGGCCCAGATTCAGGACTTGGGCAAAAGCGGCCTGCAGATTCATGCCGTGCGCCGGCCAGTGGGTCATCGGTTGTGGGAACAGCACCATCGCCAGGGCGAAACCGAGCATGGCCGGGTTGAACGGATTTTTGCCGACACCACCGTACACATGCTTGCCGAACAGCAGACCCGAAGCCACCGCGGTCACGGTCAGCCACCACGGGCAGTAAGGCGGCAGGGCAGCGGCCAGCAGTGTCGCGCTGACCAGCGCGCTGCCATCGCTGAGCGTCGGTTGCAAAGGTTGGCGCCGCAGGCGGGTGACGCCGGCTTCGATCAGCAGCGCCGTGCTCGCCGCCAGAATCAAATTGATCAGCACGCCCCAGCCGTAACACCAGAACAGTGCCAACAATCCCGGCAGCGTGGCCAGCAGCACCTGCTTCATCGCCTGTTGCAGGCGATCATCCGGTGCCTCACGGGGCGACATGGTCTTGCACCTGACGCTCGGCGGCCAGCAAGCGAGCGCGGGCCTTGTCGAGGATGTCATTCGGTGTGTCGGCGCGGCGTTCGAGTTTGCTCAGGTCGGCGCGGGCGTAGGCCAATTCGGTTTTCAACTGGCGGAGCTGGTTGTCGATCGGGCGCTTTTCCACCCGGACCAGATCAGGCACAGGCTGCTCACTGGCCGCCTCGGCCACATGCAGGGCTTGCTCGGCATCACGCAGTGCCTGTTCCAGCGTGGCAATCTGCTGCGCGGGTGCTTCGGCGGTCTGAGCCTTTTTCAGTTCGGCGCGACGCATGGCCAACTGGATTTTTGCCCGTTTCAGATCCGCGTCTTTCGCTGGAGCCGGAGCCGCAGCGGCTGGAACGGCGGTGCTGCTTTCGAGTTTCGCCAGCGCCTGTTCTGCCGCTTCGAACTGCTGTTGCAGCACGATCAGTTGCGATTGCTGTTCGAAGGTCGGTGGATGGCCGAAGGCTTTCAACGATTTGTGCAATTGTGCGCGGCTCATGGCGACATCGATCTTGGCTTTCTTCAGCGCCGCATCGGCGGTTGCGGCTTTCTGCGCGCGCACCCGTTCCAGAGCTGCCTGCACCGGATCGAGAGTGGCCGTCGCCGGTTGCGCCGCCCGATGCGCGCGGGCTTCGCGCTCAGCCTGTTTGTGCTGTTCTTCGCGTTGCAGGCGGGCGTTGCGGCGTTCGAAACGCTGGCGCGCATGATCGCGTTTGGCCGTGCGTGCGCGCAGCTCTTCAAGGCTGGTCGCCAGGCCACCGACCACCGGTAAGGTGCCGAGCGGCAGCGGGTGCATCTCGATGCAATCCACCGGACACGGTGCCACGCACAGGTCGCAACCGGTGCATTCGTCGATCAGCACGGTGTGCATCAGTTTCGCCGCGCCGACGATGGCGTCGATCGGGCAGGCCTGGATGCACTTGGTGCAGCCGATGCACTCGGCCTCGCGGATGTACGCCACTTGTGGCGGTGCCGCGCCGCGGCTGACGTCCAGTTCCAGCACCGGCACGTTCAACAGTTCAGCCAGGGCGGCGATGGTTTCGTCGCCGCCGGGCGGGCACTTGTTGATCGGTTCGCCGTCGACGATGCCTTGCGCATAGGGCTTGCACCCGGGGTGGCCGCATTTGCCGCACTGGGTCTGCGGCAGGAGGGCATCGATGAGTTGAATCAGACTCATGTTTTGATCAGTCCACTGAATCCGAGAAAAATCACTGCGATCAGTCCGGCGCCGATCAGGTCGATCGGCAAGCCGCGAAAGGGCAGGGGAATGTCGTTGTCCGCCGTGCGTTCACGCAAGTCGCTGAACAGGCTCAGCACCAGCCAGAAACCTAGCCCGGCGCCGAGGCTCAGTGCCGCCGCCTGCAACAGGCCATGATCATTTTGCGCATTGATCAAGGCCAGCCCGAGCACGCCGGCATTGCCCAGCAACAATGGCCATAGCCCATCGAAGGGCCAGTCAGGCAGCGCACGGGTCAGCAGTTTCAATACCGGCGCGATCAGCAGCGCGTTGAGCGGCAAGAACACGAACAGGTGCAGGGCCTGCAGTTGCAGCGGTACCAGCAGCCAGTGCCAGATTGCGTAACCGGAGATGCCGAGGCTCAGCATCAGGCACCCCGTCGCCAGCCCCAGCGCATGCACCTGGCGCCGACTGCCGGCCAGCAACGGATCGACGCCCAGCGGCCAATGCAACACGAAGTTGTTGAGCAGGGCGGCACTGATCAGCGTAAGCGCAAGTTCGGTCATGGTTCTGCCGGCAGCAACGGGCGGGTGTCACTTAAGGTTAGGCATTATCCGGCACCTGCGAAGGGTGGGCCAGATATGAAAAATCCCACAGGCCTGCAGAACATGCCTGTGGGATCGTTTTACCGCTGGGTCTTACTTGATGCGTTGACCCGGCTTGGCGCCGCTGTCCGGGCTCAGCAGGTAGATTTCTTCACCGCCAGGGCCGGCGGCCATCACCATGCCTTCGGAGATGCCGAACTTCATTTTCCGCGGCTTGAGGTTGGCGATCATCATGGTCAGGCGACCGTCGAGTTTCGACGGGTCCGGGTAGGCGCTCTTGATTCCGGAGAACACGTTGCGCTGCTCGTCACCGATGTCCAGCGTCAGGCGCAGCAGCTTGTCGGCACCTTCCACATGTTCAGCCTTGACGATCAGCGCGACGCGCAGGTCGACGGCGGCAAAGGTGTCGAAGTCGATTTCCGGCGACAGCGGATCCTTGGCCAGTTCGCCATTGCCCGCAGGTGTGGCGGCGCCGGTGTCGGTCTGGCTGGCGGTCAGGTCTTCTTTCGAGGCGTCGGTCATGGCTTGCACTTTTACCGGGTCGATGCGGGTCATCAACGGCTTGAATTCATTGAGCTGATGGTTGGCCAGCAGCGTGGTGTGGTCGTTCCAGGTCAGCGGGGCGACGTTGAGGAACGCCTCGGCATCGGCGGCCAGCAGCGGCAGCACCGGTTTGAGGAAGATCACCAGTTGGCGGAACAGGTTGATGCCGGTGGCGCAGATCGCCTGGACTTCATCCTGCTTGCCTTCCTGCTTGTTCAACGACCATGGGGCTTTGTCGGCGATCCAGGCGTTGGCGCGGTCGGCCAGGGCCATGGTTTCACGCATGGCGCGGGCAAAGTCGCGGGCTTCATAGGCGTCGGCAATGCTTGGCGCCGCGGCGAGGAAGGCCTCGGTCAGTTCTGGCGCAGCATTGTTGTCGACCAGCAGGCCGCCGTTGCCCTTGTGGATGAAACCAGCGCAACGGCTGGCGATGTTGACCACTTTGCCGACCAGGTCGGAGTTGACCTTCTGCACGAAGTCTTCGAGGTTCAGGTCGAGGTCATCGACACCACGGCCCAATTTGGCCGCGTAGTAGTAACGCAGGTATTCCGGCGACAGGTGATCCAGGTAGGTACGCGCCTTGATGAACGTGCCACGGGACTTGGACATCTTCTGGCCGTTGACGGTCAGGTAGCCGTGCACGTTGATCCCGGTCGGCTTGCGGAAACCGGCGCCTTCGAGCATGGCAGGCCAGAACAGGGCGTGGAAGTTGACGATGTCCTTGCCGATGAAGTGGTACAGCTCGGCGGTGGAGTCCTTGCCCCAGAACGCGTCGAAGTCCAGCTCCGGCGTGCGGTCGCAGAGGTTCTTGAAGCTCGCCATGTAGCCGATCGGCGCATCCAGCCACACATAGAAATATTTGCCCGGCTCGTCCGGAATCTCGAAACCGAAGTACGGCGCATCGCGGGAGATGTCCCACTGTTGCAGGCCGGCGTCCAGCCACTCGGCGATCTTGTTGGCCACGGCGTCCTGCAGGGTGCCGCTGCGGGTCCAGGTCTGCAGCATCTGCTGGAAGTCTGGCAGCTTGAAGAAGAAGTGCTGGGAATCCTTGAGCACCGGAGTGGCGCCGGAGATGGCCGACTTCGGATCCTTCAGGTCGGTCGGGGCGTAGGTCGCACCGCATTTTTCGCAGTTGTCGCCGTACTGGTCTTCAGTGCCGCATTTCGGGCAGGTGCCCTTGATGAAGCGGTCGGCCAGGAACATTTTCTTTTCCGGGTCGAAATACTGGGTAATCGAGCGCTGGGCAATGTGCCCGGCATCGCGCAGCTTCAGGTAGATCTGGCTCGACAGCTCACGGTTTTCTTCGGCGTGAGTGGAGTGGAAGTTGTCGAAGTCGACCAGGAACTCGGCAAAGTCGGCGCTGTGTTCAGCCTGCACATTGGCGATCAGTTGTTCCGGGGTGATGCCTTCTTTTTCCGCGCGCAGCATGATCGCCGAACCGTGGGCGTCGTCGGCGCAGACATAAATGCATTGATTGCCGCGATGCTTCTGGAAGCGCACCCACATATCGGTCTGGATGTATTCCAGCATATGGCCAAGGTGGATCGAACCGTTGGCGTAGGGCAGGGCGCTGGTGACGAGGATCTTGCGTGGTTCGGACATGTGGGGCTTCGCTACTTGATGAAACGGAGGTCGGCCACTATAAAGCGCTGGCGCATATTTTTCACCCTGTGCCGCTGGGTACTTTGAGAGCATTTGTGGCGAGGGGATTTATCCCCGATGGGTGGCGAAGCCGCCCCCAAACCCGATATCAGGGCCTGTCAGACACACTGCGGGTGATGGTTTTGCGACTGCTGCGCAGCCGATCGGGGATAAATCCCCTCGCCACAGGGGTTAACGGGTTGAAGTAATCAGTTCGCCACAAATCAGCGTCCAGCGTACGATACCCGCCATCTTTTCCCAGTCTTGTTATCGGAGTTGCCCATGAGTGCCGTCACTCGCGCAGCGGTGGAAGCCGTCCTCAGCCAATACACCGACCCCTACCTGAACCAGGACCCGGTCAGCGCCGGTTGCGTGAAGCACATCGAGATCGATGGCGACCGCGTCAAGGTTCAGCTGGAAATCGGTTACGCCGCCGGCCTGTTCAAGAGCGGCTGGGCGCAGTTGCTGCAACTGGCCATCGAAAACCTCGATGGGGTGACGAGCGCCATGGTCGAGGTCAACAGCGTGATCGCCGCGCACAAGGCTCAGGCCCAGATCCCGGGGCTGGCCAACGTCAAGAACGTGGTCGCCGTGGCTTCGGGCAAGGGCGGTGTGGGCAAGTCGACCACCGCGGCCAACCTCGCGCTGGCGCTGGCCCGTGAAGGCGCCAAAGTGGGGATTCTCGACGCTGACATTTATGGCCCGAGCCAGGGCATCATGTTCGGCATCCCCGAGCGCACCCGCCCCGAGGTCAAGGATCAGAAGTGGTTCGTGCCGCTCAAGGCCCACGGTGTCGAAGTCATGTCGATGGCGTTCCTGACCGACGACAACACGCCGATGGTCTGGCGCGGGCCGATGGTCTCCGGCGCGTTGCTGCAACTGGTGACGCAAACCGCGTGGGGCGATCTCGATTATCTGGTCATCGACATGCCGCCAGGCACTGGCGATATCCAGCTGACCCTGGCGCAGAAAGTCCCGGTGGCCGGTGCGGTGATCGTCACCACCCCGCAGGATCTGGCGCTGCTGGACGCACGCAAAGGCGTGGAAATGTTCCGCAAGGTCAACATCCCGGTGCTGGGCGTGGTGGAAAACATGGCGGTGCACATCTGCTCGAACTGCGGACATGCCGAGCATCTGTTCGGTGAGGGCGGTGGCGAGAAACTGGCCACCCAATATGGCGTTGAACTGCTGGCCTCGCTGCCGCTGTCGATGCTGATCCGCGAGCAGGCCGATGGCGGCAAGCCAACGGTGATCGCCGAACCGGACAGCCAGATCGCGATGGTCTATCAGGAACTGGCCCGCCACGTCGGCGCGCGCATTGTGTTGCAGGAAGCGGCGACGCCGGCGATGCCTAACATCAGCATCAGCGACGATTGATCGGCGTCGTTTGCTAAAAGATCGCAGCCTGCGGCAGCTCCTACAGAAAAGCTCTGTGTAGGAGCTGCCGCAGGCTGTGATCTTTTGATCTTGCTTTAGATGCGCAACCCGCCATCCATCTCCAGAATCCGCCCGGTGTAGTAGTCGTTCTCGAAGATGTACGCTGCCGAATGGGCAATCTCTTCCGGCTTGCCCATGCGCTTGAGCGGGATACCCGAAGTCATTTTCTCCAGCGCTTCGGGCTTCATGCCCAGGGTCATCTCGGTTTCGATGAAGCCCGGCGCAATGCCCGCCACACGAATGCCGTAACGCGCCAGTTCCTTGGCCCAGGTCACAGTGGCTGCGGCCACGCCAGCCTTGGCGGCGGAATAGTTGGTCTGGCCGACGTTACCGGCGCGGGAGATCGATGAGATGTTGATGATCGCGCCGCTGGTCTTCAGCTCGACCATTTTCGCCGCCACTTCACGGGTGCACAGGAACACGCCGGTCAGGTTGACGTCGATCACCGCCTGCCACTGGGCCAGGCTCATTTTGGTCATTTCGCCATCTTTGACCTTGAGCAGCAGGCCATCGCGCAGGATCCCGGCGTTGTTGATCAGGCCGTGGATCGCGCCGAAATCTTCGGCAACCTGCGCGACCATGTGCTCAACCTGTTCTTCATTGGCCACGTTGCACAGATAGCTGCGCGCCTCGACGCCCTTGGCTTTGCAGGCTGCCACCGCGTCATCGAGTTTTTCCTGATTGAGGTCGACCAGTGCGAGCCTGGCGCCTTTGCCGGCGAAATACTCGGCCATGGAGCGGCCCAAACCCTGGCAACCGCCGGTGATAATGATTACTTTGTTGTTGAGTTGCATGCGCATGCCCCGATAGCCGGTCTGAGTGGTTTTTGTTATTGGCGACGCTCGATCTGTGCCGGTATGGCCAGATTGCACATGAGCATTGCCCGATGGCGCTACAGGGACTTATCCCCCGGCGCCTGTCCGTTTTTTCGACGGATTCTATTTAAGGAGTCATAAATTGAGCGTTGAAGCGGCCAAGAATGCCCGAGAATTGCTTCTCAAGGAATACCGTGGCGTATTGTCGACCCACTCCAAATCGATGCCCGGTTTCCCGTTCGGCTCAGTGGTGCCGTATTGTCTGGACGAGCAAGGCCGGCCGCTGATCCTGATCAGCCGCATCGCCCAGCACACTCACAACCTGCAGAAAGACCCGAAGTGTTCGCTGCTGGTGGGGGAACGCGAGGCCGACGACGTGCAGGCCGTTGGTCGCCTGACCTATCTGGCCGAGGCGCAAAAGCTCGAAGAACCGGCGGCTATCGAAGCCGCCGCCGAGCGTTACTACCGTTATTTCCCCGATTCGCAGAATTACCACAAGGCTCACGATTTTGATTTCTGGGTGCTCAACCCGGTACGTCACCGCTACATCGGCGGTTTCGGCGCGATTCACTGGGTCGATCAGTTGACCCTGGCCAACCCGTTTGCCGGCAAGGCGGAAATCAGCATGGTCGAGCATATGAACAGCGATCACGCCCAAGCCATCGCGCATTACGTGGAACTCAGCGGATTGCCGCAAACCGTACCGGCGCAACTGGCCGGAATCGACAGCGAAGGCATGCACCTGCGCATCGGTCAGGCACTGTATTGGCTGCCGTTTCCAGCGCCTTGTCATACGCCGATACAAGTGCGCGAGGCCTTGGTTTCTCTGGCTCACGCCGAGGTCTGGCCAAAAAATGCAGTGGCCGACGCTTGAATTCACGAAAGGGCGACGTCATCTAAGGCTTACTGCAAGGCATTTCTTGCGTTGAGGAATCTTTGATGCGCCCTTTTTTGTTGCTCTTTCTGCTGTTTCCGGTGCTGGAGCTGTTCGTATTCGTCAAAGTGGCAGGGGCGATCGGGTTTTTCCCGGCCCTGCTGCTGATCATTCTCGGCTCGATGTTCGGCGTGTTCGTGCTGCGCATCGCCGGTCTGGCCACGGCACTGCGTGCCCGTGAAAGCCTGAATCGCGGTGAACTGCCCGCGCAGACCATGCTTGAAGGCCTGATGCTGGCACTGGCCGGTGGCCTGCTGATCCTGCCGGGTTTCGTCAGTGACGTGGTCGGTCTGGTGATGTTGTTGCCGTTCACCCGTCGCCTGCTGGCGAACAAGATGCGCCAGCGCGCCGAGGAGCAGGCCATCCGTCAGCGTGCTTTCGCCGACGACCTGCAACCGCGTGGTGGTCCTGCACCGCGTCAGCCTCTGGGTCGCGAGGGTGATGTGATCGAAGGCGAGTTCGAACATCGCGACAGCCAGTAACCCCTGCATCGACACGGCACCTTCGGGTGCCGTTTCTTTATGCGCGGCATTCAAGGGGCACATGATGAAAAAATTTCTGTCCCCGCCCTTGTAATAAGCTTATGCGCCCTTATGTATCGGTCACCGAAAGGTTTCCGGCATTCAAGCCGGACAGACTTCCGCGGTTTGCTCGACAAACCGCAACCGGCGCAGGCCGGATTTGTTAAACCCGCCGGGACTACACCGGCCGATGAAAACCACAATTAGGAGAGATCGACAATGAAGCTTCGTCCTCTGCATGACCGCGTCGTCATCCGTCGCAGCGAAGAAGAAAAGAAAACCGCTGGCGGTATCGTCCTGCCAGGTTCGGCTGCTGAAAAAGCCAACCACGGTGTGATCGTCGCTGCAGGCCCAGGCAAGACTCTGGAAAACGGTGAAGTGCGTGCGCTGGCCGTTAAAGTCGGCGACAAGGTTGTGTTCGGTCCTTACTCCGGCAGCAACACTGTGAAAGTCGACGGCGAAGACCTGCTGGTAATGGCTGAGAACGAGATTCTCGCTGTACTGGAAGGCTGATTTCCCCGCTCATTTTCCCGTTACTACAAAGTATTTAAGGAATATCGATCATGGCTGCTAAAGAAGTTAAGTTCGGCGATGCCGCCCGCTCCAAGATGCTCAAAGGCGTCAACGTTCTGGCTGACGCGGTAAAAGCGACCCTGGGCCCGAAAGGCCGTAACGTGATCCTCGAGAAGAGCTTCGGCGCTCCGACCATCACCAAGGACGGCGTTTCCGTCGCCAAGGAAATCGAACTCGAAGATCGCTTCGAAAACATGGGCGCGCAGCTGGTCAAAGACGTTGCCTCCCGTGCCAACGATGACGCTGGTGACGGTACTACCACCGCGACCGTTCTGGCTCAGTCGATCGTCAACGAAGGCCTGAAAGCCGTCGCTGCCGGCATGAACCCGATGGACCTGAAGCGCGGTATCGATAAAGCCACCATCGCCATCGTCAAAGAGCTGAAAGCCCTGTCCAAGCCATGCGCTGACACCAAGGCAATCGCTCAGGTCGGCACCATCTCCGCCAACTCCGACAACTCCATCGGCGACATCATTGCCGAAGCCATGGAAAAGGTCGGTAAAGAAGGCGTGATCACCGTTGAAGAAGGCTCGGGCCTGGAAAACGAACTGTCGGTTGTAGAAGGCATGCAGTTCGACCGTGGCTACCTGTCCCCGTACTTCGTCAACAAGCCGGACACCATGGTGGCCGAGCTCGACGGCCCGCTGATCCTGCTGGTCGACAAGAAGATCTCGAACATCCGCGAAATGCTGCCAGTGCTGGAAGCCGTTGCCAAAGCCGGCCGTCCACTGCTGATCGTTGCCGAAGACGTTGAAGGCGAAGCCCTGGCGACTCTGGTTGTGAACAACATGCGTGGCATCGTCAAGGTTGCAGCCGTCAAGGCTCCAGGCTTCGGCGACCGTCGCAAGGCCATGCTGCAGGACATCGCCGTTCTGACTGGCGGTACCGTGATCTCCGAAGAGATCGGCCTGAGCCTGGAAAGCACCACCCTGGAGCACCTGGGTAACGCCAAGCGTGTGACCCTGTCCAAGGAAAACACCATCATCGTTGACGGTGCTGGCGTTGAAGCCGACATCCAGGCGCGTATCGCTCAGATCCGTGCTCAGGTTGCCGAAACTTCCTCGGACTACGACCGTGAAAAACTGCAAGAGCGTCTGGCCAAACTGTCCGGCGGCGTTGCAGTGATCAAGGTTGGCGCTGGTTCCGAAGTTGAAATGAAAGAGAAGAAGGCCCGCGTTGAAGACGCCCTGCACGCAACCCGTGCAGCCGTTGAAGAAGGCGTGGTACCTGGCGGTGGCGTTGCGCTGATCCGTGCTCTGGAAGCCCTGACCGAACTGACCGGCGACAACGCTGACCAGAACGTCGGTATCGCTGTACTGCGTCGCGCCGTTGAAGCGCCGCTGCGTCAGATCGCTGCCAACTCCGGTGACGAGCCAAGCGTAGTGGTCAACGAAGTGAAGAACGGCAAAGGTAACTTCGGTTACAACGCTGCTTCCGGCGAATACGGCGACATGATCGAAATGGGCATCCTGGACCCAACCAAGGTCACCCGTTCCGCTCTGCAAGCTGCAGCCTCGATCGGCGGTCTGATCCTGACCACCGAAGCAGCTGTTGCTGATGCACCGAAGAAAGAAGGCTCGGCTGGCGGCGGTATGCCAGACATGGGCGGCATGGGTGGCATGGGCGGCATGATGTAAGCCAGCCTTACCCCTGTAACGAAAAACCCCGCCTGCGATGAGCAGGCGGGGTTTTTTATTGCCTTCGATTTGTCGTTGGCGCTATACCGAGGTGCGCCCATCGCTGGCAAGCCAGCTCCCACAGGTTTAGCGCAATCCTTGTGGGAGCTGGCTCGCCAGCGATGGCGTCATGTCAGTCAACACAGAGGCTGACTGACACAACGATGTCCATCTTCAGTTAACGATCACTGACCTGCGGAGCCTCTTCTTTCACAGGCTTCCAGCTCAGCAACTGCTGTTTGAAGCCATAACTGGCGGTCTGGTAATAGGTGATCGCGCGGGTAATCAGCGGGTCGTCACTGCTGACCCGCGATTCACGGCTCTCGGTCAACGCATCGTCATGCCGGCGCAAGCCCTGGCGCGGACTGAGGATCGCCAGATCCTTGCCATCGAACAGGCCCAGATGTTGATAGTTGCCGACCACCACGCGCGGTGGCAGCGGGTTGTCCTGCAACAGGTTGCGGCCGAAGAACGTCGAGGTGTAATCCAGGTTCAGCAAGCCCAGCAGCGTCGGGGCCAGATCGATCTGGCTGGCCAGTTGCGCGCTTTCGCGAGCCTCGATCATTTTCGGCGCGTAGATGAACAGCGGGATCTGATAGTTGGTGATCGGCAAGTCTTCTTTACCGGCACTGCCTGCAGTGTGGTCAGCGACGAAAATGAAGATCGTATTGTCGAACCACGGTTTCTGCCGCGCCTGCTCGAGGAACTGGCCAATCGCATAGTCGGTGTACTTCACCGCGCCATCGCGGCCGTTTCCGGACTTGATGTCGATGCGGTTGTCCGGGTAGGTGTAAGGGCGATGGTTTGAGGTGGTCATCAGTTGCAGCAGAAACGGCTGCTGTTTGGCGTAGTCGGCGTCCGCCAGTTTCAGGGTCTGGCGATACAGATCTTCGTCGGCCATGCCCCAGGCGTTTTTGAAGTGGATTTCGGCTTCATCGACGCTGCTCTGATCGACGACGCGATAGCCGTTGCCGCTGAAGAACGCGTTCATGTTGTCGAAGTAACCGCGTCCGCCGTAAACGAACACACTGTCGTAACCTACGGCGCTGAGCTGTTGGCCAAGGCTGGCGAAACCGCTCTCACGACCGATGCGCTTGACGATCGAGCGGCCCGGCGTTGGCGGGATGGCCAGGGTGATGGCTTCCAGACCGCGGTCGGTGCGGGTGCCGGTGGCGTAGAAGTTATTGAAGTACAGACTCTGCTTGCGCAAGGCGTCGAGGTTCGGCGTCAGGTTGCGCCCGTCGCCGTTGCTGCCCAGGTACTTGGCGCTCAGGCTTTCGATGGTCACCAGCACGATGTTCGGCTTGCGCGGGGTGCCCGGGTTGTCGATCACCCGGCGGATGTCCTGTGGATCTTTGCCAATGAAGCGCGCGTCGCTTTCACTCAGCTCGGAACGGATCTGGCTGGCGACTTTTTCCGCCGGCAGGCTTTTGTAGAACTGGGTGTAGTCCAGTTCATTGTTACGGAACGCGGCGAAGAACTGATACGGACCGTTGCTGGCCAGTTCGTTCTGGTAGGCGTTGCCGCCCTGGGCACGAGGGGCGTCCTGGCTGAGCAGTTGCAGGCTAAGGCCCGCGACGATCAACAGGCCCAAGGCACTGAGCAGACGTCCGCGCAGCGCTGGCAGCGGAGCATTCATGGCGGCATTGAACGGCTTGCGCAAAGCGAAACTGATGACAACGGCCAATACGGCGAGGAGGCTCAGCAGTTTGCCGATCGGGTAGGATTCGAGGACGTTGTTCAGCACTTCGTCGGAGTACACCAGGTAATCGACGGCGATGAAGTTGAAGCGTACGCCGAACTCGTCCCAGAACAGCCATTCGGCCACCGCCACGAACAACATGGCGAACAGGCTGATCGTCAGCAGGACGCGCAGGAATCCGCGATGTCCGCGACGACGCCACAGGCCCGGCGGGCAGAGCAGCAGGTACAGGCCCATTGGCAGTGCCGCGTAGGCAAGGAACCCCAGGTCATACAGCGCACCGATGCCGAACACGGAAAGGGCGAGGCCACCGGCCTCATCCAGGTGAGTCAGCAGCAGGACTGCTCGCGTCAGGAGAAAAATGACCAGCCAGGCGCCGGTGATCAGCAGCAGAAAGCGCATGGGCGCTGTCTTGAAAGAGTCCATTGTCTCGTTTTCCTTATATCAATGGCGCGCGAGTGTCGCGGCGTCACTGTAATCAGGTTGTGAATCGATAGTGAAAACTTTGTTAATTATTTAATTTGTCCGGGCAAATGGACTTGCGCGTATGCCGGCCCTAGCCCTGAACCGGCGTAGGCCTTAAGCTGCGCGGGCCAAGACGGCCGTTACTGTACGGAGGAAATGCCAATGCGAATTCTATTGGTCGAAGACAACCGCGATATCCTGGCCAATCTGGCCGATTACCTGGGGCTCAAAGGCTATACCGTCGATTGCGCCCAGGACGGTTTGTCGGGCTTGCATCTGGCGGCCACCGAGCATTACGACCTGATTGTGCTCGACATCATGTTGCCCGGGATCGATGGCTACACCCTGTGCAAGCGCCTGCGTGAAGACGCGCGGCGCGACACGCCGGTGATCATGCTCACCGCCCGCGATCAACTGGACGATCGTCTGCAGGGCTTCAAGTCCGGGGCCGACGATTACCTGGTCAAGCCGTTTGCCCTGTCCGAACTGGCGGCGCGCGTCGAGGCCGTCATGCGCCGGACTCAGGGTGGCGGACGCCGTGCGCTGCAGGTCGGTGACCTGAGCTACGACCTCGACACCCTGGAAGTGACCCGCGAGGGCAAGCTGCTCAAGCTCAACCCGGTCGGCCTCAAACTGCTGGCGGTGTTGATGCAGAAGAGCCCTCACGTCCTGCGGCGGGAAATTCTCGAAGAAGCGCTGTGGGGCGATGACTGCCCGGACAGCGACAGCCTGCGCAGCCATGTCCATCAATTGCGTCAGGTGATCGACAAGCCCTTCGCCAAACCGTTGCTGCAAACCGTGCACGGCGTGGGTTACCGCCTGGCCGAGGGGCGTGATGGAGTTTAAGCAAAGCCTTTCACAGCGGATCATCATCGCCTTTGCGCTGATGAGTGCGCTGGTGGCCGGGGCCTTCGCCATGGGTATTGTGGCGACCGTGCACCTGGTGGAGGAAAAACTGATTTCGGCGGGGCTGGGCGGCGACCTGCAACGTCTGTTGCTGATGGACAACGTCTCGGACTGGAGCCATCGCCCGGAACCGGATCAGTTGTTCTATTTCAGCGGTGGGCCAGGCGATTTCGAGCTGCCCAAGGATCTGCGTCACCTTGATGCGGGCTTCCACGAAGTGTTCCGCGAGCAGTTGTCTTATCACGCGATGGTCGAGATCGTCGACGGCCGTCGTTATGTCCTGCTGCAGGATCAAAGCGATTTCGAAGAACGTGAACGCGTGCTGTTTGCCGTGGTGCTGGTGGGTTTTGTGCTCAGTCTGGCGCTGGCGGTGTTTCTCGGCTGGGTGTTGGCGCGCAAGGTCATGGCGCCAGTGGTGCGCCTGGCGCGGCAAGTGCGCCACCGCGATCAATTGCTGGGGCTGGCGCCACCCCTGGCGCCGGATTATGCGGCGGATGAGGTCGGCGAACTGGCGGTGGCGTTCGATGCCACGCTCGGGCGTCTGCGGCAGGCACTGACCCGCGAGCGGCTGTTCACCAGCGATGTCAGCCACGAACTGCGTACGCCGTTGATGGTGTTGGCCAGTTCCTGCGAGCTGCTTCTGGAAAACCCGGGGCTGGATCAGCGCGGTCGGGCCCAGGTCGAGCGAATTGCCCGAGCCAGCGAGGAAATGCGCGAACTGGTGCAGACCTTCTTGATGCTCGCCCGCGCTCAGCGGGAAGACGCCGGTTCCGCGCCGCAGCAGACCCTTGCCCAGGTGGCTGACGGACTGCTGGGTATCTGGCGTGAACCGATCGAGTCGAAAGGGCTGCGACTGATGTACGAGTCGGGCAACCCGCCGGACACCTGCTTCAATGCCACCCTGCTCAGCGCAGTCATGGGTAATCTGCTGCGCAATGCCTGTCACTACACCGAACATGGATTCATTCGCCTGACACTCAACGACAACGGTTTCGTCGTCGAAGACTCGGGTGTGGGTATTCCCGAGGAAAAACGCGAAGCCATGTTCCAGCCCTTCGTGCGTGGCAATGAAAAGCGCGGTGAAGGCTTGGGGCTGGGCTTGTCACTGGTGCAGCGAATCTGTGAAAACCAGGGCTGGGAGGTGACGTTGAGCACCATGGAGCCTAATGGTTGCCGCTTCGAGGTCACGCTGGGCAAGCGCTGAAGATCGTTGATGGCCCCGCGCTATTGCTTTTCGCGTGTAAAACCCTGTAATAATTTGTCGGTTTACCTGACGTAATTTTCACATAGGGACGACCTGACGCTGACATGCCACTACCTATGGTAAGGGTATCAGTCAATCAGGAGCCCCCATGATGAGCAGACCGATCAAGCTCGATTTTTCCGAAAAGTATGATGACCAGCATGCACAAAAATATTTGCGCAAGCATCAGGACGGTCTAGGTCGTCGGTTGTCTCACTGGCGGGACGAGCAGTTGGCCCGCAAGGCGTTGACGCTGGCCGGCGAGCCGGGGCTGGTTCTGGATCTGCCGTGCGGTGCAGGGCGTTTCTGGCCGTTGCTGGCGGAAAAACCCAACCGGGTGATCATTGGTGCGGACAATTCCGAGTCGATGATCAAGACCGCGATGCAATCGCAACCGGCTGACGTCGTGAAACGGGTACAACCTTTGCACACGTCAGCGTTCGACATTGCTTTGCCCGATAACGCCGTCGACAGCATTTTCTGCATGCGGTTGCTGCATCACATCGGTGAAGCCGAGCACCGGCGGGCGATTCTGCGCGAGTTCGAGCGCGTCACCCGTGATAGCGTCATCATTTCGTTGTGGGTGGACGGTAATTTCAAGGCCTGGAAACGCAAGCGCGCCGAGCGGCGTCGCGGGCAGGAAGGTTACCAGAACCGGTTTGTGTTACCGGCTGTGACAGTTGAAAAAGAATTCGAAGAAGCAGGTTTTCGCATTCAGGAACAACTCGATTTTATCCCGCTCTATGCCATGTGGCGGGTTTACGTATTACGCAAGAGGTAACAGGATGGTGGTGCAAATAGCAGCAGAAACGGAAGTCGCTCCCCAGGATCGCTTCGATTACTACTGGAACCAGCGCGGTGAATGGGTGGAAGAGCCCAACGTACGCCGTGGCGGGGAAAGTGGTGTGCAACGGGTCGTGGGCCGTGACGGCCAGTTACTGTATGCCAAGCGCCAGACCGGACATATCTATCGCAGCTGGTTGCATCCTTTCGGCCGTCCGACGGTCTTGCGCGAGCTGGATGCGCTGACCGGCGTCAGCCGTCTCGGCGTCCGCGTCCCGCAAATCGTCTTCTGCGGCGCGCAGCCCGATCCGCAATACAAGTGGCGTGCGCTGTTGGTGACCAAGTCACTGGACGGCTTCGACGAACTTGAAAAGTGGGAAGCCGCCGGTGGTCGTGCGCAATACGGCGAAGCCGTCTACGAGCGCGTGCTCAAGGACCTGGCAGAAAACCTCGCGCGCATGCACAAGGGCCGCTGGCAGCACAGCTGTATCTACATCAAACACGTATTTGTACGGGTGACCGGTGAGGGCGACGCGGCGCAGGTCGAGGTGGCATTGATCGATCTGGAAAAATGCCGCCAGCGTCTGACCGCTTATCGCGCGGCCTCCCATGACATGAAGCAATTGCGTCGCCATTCGTCGTTCAGCGACACGGACTGGAAAAAACTCGTCTACTTTTATGAGACGGCGTTTGGCAGCGCTATCAAAGGTTTATAGCGATGAAACTCGAAATTGCACGAGGTTTGTTTTTGGTTGGAGCCTTGGCAGTTGCTTCATTGGCGGTGGCGGCCTGGGAGCAGCCCCGCATGCAGGTGATCGGTGCCACTACCGGCGATGCTCACTGCGCAGTACCACGGGTGGCGAAAGCCACCGTGGCGACTAAACCCGACCATGATCTGTTGTTGTTCATGTTCGGACTTTCTCAAGGGATGAGGCCACAGAGTTGAACCGATTGAAGCCAAAATGAAAGGCCTCGCAGATGCGAGGCCTTTTTTATGCATGAATGAAAATCCCCTGTGTAGGAGCTGCCGAAGGCTGCGATCTTTTGATCTTGATCTCGGCTTTTAAAAACAAAATCAAAAGATCGTCCGAACGCGGCCCGAACCTTCGGCAGCTCCTACAGGGGTCAGGTCATGGCTTTGGATCAGGTTTGGCCAGCAGGGTGTAGATGCATGGCAAAACGAACAGGGTAAACAAGGTGCCGATCGACATCCCCGTGGCAATCACCATGCCGATATCAAACCGGCTCACCGCACCGGCACCGGTCGCCAGAATCAACGGCACCATGCCGAACACCATCGCCGCCGTGGTCATCAACACCGGGCGCAAGCGGATTGCCGCGGCTTCCTCGACCGCTTCGCGCGCGGTCAGGCCTTTGTCCTTGCGTAACTGGTTGGCGAATTCGACGATCAGGATCCCGTGCTTGCTGATCAACCCGATCAATGTCACCAGACCGACCTGGGTGTAGATGTTCATGCTCGACCAGCCAAGGAACAGCGGAATCAACGCACCACAGATCGACAGCGGCACCGTCACCAGAATCACCAACGGGTCGCGGAAGCTTTCGAACTGCGCCGCCAGCACCAGGAAAATAATCGCCAACGCGAGGGCGAAGGTTACCCACAGGGCGCTGCCTTCCTGCACGTACTGGCGCGAGGCGCCACCATAGTCGAAAGCGAAACCCGCCGGCGCTTCTTCCCGGGCGATCTGCAGCACGGTGTCGATGGCCTCGCCCATGCTGACCAGCGGGAATCCGGAAATCTTCGCCGCGTTGAGTTGCTGGAACTGGTTGAGCTGGCGCGGTCGCGCCCGGTCGCTGACCTTGATCAGGGTCGACAGCGGCAGCAGCTCGCCCTGGGTGTTCTTCACGTAGTAGTTGTTCAGCCAGCCGGGGTTTTCGCGGTACGGTCGCTCGACCTGGGCAATCACCTTGTAACTGCGGCCTTCGATGGTGAAACGGTTGATTTCCGCCTCACCCAGCAGCGTCGCCAGGGTGCCGCCCAGGTCGAGCATCGACACGCCCATCTGCGCGGCTTTGGCACGGTCGATATCGACCACCACTTCCGGTTTGTCGAATGCCAGGTCGAGGTCGACGAAGGCGAACTTACCCGACTCCATCGCACGTTTCTTGATCCGGTCGGCCACTTGCAGCAGCAATTCGTAGTCGTTGGCGGTATTGACCACGAATTCGAACGGCAAACCTTCACCGGTGCCGGGCAAGGAGGGCAGGTTGAAGCCGAAAATCTGCAGGCCGGGGATACTCGCCAGTTTGCCTTGCACCTCGGGCAGGATCTGCATCTGCGTGCGGCTGCGCTCGTTCCACGGCTTGAGCAGGAAGCCACCGATGCCCGCCTGCACGCCGTTGTAGCCGTTGATCTGGAACGAGGAGTAGTACTCCGGAAACTCCTTGAAGATCTTGATGAATTCGTCGGTGTAGGTGCTCAGGTAATCGAGGTTGGTCGGCTGGGGGGCCGTGGCCATCATGAAGATGATGCCCTGATCCTCATCCGGTGCCAGTTCCGACTTGGTGAACTTTAGAAACACCGGGATCAGGCACAGCACGATCACTGCGAACACCAGCACCACCGGCCGCGTGTTCAAGGTGCCGTGGAGCATGCTCTGGTAGCGGCGTTTGAGGCTGTCGAAAATGCGGTCGAGGCGGTGTGCCAGGCCACTGGGGTTTTCTTCGTGGCGCAACAGCAGGGCGCACATCATCGGCGACAGGGTCAGGGCGACAATCCCGGAAATCACCACGGCACCGGCCAGGGTCAGGGCGAACTCCTTGAACAAGGCCCCGGTCAGTCCGGTGAGGAAGCCGATCGGCGCATACACCGCCGCCAGGGTGATGGTCATCGACACCACCGGCATGGCGATTTCCCGTGCGCCTTCCAGTGCGGCCTCCAGCGGCGTCTTGCCTTCCTCGATATGCCGGTGGATGTTCTCCACCACCACGATCGCGTCGTCCACCACCAGACCGATGGCCAGCACCATTGCCAGCAGGGTCAGCAGGTTGATCGAGTAGCCCATCATCTGCATGAAGAACATCACGCCGATCATCGACAGCGGGATGGTCACCACCGGGATCACCACCGAGCGCAACGCGCCGAGGAACAGGAACACCACCACGATGACGATCAGCACCGCTTCGAACAGGGTTTTCACCACTTCATCGATCGAGGCCTGAATAAACAGCGTGGCGTCGTAGGCAATCTCGCTCTTGAGGTTGGGCGGCAGCTGCGCTTCCAGCTCCGGCATCAGCTTGCGCACTTCGCGGATCACGTCCAGCGGGTTGGCCCCGGGCGTGGCCTTGATGCCGATGTACACCGACGGCGTGCCGCCGAACGAGCTGATCGAATCGTAGTTTTCCGCGCCCATCTCGACCCGCGCCACGTCACTGAGCAGCACGCGGCTGTCGCCACTGACCTTGAGCGGAATCGCCGCGAAGGCTTCGGCGGATTTCAGTTCGGTGTTGGCGTTGATGCTGGTCACCACGTATTCGCCCTTCACCTCGCCGGCGGCGGAGAGGAAGTTGTACTGGCGCACGGCGTTGGTCACATCGCTGGCGCTGAGGCCGAAACCGGCGAGCTTCACCGGGTCGAGCCACAGGCGCATGGCGAACACCTGATTGCCGAGAATCTCCGCTTCGGCCATGCCCGGCAGGGTCGCCAGTTTCGGCTGGATCACCCGCGACAGGTAGTCGGTGATCTGCGGGTTGCTCAAATCCTTGCTGAAGAAACTGATGTACATCAGCGCCGAGGCGTCGGCTGATTCCTTGCTCAACACCGGGTCTTCGGCGTCTTGCGGCAGTTTGTTCTTCACCTCGTTGGCCTTGGCCAGCAGTTCGGTGAACAAACGGTCGGTGTTGGAACCGATGCGCGCGTAGATCGAGATCACCGAGAAGTTCTGACGGCTGACCGAGGTCATGTAGTCGATGCCTTCGGCGCTGGCCAGGCTTTGCTGCATCGGTTGGGTGATGTAGCCCTGAATGGTCTCGGCGTTCGCCCCGGGGTAGGCGGTGGTCACCGTGATCAGGGCGTTTTCCATTTGCGGGTATTGGCGCAGCGGCAGTTTGCTCCAGGACTGGAAACCCAGCAGCACAATCAGCAGGCTGACCACGGTGGCGAGCACCGGGCGGCGGATGAACGGATCGGTAAAAGCCATGGGGATTCCTTGATCAGTCAGCGCGGGGCGGACTGTTCTGCTCGCCGAAGGTCTTGTCGTCGCTGATGGCAATGTGTGCGCCGTTGTCCAGTTTGATCTGGCCGGCGGTCACCACTTGTTCACCGCTCTGCACGCCCTTGTTGATCATTACCAGGCCATCGCGGCGTTCACCGGTCTCGATGAAACGGCGTTCGGCGATCAGCACCGGCTGGCCCTGGTCGTCCTTGATCACGCTGCCATCCTCGGCCTTCTGTTGCCCGACCACATACAGCGAGTTGCCGTAGAGGGTGTAGGTGATCGCGCTTTCCGGCACCACGATGTGTTGCTGTGGATCGGGCAGCAGCACGTCGAGGCTGGCAAACATGCCCGGCAGCAACTTGCCGTCGGGGTTGGCCAGGGTCGCGCGCACCAGAATATTGCGCGTGGTGCTCTCGACAATCGGGTTGATCGCGCTGATGGCGCCGGGGAAGGTCTGTCCGGGATAGGCCGCGACACCGATCTGCACCGGTTGGCCGATAGCCAGTTTTGGCACCGATTGCTCCGGCACATAGAAGTCGGCGTAGAGGCTGCTCAGATCCTGCAGGGTGGCGATTTTAGTGCCGCTGGCGAGGTAGTCGCCGATGTCGACCTGGCGAATCCCGATGGTGCCGCTGAACGGCGCGACGATGCGCTTTTTCGCCAGTGCTGCATTGAGCTGATTGACCGTGGCCCGCTCCTTTTGCAGCACCGCCGAGAGCCGGTCGTATTCACCTTTGGAGATGGCACGGCTGTCGATCAACTGGCTGCCACGGCCGAAATCCAGTTGCGCCAGGCCCAGATCCGCCTTGGCGGTTTCCAGCAGGGCGGCTTCGACGGCACTGTCGAGCTGCAGCAGTGGCTGCCCGGCCTTGACCTTCTGTCCGGATTCGAATTTGAGTTCAGTGACGGTGCCGGCGACTTCAAGACTCAGCTCGACGCCTTGCAAGGCCTTGAGCGAACCGACGGTGGGCAAACGCATCTGCCACGGCTGTTCGGTAGCGCGAGCCACGGCGACGCTGATCGGCGGTTTCGGTTTGGCAAAGCCCTGGATCATGGTGTAGATCGAAAAGGCTTTGTACCCGCCCAATACCAGGACGACCAGCAAGACAACACCCAACATGATCAGCATGCGGCGACGCAGCATTTTTCCAGTTCCTTGGATAAATCAGGTGAGACAGGCGGGCACATTACCCCGACTCAGGTGGGGATTCCAACTGCCAGTTATTACAGGGGAGGACGGAGTGAAGAAGTCTGAACACTGAACCTGTGGTGAGGGGATTCATCCCCGATGGGTGGCGAAGCCGCCCCAAAACCTGACACCGCGGTCTGTCAATTGAACCGTGTGCGATGGTTTTGCGACTGCTGCGCAGCCGATCGGGGATAAATCCCCTCGCCACAGGTTATGAGTCGTACTCAGAACAGGTGGGTTATGCGATCAAGTGCAGATGGTTGTCCCAGAGCCCCGCCGGCAATTCCAGCGGCTTGGCCAGCAGTTGATCCTGGCGGCAATCGTAGTAACGGCAACGGCCCTGACCCGAGGTCACGACGAAGCCGTCCTTCACCGCACCAACACCGGCGCAATCGGGCAGCGGCGCGTCGAGGCGCACTTCGCCGCTGTCCAGGTCCCAGATGAAGAAGCGGTTGCCGCGCGGTGCGGTCAACGCCACCAGACGCAGTTCACTGTGCACCGCAACGCTGGCGGTGTAATGCCCCATCGACTGCAACTGATGCTCCGGCACCGGGAATGCCACGAAAGGCTGGCCCGGACGCTTGATCGCCAACAGCTCGGAACGCTCATGCGACGCGCCCATGAACTGCTGGCCGGCGACGATGGTGCCGTCGCTGGCAATGCCCAGGTGGCGCACGCTGTTCATCTGCTGCGCAAGGGTTTCCTTGCTCAGCAGGGTACCGTTGCGCTGCATCAGCACCAGGCTCGGTTCCATGGCGTTGAGGTTCATGTCGACGCGGCTTTCGGCCTCGGTGCGGATCCCGCCGTTGGCCACCACCAGGGTTTCGCCATCGGGCATCCACGACACCTGATGCGGGCCGAGGCCATGGGTGGAAATCTCGCCGCTGTGCACCAGCCGCTCGCCTTCGAACCTGTACACCCCGAGCAGGCCACGCCCCGGATCAGTGGTGTCGTTCTCGGTGGCGTACAGGTATTCGCCGTCCTTGTGCACCACGGCGTGGCCGTAGAAATGCCGGTTCGGCTGCGAGGTCACGGTTTGCAGCAAGGTCCCGTCGCGCAGGTCGATCAGGTAGCTCTCGGTGCCCGGGCGGCGGGCGACGAACAGCGCGATCGGCAGCGTCGGGTGGTTGATGATGTCGTGACAACGCTGGCCGACTTCGGTGGCGAACACTCGCGTACCGTCCAGCCGATAACCGACGGCGTAATGCTTGCCGTCGGTGTCATCGCGCGCCGAGAGCAACAGCGGGCTCTGATCCTTGCGCTTGAACAGCGTCCAGCCGCCCAGTGTCACTGCTCCCAGCAGCAAACTACCTAAAGTCAGAGCCTGGCGTCGCAGCATGGCACTTGCCCTCATCAGTCACCGTCGTTGGCGTTGAAGCCCAGTTGGATGCCCAGCGCCTTGGCCAGTTCGCCTTCGTGCAGGCGATGGACGACGTTGAGGCTGTCGTAGAGATCGTTGAGTTGTTGACGACCGGCGTCGTCCTGGAGCATTTCGGTCAGCGAGCGCTGCGTGCTGCCGAACAGCTCCAGCGACGCGGCGTAAGCGGCGTCGATTTTGTCTGCCAACGGTTTCTGCTCGGCCGGCAACAGACCGCGCAGGCCCTTGTTGTCGACGCCTTCCCAGACGGTTTTGGCCGCTGCCAGACTGGCTTCCAGCGCGGTCAGCGACGACTGGCTACGCCATGCATCGGCCTGGAACGGTTGCGGCACACCCTTGCTCTGACGGCCCATTGGCGTGCCGAGTTTTTTCTTCAGGGTGTCGAGGGCGGTAACCTGAACGCGCAGCAGATCGGCAATCGCTTCGTGGGAGTCGGCGTAGCGCTGGTTGGGGAATTTGCTCATCTGCGCGAGCATGCCGTCGGTGTTGTTCCAGCTCTGCAGAATCTCCTCGGCCAGTTGCTTCTGACGCTCGCCGATGGCGATCAGCAACGGGCAGTACTTGGCTTTCTGCTCGGCGTTGGCGACGTCCGGCTTTTCATCGAAAAGGATGTACTCGTACGCCGACAGGCCCTGTACCACCACGCTGGATTTGGCCAGTGCGGCGGCGTCGATCTGCGGCTGGGCGGTGACCAGTTGCTCGACCTGACGACCAACGAGGTTTTTCTTGTCCGGCCAGAATTGCACCTGCCACGAACGGTTGCCCTCGGCCAATGGCCCGATCAGCAGCGGTTGCAGCTCGGCCCAGGCTTTCTGCGCGTGCAGGAAGTCGGCGCGGGCGGTTTCCAGGGTTTCCTTGCCTTGGCAGTAGGCGAGGGCGCTGACCGCCAGTTGCTTGTCGGCTTCGACCCAACGGGTGTAGGTGGGCAGGATCACCGATTTGGCGATGGCCGCCGACGTGACTGCTTGCGGGTCCTGCGGCGAGCAGGCGCCGAGGGCGAGTGCGGCAAGGCTGGTGAACAACAACTTGGGACGGAACATGTCGGGCTCCCGATTCTTTTAAGTGTTTAAAGTGAGTTCAAGAACGCCAGCAGCGCAGCACGCTGCTCGGCGTTGAAAGACAAAACCTGTTGCTGCGCCTGCTGCGCTTCGCCGCCATGCCAGAGCACGGCTTCGAGCAGGTTGCGGGCGCGGCCGTCATGCAGAAACTGGGTGTGACCACTGACTGCCTGCGTCAGGCCAATGCCCCACAACGGCGGGGTGCGCCAGTCGCGGCCGGAGGCCTGGAATTCGCTGCGGTGGTCGGCCAGGCCGTCGCCCATGTCGTGCAGCAGCAGATCGCTGTACGGGCGAATCACTTGATTGGCCAATTCAGGTTCGGCGGCGTTGGCGGCGGTGGTGTATTGAGGGGTGTGACAGGACTGGCAGCCGGCCTGGAAGAACAGGTTCTTGCCGGCCAGCACTTGTTCGTCATTGACGCCACGACGTGCCGGCACTGCGAGGTTGCGTGTGTAGAACAGCACCAGACGCAGGATGTTGTCGCTGACTTCCGGCTCGCCGTCCGGGCCATTGCCGTTCGGCGCCTGTTTGCACGCAGTTTGTGCGTCGGTGCAGTCATCGAAGGGGCGCAGGCTGGTCGTGAGGCCCATGTCTCCGGAAAACGCGTGGACATTCTGCTGATTGAGATTGGGTTGCCCGGCTTTCCAGCCGAATCGACCCATGACGGTCTTCTGCAATGCGTCATCCCATACTCGATTCGCTCGGCCATTGATGCCGTTGTTCTCTTTGGCCTGCGCGGCGGCGTTGGCGAGGATCGCTTCTTCGGGAATGGCTTCGAGCAGGCCGAGGCCGATCATCGGCGGCGCAACCCGGGCCGAGAAACGCGTGTCCGGGTGCATCGGGCCGTAGCCCAACTGAGTGAATTGCAGAACCGGTTTGCGCAGCTCCACTTCGGTGCCGTCCTTGAAACGAATCGGCAGCGGGGTGTACTCGACGCGCACCTTGCCTTCGGGCGTGACACCGGGCACGGCCATGTCCTGGAACTGCCCCCCGTAGATCGGCTCCGGCACCACGCCGAGTTGCTCGATGACGTTGGCATAGGCCGGCGAATCAGGAATCGACAGGCGCACCAGCATCGACACCGCGTTCGCCGCATCCGGCGTTGGCGGATGTCCACGACCATCCTTGATGTGGCAGTTCTGGCAGGCGTTGGTGTTGAACAACGGGCCGAGGCCATCGCGGGCGGTGGTGGTCGACGGGGCGATCACCCACGGACTGCGGAAGAAACTGTTGCCGACACTGAAGTCGACCCGACGCGACGGCGGTAGATTGGCCGAAGGCAGCGAGAACGCATTCTGATCGGTCTTGCGCACAGTCGTCGCCCCGCCCGAACGCGCTTCACCGGGCTCAGCCTTGGTAAAGCGCGGGGCGTCATCGCAGGCACTCAGGCCCAGGGCCAGAAACAGTGCGGACAAGCGAAGCAGCAGCGAGGGCATCAGACATCCTGCGGGCGGGCGAAAACAAAGGCGCAAAGTCTAACAGGGCGGGGGAGTTTGAATAAGAGGAATTATCGTTTGCTTGATTTGCGGCAGGGTTTCACTCGAGACCGAGGCGCAGCCATCGCTGGCAAGCCAGCTCCCACAGTATTTGTGTTGTACCCGGGGTGTGTGAACACCGCGAAACCTGTGGGAGCTGGCTTGCCAGCGATGAGGCCATCAGCATCACCGCAAAAAGCAGGCATGAAAAAGGCGACCCGAAGGTCGCCTTTTTTGACGCAGACGCGCGTGATCAGAACTCGTGATCAGCGTTGTCCGGGTTCAGGTCGCTGATGCCCAGCTTGCCGGCAGCGGCTTCGATCGAACCGGTCTGCTTGACCAGCGCGGCGATGGCGTCACGCACGATCTGATTGCCGGCGGTGTTGCCCGCAGCGATCAACTGGTCGTAGTGCTCACCCTTGTTGGCGTGATCGACCATGACCTGGATCTTGGCTTCGGTAGCGGCCAGATCGGCTTTCAGCGCGGTGTCGGCAGCCGGGTCAGCCTTGGCCACCAGCGACGACAGGCTGGCGCCGGTCATCTTGCTGCCATCAACACGGGTGTACTCGCCCAGGTACACGTTACGAATGCCTTTGGCATCGTAGAAGTGCGAGTTGTGGGTGTTGTCGCTGAAGCAATCCTGTTCGTCTTCCGGCGAGTTGGCTTCCAGCGAAACTTTCATGCGCTCGCCCGCCAGTTCACCCAGGGACAGGCTGCCCATGCCGAACAGCATTTTGCGCAGGCCGCTTTCAGCTGGCTCGGCTTCCAGGGTGGCGCGGTAGTTGTCAGCCACGTTCGGCTTCCAGTTGCCGACCATTTCTTCCAGGTCGCTGACCAACAGTTGGGTCACGGCTTTGAGGTAGGCACGGCGACGATCGTTGTGACCGCCGGTGGCGCCTGCGCCTTCCAGGTAGTCCGACGCCGGACGGTTGCCGGCGCCCGGGCCGGTGCCGTTCAGGTCCTGGCCCCAGAGCAGGAATTCGATCGCATGGTAGCCAGTGGCGACGTTGGCTTCGGAACCGCCCAGCTCGTTGAGGCTGGCGAGTTTTTCCGGAGTGATGTCTTTCACGTCGACCTTGTCTTCGCCGACCTGCACTTCAGTGTTGGCGATGATGTTGGCGGTGGCCCCCGGGTTGCCCAGTGCGTGTTCGTAGGACTTGTCGACGTAGTCGATCAGGCCTTCGTCCAGCGGCCAGGCGTTCACCTGACCTTCCCAGTCGTCGATGATGGTGTTGCCGAAGCGGAACACTTCGCTCTGCAGGTAAGGCACGCGCGCAGCGACCCAGGCTGCACGAGCGGCTTTCAGGGTGTCGGCGTTCGGCTTGGCGAGGAACGCGTCGACCGCGGTTTGCAGGGTTTTCGCAGTGGATTCGGCATCGCTGTAGACGGCGAAGACCATGTCCGCGTAGTGCGCAACCACTGCCTTGGCGGCGGCTTCATCGACTTTACCGGCAGCGGCGGGGGCCGGTACAGCGGCGGTGCTGGCGGCCGGCGTCGGCGCGGCCGGGGCGGCAGCCTTGTCTTTGCCTTCGCCGCAACCGGCGAGGGAAATAGCGATGGCCAGCAGACTGGCGGTAGCCAGAGGCATACGAATCATGGCGAACATCCTGCTTCGGTAATGGAATGGACAGGGCGCGGGGGTGCGCAAAGCTGCGACATAATGCAAATCTTTCGCATTATGTGTAAAGGGTTGTGGCTGGAAATATTTCTTGTTTACGCCGGTGTGATGGCGCAGATCAAAAGATCGCAGCCTCGTTTCACTCGACAGCTCCTACAGGGGAATGCGATCCCTGTAGGAGCTGCCGCAGGCTGCGATCTTTTGACTTTATAAAATAGCCGCGTTGCTGCGTTGGGCTTGCTTGAGGTAGGCCGTCAGCTCCCGGGCCGGCAGCGGCTTGCTGTAGTGGTAACCCTGACCTTCGTGACAGCCTTCGGAAATGATGTAGGACTCTTGCTCGGCGGTTTCCACGCCTTCGGCGATCACCTGCATGCCCAGGCTCTTGCCCAGCTGAATGATGGCGCGAACGATGGTCGCATCGTCGTCGTCATCCAGCAGGTCCTGAACGAAGCTCTTGTCGATCTTGATCTTGTCCAGCGGCAGGCTTTTCAGGTAACTCAGCGATGAATAGCCGGTGCCGAAGTCGTCGATGGCGATCAGCGCCCCGGAACGACGCAGGCTCAGCAGATGCTGGGCGGCGGTGCTGATGTCTTCCATCAGGCCGGTTTCGGTGACTTCCAGCTCCAGGCTGCGCGGCGGCAAACGGTAGATCTGCAGCAGGTTGTTGACCACTCGCGGCAACTCGGCGTGGTGCAGTTGCACGGTGGACAGGTTGACCGCCATGCGCAGATCGACGAAGCCCTGATCGTGCCATTCGCGTAATTGCTTGCAGGCCTGATCCAGCACCCACTCGCCGATGGCGATGATCGTGCCGTTCTGTTCGGCCAGCGGAATGAACAGGTCCGGCGGCACCAGACCGTGTTCCGGATGCTGCCAGCGAATCAGTGCTTCGACCCCGACCACGCGGTGATCGCGGTAGCTGATCTGCGGCTGATAAACGAGGTAGAACTGGTCGCGAATCAGCGCATCGCGCAGGTCTTTTTCCAGTTCGCGACGGCGGCGCATCTCGCTGTCGACGCTGGCGATGTAGAACTGATAGCGATTGCGCGAGCGGGTCTTCGCCAGCGTCATGGTCTGCTCGGCTTTCTGCAACAGTTTCTCGGTGCTGTCGCCGTCTTCGGGGAACAGGGTGATGCCGATGGTCGCGCGCAGACGGATTTGTTGATGATCGAGGTCAAACGCCGCTTCCAGATCATCAAGGATGCTTTGCGCCAGTTCTGCCGCCTCGTAAGGCTGCTCGATATCGGCCTGCACCAGCGCAAACTGGTCGCCACCCAGTCGGGCGAGGGCGCCAAGGCGACCGCTGTGGGCGCGCAGGCGGTCGGCCAGTGCCAGCAATAACTGGTCGCCGGTCTGATAGCTGAACTGCTCGTTGATCCCTTTGAAATCATCCAACCCCACGCACAGCACCGCGACCCGGCGTTGCAGCTTGCCGGCGTCCACCAGAATCTTGTCCAGTTGCTGCTGCAATTGCTGGCGGTTCGGCAGGCCGGTGAGGAAGTCGTACTGGGCCATGCGCAGCAGGCTGTTTTCCGCTTCGTGGCGCAGGTGGGTGTTGCGTTCGATGGATTCGAGCAACTGGTTGGCGGTGTTGATCCAGATCCCCAGTTCGTTTTTCTCATGGCCCTTGAGCTGCGGAATCTTGTGCTCGCTGGGGCGATCGGGATTGATTTCGGTGAGGTGCTCGATGATCCGCGACAGCGGCTTGGTCAGCAGCCAGTGATAGACCAGATACAGCACCAGGCCCATGGCCAGGGCGCGCAATACGCCGGAAATGAAAATGATCACCGAACTGACAATGAAACTCTCGCCATAGGTGGCGGTGTCGAGGGTGATGCTCAGGTCGCCGTAATACTCGCTGTACGGGCCGCGACCGACCAATTGGGTGGTGAAGGTGCGTTCCTGACCGAGGATCAGATCGGTCAGCCAACGGCTGTTGGAGTGCTGCAACTCACGGGACTTTTGCGCGAGCATCGCTTCATTGGGGTGGCCAATGGAGGCCTGGCGCACGGCGTCGTCCTGGAACAGGCCTTCAATCACCTGCATGCCCATTTCCCGGTCCAGGCTGTAGACAGCCTGCGTCGAGGGATCGCGGAACATGTCGAGGATGCGCTGCGCATCGCCGGCCACCGCCTGGCGGGTTTTATAGGCATCGAAAACAATCTGGGCGCAGCTCAAGACCACGCCGACGATCAATGCCGAAAGGAGCACGACCCGGAGCAACTTCACCGACAAGCTGTTCTTGAGTTCCAGCTTCAAAGGGTTATTCCTTGTTCCGTGCGGGTAGCGTCAAGTTGCCATGAGTATTGGCAATCCCGTGTTGGCAGTCAAAGGGACAATCAAGCCTCGGAACATTTGCCCGTGGCCTTGGCCGAAATACTGCTGTCTGGAGTCTCAGCTCTATTTGTACTGTGTCGGTAGTTTCGGCCCTCAACTTGAGCGGTGCGGGACAATTTTTCCTCTGTTTGATGTTAGTCCGATGTGCTGCCCCGGCAAGCCGCCGCAGACAACGTTCATCGTGAGAAAAACGCTATTTCCTGTAGGAGCTGCCGAAGGCTGCGATCTTTTGATCTTGCTTTAAAAAATCAAAGTCAAAAGATCGCAGCCTGCGGCAGCTCCTACAGAAAAACAGAGGCGCCAGAAATCGTGGCACGGTGCGGCAGCTCCTACACAAAGCAAAGGCATAAAAAAACCCGGCAATAGCCGGGTTTTTTGACTGGCGCGCAGCTTAAGCGGTGAAGGTTTTACCTTCGAACTGCTCGGCAACGAACTTCCAGTTGACCAGGTTCCAGAACGCTTCAACGTACTTCGGACGCAGGTTGCGGTAGTCGATGTAGTAAGCGTGTTCCCAGACGTCGCAGGTCAGCAGCGGGGTGTCGCCGCTGGTCAGCGGGTTGCCGGCGCCGATGGTGCTGGCCAGGGCCAGGGAACCGTCAGCCTTTTTCACCAGCCAGCCCCAGCCGGAACCGAAGGTGCCGATCGAAGTTTTGCTGAACTCTTCCTTGAACTTGTCGAACGAACCGAAAGCCGCATTAATTGCTTCAGCCAGTGCGCCGGTTGGTTGACCGCCGGCGTTTGGCGCCAGGCAGTTCCAGTAGAACGTGTGGTTCCAGACCTGAGCGGCGTTGTTGAAGATGCCGCCCGAGGAAGTCTTGACGATCTCTTCCAGGGTCTTGCCTTCGAACTCGGTGCCTGGCACCAGGTTGTTCAGGTTCACGACATAGGTGTTGTGGTGCTTGTCGTGGTGAAATTCCAGGGTTTCCTTGGAAATGTGCGGCTGCAGGGCATCGTGTGCGTAAGGCAGCGGCGGCAATTCGAAAGCCATGATGATTCTCCTAATCAGGTCTGTTGCGGTGAGCGCAAGGCCGATCACGGGCGGCCAGAAATGCACCGACGAGTTTTTACTCTTTGCGGCGCAGGGTTCGGATCATAGCACCGGGGTCAAGGCTTAACCACGCAACAACTGTGTGGGATAGAGGTTCCAGAGCTGTTTGGAATAAATCACTGGGCCAATATCAATTGCCCGGCGACCGTGAACATCATCAACGCCACCACCAGATCGAGAATCCGCCAGGTACTCGGCCTTGCCAGCCACGGCGCGAGCCATGCGGCACCGAGGGCGAGGGTGAAAAACCACAGCAGCGAAGCACTTGCCGCACCCACGACATAAGCGCCCGGCACCGATTGCTGCGCCCCCAGCGAGCCGATCAGCAACACCGTGTCCAGATAAACGTGCGGGTTGAGCAGCGTCACCGCCAGCGCGCTGAGCATCACCGCGCGCAACGAGCGTACGGTGTGGTTTTCTCCCTGATCCAGACTCTGTTTCGAGAACGCCCGGCGCAGCGCCTGGCTGCCATACCAGATCAGAAAGACCGCGCCGCCCCAGCGCGCCACTGCGAGCAATGTCGGGTTCTGCGCCAACACGGTGGCCAGGCCGAAAACCCCGGCCGCCACCAGCAGCGCATCGCACGCCACACACAACGCCGCCACCGGCAGGTGATGTTCGCGTCGCAGACTCTGCGCCAGCACAAAAGCGTTCTGGGTGCCGATCGCCATGATCAGCCCCAAGGCCACCAGCAGGCCGTTCACATAGCTTTGCCACATAAAGAGTTACTCCGCGTTGGCTGCGAGATCGCGCAGCACGTGCATGGCGCGCTCGGCGTCGGCCTGACCGACAAACAAATGGTCGTGGTAATAACCGGCGATCACGTTGCAACTGATTCCGGCCTTGCCCAGCGCGCTGGCGAACGCGGCGGTCAGGCCAACGGCTTCGAGCGCCGAATGCACATTGAGGGTGATCCACGCCGCCACATAATCAAAAGCGAACCCGGCGTGTTCAGCCTGAGAGCGTTCGAGGATCACGGTCAGGCCTTCCTGCTCGCGGAAGCTGCCGACAATTTCCAGACCATTGGGCAACGGCGCGTCGCGCAGGGTGCAGAACACGTATTCGCCGGCATTGAGCTGCGGGCTCATGCTGCGCAGCAGCGTCGTGAGTGAGGTTTCGCCAGCCATTGCTGTGTTCCTTGATAAAGAGTGCTTGCTGGCTATTCTCCGGTCGAAAGCGGTATAAGAAAAACCAATAGTGCTGATCGCTCATTAGGAAAACTGATGTTCGACTACAAATTGCTTTCCGCGCTGGCCGCCGTGGTCGAGCAGGCCGGATTCGAACGTGCCGCGCAGGTGCTGGGCTTGTCGCAATCGGCGATCTCCCAGCGGATCAAACTGCTGGAAGCGCGGGTCGGCCAACCGGTGCTGGTGCGCGGCACGCCGCCGTCGCCGACCGAGATTGGCCGGCGGCTGCTCAACCATGTGCAGCAGGTGCGCCTGCTCGAACGTGACTTGCAGACCCTGGTCCCCGCACTCGACGAAGAGGGCCTGCCGGAGCGTCTGCGCATCGCCCTCAACGCCGACAGCCTCGCCACCTGGTGGGCCGAAGCCGTGGGCGATTTCTGCGCCGAGCAGCATTTATTGCTGGATCTGGTGGTGGAGGATCAGACCGTCGGCCTCAAGCGCATGCGGGCCGGGGAAGTGGCGGCGTGTGTCTGCGCCAGCGAACGCCCGGTGGCCGGTGCGCGCAGCGTGTTGCTCGGGGCGATGCGCTATCGGGCGCTGGCCAGTCCGGCGTTTATCGAGCGGCATTTCCCCGACGGGGTACGCGCCGAACAGCTGCCGCGCACCCCGGCGCTGGTGTTTGGCCCGGACGATTTCCTCCAGCATCGCTATCTCGCATCGCTGGGTGTCGATGGCGGATTCGAGCACCATTTGTGTCCGTCCTCTGAAGGATTTGTGCGCCTGACCGAAGCCGGGTTCGGCTGGGGCCTGGTGCCGGAACTGCAAGTGCGCGAGCAACTGCAACGCGGCGTATTGCGCGAACTGTTGCCAGATAAACCGATCGATGTGCCGTTGTACTGGCATCATTGGCGCAATGGCGGTCAGCTGCTGGCCTTGCTGACCGAACAATTGCTACGTTCTTCATCGCGCTGGCTGGTGCCCTTGGGCTGATGATCAGCGTCAAGACAGACGTATCAGGTAAACGAAAGTCATCGGAGCGTTACATGAAAATTCTGGTCACCGGCGCAAGCGGCTTCATCGGCGGACGCTTTGCGCGTTTCGCCCTGGAGCAGGGCCTGGACGTGCGGGTCAACGGTCGCCGGGCCGAAAGCGTCGAGCATCTGGTGCGCCGTGGCGCCGAGTTCGTCCCGGGCGATCTCACCGATGCGGATCTGGTGCGCGAACTCTGCGCCGACGTCGAAGCCGTGGTGCACTGCGCCGGCGCCGTCGGTTTGTGGGGGCGCTATCAGGACTTTCATCAGGGCAACGTGCAGGTCACTGAAAACGTCGTCGAAGCCTGCCTCAAGCAACGCGTGCGGCGGCTGGTGCATCTGTCGTCGCCGTCGATCTATTTCGATGGCCGCGATCACCTCGGCCTGACCGAAGAACAAGTGCCCAAGCGCTTCAAACATCACTACGCGGCGACCAAATACCTGGCCGAGCAAAAGGTCTTTGGCGCACAGGAATTCGGCCTGGAAACCATCGCCCTGCGCCCGCGTTTCGTCACTGGCGCCGGCGACATGAGCATTTTCCCGCGCCTGTTGAACATGCAGCGCAAGGGGCGTCTGGCGATCATCGGCGATGGCCTGAACAAGGTCGACTTCACCAGCGTGCAGAACCTCAACGAAGCGCTGCTCAGCAGCTTGCTGGCGGCCGGCTCCGCGCTGGGCAAGGCCTACAACATCAGCAATGGCGCGCCGGTACCGTTGTGGGATGTGGTCAATTACGTGATGCGCAAGATGGAAGTGCCGCAGGTGACTAAATACCGTTCGTATGGCCTGGCCTACAGCGTTGCAGCGCTCAACGAAGGCGTGTGCAAACTCTGGCCGGGCCGCCCGGAGCCGACCCTGTCGCGGCTGGGCATGCAGGTCATGAAGAAAAATTTCACCCTCGACATCAGCCGCGCCCGGCATTATCTGGACTACGATCCGAAAGTCAGCCTGTGGTCGGCCCTCGACGAGTTCTGTGGCTGGTGGAAAGCTCAGGACATCCGTTGATACAAGTCGCCCGGCCAGCAATGAACCGCACTGCCGCTTGAGGGTCAATCCCTGCGGCTGCGGCGGTTATACTTCGCAGCATTAAGCCATCACCGCGTTCCACAAAGGTTGCCTCAATGTCCATGCGTAACGATGCCAACGACGATTTCGACGATGTACCGAGCCTGCGGGCCGACACCTTTGACGACGATGACATTTCGCCCACCGCCCGCACCTCCGTGCACTCGCGCACGCCGCCGGTGGTCAAGGTCAAGGCCGCGAGTACCGGGCCGCTGTGGGCACTGGTCGGCGCGTTGTTCTTTGCCTTTATCGGTCTGGCCTGGTGGAGTTTCCAGCAGATCTCGCTGATGGAGCAGCAGTTGGTCGCGACCCAGGAAAGCTTTGCGCGCATCAGCGAGGAAGCGGCGGGGCGGTTGCAGGACATTTCCGGCAAGGTGGTGGCCAGCCAGAGCAACGTCAACAGCGACAGCGAAGCGTTGAAGCTGCAGATCAAACAGCTGGAAACCCAGTTGCTGGATCAGGGTAAACAGCAGCAAGGCGTGGTCGGCCAAGCCAGCGATCTGGACAAGCGTCTGGCGCAAATGACCGCGCAGACCATTGAACAACAGAACGCCAATACCCAGTTGCAGGCTCAGGTCAAAGCCTTGAGCGCGGAACTGGCGGCCCTGAAAGGCGCATCGGCGGATACCAGCAAGGTCGATGTCCAGCTCAAGAGTTATGACGCTCAGCTGAAAAGCCTCGGCGCTGATATCACGGCGCTGAAGAAGCAGGGCACTTCGAACGCGGCGATCGAGCGTCTGGAGCAGGAAATCGTCGTCCTCAAAAGCGAACAGGACAATCGCCCTGCCGCTGCGCAGGGTGGTGGCAATACCGCCGAGTTCGACGCATTCCGCGGGCAGATGACCCGCAACCTCAACACCCTGCAGGCGCAGATCCAGAACCTGCAACAGCAGATCAATGCCCGGCCGTAGGGCCTGATGAACTGTAGCCAGGGACCTTTGTGGTGAGGGGATTCATCCCCGATGGGGCTGCACAGCAGCTCCCTGTTATCAGCTCGGTGTCTCAGAAAATATGTGTTCTCTGCATCAGGGCTGCTGCGCAGCCCATCGGGGATAAATCTCCTCGCTACAGGATGCGGCGCCCCGTCCGAGCCCAAGCCGTCTACGCTCTTGAAACACCAACAAGAACGAGGGATGCGTTATGGGGTTTTTGCATAAAGTGGCGTGGCTCGGGGTGATGCTTTTTATGGGGGCAGGGCAGGTCAACGCTGCCGCCACGCAAAAGGACGACAGCAAGGCCGCCATCGCTTTGCTGGAAAAGGCCCTGGCCTATTACCACGACAACGGCGACAAGGCCTTCGCCGCGTTCAGCCGTCAGGGCGAGTTCGTCGACAAGGATCGCTACGTGTTCGTGGTCGACACCAAAGGCGTGATGCTCGCCAGCGGCGGGCCGTCCTCAGCCTTGATCGGCCGTGACGTCAGCGAAGTGCTTGCGCCGGATTTGCAGAAGGCCTTCAAGGACGCCTTGCTAGTGCCGGAAGGCAACGGCATTCAACAGGCCGAATACCGCTGGCAGAACTGGGCGGACGGCAAGGTCGAGCGCAAACATGTGTATTACCAGCGCATCGGTCAGCGGATTCTGGCCGTCGGTTATTACCTGCCGCGCGCTTCAGCCGAGCAGGCCAAGGCACTTCTCGACAAGGCTGCAACCGATCTGGGGAAAAACGAGAAGGGCACGCTGACGGCCATCAACTCGCTCAAGGGTGGTTATCTGCAGGATGACTTGTATGTGTTCGTGGTCGATCTGCAGACCGAACGCTACGTTGCCCACGGCACCAACCTGCGCCTGATCAACACCGACTTCAGCAAGATCAAGGACCCGGAAGGTAAACCGGTGGGCGAGCCGATGCTGGCGCTGATCGCCAAGCAGGATGACGGTGAATACGAATACCGCTGGAAAAACCCGGTGACCGGCAAGGTCGAGGACAAGCATGCGTACCTGAAGAAGGTCGGGCATTTTCTGGTGGCGGTGGGTTACTACAGCCCCTGAAAATCAAAAGATCGTCCGAACGCGGCCCGAGCCTTCGGCAGCTCCTACATGGGAATGCATCTCTGTAGGAGCTGCCGCAGGCTGCGATCTTTTGCTGTTATTTGGCGCCGTGCTCGCGCCCGCGCAGCAGGTTGTTCGGCATCGCAATCGCCGCCGCCAGCCCCAGCAACGACACCGCCGTACTCACCCACAGCAAATGCCGGAACGTCACCGAAAGCTCGGCGCGCAAGGCGTTCTGCGCATCGCCCGGTGCGGCGTTCAAACCGTCGAGCAGCACGTTGCCCGAATGCCCCTCGCTGAGCAGCGAGTTGCTCGCCAGGTGGGCAAAACTCGAATCCTGCAACAACGCCAGCAACAGCGCCGACATCAACGCCACACCCACTGCGCCGCCCAGCGAGCGGAACAGGTTGGTGGTGCTGGTGGCGACGCCGATGTCGCGCTGTTCCACCGAGTTCTGTGTGCCCACCAATGAAGTCGGGAACTGCATGCCGCCGGCAATCCCGCTGAGCAGCATGAACAGACTGCTGACCAGCGTCGCATCCGGTGGGCTGAACGCCATGCCGAGAATCGAAATCGGCATCAGGATCGCACCCGTCAGAATCTGGGGTTTGTAACGACCGGTCACCGAGGTGCGGCGTCCGGCGAAATAGGCGCCTATCGGCAGGCCCATCGCCAGCGGCAGCAAGTGCAACGCCGCCGCATCGGCACCGGCGCCAGTGACGCTCTGAAAGCGCAGCGGCATCAACACGATCAGCGAGATCGCCTGAAAACTGGTGAAGAAAATCGTGCACCAGCACAGCAACGCGTTGCGGTTGGTGAACAGATGCATCGGCAGCAGCGGCTCGCGCGCCCGGCGTTCATGCCAGACGAACACCGCCAGCACCAGCACCGCACAGGCGAACAAGCCAAGCACTTCGCTGCTGCGCCACGAATGGCCCTGACCGACCTGAGTGATGGCCAGCAGCAACGCGGTCAAACCGATGATCATCAACAGCGTGCCGAGGTAGTCGATGATCGGTTTGCGCTGCGGAATCGGCAGCCCGCGCAGGTTGCGATTGGCCACCCACCAGGCGCCCAGCCCCAGCGGCAGGTTGATCAGGAATACCCAGCGCCACGACAGGTATTCGGTCATGTAACCGCCGAGCACCGGCCCGGCGACGCTGGCCACCGCATACATGCTGCTGAAGTAACCCTGATAGCGCCCGCGTTCGCGGGGCGGGACGATGTCGCCGATGATCGCCTGACTGACCGAGATCATTCCGCCGGCGCCGATGCCCTGGAGAATCCGCGCCAGCACCAGTTGTTCCATGCTTTGCGCCATGCCGCAAAACAGCGAGGCGAGGGTGAACAGGCCCATGCCGAACAGCATCAGTTTGCGCCGTCCGTACAAATCGCCGAGCTTGCCGTAGATCGGCACGGCCACGGTCATCGCCACCATGTACCCGGAAATTACCCAGGCCAGCAGGCTGACGTCCTTGAACTGTGCGGAGATGGCGGGCATCGAGACGGCGACGATGGTCTGGTCCAATGCCCCGAGAAAGATCGCCAGCATCAGCGCGACCAGCACGCTGCGAATGGCCGGTTTGGGGGTTTCAGGCTGGTGAAGATTGGTCACGGGCGGAACCTGCGGGCAGTGAGAATCCCGCAGGCCATCGGGCGAGCGGGGATGCTCGCCAGTGTAAGTCGGTAGGAAGCTATTCGATAGCCTCATAAGGAAGCCCGACGTAATTTTCTGCAATGGTTTTCCGACCCGCTTCTGAACTGACGAAATAGTCCAGTTCCGAGGCGCTGATCCGTTGGCTGAAAGCATCATGCTCGTCGAAACGGTGCAGCATCGAGGTCATCCACCAGGAAAACCGTTCGGCTTTCCAGACCCGGCGCAGGCAGATTTCCGAGTATTTCTCCAACAGATCCGTGCGGCCTTCGCGATAAACCTTCAGCAGAATGTTGAACAAAGTGCTGACATCGCTGGCGGCCAGGTTCAGGCCCTTGGCCCCGGTGGGCGGCACAATGTGTGCGGCATCGCCGAGCAGAAACATCCGCCCATACTGCATCGGCTCAACGACAAAGCTGCGCAGCGGCGCGATGCTTTTTTCAATCGACGGGCCGGTGACCAGTTTTTCGGCAAGCTCGGCGGGCAGACGGGTTTTCAGCTCAGCCCAAAAGCGCTCGTCGGACCAGTCGGCAACGTTCTCCTCGGCCGGCACTTGCAGGTAATAACGGGTACGGGTGGCCGAACGCATGCTGCACAGGGCGAAGCCGCGTTCGTGACGGGCGTAGACCAGTTCTTCGTGCACCGGCGGGGTGTCGGCGAGAATCCCCAGCCAGCCGAACGGATAGACCCGCTCGAAGATCTTCAGGCAGGCCTCGGGAATCGACTGCCGGGCTACGCCATGAAAGCCGTCGCAACCGGCGATGTAATCGCAATCGACGTGCCAGGTTTCGCCGTCCTTTTCGAAGGTGACAAACGCCTCGTCGCTTTTCATGCCGTGAGGAACGACATGGCTCGCCTCGTAAATCGTCGACGCACCGGCCTCCCGACGAGCGGCCATCAGGTCCCGCGTGACCTCGGTCTGGCCGTAGACCATCACGGTTTTGCCACCGGTCAGACCCTGCAGATCGATGTGGGCCAGACGCCCATCCAGGGCCAGATCGAAACCGCCGTGCACCAGTCCTTCGGCGTCCATGCGCTGGCCGACTCCGGCCTGGCGCAACAGCTCTACCATGCCTTGTTCGAGCACGCCGGCGCGAATCCGCCCGAGGACATAGTCGGGCGTCTGGCGTTCAAGAATCAGGGTGTCGATGCCGGCGTTGTGCAACAACTGACCGAGGAGCAATCCGGAGGGACCGGCGCCAATGATGGCGACTTGGGTTTTCAGCGTTTTCATTGTTTTTATGACTCGCAAGCTTCACGCGACGTGAGTCGGTGAATGATTTTTATGGATCGAGTGCTTGCATTTTTCCCTTGCGGGTCTGTCAATTGAAGGTGAAAACTGAGCCGATACCTGTACATTCTGCCAATCGGTGCGATTATCGCCCGCAAACCTCGAGGCCTGGATTGAAGTGATGAACAAGCCTGACCTGCCTTCGATTCCGGTGTTCAAGCTCTACGGTGAAAGCCTGGACTGGCCGACCCCTGACTTGCTGCACTGTGAAACCATTTCCAAACGCAGCCGCGAACATCAATGGGAAATCAAACCCCACCGCCACGCCGATTTGTGCCAGTTACTCTTCGTTTTCAAAGGTCAGGCAGAGCTTGAAATCGAAGGTCAACGCACGCAGCTCAACGAACCCGCCATTCAAGTCCTGCCCCCGTTGTCGGTGCATGGCTTTCGTTTTTCCGAGGACGTCGAAGGTTTCGTCGTTACCCTCGCCAATCCGTTGATCAACCACCTGCAGGCGCAACTGGGCAATTCGGTGCATGCCCTGGCGCAGGCCGAGCACTATCCGGCGGGCAAGGATGCGCAGTACCTGCACAGTCTGTTTTCAGCATTGCAGGCCGAGTACAACGGCCATCAACCCGCGCGGGAAATGCTCATGCATTCGCTGGTCAGCGTGATCATGGTCTGGGTCAGCCGTCAGGCGATCGTGCGCCATAACGCCAGTCAGCGCCCACAACGCCAGCGCGAATACCTCAATGGGTTCATTCAATTGGTCGAGGAGACATACCGCCAGCATGTGAAGGTCGAAGACCTGGCGCATCGCCTGGGGATTTCGGTGTCGCACCTCAACGGTACTTGCCGGGAACTGGCAGGGCAGCCAGCGCTGCAGATCATGCACGAACGCCAGTTACTGGAAGCCAAACGTTTGCTGACCTATACCAGCATGACCATTTACGAGATGTCGGAATTGTTGGGGTTTTCCGATCCGACCAACTTCACGCGCCTGTTCCGGCGCAGGGTGGGGATTTCGCCAAAGGCGTTTCGCGACCGGCTGAAGGCCGAGCAGTGATCGGGTAAAACACCACCGCCCCCTGTGGGAGCTGGCTTGCCAGCGATTGCGTCCTGTCAGTCAGCACTGAAGGCGTCTGGGCCACCGCCATCGCTGGCAAGCCAAGCTCCCACAGGGTTGATAGCAAGCCGAATCAGCGCAATGCGTTCAGCGTGGCATTGTGCGGAATACAACGCTCGAAATTGCAGCTCGCATAATCGCGGGGCAGTTGTCGCAGTTGCTCGACCCGCCAGGCCGCAGTGCCGTACAGCGCCAGCGTGGCGGCGCAGGTGATGAAGATCGCGAAGTACCTTCTTGTTCTGATGTTCATGGCGTAGACCTCTGAACGCATACCCTGCGGTATTACTTTCAGCATAGAACAAGATCAAAGGATCGCAGCCTGCGGCAGCTCCTACATTTGGAATGCATTTCCTCTGTAGGAGCTGCCGCAGGCTGCGATCTTTTGCTTTTCTACAACCCCACATCCCACTCTGGATGCTCGGGAAACCGTTGCACCAGAAAATCCAGCATGCTGCGCAGCGCCGCCGGCATGTGCTTGCGTGAGGCGTACACCGCGTAGATGTTCATCTGCCGTGGCTCGGCATTCGGCAGCAGGCGCACCAGTTCTCCGGCATGCACATGCACCCCGGCCTGATAGGTCGGCAGCATCGCCACGCCCGCACCGGCCAGGGTCGCGCGCAGCAACGTGCTGGCCTCGTTGGCGCTGATGTTGCCTTGCACCGGCACCGACACCGGTTCGCCGTCCTCTTCGAAATGCCACAGGCTCTTGCCGAAATACGAATGCGTCAGACAGTTGTGCCGGCTCAGGTCCTCGACCCGCTGCGGCGGCGGGTTGTCGCGCAAGTAGGCGGGCGCGGCGCAGACCACCGAACGGCACACCGTCAGGCGGCGGGCGATCAGGTTCGGGTCCAGGTCATTGCTGGTGCGGATCGCCAGATCGATGCGTTCATCCACCAGGTTCACCGTGCGGTCGAGCATTTGCAGATCGATGCTGACCCCGGGGTAGCGCTTGACGTACGCCGCCATGGCATCGGCCAGTTGTGCCTGGCCAAACGAGGTGCTGACACTGATGCGCAGCAGTCCGCGCGGCGCATCGTGGGGTTCGCTGACAGCGGCCTGCATATCGCTTGAGAGTTCGAGCATCTGTCGGCAGCGCGGCAGGATTTCGCTGCCGGCGGCGGTCAGGCTCAGCTTGCGCGTAGTGCGGTGCATCAGACGCGCGCCGACCCAGTCTTCCAGCTCCGCCAGATAGCGAGACACCACCGGCCGCGACAGGTCCAGATGATCGGCGGCTGCCGACTGGCTGCCCAGATCAACCACCGTGACAAACACGCGCATTGCTTGAAGACGATCCATGATTTGCCCGCTTTCAGAAACAAACTATGTTCAAGCATCGCATTTTTTGTACCGAGTCAGGCAACTAAGCTCTGTCCCATCGCCAAACACGGCATTCGGATCACGGAGCAACAGATGATCGGCTTCACCACCCTCAAGCGCGTTTTGCTGGCCACCGCCACCCTCGGTTTTGCGGCCCATGCCGCTGCCGCCAACCTGACCCTGGACGTTTACAACCCGGGCACCAACGCGATCTTCCCGGTGACCTCGGTGCTGGTCAGCGGCGAGAAAGACGCGATTCTGGTCGACGCGCAATTCGGCAAGGCCCAGGCCGAACAGGTGGTGGAAAAGATTCGCGCCAGCGGCAAACACCTGACCACCATTTACATCAGCCACGGTGACCCGGATTACTACTTCGGCCTCGACACCCTGACCCAGGCCTTCCCCGACGTCGAGGTCCTGGCGTCGCAGCCGACCGTTGATCACATCAACAAAACCGTCGCCGGCAAACTCGCCTTCTGGGGCCCGAAAATGGGCGCCGATGTGCCGGCCAAAACCATCGTGCCGGGCGTGCTCAAGGGCGATAGCCTGATGCTCGAGGGGCAGAAGTTGCAGGTGGTCGGCCTTGAAGGCAAACAACCGGATCGCAGCTTCGTGTGGATTCCGTCGCTCAAGGCTGTGGTCGGTGGTGTTGTGGTCGCAGAGAACATTCATGTCTGGATGGCTGATACCCAGACTGCGCAATCCCACGCCGACTGGCTGCAAACCCTGCACTCGATCGAAACCCTGAAGCCGAAAACCGTGGTGCCCGGTCACTTTCTGGGCGAGAGCAGCCGCTCGCTGGCCAGCGTGAAATTCACCGCCGACTACATTAAGGCTTTCGACGAAGAAACCGCCAAGGCCAAGGATTCCGCCGCACTGATCAAGGCCATGCAAAAACGCTACCCGACACTCGGCGAAGAAAGCTCGCTGGAGCTGAGCGCCAAAGTCGCCAAGGGCGAAATGCAGTGGTAAGCCGATTCTGAAAACGCAGCACTCTCAAGCCAACTGGAGAATGTCATGAGCAAGATCGCAATCATTGGTGCCACCGGTCGTGCCGGTAGCCAACTGCTGGAAGAAGCCCTGCGTCGTGGCCATAGTGTCACCGCCATCGCCCGCGACACCTCGAAGATCGGCACACGTGCCGGTGTGGTCAGCAAGAATGTCGATGTGCTGGATTCGGCAGCGCTGCAAGCCGCCGTCGCCGGTCACGACGTGGTGATCAGCGCTGCGCATTTCGCCACGGTACCGGCCAGTGCCGTGGTTGGCCCGGTGAAGCAGGCGGGCGTGAAACGTCTGCTGGTGGTCGGCGGTGCCGGTTCGCTGTTGCTGCCGGATGACACCCGAGTGATCGACAGTGCCGGTTTCCCGGCCGAGTACAAAGCCGAGGCCAGCGCCGGGGCAGCGTTTCTCGATGCCTTGCGTCAGGAGAAGGAACTGGACTGGACCTTCCTCTCGCCATCGGCCGAGTTTGTCGAAGGTGAGCGCACCGGCAGCTTCCGCGTCGGCAAGGATCACTTGCTGGTGAGTGCCGAAGGTCGCAGCTGGATCACCTTCGCCGACTACGCGATTGCGTTGATTGACGAAGTGGAAACGCCGAAGCATTCGCGTCAGCGGTTCACCGTCGGCTACTGACCTACAAACGCCCCCTGTAGGAGCTGCCGCAGGCTGCGATCTTTTGATCTTGTTTTTAAAATCAAAGTCAACAGATCGCAGCCTGCGGCAGCTCCTACAGGGGAATGTGGTGTTTCAGCGGGTATGCGCCTGCTCCACCAGCCAGATCATCAGTTCTTCCAGCTGCGGCGATGCCCCTGCACCCTGCGGCATCACCACGTAGTAACCCAGTCCCGTTTTCACCTTCAGCTCAAACGGCATCACCAGCCGCCCGGCGCGCAGGTCGTCGCCGATCAACGACCAGTCGCCAATCGCCACACCCGTCCCGTGGGACGCCATCGACATCGCCTGATCCAGCGTCTCGAAATGCTGGCCCGTGTTGACGTTGTTCAACTGCAATTCGGCCGCCGTCAGCCACACCGTCCAATCCTGCGTATCGCGGGTCGGATGCAATAGCAGATGCTGTTGCAGATCGGCCGGTTCGCTCAGCACCGGTGGGCCTTTCAATAACGCAGGCGAACAGACCGGAGTCAGTTGTTCATCAAACAGATGCAGCGCGGTCGATGAGTTGTCCGGCGGCGTGCCGTAGATCACCGCCGCATCGAACTGCTCGCGCTGAAAGTCGACCCCGTGGGCCAGTGTGGTGGTCAGTTTGACCGGTACGTCCGGGCGTTCCTTTTGCCATTGCAACAGGCGCGGCACCAGCCAGCGCATCACGCAGCTGGGCGCCTTGAGTTGCAGGGTCTGACGCTTGCGCCCGATCTGCTCGGTGGCCTCGCTGATCAACCCGAAGATCTTTTCCACCCGCGGCAGCCATTCGCGCCCTTCGGCGGTCAGCTCCAGGCCTCGGGCCAGACGGATGAACAGCTCATACCCCAGATGATCTTCCAGCCCGGCGATCTGCCGGCTCACGGCGCCCTGGGTGATGTGCAACTGCTCGGCCGCCCGGGTGAAGTTGCAGCACTGCGCAGTGATCAGAAACGTGTGCAGGGCGGGCAGGGGAGGCAGTCGTTTCATGTGGATCCAAGGTATGACGTGAGGACATGGCTAGTATGACTTTTAATCGATTGTTGCCGCTACCTGCCGCCCGTTCAATGAGCTCATTCCACCCGGATCGATGTGGGAGCGAGCTTGCTCGCGAATACGGTTTTCCATTCAGCATCAATGTGGCTGATACACCGCTTTCGCGAGCAAGCTCGCTCCCACACTGGCACGGCGTATTGAACAACAAGAAGGGCAATCGACATGGCGACGTGTGGCGAAGTACTGGTCAAGTTACTCGAGGATTACGGGGTCGAGCAGGTGTTCGGCATTCCCGGGGTGCACACCGTGGAGCTGTATCGCGGGCTGGCCCGTTCGAGCATCAACCATGTCACCCCACGGCATGAACAGGGCGCCGGTTTCATGGCCGACGGCTACGCGCGCACCAGCGGCAAACCGGGGGTGTGCTTCATCATCACCGGCCCGGGCATGACCAACATCACCACCGCGATGGGCCAGGCTTACGCCGACTCGATCCCGATGCTGGTGATCTCCAGCGTGCAGACCCGCAGCCAGTTGGGCGGCGGTCGCGGCAAGCTCCACGAGTTGCCGAACCAGAGCGCGCTGGTCGGCGGCGTCGCGGCGTTCTCCCACACCCTTATGTCGGCGGCGGAATTGCCCGGCGTGCTGGCCCGTGCTTTCGCACTGTTTCAGGCCGGGCGTCCGCGTCCGGTGCACATCGAGATTCCGCTGGATGTGTTGGTGGAAGAGGCCGACGAACTGCTCGCCAGCGTCCCGGTCAATATCGACCGCGCCGGGGCTGCACCGGCTGCCGTACGGCGCATGAGCGAACTGCTGGCCGGCGCTCAGCGTCCGCTGATTCTCGCCGGTGGCGGTTCCATCGATGCCGCCGCCGAACTCACCGAACTGGCCGAGTTGCTCGACGCCCCGGTGGCGCTGACCATCAACGCCAAAGGCATGTTGCCGACCAGCCATCCGCTGCTGATCGGCTCGACGCAAAGCCTGGTCGCCACTCGCGCACTGGTCGCCGATGCCGACGTGGTGTTGGCAATCGGCACCGAACTGGCCGAAACCGATTACGACGTGACCTTCGCCGGCGGCTTCGAGATTCCCGGCAAGTTGCTGCGCATCGACATCGACGCCGATCAGACCGTGCGCAACTATCCGCCGCACGTGGCGTTGGTCGCCGACTCGCGCAACGCTGCGCAAGCGCTGCTCGGTGCGCTGTCGCAGCAGGCGCTGGCCGAGCGGCGCAATGATTGGGGTCAGGTGCGGGCAGCACGTCTGCGCGATGAGCTGGCCGCGACCTGGGACGTGCCAACCCTGGCACAGACCCGTTTTCTGGAAACCGTGCTGCACGAGTTGCCGGACGCGGTGTTCGTCGGCGACTCCACGCAACCGGTGTACACCGGCAACCTCACCTTCAACCCGGAGCGACCACGGCGCTGGTTCAACTCGTCCACCGGTTACGGCACCCTCGGTTACGCCCTGCCGGCGGCGATTGGTGCGTGGCTTGGCGGCAACCTCGAGGGCGGCGCTCGTCCGCCGGTGGTGTGCCTGATTGGCGACGGCGGCTTGCAGTTCACCCTGCCGGAACTGGCCAGCGCAGTTGAAGCGCGCACCCCGGTGATCGTGCTGCTGTGGAATAACCAGGGTTACGAAGAGATCAAGAAATACATGGTCAACCGCGCCATCGAGCCGGTCGGCGTCGATATCTACACCCCGGATTTCATCGGCGTCGCCAAGGCCCTGGGCTGCGCCGCTGAAGCGATCAGCTCGGTTGAGCAATTGCGTGGCGCGCTGCGTGCGGCGACTGACCGCCAAGGCCCGACCGTGATCGAAATCGACCAGACCCAATGGATGCAGGCGGTGGCCCAATGATCAACTTCCCAACCACCCTCGATGGTCTGTACATCAATGGTCAATGGTCGGCCGGGCGTGAGCACCTGCGGGTGATCAACCCGGCCACCGAAGCACTGCTGACCACGGTCAATGGCGGCGATGAACGCGCGGTTGATCTGGCCGTCAGCGCGGCCACTGCAGCGTTCAAGAACTGGTCGAAAACCAGCGGTGCCGAACGCGGCGCGATCCTGCGCAACATTGCCAACGGTGTGCGCAACGGGCGTGACCACTTGATGAAGTTGCAGTCGAGCAACAACGGCAAGCCACAGTTCGAAGCGGCCATCGACGTCGATGATGTGATCGCCACGTTCGAGTATTACGCCAGTTTGGCCGAAGGCCTCGACGCCCAACTCGACAGCAACGTGGCGCTGCCCAGCGACGATTTCAGTGCGCGTCTGCGCCGTGAACCGTGCGGTGTGGTCGGGCTGATCGTGCCGTGGAATTTTCCGATGGTCACCACTGCGTGGAAGCTCGCACCGGCCTTGGCCGCCGGTTGCTGTGTGGTGCTCAAACCGTCGGAAGTCACGCCGCTGCCGGAGCTGGAACTGGCGGCGATCATCGCTGAATCCGGTCTGCCCGACGGCGTGTTCAACCTGGTCTGCGGCACCGGTCTGGCGGTGGGGGCACCGCTGTCGGCGGATCCGCGCATCGCGAAAATTTCCTTCACAGGCAGCAACGCTGTCGGCGTGCAAGTGATGCAGCGTGCCGCCGAAACCGTGAAGGGCGTGAGCCTGGAGCTGGGTGGCAAATCTTCGCTGCTGGTACTCGAAGATGCCGATCTGGAACTGGCCGTGGAACTGGCTTGCGGCGGCGGTTTCTTCAATGCCGGGCAGATGTGCTCAGCCACCAGTCGCGTGCTGGTCGCCGATGAACTGGCCGATGAGTTTCTTGAGCGTCTGCAAAAGCGCGCGCAAGCGATTCGCGTGGCCGATCCTTTCGACCCGGACGTGGAGATGGGCGCGCTGGTCAATCAGGCGCAATACCAGCGCGTGCTCGGCCATATCGATCGCGGTTTGAGTGCCGGAGCGAAGCTGGTGTGCGGCGGCAATCGTCCGGCGCATCTGCCGCGCGGCTATTTTTTGCAGCCGACAGTGTTCACCGACGTGCCCCTCGACAGTGCGTTGTGGTGTGAGGAGATCTTTGGCCCGGTGCTGTGCGTGCGCAGTTTCAGCAGCGAAGCCGAGGCGATTGCCCTGGCCAACGACAGCCAGTTCGGGCTGGTCGCCAGTGTGGTGACGCGTAACGCCGAGACCGCCGACCGCCTCGCCAATGCCCTGCAGGCGGGGCTTGTATGGCTCAACGCGCCGCAAGTGATCTTCCCGCAGACGGCGTGGGGCGGCTACAAGCAGAGCAGCATCGGCCGCGAATTGGGGCCGTGGGGCCTGGCCGCGTTTCAGGAAATCAAACACGTGATCCGGGCGCTCTGAGCGCCCGAAAACGGTGAGTGCATGCCTCGCAACGAGGCATGCGTCGGTGTCATGGCTTCGATGAGTTTTTATCGATAGTCAGGTGTATTGCACGACCTCAGGATGAACCCGTCGGCTGCGCTGCAGGCCTTTGAATATAAGGCCTGCAGCGGATCCGGCCGCGCGGATGCAACGGTTGCGACCAACCTCATACTTAAAAGAACAAAGGGAGTCCTTCATGGGCGAGCATGATCTGAACAGGCGTCAATTCATTAAAACCGTCGGCGTCGCCTCGGTAGCAGCGGCGGCCCTGAGCATGCCCTTCATCCGGGCCAGCGCCAGCGACACGCGGTTTGCCGGCAAGACCTTGCGTTTGCTGACCTGGTCGGATGACACCGGCCTCGCCGCACTGCGCAACATCGCCGCCACGTTCGAGGCCAAGACCGGCGCCAAGGTCATCGCCGACCGCACTGGCAGCACCTCGGAAATGGTCGCCAAACTCAAGGCCGGCGGTGACCGTCCGCAGTACGACATCATCACCCTGGCCGGGGTTGGCGCCGAAGGTCTGGCCGCCGCCGGACTGCTGGAAAAACCCGACCTCAACCGGATTCCAAACCTGATCGACGTACCGGAAAAATACCGCACCGGCGCCAACGGGCACGGCATCGGTTACCTGCTGTGGTGCAACAGTCTGGTCTATAGCACCCGTACCCTCAAACAGGCTCCAGACAGTTACGCCGCGCTGTGGGATGCCGATCTGGCGCCGAACATTTTCCTGCCGCCGCCGAACTGGACCGAGGCCATGGACCTGATCATCATCGCCGCGAAACTCGCCGGTGGTGATGAACACAACATCGAGCCGGGCTTCAAGAAACTCGCCGAGCTCAAGGATCGCGTGGTCACCCTCGGCGAGAACCCGAACCAGATCGCCGAGCTGTTCCGCACCGGGTCCCTGGACATGGGCGGCTTGTACGCCCCGGCATTCTTCCCCAAGCAGATCCGCGATCCGAACTACGGCCTCGGTGCCACGTTCGGCATGAAGGAAGGTTTCTACACCGACCTGATGCTCTCGGTGATGCCGAAGAACCGTCCGGGCGACACCGACCTGGCCTACGCCTTCATCGACCACTCTCTCGACCCGCTGGTGCAGGGCAAGATGGCCGAAGACATCTTCAACGGCCCGGTCAACGCCAAGGCGATCATCTCCGCCGAAGCGCGCAAGAGCCCGTACATCCTCACTCCGGAGCAGATTGCCGAGAAGGCGATCATGCACGACAACGCCTTCCTGGCGACCGTGCATGACCAATGGATTCGTCGTTATACGGAAATTTTTTCTTCCTGACGCCGAACACAAACCTTCAGAACACCAAAAATCACTGTGGGAGCTGGCTTGCCAGCGATGACGGGCTTCCTGTCGACAATGATGTCACTGACAGATTGCTATCGCTGGCAAGCCAGCTCCCACAAGGGGCGCGGTGCTTTGGAGAGATGTGTTTGTCAGTTGTTTTTCCATTGACGAGATCATTGCTATGGAACATCAATCCCTGACCCAACCGGTCGGCACCGCTGACGTGCGTCCGGCGCGCGGTATTTCGCCGACCGCCCGGGCGTGGTTTTTCCTCACGCCGTCGATGCTGTTTCTCGGAGTGCTGATCGCCGCCAGCCTGCTGGTGCTGCGCATGAGCGTCGGCACTAAAGGCGCGGAATGGAGCGGGTTCAGCCTCGCCAGCTACGCGCAATTACTCGAACCCTATTACCTCAAATCCCTGCTGCTGACCCTGCGTCTGGCGCTGATCAGTGCGGTGATCGCGGTGCTGCTGGCGATCCCGGTGGCGTACACCATGTCGCGGCTGACCTCGCCGTTCGTGCGGCGGATCTTTCTCGCGGCGGTGCTGTTGCCGCTGCTGGTCAACCTGCTGCTGCAAAGCTACGGCTGGCTGGTGATTCTCGGCCCGGGCGGGATGCTCAACCAGACGCTGATGGGCCTGGGCCTGATCAAGCGCCCGATCATGTTGCTGTACAACCAGAACGGCGTGCTCATGGGCTTGGTGCAGACCGCGTTTCCATTGGCCGTGCTGCCGATTGCCAGCGCAATGCGCGGTGTTGCGCGCACCTACGAAGAGGCCGCCGCTACCTTGGGAGCCAGTCGTTTTCAGGTGTTCCGTCAGGTGGTGTTGCCGATGAGTCTGCCGGGGATCATCACTGGGGCGACGCTGGTGTTCGCCTACAACGCCAGCAGTTTTGTCGTGCCGTTGCTGCTCGGTGGTCGCCGTGTGCCGATGCTCGCGGTGATGGTGCATGACCAGATCGCGCCGCTGATGAACTGGCCCGCCGCATCGGCGGCCGGGGTGGTGCTGATCGTCACCACGCTGGCGATCATGACCCTGTCCGAATACATCACCGGCCGTCGTCGGCGCCTGCTGGAGGCTTCGCAATGAGTACCCTGACCAACAAGCGCATGGCGCTGCTGCCCGGCGACACCGGCAAGTTCGCCGGGATCCTTTCCGGGGTCATTCTGCTGCTGGCGGTGTTGCCGATCCTGACCATGATCGTCATGTCGTTCAGCGGCGCGTCGAACCTCGACTTCCCGCCGAGCAGCTACAGCCTGCAATGGTACAAGGCGGCCTGGCACACCTTCGTTTCGCCGGACGCCAGCGACGTGCTGAGCCTCGGCCAGGCCATGGCCACCAGCCTGCTGGTGTCGTGCCTGACCATGGTCTTCGCCACGCTGATCGCGGTGCCCGCCGCCTATGCGCTGACCCGCTGCGAGTTCCGTGGCAAAGCCGTGGCGCTGCAACTGATGTCGCTGCCGCTGGTGTTTCCGATGGTGGTGTTGGGCCTGGCCTTGCTGCTGGTGTTCGACAGCCTGCCGTTTCACCTGACCACCTCGCGGCTGGTGATTGCCCACGTGATTCTGGCGCTGCCGTTCGTGGTGAAAAACTGCACCGCCGCGATGCTCTCCATCGGCAACGAAGTCGAAGAGGCGGCGCGGATGCTCGGCGCCTCACCGCTGCGGGCGATTGTCGACGTGGTGGTGCCGTTGATGAAGTCGGGGATTCTGGCGGGGATGCTGCTGGCGTTCATCGTCTCGTTCAACGAATTCACCGTGACCTATTTCCTCTACACCATCGACGTCATGACCGTGCCGATCTGGATGTACAGCCGCACCGTGTCATCGCTCGACCCTACCGTGTTCTCGTTTGCCGTGCTGATCGTGCTGATCGACTTCGTCCTGATCTGGGCGCTGGAGAAGCTGGTGGGCGAGGGCGGCGTTTCCTTTTGATTTGAGGTGCAACATGACTGGTCTGATTCTGGAAAACGTCGAGAAATTCTACGGCTCGGCTTGCGCGGTACAGGAGGTCAATCTGCATTTGCCGGAAGGCCAACTGGTGTGTTTTCTCGGCCCGTCGGGCTGCGGCAAAACCACCTTGCTGCGGATGATCGCCGGGCTGGAAACCCTCACCGGCGGCGAGATTCGCCTGGATGGCGAGGACATCGGTCGCACCCCGGCGCACCTGCGCAACTTCGGCATGGTGTTCCAGTCGCTGGCGCTGTTTCCGCACATGACCGTTGGCGAGAACATCGCCTACCCGCTGAAACTGCGCGGCGTGAGCAAGGCCGAGCAGCAGGCGCGGGTGGTGGAATTGCTGGAGTTGATCCAGTTGCAGGCGATGATCGACCGGCCGGTGGCGAAACTCTCCGGCGGGCAACGACAGCGGGTAGCGATTGCCCGGGCCATCGCCTCGCGGCCGAAAATCCTTCTGCTCGACGAACCGCTGTCGGCGCTGGACGCCAAGTTGCGCGAGTCGATGCAGGTGGAAATCCGCCAGTTGCAGCAGCGCTTGAACATCACCACGATCATGGTCACCCATGATCAGCGCGAAGCCATGACCATGGCCGACATCGTCGTGGTGCTCGGCGAGCACAAGGTGCAGCAGGTGGGCACGCCGATCGAAATCTATCGGCACCCGGCCAACGAGTTCGTCGCCGACTTCATCGGTTCGGGCAACATCTTTCCGGCCACGGCGCTGGGCGACGGCAAGGTCAGCTTGCCGGGCGGTGACGCGCTGCAAGTGCCGATCTGCAGCAGCATCGAGGCGGGGCAGAAAGTGAAGATGCTGATTCGTCCGGAAGACCTGCAACTGTCCGCGCCACAGGCGACGGCGGGCAATCGCTTGCTCGGCAAGGTGACGTTTGTGCGTGATATTGGCGCGACCATCGAGACCACGGTGGAGTGTTCCGGGGTGACGTTCACCGCGTTGAGTACGCCGTGTCAGGGGATCGGTTTGGGAATCGGGCATCCGGTGTCGGTGACGTTGCCGAGCGAGGCGTGTCGGGTACTCGGTGCCTGATTCTGGATTGAGGTTGTCTTGACTGGCCCCATCGCTGGCTTGCCAGCGATGGCGTCAGCCGATACAACACAACACCTTGATCAGACCGACTGCCGCAACCGCGCCAGATCCCTTAACGGCGGCGCACCAAACAAGCGGCTGTACTCACGGCTGAATTGCGACGGGCTTTCATAGCCCACGCGATAGCCTGCCGCCGACGCTTCCAGCCCTTCGGCCAGCATCAGGCGTCGCGCCTCTTGCAGGCGCAATTGCTTCTGATACTGCAGCGGACTCATCGCCGTCATCGCCTTGAAACGGTGATGCAAGGTCGAGACGCTGAGGTTCACTTCTTTCGCCAGATCATCAATGCGCAGCGGTTGTTCGAAGTTGCCGTTGAGCCATTTGATCGCCTGGCTGATGCGATGGCTCTGACTGTTGGCAATCGCAATCTCATACAAACGGTGGCCCTGCGGACTGCGCAGCAGGCGATAGAGAATCTCTCGGCGAATCAGTGGCGCGAGCATGGCGATGTCTTTTGGCGCATCCAGCAGTCGCGCCAGACGCAACACCGCGTCGAGCATCGCGCTGTCGATCTTCTCCACATACAGGCCGCGCCCGGTCGGTCGGGTCGGCACGCCCATGGGGCCGGCGTCGGCGATCAGTGCGGTGATTTCCGCCGGGTCGATGTCCAGGCGCACGGCGAGGATCGGATCCTCCGGCGAGACATTCACCACCCGCCCGCTGAGCGGCATCGAGACCGAGACCACCAGGTAATTCAGCGGGTCGTAATTGAAGAACTCATCGGCCAGGCGCACCTCTTTGCGGCCCTGGGCCATGATGCACAGCGCCGGTTGCGCGAGCACCGGGGCGAAGTCATGGGATTTTGTGTGGCGCGACATGAACAGTGAGCCGATGGCGGTCTGGTAACTGCCGTCGTCCGTGGTGTTGCGGCGGATGATCGCCGCGAGTTCTGCGCGCTGTTTTTCCATGTCGGCATCGGGCGGAGACTGGAAACGATCGAATGACGTCATGCGCGGCATCCTCTGCTAAGACGGTGGAATGGGGCAGAGCCTATATTTGTGCAAGCGCCAGCGGTAGACACATCCTGTCAAATGCTTGCCTGATTCTGCATCGGCTGGTTTTGCGTGCCGGCCATCGCCCGGTCATCACCTCCTTATTGCTTGGGGCGAAGACCCCTGTAGGAGCTGCCGAAGGCTGCGATCTTTTGATTTTAAAAACAAAAATCAAAAGATCGCAGCCTTCGGCAGCTCCTACACAAAACTCGTATGACAGCGGTGTGACAAGGTTTTAGCGGTGGTTGCCAGTCGTTTATGCAGTCTCGCAGGATTGTGCAACGCAGCGGCAGGAATCGACTAACGGCACCTTGCGCCCGGCCCTTAACCTTGGATCCTGTCGCAGCCCGTCCCCCGGCTGCCACGCGACTCCCTGGGAGGGTTGAACATGTCCAAGCAGATTCCCGTCAGTCATATGGCCTTCGTTCGAGCGCGCGCCGGACGCTCCATCGAACTGGGTGTACGCCTCAGTGCCTTGATCGAACCGTCACGCAACGCCCCCGGTTGCCTGAACTTTGCCCTGCAGCATTCGCAATGCGATCCGGACCTGTGGCTGGTCTCCGGTTTCTGGAGCCATCAACAGGCAATGACTGCGTATTTCAACAGCCCGTCGATGCAGATCTTTGCCGAGCTGGTCCAGGACCTGGTGGTCAACAGCCTGGATTTCCACACCTTCAAAGAGGTGTCGGCGGCGCAGGCGCTCGGACAATGTCCGGCACCGATACACAAACTCGCCGGTTGAGGGTTTAATGTCCGGCTTATTGGTCTGAGCCAGGATGTGTGCCATGGCACGTAAAGAGTTCGAACACTTCGAAGCAGTCTCCGCAGTCGTCCCCGTCGAGTTGGGCGGCAACAAGGGTTATCACGCGGCAATCGCGGTCAAGGCCCTGGTCGATGGCGGTGCGCCACGTTTCCATAAACTGCTGGGTGACCAGGTGTTCCCCGGCGCCATCGCTGCCGATGAGGCTGCCATCAATGAGCTGGATCGCCTCAAGGGTGTCACTGATGACGCCGAGTTGATCTGGTAGTTATTTGACCGCCCCCGGGCGCCACATCTTGAACAGGGCTTCAGGCCCCAATTGGAAATAATCCGCCGGCCCGCCGCCGCGCAGAATCGGTTCTGCCGCGGCGGTGTCGTAGATCCCGTCCTTCAACAGCCACTTGGCGATATGCACGGCAACCACTTCGCCGAGAATCAGCCAGCTCGGCACGGTTTCGCCATCGGCGCGCTGCAGCTGAATGATCTGCGTGACCTTGCACTCGAAGGACACCGGGCTTTCGGCGACCCGTGGCACCGCAATCACCTTCGACGCTACGGGCGTCAGTCCGGCCAGTTCAAACTCGTTGACCTGCGGCGCGACCATCGCGCAGCTCTGGTTCATCTGCTCGGCCAGCGGGCGGGTGGCGAGGTTCCAGGCGAACTCGCCGGTCTGCTCGATGTTGTTCAGGCTGTCTTTGCGCCCGACGCTGGAAAAACCAATGATCGGCGGAATGTAGTTGAACGCGTTGAAGAAGCTGTAAGGCGCCAGGTTCAACTGCCCATTGGCATCCTGCGAAGAAATCCAGCCGATGGGGCGCGGGCCGACGATGGCGTTGAACGGATCGTGGGGCAGGCCGTGGCCGTGAGCGGGTTCGTAGAAGTGGATGTCATCGGACATGGATGGAGTTCCTCAAAAGGGCAATCTGAAAGACGCCATAGTGTAAGAGCGCACCGCGTATTTCCAGTCGAACGCTGATCCCACTGTAGGAGCTGCCGAAGGCTGCGATCTTTTGATCTTGATCTTAAAAAAAAAATCAAAAGATCGCAGCCTTCGGCAGCTCCTACAGGGGATTTGTATGGATTTCAGAAATTGTGCAGCCCCAGAAATGACTAAGCCCGGCCGAGGCCGGGCTGTGAATGGACTGCTGAAACTTAGCTGATGGCTGCAGCAGTACCGGTCTTGTCGAAGCCATCGGCGGCCACGGTTTTGCCGATGTTGGTTTTATCGAAACCGTCAGCGGCGTAAGTGCCCGAGTGGCTGGTTTCGATTGCGGCGCTGGCGCCGGAAATGAAGTCGGCCGATTTGGTTTTGTCCGAACCATCGGCAGCGAAAGTGTTGGCGGCCAATACGGACAGGGTCAGGGCGAGGATCAGTTTGGTTTTCATGTCAGTTACTCCAGATGCGTTGGCGATGTGTCTTGCTTGGATCTAATGTTACATCAACTAAATTGATTAAAAAGCGCAAATAAATGCTAAAAACAATCGATTAACTTGATATTAAGGGCGGCGCATTCAATTCGCTTTCGTCGTTAGAGCGAGCGCCGCGCAGGTCATCGATCAGGTAGGTGCAGGATGCGGGAGATGCATTAACCGCTAATTAATGGCCTCCTTCGGGCTGTGTGACAGATTTTTCATACATTCCCGACCGGTTTTTCACCGGTGCAACGCCAGTCTGCCCACGGCCAGAAAACCAAGAACCGGCCGTCTCACTCTGGAGCTTTGCTTGCGATGAATAAACTGCCTCAAATCACCCTGGCGTTCTGGGTTATGAAAATCTGCGCGACGACCCTGGGGGAAACCGCGGGGGATTTGCTGTCGATGACCCTCAACGTCGGTTACGCCCTCAGCTCGCTGATCCTGATCAGCGTGTTCGTGCTGACCCTGATCACCCAGTTGATGGCCAAGACCTACAAGCCGCTGCTGTACTGGATCGTGATTCTGTCGACCAGCACCGCCGGCACCACCATGTCCGACTTCATGGACCGCACCCTTGAACTGGGCTACGCCACCGGATCGATGATCCTGATTGCGATTCTGCTGGCGATCTTCGCGGCCTGGCGCCTGAGCGGCGATTCGCTGAACGTCAGCAAGGTGCAAACCTTCCGCGGCGAGATGTTCTATTGGATGGCGATTCTGTTTTCCAACACCCTGGGGACCGCGCTCGGCGACTACCTGGCCGATGATTCGGGCCTGGGTTTTGCCGGTGGCGCGCTGCTGATCGGCTCGACCATTGCCGTGGTGGTTGCGCTCAAATACTTCACCAGGATTTCGACCGTGGTCTTGTTCTGGGTGGCGTTCGTGCTGACCCGGCCGTTCGGTGCGACCTTGGGCGACCTGATGACCAAATCCCATGAAAAGGGTGGCCTGGACTTCGGCACCATCGGCTCGTCGGCGGTGCTGGCAGGGATTCTGCTGGTGATGATTGTCGGCGCGTCGTATGCGCAGAAGCGTTATGGCAAGCCGCCGGTTGCCGAGTTGACTTGATACCGAGTCGCCCCAATCGCTGGCAAGCCAGCTCCCACAATGATCGGTGATGTTCACCAAATCTGTGTGCACCACCTGAACCTGTGGGAGCTGGCTTGCCAGCGATGAGGCCACCGCAGCCACCGTTGCAGTGGCTGTGAAAACCCGATCAGTCCGTCACGATCCGCGAATGTTTCTGCGTGTCTTTCATGGTGATGTACACCAGCAGCGACACCGCGATGCACGCGGTCACGTACCAGTAGTAACCGGTTTCCATGCCGATGCTCTTGAACCACAGTGCGATGTATTCGGCGGTACCGCCGAAGATCGACACGGTCAGTGCGTACGGCAGGCCGACGCCCAGCGCGCGGATTTCGGTCGGGAACAGCTCGGCCTTCACCACGGCGTTGATCGAGGTGTAGCCGCTGACAATGATCAGTGCCGCCATGATCAGGAAGAACGCGCCCCACCAGGTCTGGATGGTGTGCAGGGTCATCAGGATCGGCACGGTGAAGATCGTCCCGAGCACACCGAAAGCGATCAGGATCGGACGTCGACCGATTTTATCCGACAGGCCACCGATGATCGGTTGCAGGCACATGAACAGGAACAGCGTGGCCGCGGAAATGGTGGTGGAGTCGGAGATGCTCATGCCGACGGTGTTCACCAGGTATTTCTGCATGTAAGTGGTGTAGGTGTAGAACGCCAGCGTACCGCCCATGGTCAGGCCGACCACGGTGAGCAGCTCTTTCGGATGGCGCAGCAAGGTGCGCATGGCGCTTTCCTTGGACTTCTCTTTTTTGGTGAACGACTCGGTCTCTTCCATGCCGCGACGCAGGTACAGCGCGACGACCGCGCACAGTGCGCCGATGGCGAACGGAATACGCCAGCCCCACGCGTACAGCTGTTCGGTGGTCAGCAGGTTCTGCAGCACGATCAATACACCCAGCGCGATGAGCTGGCCAGAGATCAGGGTCACGTACTGGAAGCTGGAGAAGAAACCGCGACGTTCCTTGGTCGCCATCTCCGACAGGTAGGTGGCCGAGGTACCGTACTCGCCGCCGACCGACAGGCCCTGCAGCAAACGGGCAAACACCAGCAGGATCGGCGCGCCGATGCCGATGGTTTCGTAGTTCGGGCTGAGGGCGATCAGCAAGGAGCCGAAGCACATCAGGTAGACCGAGGCCATCAAGGCTTTCTTGCGACCGACCTTGTCGGCGTAGAGGCCCATCAGCCAGCCACCGATCGGACGCATCAGGAAGCCCACGGCGAAGATCGCGGCGGTGTTCATCAGTTGCGCGGTGGTGGAACCGGCGGGGAAGAAGGTCTTGGCGAAGTACAGCGAGAAGGCGGCGTAGACGTACCAGTCGTACCACTCGACCATGTTGCCGACCGAGCCGCTGAAGATCGATTTGATCCGGCTGGCGGTGGTTCTTTCTTTGGCGGGCGCGGCAGCCGACCCAAGGGGCAGGGCGTTGGAGTTATCCATTGAAGGATCCTTCGTTTAATTGTTTTTGTGGAGCGCGTTAAAACGCAGCCTGCCGGGGCTATAGCAGGAGCTGTGCCAACGGCGAGAGGGGCGGTTTAGACGGGGTGGCGGGATTTAATGAGCGGAAATCCGCTTAGGTCTGAATTGTTGTGAGCGGAAAGTCGCTCATTCAGGCTGATGGATAAATGTTGCCTGTGCGGGCCTCTTCGCGGGCAAGCCCGCTCCCACAGTGGTCGGTGGTGTTCACACATTCTGTGTTCAGCACAAAACCCTGTGGGAGCGTGGCTTGCCCGCGAAGAGGCCCGATCAGACACTGCAAAACTCAGCTGCCCGAAACAAACATCTCCCGATTCAACCCATGCCGCTGCAGCTTTTCATTGAAGGTGCGGCGCGGCAGCTGCAATTCTTCCAGCACCGCTTTCACATCGCCCTTGTGCCGGGTCAACGCCGCACGCAGGCACTGCGCTTCAAACGCTTCCTGCTGCGCAGCGAGGGATTGGCCGGGGTCGATGCCCTGCACCGGCTCATCCAGCCCCAGCACCTGCCGCTCGGCAACGTTCGCCAGTTCCCGCACGTTGCCCGGCCAGTCGTGGCTGAGCAGGTGACTCAATTGCGCTCCGGAAAGAGGCGCAAAGGTGCGGCCCAGACGCTGGGCGGCGCTGAAGGCGAAAGATTCGAACAGCAGCGGGATGTCTTCGCGCCGATCACGCAGCGGCGGCAGACGCAGCTCGGCGACGTTCAGGCGATACGCCAGGTCTTCGCGAAAACGTCCGGCCCGGGCCTCATCCAGCAGATCCGGTTTGGTCGCGGCGACAATCCGCAGATCGACACGAATGCTCTGGTTCGACCCGAGGCGCTCCAGCTTCTGTTCCTGCAGCACCCGCAGCAATTTCACTTGCTGGGCCAGCGGCATGCTTTCGATTTCATCGAGAAACAGCGTGCCGCCGTCGGCGTACTCCAGCTTGCCGATGCGCTTGCCAGACGCTCCGGTGAACGCACCACTTTCGTGACCGAACAACTCGGCTTCGAACAACTGCTCGGGAATCGCCGCGCAGTTCAGCGCCACGAAGGGCTTGTCAGCGCGCGGGCCGAAGTCATGCAGGCAGCGGGCGATCAGTTCCTTGCCGCTGCCGGTTTCGCCACGGATCAGCACGTTGACCGGCAGCGCCGCCAGATCCAGCACCTGGCGGCGCAAGGTCTGCATGCCACGGGACACGCCGAGCAGCGTCGCGTCGAGGCGGGCGCGGTGGTCGGCCTGCGCGTGCAGGGCGCGGTTTTCCAGGACCAGCCGACGCTTGTCGAGCGCGCGGCGCAGGCTGCCAAGCAGGGTGTCCGGGCTGAACGGCTTCTCGAGGAAGTCGTAGGCGCCGTCACGCATGGCTTCGACCGCCATCGGCACATCGCCGTGGCCGGTCAGCAGAATCAGCGGCAGATCGGCATCACGTTTCTGCACTTCGGCCAGCAACTGCAGACCACTGAGACCGGGCATGCGCACATCGCTGAGGATCACCCCGGGAAAGTGCGCCGGCAGGGCCGCGAGGCAATCTTCGGCGCGGCTGAACAGCTGCACCTCGAACCCCGAAAGACTCAGCCATTGCTCCACGGCGTTGCGAATGCTGCTTTCGTCATCGACCACCATCACTGAATTGAGCATCAGAGGTGTGCCTCCAGATCGATCGGCAGGGTCAGGGCAAACATCGCGCCGGCTTCGCCATTTTCCGCGCTCAGACGCCCACCGGATTCGTGCACGATAGCGAAGGATACCGCCAGCCCCAACCCCAGACCGTCGCCGACCGGTTTGGTGGTGAAGAACGGGTCGAACACCTGATTCAGGTGTTCTTCGGCAATCCCGCCGCCATTGTCGATCACACTCAGGCGCCACAGCTGCTCGTCGGCTTCCAGGCGGATTTCCAGACGCTTGCACAGTTTGCCTTGCATCGCATCGAGGGCGTTGCGCAGCAGGTTGATCAGCACCTGTTCGAGGCGGATCGCATCACCCCGCACCCAGGCCGGACGCGTCAGGTGCAGCACCAGACTGACCTGTTCATCACGCAGGCGCGCGTCGAGCAATTGCAGCGATTGATCGACCACCGTCGCCAGATCCAGGCGTTCGCGCAGGCCGCTGGGGCTTTTGCGGGCGAAGGTTTTCAGGTGGCCGGTGAGCGACGCCATGCGCGTGAGCATGTCGTCCACCGGTTTGAGCGCCTTGTAGGCGTCATCGACACGGCCATGCTCGAGCAGCAGGCGCAGGGTCGCCAGTTGCATGCGTTGCGCGGTCAGCGGTTGATTGATTTCGTGGGCCAGTGCGGCGGACATCTGCCCCAGCGCCGCCAGTTTGGCCGATTGCACCAGACCGTCTTGCGCGGTGCGCAGGTCGCGGGTGCGTTCCTCTACCAATTGTTCGAGTTCTTCGCGGTTGCGCTGGCGGACTTTCGACAGGCGCCAGCGCTGATTGAGGAACAAGAGCAAAAACACCAGCGCCAGCCACACACCCGCAGCAGCCAGCCCGGCGTTGCGCAAGTCTTCGAACGCCACCTGTGGGCGGCGCAGCAGGTGCAGGGTCCAGCCTTCGGTAGTCAGCGGCAGCGATTCCCACAAGTAATCCGCTGTTCCGTCCGGGCCTTCGACCCGGCGCAAGTCGCTGTTGTCGTCGAAGTGACGCAGCGACAGATGCGTCAGCGGGACCAGCGACTGTTTGTCGTACTGCCGTGTACGCTTGATCTCGGCCATGTCGCGGCTATCCAGCGGCCGCAACGAGCGATAGCGCCAGCCAGGCTGGTTGGCGATGAAGATGATCCCGCGCGCATCGCTGACCAGCAGCGTGTCACTGCCCTGGCTCCATTCGCGTTCAAGCTCGGGGAACTCCAGCTTGACCACCATCGCCCCGAGGAACTCGGCGTTGTCGCCCAACACGGCGCTGGACAGAAAATATCCGGGGATGCCGCTGGTCACGCCCACCGCATAAAAGCGCCCGCTGCCCTGAGTGCGGGTCTGGCTGAAGTACGGACGAAAACCGTAGTTGTGGCCGACGTAACTGCTCGGCAGGCGCCAGTTGCTGGCGGCCACCGCGAGGCCAGTGTGATCGAGCAGTTCAAGGGTCGAGGACTGCGCGGCGCCGTTGATTTGCTCCAGTTTCAGATTCAGCGCGTTCTGTTGCTCCGCACCCACCGGCCCGGCCAGTGCGCCGCGCAATTGCGGATCCAGCGCCAGCACGGCGGGCAGGGCGCGGTAGCGGTCGATCAGGGTATGCAGTGAGTTGGCATACAGCGCCAATTGCTGGCTGGCGCGGGTAGCGTCTTCCTCCAGCGCTTGACGCTCGGCGTGGCGGATGGCAAAGGTCGCGGTGATGGCCGCACCGGCAATGATCAGCAGGGTGTACAACGACAAACGCAGGGTACGAGAAGTCGGCAGCATGCTGGACTGATGGATAAGGGGACGGGCGGGCACGATAGCATGGGGCCGGCGATCCTGTTCGCTTCATGTGTCAGCAGATCAGACCGTAGTGAACTGACGGGATCTGGAGCGCAATATAGTGCGCGTGTAATCCAGCTCGTTGATCACGGCCGCCGTGGCATACCATAGATTGTGCGGTGTATTGCCTTCGTTTCGGCCCAATAGCCCATAGGTATTGATTGCCGTCATGCCTGCGCCCTCGAAGGCTTTTTCGATATCGAGCATGTTGGCGGATAAATAATCGATCAACCCGCTCGCATTGGCGATGCCCTTGGCAATTTTCTGAGCACTGAGCTCATGACTGGCTCCGGCGATTTCATGGCCTATTTCAATTGCGCCCAACATCGCACCCGCCGTGGCGCTGATTTCAGCGGCGGCTTGCGGCAGCACTTCTTTGGCGCCAACACTGATGAGCGTGGACGCCACTTCCTTGGAGCCCTTGAGCACGCCCTTCTGCGTATCGGGGATCATTTTCGCGTACTTTTGCTGCAGGTAATGGACCGGTGCCATGGTTTTATATTCGGCTTTCTCGACGATTTTTTCCTTGGACAGGCGGCTGGCCTTGAATTTCACAGAAGCGCTGGCGCCGGTGCGTTCTGCGGCGTAATCCCACAACCCGCTGATCAGTTTCTTTGCACCAATGCCCATCGCGGCCCCCAGGACATTGCCCACGCCGGGGGCGGCGGCGCCCAGCGCCTGGAAGAGAATACCGACCAGAATGCCGCCACCATAGGCCACGACTTGTCCGGCCAGGTGTACACCGGTGCGGCGCAGGACGGCCCCGGCAAATTGCCCCGTCGAGCGCTGGTTGAGTACCTGTTGCTGGGCATCCAGACCGCGACGCAGCGACAGCGCCAGAATGTTCAGGTGACGTTCGACCTGATGCGACAGGTTGGCCCGAGCCCGGTAATTCTGTTTTTCCTCTTTGCTCAGTGCCTTTCTCTGATCGCGCTGAGCGGGTGTTTCGAGAAACCCGTCCAAGGTCTGGCCGTCGGTGTCGATGTGGCCAATCGGATTGTTGGCGACAAAGGCATACAGGTTCAGCCCGTCGATATCCAGGGCCGGATCAGCGCTGACCCAGCGTTGCAACCACGGTGCGTAATAGCGTGCGCCGTAGTAGTAAAGGCCGCTGCTGTCCATTTCCCGGCCTGAATAGCGAATGGTTTTATAGCCGACTTCCAGCGTCGAGCGAGTTGCCAGCCAGGCGGTTCCACCAAATGCGTAGTAATGCTCCAGGCTGATGACGTCAGCCTGCCGATCAAGCTCCAGTGCGCAAGAACCAAGATGGTCATCAAGGTTGTAGCGCAGTTGATCGGCCTCGATGCCGGGCGGTCGGCCACTGAGCCAGTGCAGGCAACGCGCCCCTGGAAGAATGATGACATGCAGTTGCTGGCCGTCGCTGCGGCTGTGGATTTCCAGGCCTGGCAGGTAGCGCACCTCGTGACGGTGGGTGACGGACGGGGTGTGGCTCAGCGCGCACTTGTAGATGCGCTCACCTTGGCTGTAACGGTAGGTTTCAACGTCGTCGGGCAAGCCGTTGCTGTGTTGCAGCAAGGTAACGCGAGTCAGTTGATCACGACTGTCCCACGCCAGAGGCTGAGCGCCGGGTTGCAGTCTCAACTGGTTACCGTGCTCGTCGAAGTGATCGCTGAACACCGGGTCGGGATCACCGGGTTTCCAGCGCACCCCACGATTACTGTTCGGGTCGATCTTCATCGGTTGAGTGAAATTGTGGCCTTCGCGCACATGCACAAGCTCGACGAGGTTGTTTCCCGCGTCATATTCATAATGTTCGGTGTAGTTGTAGCGTCGTCCTGGATCGACAGGCTGGATCGGTTGCGGCAAACCGGGCGACTGCTGCGGGATCTCGCCTTCGAAGCCAAGACTTTCGATCAAACGATAAAGCGAGTCGTAGACAAAGAGACGGACGCCATCGACGCGCTGATTGGCAAAATACACCGTGGCCAGAGTGCGGTCCTCGATACGCAGGACATTGCCGACCGGGTCGTAGGTGTAGCGCAAGTCCTGCAGCGGTTTTTCCTGATCCTTGCCGGCCAGCAGATTCAGCAGCCGACCGTCAGCGGGATCGTATGCGCGGCGGCTGCGAACACCATTGCCGGCCAGTTGTTCCAGCGGTTGGCCGGAGGCGTTGTACGTGGCAGCGTCGAGCACCGGTTGTGCCGCGTCAGCCCCGGCTATCCACAGCGATACCCGACTTAACTGGCCGGCGACATCGTAGCTCGAGCGTTGTCGGTGACCACCGGCATCGGTGACTTGCACCACATTGCCGTGCGCGTCGAAATCCATACGCGTGATGAACGCTGCCGTCTCGCCAGACAGCGTACGGGTTTCACCCAAGGCCTTGCCATGCAGGCTGTATCCGTCGACCACCACCGTGGCGCCCGGGTCGGCGCTTTCGCTCAGCTCACCGCGCAGGTTATGCCCGGGGTCGGCATTGTGGTCGGCATAGCTGTAGCGCTCGACATCGTCTTGCGCATTTTCAGTGACGGCGATCAACCGCATCATCGGGTCGTATCGATAGTGCCATTGCTTGCCGCGCTGGTCGTGGCGTTGCAACACTTCATTGGCCAGACCGGGCAGATTGACGCGCCAGCCGGAGTCGACGCTGTCGACTCTCAGTCGTTCGCCGTCCAGACGGTAGGCGGTGGTCAGGCAGGGCACTCGGAGCCGTGGGTCATATTGTTCGATCAGACGGCCGTTGGGGTCGTAACATTGGCGGCTGGTCTGGCATTGGACTTCGGCGTCCACCATCGCCCGCAGATAAGCAACGGTTCTGACCGGCAGCCCCCTGGGATCGTGAGCCGACAGGGTGGGTGTTCGCCAGTGCACTGAAGAATTCATGCCCGCCCCTCCGTGAAACGGATCATTCAGGCTGCCTTTTTCCGGGTTCGGCGCTGCGCCAGCAAGAACTGATTGTCAGTAGTGCCCATCGCTTTGTACGCCGTCATCATGTCTTGAGAGCGCTTGATATTGGACAGCGTAAAACGGGTCAGACGACGCAGGTCTGAGCGCGAGATGGGAGTCAGGGTTTCTGCCGATGTCATATGGTTGATGTTCGGCAGGGAGTTGGCCGGGTAAACGATATCGGTGCCCAGCGCATCGAATGCATTTTCAGCCCAGCCGGCGCGTTGTTCTACCGCTGATTTCCAGTCATCGAGCATTGTGTCTATTTTCTTGATCTTTACCGGATCAAGGCGGTTTTTGATGTCTTCTGCTTCTACTGCCCGGGCAAACATGTTCAGTGCTGCGGGGATGATCGATATCCACGAAGCCATGAGCCGGCCCATCACGAAGGAGGGGTTGAGTACCGCATCAAGGCCCGGATGAATCAGGTTGTCCTTCACGTCTCGCCAAGAGCTGATTTCCTTGGCGCGCTCTCTGATGCCCAGCTCGTGATCAATGGCCTTGACCGAGATCTGCGAGGTTTGCGGAATCAGTGGGCCCGTTCTGAGACCAGCGCTGTTGGCTATCGGATCGATCATGGCCGTGGCGGAGTCGCCGCCGATATTGCCGCCGATCACGCCTCCGGTGGTGGTGTAGGGTGTGGTGCCAGGTACATTGGGCATGATCAGGTCAACCTGCTTGCCGCCTGCGACACCGCCCTCATAGCCGACGACCCCTCTCACGACTTCGCCTCCCATGTTCAGTGCCAGATTCATTGCCACACCCTCCTCATGGAGAATGTTATGGATTTGCCCCGCCACCTGCGTGGAGTGTCCCTGGACCCTTGAAAGAAAGGCTGAATACAGCATGATCACACTTTCCGCCCTGTTGTTTCCGTCAGGGTCCACATAGCGCAGCGGATTGTTACCGACGAACGCAAACCGGTTCGGCCCATCGACATCTCCCGCCGGATCCGCACTGACCCATCGTTGCAACCACGGCGCGTAATACCGCGCACCGTAGTAATACAAACCGCTGACATCCATTTCCTTGCCTGAATAGCGCAGCGTCTTGTAGTCAACCTCAACAGCCGAGTTCGCGCTCATCCACGCGGTCGCACCGAACGGGTAATAGCCTTCGTGGCTGATCAAGCGCGCCTGCTGGTCCAGTTCCATCACGCAGGAGCCCAAGTGATCATTGAGGGTGTAACGCAACTGGTTGTCGGCAACGCCCGGCGGTTTACCGCTGAGCCAATGCAGACAAACGGCATGGCTGCCGCCGCTGGCGAGGCTGATGACGTGCAATTGCTCTGCGTTGTCCTTGCTGCGGATCTCCAGTCCGGGCAGGTAGCGCACTTCGTGGAAATGCCGGGTAGAACCGCTGTAGGTGTCGTGGCGTTTGTACACGCGCACGCCTTGGCTGTAGCGATAAAACTCGGCGTCATCCGCGCCGTTTTCGCGTTGGACCAGGGTCACCGAGGCCAGTTGATCGCGGGCGTCCCAGCGTAATGTCTGTCCCGGTTGCAGGGCCATCAGGTTGCCGTGGCGGTCGAATAGCTGAGCGAAATCCGGAGCGGGGTCACCTTCTTTCCAGCGCACACCGCGATTGCTCGCAGCGTCGATACGCATCAACCGGGTCTGGCAGGCGCCGTCGCGCACATGACACAGTTGCGTCAGGTTGCCGCCGTGATCGTAGGTATAGGTCTGCAGGTAATTGCGTCGGTCGTTGGGATCGCTCGGCTGCGGGCGGCCGGGAATGTCGCCGGGGGCAGCGTCGTCGTAACCGCTGGCGCTGATCAGCCGATACAGCGAGTTGTAGCTGAAGGTGCGTTCGCCGTCGACCCGCTGATTGGCGAAATGGCTGGGCGTGAAAGCGTGGTCGAGGATCCGGGTCGGATTGCCGACCGGGTCGTATTCATGCTCGAAGTCCTGCAGGGGCTGCTGCGCACCTTTCTGTGCCCATTGCCGTTGCACAAGCCCGGTGTCCGGCTCATAACGCCAGTAGCGGCTGACACCATTGCCGGCATGCTGCGCGATGATCTGTCCGGCGGCGTTGAAGTGCGCGTCGAGCAATACCGCTTGCCAAGTGTTGTGTCCGGCCAACTGCAGTTGCAGATGCTTGAGCTGACCCGCGAGGTCATAGCGCGATTGCTGGCGGTGGCCGCCGGCGTCGGTCTGTTCCAGCACCGCGTCCAGCGGGCTGAAGATGCGCTGGGTGACAAATTCCCGGGCATCGGTATAGGTGCGCCGTTCACACCGCAACTGACCGGTCAGGCTGTAGCTGTCCAGGTGCAGGGTGCCGGACGGGTCGAGCTGTTCCAGCAATCGTCCGCGCTGATTGTGATCGGTCGGGGCACTGGCATCGGCATAGGTGAAGGTGTCGCTGAGCGGGTCGGCGCTATTGCTGTTCGCTACCACGCGCAGTAGCGCATCGTAGCGGCTGCGCCAGTGCACGCCGCGTGCGTCCCAGCGTTGCAAGACTTGCCCGGCCAGCCCGGGCAGACTCAGGCGCCAGCCGGCATCGACGTTGCTGACCTTGAGTGGCTGGCCGTTGAGGTCGTTGAGGTAGGTGATACTCGGACCGTTCAGGCGTGGATCGAACTGCGCCACCAGATGCCCGGCCATATCGTGCTGTTGCCGCGTCACCAAGGCCACGGCCGGTTCATCGGCCAGTGCGCGCAGGTAGGCAACCTGACGCAGCGGCAAGCCGCGACTGTCGATCACGAGGAGCGACGGCGTGCGCCGATGGAGATTGGCGTTCATCAGTGCAGGGTCCAGGGGGATGCCGGCTTCGACTCGACGGATTCTTCGGTGTCGTTGAAGTCTTCACTGGTCTGATACCACGGATGATAAGTCTCGCGAGAAAAATAGCCCTTGGCGTTGATCAACTTGATCGGACGCCCGAGCGGGTCATAGAACAGTTGATCGAAGTAGCCGTACCGTCGTAGCGATTGATCATTGACGTAGCCGTGAGTGTCGGCAAAAAACGGCCGGAACTGCCGCACCGCCAGGCCCTTGTTGTTGTATTCGACCCGGGCGCTGACCCGCCAGCGTGACTCGGCGTGTTCCTCGCGCAGCTGTCCGCGATCGACGATCAGCGACCCATCAGCGGCCACCGCACAGGCGATGCCGGGTTCGACCCGTTGCAGGGTTTGCAGCGCGCGGCCAAAGCCGTCCACGTAGCTGATGATGATCTGCACTTGTGCCGCCACCGGATCATCGGGATAACGGTCGGCACTCAGCGTCACGCTGTGCACCGGTGTGCGCGCAACCGCGTCGATGAGCTCACGCAGTGCCTGTTCGGCGGGTGTCGGCGCCGTCAATTGCGCGAGCCGTCGGCGCGCGCTGGCGCGAATGTGCAGGCTCGGCAACACATCGCCGCTGGCCAGCCATTGGTCAAGCAGCTGCGGCGTTGCGTTGATCGTCGCAGGCAACCGTCCCATCCAGCTGAACAAATCCCTGTGCAAGGTGCTGGCCGCTTTTTGTACGGTCGCTTGCGGGTTGGCGATGGCGGCGTCCGGGCCTGGATCTACTGGGCGGACGTATTCGTCGAGCGGTCGAAAACCGGCAGCGACAGCGTTTTCTGTGCCATGGAAACTGGTCGCAAAAGGTTGGCCGGAAGGTGCATAAAGCGCTTCCTGGATGTTCTCGTTGGCATCGATGATGCGCACGGGCTGCAGGGCATGGCGATCGTATTCGCAGCGGGTGATGCAGCCATCCGGCAGTTCGACGCTGATGACCAACAGGCGATACTCGTCATATTGCGCTTCGGTCCAGCCGTGGCTCAGGGTTTCGCGGTACTCAAGGACCCGGAAGAAATCCTTGGCCTCGGCGTACTTCGCGTAGTTGTAATGCGCGGACCAGAGGCTTTCTGCGTCCGCATTGATCGCCGAGTCTTCGAACAGCAACGCCATCGGTGTGTAACCGATGTTCGCCAGCTCCTGCAGGATATCGAACGGTGGCGGCACAACGTCGTAGGCGGCGAGGGCCGTCTTGTCAAAGCTGGCCATTTCCAGCGGCGCTTTCAGCGCTTCGAACCCGGCTGTACCGTCGGGCAGCGGACTGCCGTCTTCTGTCTCGATATAGCGCTGCACGGTTTGTCCGCTCAGCACCCGCAGGGCATTCCACTCGGGCGAGCGGACATGCTCTTTGAGTAAATCCCATGTCACCTGTTGCGGATTGAGGCCCGACGGCAGATCACCTTTGGGCAGCGCCAGCGCATTGCTGCGTTGCTGCCAGGGCAGGCCCAGCCGCCATTGATAGAGCTTGTCGTCCAGATCAATCGCGCGCGCGCGCGTTTCGTTGATATAAAACGACTGCTGCGCCGGGTCATGCGCGTCCCGCCACCACTGTTGCTCGTCGGGGTCGCTGAAAGGCGGCGGATCACCGGGCAGGCGCCGTCGTGCATAACTGATGGTCAGGCTGTGCGTGGCGTGGCCGTATTCGCTGCTGGCAAGCAACACTTCATGACGGCACAACGGGTCGTCAATGAAACCATCGTACTGATAGCTGAGTTTTTCCAGGGTCTGCACCAGCAGCACGGCTGCCAATCCCTGCCGACCTGTGGGCTGGACATCTCGTACCCGATAGCGAAACTCCTCTACCGCACAGAGCCGTGTATTGGCCGGCTCGTCAGTGCCGGTCCAGGTTTCGATGCGGGCGATGGCGCCGACCAGCGCGCGCGCGATTGTATGGCGTACGCCTTCGTCCTCTGGCGTTACGGGTTCATCGTATTCATCGCCGGGGTGATAGCGACTGAAGACGGTGGGTCGCAAATCAACTGCGTCACGGTCACCGTCGAAGTAGCCGTACCTTGACCGATCCATCGCCTGCCCGGTCAAGAACCAGGTACAGACCCGCACCGGTGCTGTGAAGCCAACGTCGTCATCGCCCGCCGAACGTTCACTGTCGCTCTGCTGCAGGTGACCGAAACCTCGAAACTCACGCTCGATACTGTCGTAGACGCCTTCGCGATAGAGGCACGATTGTGTCAGGCAATTGCCGGTGATTTCATCCAGTTGGCGTTGCCGGCTGACGACTTGAACCGCGAACGGTAAATGGCAGACCGGTATTTCTCCGGGATGATCGGTGTGCCACTGCTGCTTTTCATCCAGCCATTCCTGGGCAGAGCTGCGATAGACCACTTGCGTGGCGCAGCCCATGTTGTTGTTGCTAGCGGTCAGCAAGTAAGGCTTGGCCGCGACGAAGTCGTAGCGCCAGTGCTGCGGGGTCATGTGCGGCACCGTCAGGATCAGGCTGGCACAACCCAGGCCTTGCAGGTCGGCGAAACTGACCTGACACAGGCGGTCGTAACTCACGCCTTCCGGCCACGGCACGAAGACGGGCGTCTGTTCCAGGCCATTGCCGCCGCGATTGAGGTAGATCTCGAAGCCGGCGGTTTTCAGATAAAACAAGGCCGGTGCGCCGGAGCCGTCGATGTCGGCGATCCGCAGTTGTTCGACGTTGAATTCGCCATACAGGAAGGGCAGGGCACTGATCACCCGGCCTTGGCCGAATTTGCCATGCCCCAGATTGGGCCAGGATTTGATTTCGTTGTGCCGGATCCGGCACAGCTCGCTCATGTCACTGCCGAGCATGTTGCCCAGAAACACCAGTTCTGTGGGGGCGTTGCCGAACAGCGGCAGGCTGTCCTCATCGTCTTCGCGAGGCACGTCTTCGGCGCTGGAAAATCCCTGCTCCCGGCGGTTGGCATACAAGCGCACCGCGCGCGGACCGATCAGTGCCAGTGAGTTGAGGCCATCACCGACCAGGTCGCCGAGCTGCGAAAGTGTGTTGAAAAATTCCAGCGGCATGCCGTTAAACGCGATGAATGGCGCCCAACTGCGGTCGGCATTCAACGTGCGATATCCGCTGATGCCCGGTTGGGCAACGCTCCAGTCCAGTCGTCCGTTGCCGGTCAGGTCGAGCAAGATCTGCCGGGCGGCGCCGTCGCGTCTGGCCACCGGGATCTGTTCCAGTTCAGTCCAGGGCGCATAGGTGATGGTGTCAGGTCCCGCGATTGCACGAAGCGGTTCGCGGTAATACCAGCACTGCTCGTAGCGGCAGAGAAATCCCGGTACACCTTCGCCGTACAGATCGACGCACTGGTAAAACTGCCCATCCTCGATGCCTGGCACAGTGTCTTCGGCGAACATCTGTGTGGGGATTTTATTGATCGCGAAGGGCGAATAGTCAAACTCCACCGGCGGTGTCGTCTCCAGCGCGCCGCTGGCATCGAAGGCCTGATAGTGAGCGGCGTTGATCCGGTTGTAAGTCCACGGATCAGAGGGCGACGGGTATTCGAGCAGCAGCCGCCGCACCAGCAGTGGATCCTCACCGGCAGGCCGCGAGAAGTTGTGGAACATCAGGATTTGTCGGCACAGGCGCCGCGTGCTCAGCTCGAAACCCTGACCGAAGGTGGAGAACGGATCCCGGCGTTTATCCCAGACAGCCAGGCTGTCGCCAGCGTACACCGGAGCCTCCGTCAGTGAACGGGTGCGCTCGCCGTAGTCGAGCAACAGATGGAAATGCCAATCCAGTTCGGCCGGATCGTCCACGGTCCAGCTGTACAAATGCTGGCTGGCGCTGACATTGCCATAGAACACCGCGTGCAAGTAACGCTGGGCGCGGTAATCGTGAATCGGGTCGAGGTCCTGATCATCGGCCAGATAGGCGAAGCAGATGTGCTCGCCAAGCGGATTCATGCTCTCGCACAGCAACCAACTGCCGACGCGAAGTGCATCGTCCGGGTCGGCCCGGCGCGAGGCGCTGGTCTTGCCGTATACGTGCAGCGAACCGTCCGCGCCGTGGATCAGCCAGAAGGGTGGCTCCTCTGGTTCCCCCTGCGCAGAGACAGGCTGCCAGCGTTCGCGCAGGGTAAAGTCGCTCTCTACCCGTGGCCAGAAGCGCACCACGTTATGAGCGCCGACGGGAATGGCGTTGTAGCTGTCTTCTACACGTGACTTTGGTGTGCCATCACTGTTCAGTTCGGGGTGCCAGACTTCACCGTCGTCACCGATGATTTCATCGAGATCGCTATAACGCGGTACACCTTTTTGAGTACGACGGCTGATCTGTCCAATGCTTAGGCTCCAGCCGATGCCGAACGGCCCGTTGCCGGCCTGGCTGCTGTAAGTCAGCGTGAGTTGTGGATCCCAGCCGCGTCCGGCGGACAAAGGCAGCGGCAGTTCAAATGAAGCCGCGCCGGTCGCACCGACCGCTCCCCAGCTTTTGCCGATGGTGGTGATCGACGCGCTGCTGGCGATGGACGGGGTGATGATGCTCAGCTCTTGATCGGCCATGGTCGGATCCATTGCACACGTGACACACGTGAGTGCACAGACGCTACCAACAAGTGGGAAGTACGTAACCTGTCAGATCTGACAGGTGCCAAAGGGCTATTGATGTGCTGGGTACAAAAAAGGCCGGCCCGTCAGATGACGGGCCGGCCTTGTTCATGGCTGTGAAACGCTTACTGCACTTCTACCGCCAGGCTTTCGGCGATCTTCTGCTGCCAGATCGCCGGGCCGGTGATGTGTACCGACTCACCGTTGCTGTCCACTGCGACGGTGACCGGCATGTCCTTGACCTCGAACTCGTAGATCGCTTCCATGCCCAGTTCGGCGAAGGCCAGCACCTTGGATTTCTTGATGGCCTGGGCCACCAGATAAGCGGCGCCGCCCACGGCCATCAGGTACACAGCCTTGTTGTCCTTGATCGCTTCGATCGCGGTCGGGCCACGTTCGGACTTGCCGATCATGCCCAGCAGGCCGGTCTGCTCCAGGATCTGACGGGTGAACTTGTCCATCCGCGTCGCGGTGGTCGGGCCTGCCGGGCCCACCACTTCGTCACCGACCGGATCCACCGGGCCGACGTAGTAGATGAAGCGACCTTTGAGATCCACCGGCAGGGTTTCACCCTTGTTCAGCATCTCGACCATGCGCTTGTGCGCCGCGTCGCGACCGGTGAGCATCTTGCCGTTGAGCAGGACGGTTTCGCCCGGCTTCCAGCTCTGCACTTCTTCCGGGGTCAGGGTGTCGAGGTTGACGCGACGGGCCGACGGGCCGGCTTCCCAGACGATTTCCGGGTAAGCATCCAGCGATGGCGCTTCCAGCGAGGCCGGGCCGCTGCCGTCGAGCACGAAGTGCGCGTGACGGGTGGCGGCGCAGTTCGGGATCATGCACACCGGCAGGGAGGCGGCGTGAGTCGGGTAGTCCATGATCTTCACGTCGAGCACGGTGGTCAGGCCACCGAGGCCCTGGGCGCCGATGCCCAACTGGTTGACCTTCTCGAACAGCTCCAGACGGATCTCTTCGATACGGTTCTGCGGGCCACGGGCTTTGAGTTCGTGAATGTCGATGGACTCCATCAACACTTCCTTGGCCATGACCGCGGCTTTCTCGGCGGTGCCGCCGATGCCGATGCCCAGCATGCCCGGTGGGCACCAGCCGGCGCCCATGGTCGGAACGGTCTTCAGTACCCAGTCAACGATCGAGTCGGACGGGTTGAGCATGGCCATTTTCGACTTGTTCTCGGAACCGCCGCCCTTGGCCGCCACGTCCACTTCCACGGTGTTGCCCGGGACGATGGAGTAGTGGATGACCGCCGGGGTGTTGTCCTTGGTGTTTTTACGAGCGCCCGCCGGGTCGGCGAGGATCGAGGCACGCAGGACGTTTTCCGGCAGGTTGTAGGCGCGGCGCACGCCCTCGTTGATCATGTCGTCCAGGCTCATGGTCGCGCCATCCCAACGTACGTCCATGCCCACACGCACGAACACGGTGACGATGCCGGTGTCCTGGCAGATCGGACGGTGGCCGGTGGCGCACATGCGCGAGTTGATCAGGATCTGCGCGATCGAATCACGGGCCGCTGGCGATTCTTCGCGCAGGTAGGCTTCGTGCATCGCCTGGATGAAATCCACGGGGTGGTAGTAGGAAATGAATTGCAGGGCGTCGGCAACGCTCTGAATCAGGTCATCTTGCTTGATCACGGTCATGAGTCGCGCTCCTCTAAAAGACGGGAACATTCAATAAGGTGCTTGCAGCTTGGGTGCATCGGTCGGTTGCAAGCACCTTTCAAGGCACGCCGGGGCTGCTGGCGCGACGCTAAAAAGGCGCGGCAGTATACCGCGCCTCGGTGGTGGGCACACATTGGCTTTTGGTCGGATAAACATTGTGGCGAGGGGATTTATCCCCGATCGGCTGCGCAGCAGCCGTAAATTCTGTGCACCCGGTTTGTGTGAAGGATTGCAGGGGGCCGCTTCGCGCCCCATCGGGGATAAATCCCCTCACCACAGGTCTTCATGGGGCATTGGTGGGTCATGCATTTGACGTCAATTTTTGGCGCCGAAAATCGATGGTCATTTATCGACTACGCCTCTAAAGTGGCATCCGGTCTGTAGAGTAGGACACTCGGTCAGCCTCCTATCGCACGGTGAGTCAACGATTGACCCATAACGCCATTCAACGTCTTTTGCTCAAACGTTTCGCCCTCGCTGCGGCCACCTATGGATTGGCTTTGCTGCTGCTGTGGCTGGCGTTTTTCACCGGGCATTATCCGCAATCACTGAACAGCGTGGCCATCGGCAGCGCGCTGGTGGTGATCTGCCAGGCGACGTTGTTTGCGCTGTTCTGGTCCGGGCGCAATCAGCGCTTCGCCGACCCTAGCCTGACCGAGGCACAAGTGCTGCTCGGTCTCGGCTGGCAGACCTGGCTGATCGCTCATCTGGACGAAGCACGCGGCGCGTTTCTGGTGTTCTACGTGCTGATCCTGCTGTTCGGCCTGTTTCATTTAACCCGTCGCGCGTTCATTCGTTGTGCGCTGCTGGTGTTTTTCAGTTTCTGTGCGATCACCCTCTGGGACGGCTACCACTTCCGTCTGCCGGATCCGGCGCTGGCGGCGTTGCAGGTGTGCATTCTGGCGATGGTCCTGGCGTGGCTGGTGATTTACGCACGCTTTGTCCAGGTCTCACGACAACGCATGCGCCAGCGCCGGTTTGCCCTGCAGGCGCATCAGGACACCTTGCGCGGCATGATGCGCCAGCTCGAAGATCTGGTGGCCACCGATGAGTTGACCGGGCTGTTCAACCGCCGGCATTTTCTGCGTCTGGCTTCCCGCGAACTCGACGACATGGAGCCGGGTGTGGTTCACGGTCTGGCGCTGATCGATCTCGACCATTTCAAACGCATCAACGATCTGCACGGCCATGCCGCCGGCGATCAGGTGTTGCAGGCCTTCGCTGGCGTGGCGGGTGCCTGCCTGCGTGACGGCGACGTGTTGGCGCGTTACGGTGGCGAGGAATTCGTGGTGTTGCTGCCCGACTGCGATGCCGAGCGTTTGACTGCTTGCTGTGAACGCCTGCGCATTGCTTTCACCGACGTCGAGCTGGTAGGCCTGAACGTGCGTAACCTCAGTCTCTCGGCGGGCATGACCCTGCTGGAACCGGGCGATGATCTGGACGACGCCTTGCAGCGCGCCGATCAGGCGCTGTACCGGGCCAAGCGCGACGGGCGCAATCGTTGTGCAGCGGCGTGGGAGAATGTGGATGCCTGAACTTCGGGTCGGTGACCGGCAATGGTCGGTGACGGCGGGCAGCAATTTGCTCGACGCGCTGAATCAGCACGGCGTCGCGGTGCCTTACAGCTGCCGCGCCGGCAGTTGCCATGCCTGTCTGGTGCAGTGCGTGAACGGCTTGCCCGCCGACAGTCGCCCGGATGCCTTGAGCGCCGAACAGCGCCAGGAAGGCTGGCGGCTGGCTTGTCAGTGTCAGGTCACGGAAGATTTGCAGGTACACACCTTCGACCCCGTTACCGACGGGCGCCCGGCGGTGGTCGAGGCGCTGGACTGGCTCAGTGACAACGTCCTGCGTTTGCGCCTCACCCCACAACGACCGCTGCGCTACAGCGCCGGGCAGCATCTGGTGTTGTGGATCAACCACATCGCCCGGCCGTATTCGCTGGCGAGCCTGCCGCAGGAAGACCGCTTTCTCGAATTCCACCTCGACTGTCGCCAGCCCGGCGAATTCAGCGATGCGGCGCGGCGCCTGCAGATCGGCGACCTGATCCGCCTCGGCGAGCTGCGCGGCGGCGCCCTGCATTACGACCCGGACTGGCACGAGCGCCCGCTGTGGCTGCTGGCCGCCGGCACCGGGCTGGGGCCACTGTTCGGCGTGCTGCGCGAAGCCTTGCGTCAGGATCACCAAGGCGCCATCCGCGTCATTCACCTGGCTCATGACGCGCGCGAGCACTATCTGGCCAAACCCCTGGCGGCGCTCGCCGCGCAGCGCGAAAACCTCAGCGTCGAGCTATGGACGGCGGCCGAGTCAGCCGCCGCTTTGGCGCAACTGCGCCTTGTTTCCCGGCAGACCCTGGCCTTAGTCTGCGGCTCAACGGCCAGCGTCGATGCGTTTGCCAAGCGTCTGTACCTGGCCGGACTGCCGCGCAATCAACTGCTGGCCGATGTGTTTTTGTCCCGCCGTTAAGCGCTGAATCTCGTGTGAAGGTGAACTCCTGTGGTGAGGGGATTTATCCCCGATGGGCTGCGCAGCGGCCCCCAGTTTTTCTGAGCGCTGCGCACTCAATCGGGGATAAATCCCCTCACCACAGGAGTTCTGGCTCACCACAGCAATCCAGCCTCACCAAAAAAGAACTTTGTCAGCCCTTTTTAATGTTGAGTAACGCTGATGACCGAAACCATCCTGCTGGAACGCGAACGCGGTTTGCTTACCCTGCGCCTCAACCGCCCGGACAAGAAAAACGCCCTGACCCGCGCGATGTACAGTCGCCTTGCCGAGGCCCTGAAGCAGGCCGACAGCGATCCTGAAATCAATGCCGTGCTGATCACTGGCAGCGACGAATGCTTCACCGCCGGCAACGACATCGCCGACTTCATCCAGCAACCGCCGAGCGACCTCGACAGCCCGGTGTTCCACTTCATGCTCAATCTGCTCGAATGCCGCAAACCGGTGATCGCCGCCGTGGCCGGCGCGGCGGTGGGCATCGGCACCACGTTGCTGCTGCATTGCGATTTGGTCTACGTCAGCCGCGATGCGCGGTTGCGCATGCCGTTCGTCAACCTGGGGCTGTGCCCGGAGTTCGGTTCCAGCCTGATCCTGCCGCGTTTGCTCGGGCAGGCCAAAGCGGCCGAGTTGTTGTTGCTCGGCGAAGGCTTCAGCGGGGAGCAAGCGGCGCAGTGGGGCATCGCCAGCGAGGCGCTGGGCAGCGGCGAAGCGGCGCTGAACAAGGCCCGGGAAATGGCTCTGCGTTTCGACGAATTGCCGCCGGACGCGGTGCGCATCAGCAAGCAATTGATGAAGGCGCCGGATCGCGACTTGATCCGTAAGGTGATCGAGGAGGAGGGCGCGCTGTTCACCCAGCGCTTACGCTCGCCGGAGGCGTTGGCGGCGTTGACCGGGTTTATCAAGCGGCATTGAGATTTCGCTGGCCGGGCTGGCCTCATCGCTGGCAAGCCGGCTCCCACAGTTTTTGTGGTGGATGCAAGATCTGTGATCACCGCCTAGCCCTGTGGGAGCTGGCTTGCCAGCGATGAGGCCAGAGCCGATACAAAATCTGTTGGATCAGAATGCAAAAAGCCCCGGCACTCACATGCCGGGGCTTTTGGTTTTCAGCGATTCACTCAGACCTGCGGGTCGCCCACGTGCAGGATCTTCATGCCGTTGGTGCCACCGGTGGTGTGGTAGCTGTCGCCCTTGGTCAGGATGACCCAGTCGCCTTTTTCCACGACGCCGCGCTTGACCAGCTCGTCGATGGCTTTCTGGCTGACTTCGTTCGGGGCCAGCGAAGCCGGATCGAACGGTACGGTGTACACGCCACGGAACATCGCCGCGCGGGCCTGGGCTTCGCGGTGCGGGGTGAAGCAGTAGATCGGCACCGACGAACGGATACGCGACATGATCAGCGGGGTGTAGCCGCTCTCGGTCAGCGCGATGATCGCCTTGACGCCCGGGAAGTGGTTGGCGGTGTACATGGTCGCCAGGGCAATGCTCTCGTCGCAGCGCTCGAATTCCTTGCCGATGCGGTGGCTGGACGTCTTGCTGGTCGGGTGCTTTTCAGCGCCGACGCAGATGCGCGCCATGGCCTGCACGGCTTCCAGCGGATAAGCGCCGGCAGCGGATTCGGCAGACAGCATCACGGCGTCGGTGTAGTCGAGCACGGCGTTGGCCACGTCGGACACTTCGGCGCGGGTCGGCATCGGGTTCTGGATCATCGACTCCATCATCTGGGTCGCCACGATCACCGCTTTGTTGTGGCGGCGTGCGTGCAGAATGATCTTCTTCTGAATCCCCACCAGCTCGGCGTCGCCGATTTCCACACCGAGGTCGCCACGGGCAACCATGACGGCGTCGGAGGCCTTGATCAGACCGTCGAGGGTTTCGTCATCGGCCACGGCTTCGGCGCGTTCGATCTTCGCCACCAGCCAGGCAGTGCCGCCGGCTTCGTCGCGCAGTTGACGGGCGTAGTTCATGTCGGCCGCATCACGTGGGAAGGACACGGCGAGGTAGTCGACTTCCATTTCGGCGGCGAGCTTGATGTCGGCCTTGTCTTTTTCAGTCAGGGCCGGCGCGGTCAGGCCGCCGCCGCGACGGTTGATGCCTTTGTGATCGGACAGCGGGCCGCCGATGGTCACGATGCAGTGCAGTTCGGTCGCGGTGGCGGTTTCGACGCGCATCACTACGCGACCATCGTCGAGCAGCAACTCGTCGCCCACGCCGCAGTCCTTGACCAGATCCGGGTAGTCGATGCCGACCACTTGCTGGTTGCCTTCAGTCAGCGGATGGCTGGTGGAGAAGGTGAACTTGTCACCGATCTTCAGCTCGATGCGCTTGTTGGCGAATTTGGCGATACGGATTTTCGGGCCTTGCAGGTCGCCCAGCAGGGCGACGAAGCGACCGTGCTTGGCCGCGAGGTCACGCACCAGCTTCGCGCGAGCCTTGTGCTCGTCGGGGGTGCCGTGGGAGAAGTTCAGACGGGCGACGTCCAGACCAGCCAGAATCAGCTGTTCGAGAACTTCCGGCGAGTTACTGGCCGGGCCAAGGGTAGCGACGATTTTGGTACGACGGACGGACATGCAAAGACTCCTCAGGTTCAAGCGCTCGCAGAGGCTACTACGCTCTTTGGGTGTAGTCATTGTTCGTTTGCACTACTTATTGTTTTCTTTATTGAACGCGACAATCGGAACAAAGGGCTCTGAAGATTTCTCGCCCGAGGTCGATAATGATCACAAGACAGGAGAATACCCCATGCGATTCGTGCCCATTGCCGCCCTTGCCCTCAGCGTCCTCGCCGTCACGGGCTGCACCCGTTGGTCGATGAACCATCATCTGAACAACGCCTACAGCGCCTATGACCGGGGCAATTGCGAGCAGGTGATGCTCGAACTGTCCAAGGTCGAACGCGCCAGCCGGGCCCGCCCGTATGTGTGGCCGGAAGTGTCGATGATGCGCGGCCAGTGTCTGGAACGGCAAAAAATGTACATCGACGCGGCGCAGACCTACCAGTTCATCATCGCCTCTTACCCCAACAGCGAATACGCCTTCCGCGCTCGCGCGCGCCTGGAAACCCTGCAGAGCCTGGGTCATTACCCGACGCGCAGCGCAGCGGCCGCGCCAGGTTCGCAACGCTTCTGATGCCGAGTGTCGTACAAACGCTGGCCGACTGTACAAGCTGAGCTATAGTCCAGTGATCCGGTTCTGCGCCTGGCGCCTGAACCGGGGCAACACCTGCGACTGGTAGAGGTTGAGGTGATGGCGTACTGGCGACCGTCACACCGGGAGCGGGGAGAGTGTGTCTGCGAGACGGGCACGTTCCGAAGCAAAGGTGCGGCTCTGTGATGGAGCCTTGCATGGCGTACTGCGCATGTTTACCGACCGCCGAATCGAACGGCATCAACTGCCGTACTTCCTCCGGGTGTACAACAGCGTCACCGACAAACCCATCGGTTTTCTGGGCAACGTGTCCGAAGACGGGCTGATGCTCATCAGTCAGTTGCCGATGATGATCGGCGCCGAATTCCGTCTACGCCTGAAAATCCCTGCCAGCGATGGTTGCCAGCAGGTGATCGACCTCAACGCGTGTTGCCTGTGGTGCCAGGAAGACGCAACACCGTTGCATTACGATGCCGGTTTCAGCCTGCAACGCCCGCCTCCGGAATACGGGCAACTGGTCGAGGCGCTGCGCCAGTACTTCAGCTTCCAGCCATTGCCGGCTTCGGCCTGACTTCGGCGGCGCTCGCACGATTGCCATCGCGGGCAAGCCCGCTCCCACAGTGTCCTCGGTTGATCAAAGCGTTTGTGCACACCACAAATCCCTGTGGGAGCGGGCTTGCCCGCGATGGCGTCAGCCCAGACAACATCTATCTACAGGCTAACCCACAGCAATCGCCCGCTCACTGTCCAGCGTCTTCTGCGCCGCAACGGGAAACATCTGCATGCCGCGATCCACGGAATTGCGCGAGGGTGGCGGCTGTAAGCAGGTTAGTCGACCGGGAGGCATACGAAATACCGGCGCGCCCGAGGGCGCCCTGTGCACAGCCACCATCGAGTGCGGGGATAGGGAATACCCGATTTGATGACACTTATGCACATTGGTGAACCCCCCGGGCGACTAAACCCGACCACTGATTGGCAGCGGCACGGATCACGTTACGGGGCATCGGCAAGGCGCACAAGCCGGCGGATTCTGGCGGATCTGTAGGCAAAGGCACAAGACGATGTAGTTAGCTGCGCGTGTCGAAGTTGGGCGTGGAAAGCCTTAGCTGTTCTAGTAATCAAGCAGTGTTTTTTTAGATGAATTGGATCTTTTGAACTGTCAGTTCTGACAGTGGTTGCGCGCAATGAGCACACGTATGTTGATCCCACAACGTGAGCGACCCATTGCCCGGAGCACTGCCGACATGAACGAAACCGTCGAGGACGACGAGAAAGGACGAGCCTGGCTTGATACCGAAAAGGTTCAGATCAGTATCGCTCAGGTCACGAAACTGGCAGACGGATCACTCAAGGAACTGGGCGATGGAGCGCAGTTTTCCGAGGTGTTCTGGGCGGACGCGGTCGAAACATCGCTTTACCAGACCCACCCCCGAGTGCCGCAGTTGCAAACTGAAATGGTGTGCCGGTACAAGTTCGAATCCGGCCGCATCTATGTAAAGACCTTGCGTTACAAGATGACCACGCGCTACGGGAACTGGTATCGCGCCAATATAGATGTGGGTCTTCAAGCTCGTGACTGGGTTCGCAAGGAATCCCCTGACTCCATGCGTCAGGACACCCAATGGCACGATTACGAAATTTTTCTCGACTCCCTGCTCGGCCCTCCTGATTTTGGCGTGTCGCTGGCAATCCGGGTTGACTACGACGGAACCAACAACGATGTTGAACCCGACGAAGGTTGGGGCCTTGATATCTATCCAGCACAGAAACCGATTATCGAGGTTCCGACTTCCGGAACCGAGATCGATGTCGAGAAGCCGTTCACTGTTTCCGGTAGAAACGGGCTTGTCCCCGGCACAATTCACTTGAAGTGTCAGAACAACGGTACCGAAATTCCAGTGGGTACTGCTTCTGTCCTGAGCAACGGGAGGTGGAATACCTCCATCGGGTTGCCACCCGGCGTATTGGCTTTCTACGCCGAGCAAATCATTGGCAACCAGAACTCCGGTAAGTCCAATATCGTTAACCTCAAGCCAAGGTACGTGGCACCACGCGTCGACTCTCCGGCGAACGGCGCTGTGCTTCAGTCGGCCAGCGGATTGCTGATCAAAGGCCGAGGCACGCCAGGCAAAGTCATTGATGTGATGACACCGGGGGGCGCTGTGTTACACGCCACGACAACCGTCAAGCCTGACGATACATGGGAAGCATCATTCAACCAGTCCAACTACCCTGACGGCGGTCGCGTCGATATCACGGCTGGCCACCGTGACATGAATGATTGGACCACTCCGCAATTCTTCACCTTGCTTCTGCGCCCGACAATCACGACGCCGGCCGAAGGCGCAGTGACCGATCCGAGAGGCACAATCGCTGGGGGGCGAGCTGCTTCAGGCGCCGTCGTCGAAGTCCTCAAGGATTTAGAACATTCATATAAAATTGGCCAGGGCACGGCAGATAGCAACGGACAATGGCGGGTCACGACGTTCACCCGAGACATGCCGTTCGGTTCGTTCACGATCGTCGCAAAGCAAACGGTGTCAGGGGTTACTTCTGATGTGGGTCCGCCACGTACTTTCAAAGTCCGCCCGCCAGCACTGACCTCCGTCAGCGTCACCAATCCAACCCTTACCACCATCGAGTTTTCCGGTGCAGGGCTTACCAACGCCACAGTCGAGATCACGATTGTCAAAGGCCCGGCAGGTGCGACGCTGCCACCTGCCGTAGTCGTGACCGCAGGCAGTTGGAGAACAACTTCACAGAACTGGCCCATCGGCGACTACGATCTGAAGATCGTGCAGAAGGTTTCCGATAACGCCGGGGGCTGGATTCCTTCGCATGAGTACCTGTTCAAAACTTCATCGAAACTGCCTCCGCCCACGGAGGTGACTTACACCGTTTCCAATTACACCCCCACCTTCACCGGAAAGGGCGTTACCGACGCATCGGTCGAGGTTACCGACGAGGCCAATGGCAATGCGGTTGCGCCGGCAACCACCGTCACGGCGCAAGGCTGGTCGACCCGGGCTTTTCAAGCTTGGGCGCCAGGTTCGACGCGCACGGTGCGAGTCGTGCAAAAACTGGGTAATGCGGAGTCGGAGGCGGTAAAGCTGATCATCAATATCGACCGTTTTCCAGCACCGACTGACCTGTCTTATACGGTGGTCGATTACACGCCGATCCTGTCTGGCAAAGGGGTCAGTGGCGCGACCGTGCACGTGACGGACAAGGCTACCGGAGCGGCGATTGCGCCGCCGGCATCGGTATCGGCTCTGGTTTGGTCGGCACAGGCATCTGCACGCTGGGAACCGAACACCACCAAGGTGGTGCTATTGGTGCAAAAGGACGGTGCGCTGGCTTCCGACCCGGTGGAAATGACGATCAGCGTGCCGCTGCTGGCCCCCATCATCACTGCCGTCGAGGACGATGGACTGTCACCGAAGATCTCCGGCACCTGCTGGCCCGGCGCGATGCTGAGGCTGATGTACAGCGACAGTGCGAACGAGCACCGGCCGGTCGGCACCAGCGGCACATGGACCTTCAAGCGCGACGCCGGCTTCGCTCCGGACAGGGAGCACACCGTGACGGTGATCCAGAGCGTTGCCGGACGCGCATCGCCGCCCGCTTCGCAAGCGTTTTCAGTCAGCCCGGAGCGGCTGGTGATCACCGAACCGACTGAAAACACAGACACCCACTACGACATGACCGTGCGCGGAGTCAACGGCTACAACGGTGCGACATTGCAACTGCGGGACGCGCAATTCGGGCGGAATCTGGGTGAGCCGAAACGTCTGACCACTCATAACGCTTGGTTCGTCGAACTGAAAAAACTCGAGTTTCGCAAATACCAGATCGAAGCCGTGCAAACCATTGCTGGCAGACCTTCTTTGCCCAGTGCCGTGCGCAGCTATTTTGTAGTGCTGGTGCCGCCGGTCATCAAGGTGCCGGCGCCGAATCAATCGCTGACCCGTACCTCGACGCTTTCGGGCACCGCCGAACCCTTTGGTCAAGTGACGATCTGGCGTGAAAATCCGAGTGAAATCCTGCTCGATAAAGTCCCGGTCAACTCTGTGGGCGAATGGCGTGCCGAGGTAACGCTGCCGGTCGGCAATTACACCGTGAAGGGCCGGCAATTCTTGGAGACCCACGAGTCAAAAGAAAGCGCTCCGCGCACCTACAAAGTGGTGCCAGCCGTCCCAGTAATCGAAAGCCCTGAGCGGGGCGTGCACATCGGTCGTCAGGTCGTTGTGTCCGGCTTCGGCTATCCGGGTGACACCGTTCTTGTGATGCTGACAGGCAACGGAGGCACGGTGCGAGCGAGCGCTCCGGTGCTTGAGGACCGTACCTGGTCCTTGATGCTTGAAACGGGGCAGTCCCTCGGCCCCGCGAATCTGGTGGCGGTGGCTTCGCGTGATGATTTCGAATCTGCCGCCTCGGCTGCACTTCCAGTGGTATTGGGCACATATTTGCCAACTATCGATGAACCGGCGCCGGGATTCTGGGTAGAACATCCGCTGCGCTTCGTCGGCAAGGGACGCACGGGCGTCGGGCGCGTAGTGCCCTGGTTCAACCCTGAAACCGCGCTGAGCGCAGGCATTGCCGTCACTGCTGAAGGCTGGTGCGGCGAAGCAACGCAACCCCTGCTCCCGGGCGGCCAGTGGTGTCGATTCCAACAAACCATCACCGACGCAGCGGACGGCTCGACCGTATCCGACTGGGTTGAAAGCGAGCGTTTCGAGATAACGTCGATTGCTCCGGGAGCCCGACCATGACCGAGCCTTTGATCCGCCCAGTGCAGCAGTGGCTGAAACAAGTCTTCAGTGACGAACAGCGCGAAAGCTACGCCGATTTTTGTGAACACCTCGAAAACGGTGGTTCGATTTTTCCGCTGGTCGAGCAAGGCGTTCAGGGGCTGGTCAGGCATTACCGGTTGAACCCCGACGATGCGCAGACCTTTTTACGCAGAGCCAACAGCCTGGCTGTGTTCGTCCGGCGCCGGTTCATTGAACACTCGTTGAGCGGTTCGAACGCCCGGATAACGCGCCCCGCCAGCGGTCTGTTGTCGAGGGTCGAAGGGCCAAGCTACGAGCAGCTGTTCTCGCCAGATTTCGATGGCCTCTGTCCGCCGCAGGCACTGGAGTCAATCGTCTCCCCGGTGGCCTACCTGATTGAGCTGTTGCGCTGGATCGAGGAGAAAATATACGCCGTTGGCAGCGACGAAAAATTCGATTTGCATGAGCGTCGTCAGGATCTGAAGAAGCTGCTGGTTGACTTCAATGCCGTGCATCAGGCGGTGTCGGCGCTGGACATCATCGTCCCGGTGCTCGAAACGTTCATCAAGGTAAACGATAATACTGCTGACCTCGAAGAGGCGTTGATCCAGACCCGTTATCCCAACGGTCTGCCGTACCACCAGCATTGGGTCACGCTTGATTTTGTCGCCCGTGAACATGGCCTGTCGGTGGGCGATATCGTCCAGGTGGTGGATCTGGCCTATCCCTACTTCCTGCAGCCTGAGGTGTGGGAGAACAATGCCGGGCGCGCCTTTACCCATGCGTCGCGGTTGGGCCCCCACCAGCGTGAACTGTTGACGGAAGCGCCCACTGACGAGGCAGAGAAACTCGAATATTACCAACGCAACTTTGGTACGGCCGAAGAAGATTGGCAGGACCTCAATCAGGTAAAGTTCTTTGGCCAGCACACAGGGCTGGACACCCGGGATATCGAGTCGTTGCTGTCGATTCGCGAATTCGCCCCGACGCGTTCGGCCAACGTCACTGTGTATGAAAGCGAGCAACCGGGCGCTGACGAGAGCCAGCGATCCGGCTCGGTGTATCTCAATGCCGCGACCAGTCCGGCACTCGGCATTGCTTACAGTGAAGACAGCGCAACTTTTCTGCATCGTTTTACACAAACCCCGGACACCATTGACCGCTACGAGCGAATGAATCGCAAGTTGCGCCTGGATCGATGGCTGGAGCTGCCCAGCGAGCAGGTGGATGCGTTGTTGACGGCGGCGATCAGGGCAGAGGCACGTCAGGCGAAACTGGCAGCCCCGTGGTGGATTTCCACTCATCAGGTGCAGGCCCTCGGCTTGTTTCAGTCGCTGCGTGAACGCTTTGGCTGTTCGGCAGAGGACTTCGCGGTTTTTATCGATGAAATCCCGATTTACGGCCGTGCCGATGTCCTGTCACTGTTCGATCGTACCTTCAACAGCCAGGGCAATTATCGTCAGCCGCTGATGCTGGACGGCGGAGCATTTGCGACGCTGCCGGCGCAGTCTGGGGCGGAACTGACGATCAGTCAGTTGTGCAGCGGATTGGCTATCGATCTGCAGACTTATGCCTACCTTGCGGTCGCGATCGAACGGGCACACGGGTTTAACGGCACGCTCCGGCGCTCCCCGGCAGTCATTTCGAGTTTCTACCGATTGGTGAAGTTGCCACGGTTACTGGGCATTACCCCGGTCGAAGGGGTGCTGATGCTGACCCTGTTGGGTGGCGAGCGCTGGGTCGACGGGCTCGCAGGCGTACCGCGCCTGTACACACCGCCCGAAAGCGAAACCCCACCGGATGTGCTCAATCTGATTGATGCCCTGCACGCCTGTGTGTCTTGGTGCAGGGATCGCGAAATCCCTGTCCTATGGATGTTGAATCAGGTGGCACCGCTGCAGGCGCTGGCGGTGGCCACGCAGGCTGAGCGTCGGTTGTTTGAACAGATTCTTAACCTGCTGCCGGCGACGCTGTTCAACAATGCCGGGTTGTCGATGGCTGGCGTACCCTCGCTGGAGGGGCTGGACTGGCTGCAATTGCTGACCAAGCTGGTCGACCACAGGGGGTTGATCATCGATCTGCAATTACCCGAGGCCCAGTACTTGAGCCTGGCCCGGGAGATTTTCGACCAGGCCATCAGGGAAGGGCTGGGCGAGAACGATGCCAGTGTTCGGGGCGCGCTTGTCGAGCGAATGCTCGGCGTGCTGTTGCAGGCGCGGGAAGCGCAGGTCTCGGTCGCCAGGGAGTGTCTGGTGGCGTACACCGGCCTTGATATCGAACGCGGATTGCTGATGCTGACCTGGGCACAGTCCACGGTTTATCAATTGTTGTCTCAGGTCAGCGCACGTGCCGATCATGATGCCGCTGATGCGCTCAGCCACGCTGCACGTGCTTCTGAACAGTCCGACCCGCTGCTGAGCTTGTTGGCTGATGTGCGACGTCGCAGCGCCGTGACGAACCAGCTGGATCTGTCTGCGGTGTTGCTCGACGACTTTCTGCAATACGGCCACAAGGCCTGGATGGCTCAGAACGATCGACATCAGCTGACGATTCGTACCCTGTATTACCTGAGCGCGCTGGGTCGGGCCTTCGAGCTGAGCGAGCAGCCGGCCGGCAAACTGCTCGACTACCTGCGTCAGGTCAATGCATTGCCCAGCCCTCTGACAGGCGATGCGTTGCGCCTGGCACAGGAAGCGGCCGCGTTGCGGCTGGCGACGTTTTTCGACTGGAGCGTGCAGGAGGTGCGTGAATGTGTCAGCCGCATCGACCCGACGTTGAAGATTCTCAAGACACTGCCCCAGCTCGATTTGCTGATGCGCGTCCGCGTATTGGCCCGGGACAGCGGCATGGACGCCCTGACGATTTTCCTCGTGGGGAACCTGCCGCAGACCGTAGACAGGGATGCTTATCGAGTCGCTGCCGAGCGCTCGCTGTTCAGCCTTTCAGACAACCGTGAGTCGGTGGGCGCCTTCGCCGATGAGGTAGCGCAACCGCTGGTCACCATGACCTGTGTTGTAGACAAGACTGAGGTGGTGGCCGGCAAACCCGACGAGAAAGTGATGTTTACCGTGACGCTGCTCGATGCCGACAAGCGGCCATTGAGTGGTGTCAACGTGTACTGGCAGGTGAGCCTCGGCACGCTTGCGACCAAGGCCACCGAGGTCGACGGAACGGTATCGGTCGAGTATCTGCCGGGCAAGGTCATGGGGCAGGAAACGCCGCTGTTCTGGCTTGACCTGATCGATGCGCAACAGGCCCCGGCCATCAACATCACCGATGACCCCGAGACGCTCTTCTTCCCGGCACCATTAACGTCTCTGGTGCCGCTGGAACCGGTTCCTGCGGGGCAGGAAGTCGCGTTGTACGCCACGCTGCGCGACAACTATCGAAACCCCGGACGCAACCGTCTGGTGCGCTGGTATGCCCGACCCGCCAGCGGCAGTAGCGGCTCGGCGGTGATCCGTCCCGAACAGAATTATGCCGATGCCGAGGGGATTACGCGGGTGTACGTGTCGAGTTCGTCCGGTGGCACGTTCATTTTCAGCGTGCGCTGCGAAGCCAATAACAGCGAAATATATTTTGACCCGGTCACTTTCACCGAAGCACCAATTCTCCAATGACAGCGTTGGTTGACGCAGCGTTCACCCCACGACTCAGGACAAGACCATGACTCAACGCAAATTGTCTCCCTTGTTGGAAAAACGCCGCGCAGCATTGGTCGAGTACTGCATCGGTCAGGCTGCCAGGGAGAAATACCCTTTCGTGAAAACGCCGCAGGATCTGTTCGAGTTATTGCGCATGGATCCGCTGGACAACTACCCGGTGCAAAGTTCATGGGTTGCCGAGGCGACCGGTTGCGCGCAGCAATTCATTCATGCGGCTTATCGCAAGCTTGAGCCAGGCTACAAAGACATCGCATTCCCGGCGGCGGAATTGAAGCTCTGGGAGCTGTACAGCAATTACCCCGACTGGGCGGCGCTGACGTTGATCGCGGTCTATCCGGAAAACTTCATCAATCCCTTTGTGCGGCAACGCAAGACACGTCTGTTCAAGGCGCTGGAAAATGATTTGAATCAGACGCGTCTGACCGACGATTCGGTGCGGCGTGCGTTGCAGGGATACCTCAAGGTATTCGAACAGACCTGCAATCTGGACATTATCAGCGCCTGTCTGGATGGCGATTCGCCGAGCCGTGCAACTTACTGTTTCATCGGTCGTCAGCGGGTGCAGCCGTTGCAGTATTACTGGCGCAAGGCCGACATCGAACTCACCGCTGCCGGTAATCCGGTCAACCCGGCGACATGGAGTGAATGGCAACCCGTCGACATTCCGGTGGGAGGTCGGGTTCTGGATTTACGGCCGTTGTTCTGGGCGGGACGCATGTGTCTGGTGTGGGCCGAATGGCGCGACCAGGTGGGTAAAAAAGGGGAGGACGGCTATTTGCCCCCCAAGCTGGATATCAACCTGGCGTTCATGAGCCAGAACGCGGAATGGTCCGCACCCCTGTGCTTGTACAGAGCTGATCAGGACAGCGATACCAGCGCGGGTGCCCGGTTGCTGGCGATGACGTTGGCCGATGACCTCATTCACCCCAAGGGACGGCTGGGTGTATTGCTCACCAGCCCTGCGGGTCTGAACATACGCGCCACCACCCGTGACGTGCTTTTTCGTTCGCTGGACGAAGACGACGGCACTTGGCTCGATCATCTGGCCACTCATCGCTTCACCGATATTCTGACCTTGCAGCATCCGCTGACACCGAAGAATCAGCCAGTGGTCGCGATCAAGAGTGAGACCTCGGGGGCGCTGACGGATTATTACGGGCTGCAGGCGGTGTTTTCGGAGGAGGGTACAGAGGATCTTCTCTGGGTCAGGGGGCTATGTCGGAAGAGGGGCGGAATCATCAGCGAGCTCGCCGAGTTTGAGCTGGCACTGAGCAATGGTGCAGTAGGCGACCCTGAACCTGTCAAGGCATCAAAACCGATTGCAGGGGGGTGGGCCACCGACTGGATGCACCTCAAGCGCTCGAAAGGTGGATTCACCGGGCTGGTCGACTTCTCCTTGAGCAACGCCGAACAAGGCAGCAGGCAATTTACAGTCTCGCTGACCGGGATCACTCGTTTCGTGCCGCCGACGCTGGAAAAAAATACGCTGAATGCCGCGCAGTTTATCGGATTCAGACAGCCCGGCATGTTGCCTCGCACACGCTTGAACTCGCTGTTCGGCCCGGAGCTGGTGCTGCGCAGCAATATTTCCGTGGAGGCCGTACTGGACTGGGACACCCAGTTCCTGACGGAACCCCCTCCAGCTGCGGGTCCGATCGCTGAGCCGAACGGGGCGTTCGACGGGGCCAATGGTCTGTATTTCTGGGAGCTGTTTTTTCATCTGCCGCATTTGGTGGCGACCCGTTTGCGGGCTGAGGATCGCTATCTGGAGGCGCAGAACTGGCTGCATTATGTGTTCGATCCGCAAGCCGTTGAAACGTCGGTCGAACCGAAGAAACCTCGTTATTGGCGCTGCCGCCCCCTGGCGAGCGAGGGGAACGTCGGGTACGAAACACAGATGCCCACCGATCCTGATGCGATTGCCTATGCCGCACCACGACACTATCGGATTCTGGTGTTCACCGAGTACGTGAGAAACCTGGTCGCGTGGGGCGACTGGTACTACCGCCAGCTCACCCGCGATGCGCTGGTGGCGGCAAAACTGTGTTACGTACAAGCCGAGTTTCTGATGGGCAAGCCGCCCTTTGCCCGGGCGGTGACTCGCTGGCAAGCGCGGACGGTTGATGACTTGTTGAAGCGGAGCACGAACCGCCCGATGCTCGAACAGTTCGAGCAGGAACTGCAGTTTGCTCCGGCAGACATTCCTCCGGCTGCCGAAGCTTCACCGTTGTTGGGCCTGCTGGCGAACGAGCCGTTCAAACTGCCGATCAACGAACAGTTGCTTGATCTGTTCGACTGGCCGGGCCAGCGACTGAACAACTTGCGCAACAACCTGACCCTGGATGGCAAACTACTGGACGTTCCGCTGTTCAGCCCGCCCACCGATCCCAATCAATTGTTGCTCGATCTGGCCGCTGGCGGGATTGGCATGCCGCGGCCGATGGGCGGACGTCTGGTGGTGGGCGCCTTCCGCTGGCGGGTCACCTACGAGGCGGCCTTGCGCGCCGTGCAGACATTACAGGAGTACGGCAGCCAGGTTTTGCGCCTGCTGGAACAGCGCGATCGGGCCGAGCAGGAAGAACTGCAGCAAGAGCATCTCAAGGAACTGGGCGACTACGCCCGCACGGTTCAAGAACAATCCATTGCCCAGCTTGAAGCGGGACTCACGGGCCTGAGGCAGAGTCAGGCCATGGCCAGGCAGCGGGCCGATCGATACAAGGCCTGGTACGACGAACACATCAGCGATGCCGAATACCAGGTCATGGAAAAGCTGCAGGCCGTCAAATGGATGAATGCAGGGACGCACGCGATCAAGACCGGAGGCGCGGTCGTGGGGGCCCTGCCGAATATTTTCGGCGTGGCCAACGGTGGTCATCGTCCAGAAAAAATCGCCGATGCCGTGGTTTTCGGTCTGGAAATCGGCGCGATGCTGTTGCAGGTCGACGCGGATAAACAGGCCATCACCGAAAGCTACCGCCTGCGCCGCAGAGAGTGGGAATTGCAACGCGATCAGGCATTGGCCGAAGTCGGGGCGCTGGCCGAGCAGATCGCCGCGCAAACATTCGCCCTCGAAGCGGCCAGGACGAGTCTGGAGCAAACCCGGCGGGCCAACGGTCAGGCTCTGACGCTCTACAACTATCTGAAAAAACGTGCGACCAACGCAGAATTGTTCGGTTGGCTTCTGGGCCAGCTCAAGGCCTTGCACTATCAGGCTTACGATGCGGTGGTCAGTCTGTGCCTGAGTGCCCGTGCGTCGTTGAGTGCTGAAACCGGCGATTACGAAACCGCTGAAGCGTTACCGCAGGTCTGGCTGGACAACCGTCACGGATTGACCGCCGGTGAGCACTTGCGCGAATACCTGCTGCGCATGGATCGCCTGTACCTGCAAAGCCATGAGCGCCGTCTGGAGCGGGTCAAGACCGTTTCGTTGCGACGGTTGTTCGATGACCGGGTTGATCCGCAGACGGGGTTTTCCGACTGGGCCCAGGCACTAAAAGAGCTGATCGACAAGGGCACGCTGGAATTTCAGCTGACGCAGCTGTCATTCGATCGCGATCACCCCGGCGAATATTGCCGGCTGATCAACCTGGTCGAGGTCGATCTGCCCGGAGTGCTCGGAACTTATCAGGATGTACAGGCGACGCTGCTGCAGATTGGCAGCATGACCGCTACCCAGGCCTCGGCACGCTCGGTCGAGTACCTGCATCAGCCGGCGGGCAAGGTGGCGCCGGCCGAGGTGCTGTTCAATTTGCGCAGTGGTCAGCAGATCGGTTTATCGGTAGGGATCGCCGACAACGGTATGAACGCCGGTAAACCGGACGAGGGCTTGCTCAACCCGTTCGAGAACACCGGCGCGGTTTCGCGCTGGCAGTTGCACTTTCCCTGGCCCAAAAGCGCGGGGCAAGCGTCGATGCTCGAATCGCTTACCGACATCATTGTGCGCGTCCGATACACGGCCAAGGCCGGTGAGCCGACGTTTACCCTCGCCGTCAAAGACCTCGTCACCCGGGCGCTGACTTCCCGACAGTCACGGAATAACCAAGGAGCAGACCATCATGTTTGAACCGGTGATTCAGGCTAATGACAGTCTGGTGCTCAATGGGGATTTCCGTGAGGCTCTGGAGTTCTGGGAAAAGGGCGACAATCCCCGCGAGATTTCAGTCAAAGGCGAGGTGTATGAGGATGTGCAGATTAAAGTGCTTACTGCGGGAAACCGTGCCTCTGTCTCCCAACAGTTCACTTTACCTGTGGAACCGGGTGCCAGCGCCAGGTATGTGCTGAGTTTTTTGTATGAAACGCGGCACACCGAACCGGGAAAAATACTTATCACGGCTGAAAATGGCACCCCGTTGAGAGAAATACTGTTGCCGCCGGGCAACCCTCGCAACTCCGCGGAGGATCAGGTCCGGATTGCCGGTGGGCAGCCGCTGGATTTCAAACCGACGTTCTACAACGCTCCGTTGGATCTGCCGGTACAGCGCCAAGACAAGATTCGCCTCACAATCGTCGCTCCGGCCAATGCTGATCCCGAGGACTATCACCTGCAGGTTGTGATCACCCGCATTCGCCTGGACTTGCACCTTGAGCTGCCGCAGATGCGCACGGTGAAGGTAGACGCAGAGCACTTGTTGCCTGACGAATCGATTTTTCTGGGGCTGGGCGCGACGGAGAACTTTCAGCACCGACTTGAGTTCATACTCGCCCCCGACAGTCCCTGGCTGCACACCAAAGCTGCGTTGGTGTGCGATGACAATCCACAAGGTGCCATTATTGCGACCCCTGCCTGGGGCGTGGATCAACCACTGGATTCACCGTGGTTCCTTCAATGCCCGTTGATCGGTAATCAGGAACCTTACTTGTTCACGGTGCAACTGGTGAACCAGTTCACCGCCGAGCCATACTCGATGCAGGTCTCGCTGGGGCATCACCGGCTGATGTTTGGTGAGGTGCTGGAAGCCGCGTATTTCCCGGTGCTGGAGTTGGAACAATCAGTGCGTCTGGGGGTGCGAGTGGCGTCCTGGTACACCGGTCAGTTTCTGGCGGGGCGCACGGTGACCTGGGCCACAGAAGAGCGGGGGGTTCTGAGCACGACACCCACCGACCCGGAAGGCTGGGCGTATTTCGATTATCTGCCCGTTGCAGCAGGCGACATCGCCATTCTGGCCTCGGTGGCGAGCCCTTACTACGCCAGCGGGGTCGAGACCACGAAGCTGGACGTTCGTGTGCTGGCGACCGATCCATGGAAAGACGTACTGGCCGTGGTAGAAGGCGATGCCTCGCCTTGGGCGCAAAAGACCGGTTATCCCAATCGGGGTTCGACTTATCAGCTGAGTGTGCGGCTGCCTGAGGCGTTACGTGGCAGCGAACTGGCCATGCGCTGGGAAGGCGATTCCGCGGCACAGTTGGGTGTGCGGGTACGTCCCGAGCTGGAGGAATGGGTGCCGTCCGACGCCGCTGACTTGAGCTGGGAACTGGACTGCCGGGACGAGCTTGACGGGCGTTTCCAGTTACAGCTTTCGTGCTCAAAGTTATTGCTGCGTTCGGACAGAAAACCGATGTCACTGGCACGCAATCTGGTGCGCATTGGCGACGCTCAGGAGGCCAACAAGTTTCCCGTGGTGGACGAAGGCGAAAGTGTTCTGTTGCGGGTGCAGGTGGTGCATGTGGTCACCAGTGGCGACGGCGAGCCGGTCAACAATGCACGGGTGGACTGGCAGACGCCCGAAGGCACGATTGTCACCCGATCGGGGCTCGGCGGCTGGGCCAGTGTGCTGTATCAACCGAGCCGCGCTGGTGAGCTGCTGGTGACCGCTCGCGTGCGGGCGCACGATGACGCGGTGCCGATAGAGCGAACGTTTGCAGTGACGGCGCTGGCCAGCAGTCCGTGGAAGAATCAGGTCAGGATTTTGTTCGACGATGTCGCAGTCGATCTGGCCGAGTTGGGGTTGCTGTGCTGGCGCGGAGCCCCACACACACTGAAAGTCGAACCCACGGCCGGCAGTGTGCTGCTTGACCAGATGGTGACGCTGCAATGGCGGGGGGAGTCGCCGGGAATCGGGTTGACCGTCACGTCTATCGGCGAGCCGCGCAAGCTTGAGGCAAAAGGTCTGGAGTGGACGTTCAGTTCGCAGGTTGCCTCGAGTACCAGCAGTCTGTTCAGCCTGACCTTGAGCAGTCCGGTGCTTGCCGCGCCCCGGGAGTTGTTCGGGCGGCTGATCTCTACAGAGCTTGTGGATGAACTGACGGTGATGCTGGATCAGATGACTGCGACAATCGCCAGTCAGAGAATGTTTCCCTGCATCGGGGCCACGCACAGCTTGCGCTACCTGCCCAATGCCTTGAGCCCTCTGGTGGGACTGCAGGGGACGTTGATGTGGCTGGGAACCCCGGCTGAAGAGCTGGACGCGAGCGTCGAACCTCCGCTCGATACTGCCCGGCCACTCGAAGACGGTGGTGTCGGATGGGTACTGGACTTCAGCGCGAGCAAGGTCTCCGGCACCTTTATGCTGGGTCTTTATTTGCCGGCATTGAACCTGTCCATGACCGCCAACCCGATGCTGCTCGGCCACAACAAGTTGCGAATCGAAGACTGGCGTGAGTCCGCGGTCGATGCCGTCCTTGGCAAGGATAAAGCCTGGAGCTGGATCCGGGTGGTCTCGGCTTTCACCCACCAGGCAGTCGCGCAGGTGGCGGTGCAGTGGACGAGCGCAATCGGCTCCGACACTGTCGCCAGCGATGACCTCGGCTGGTCGGGTTTTGGCCTGCTGCCGGTTACGGCGGGTCAGCAGGAGGTGGTAGCCAACGTGCTCAGCCGCTTCGATGGCTACAAAGAGCAGCGAGCCCTGTCCTTTACGGCACTTGCCCGTGACCCTTGGGAGGAAGTGCGGGTGCGGTTCGATGGACATGATGAACATCCATGGGGCAGTCACACCTACTTTCCGCGACGCAACGGTTCACATGTCGTCGAAGTGCTGTTCCCGGACAACAGCCCGCTACTGGAGCAGGATCTGACCTTGGGATTGACCGGTACCGGGCCAGTGGAACTGGGGCTGAGTTTCGAACCCGCGCTCGGCGCGCCACGCCAGCCTTCAGCCTTCGGTTTTCTGCGCTACTCCTTGCGTTGTGCCGACTTGAAGGACGGTGGCTTCGCCTTGCGTCTTGGGGCTGAGCGTCTGGCCCGTCTGTCACCGGCCAACGCGATGTCGCTGGGAGAGGGGGCGCAGGTGTGGAAACTTCGCACCAGTACTAGCATTCAGCAAATGCTGGAATGGGAGCAGGAACTGGTCGAGCAGGTGAAAGTGGTGTCGTCCGTTTCCGGTCAGGGTATCGCCGGAGTATTGGTGACCTGGCGCAACGAGGATTTGGGGACGGTCACCCGTCTGACCGACTTTTATGGTGTTGCCTCTGTGCGCTTCAAACCGCAGGCACCGGGTCCGGCGGTGGTGACGGCGACGGTGGGAGAGACGGCGCATGCGGAGTCGGTTGAGCTGCGGTATACGCTTGAAGAACCGCGCGTCATCAGCGAATTGTACGAACCGGAAGATTCTCGTTTGCCACCCAATGAGCAACAGGCGCATGCCATAGCCAAAGTGGTGTCGGCACGTACCGGTTTACCGCTGGCGGGTGTGCAGGTGCGCTGGGATTTTGCAGGCAGTACCTTGACGCCGTCGCTGACGGATGAGGAGGGTCTTGCGCGGTTGACCTTTAATTATCCGGCTGACGTAGATGAAGTCTTATCGGCCATTGTCCGAGGCGGGCTGGGTGGTTGGGATATGGCGCGACTGGGATATTTCGGCATAGTGCCGGTGATTGAGTCGTTGACCAGCCCCGCGCAAACTATTCTTCCCGGCCAGCGAATCATTGCGGAAGTGACCGTTGTATCGCATTCAAGCGGCAAGCCCGTTGGTGGAATAAAAGTCGTATGGGCGTTTCCAGGAAGGAATTTACCTGACACCAAAACAGGAGTTGACGGCAAATCGCGGGTGGACTTCGAACAGTGGGAATTGGGGACTTTCGTACTCACTGCAACGGTAGGCTTCCAAAATTCACAATCGCTGGAATTTTTCGTTAGTCATGACTTGGAGCTAAAGGATCTGACGGTGGCCAGTACGGCTGTGGAACTTTCCAAACCGCAGTCTGCGCAGGTACAAGTGCTGAACCGAACTACCGGCAGGCCTGCAGAAAATATAGAGGTGACCTGGTCTTTAACGGCAAATCAATCGGTAGTGGTGAAAACTGATGCGAGCGGCTGGTCTCGGCATTCGGTTCTGCCGACGGAGTACCCCGACACCGGAATAGCAAGGCTCAGTGCTTCCGTGAGGAGCGGGCGAGACGATGTCACGGCTGGTGTTGATGTATGGGTGAGCGACTATGACAATCGTGTGATAAACGAAGTTGCACTGATGGCCGATGATTTGATCGTCAGCATTCCGTTTCATGTGATCAGTCCTCTAGTGCAAGGCAGCGAGGTCAGTATTCAGGGACATTTTCCAGTCGATTGGATCGGTCGGCAATGCTCTGTCGGATGCACTCATCCAGGCATCATCTTTACTCCAGCTATCAATGTGCTAAGGAGAGTCGACCAACGCATTGTCCTCTGGAAAATGAAGGTAGATGTTCCCGTGCAAACGCAATTTGCGATGTCGTTGTATAGTCCGGGCATTGTTGGTTCAAATGGTGCTCGATTCCGGGTCATCGCGCGGAGCGCGAATGAGGATGCAGAAGATAAATAACGCGGCACTGACTGGATGCCGTTAGCGGCGTGAGCTTTCATCCGTTCCCACGTCGTTAAATTGCTCCGATCTTCTTCCAGCTCAAGTATCGCGTCACCATTGCTGAGCCCAGTTCCTCAGGGCGCACATCCAGCATCTGAACTGCATGAGCATTCAACTGCTCATGCAGCTCGGCCCGGGCATTGAGGTAATCCACCGTGCCGCAATAGGCCAATGCCTCGGTCAGGGTTTGTACCGGGGCATTGCGCACGCGATCGAGGGTTTCCTCGCGCAGGCTGACCACCAGCACTTGATGCTGCTGGCTCAGACGTTTGACGCTGGCGAGAAGGTCTTCGGTGTCTTCGTCACGCAGGTTGGTCAGCAGCACGATCAGCGCCCGGCGCTTCTGCCGCGCCAACAGCTGATGGGTCGCGGTTGAATAGTCGGCAGGACGCTGACTGCTGTCCAGATCATAAACGGCGTTGAGCAGGACCTTGAGCTGACTGGCACCCTTGATCGGCGCGAGAAAACGCGGTTGCGCGACGGCGAAGGTGCTCAGCCCCACGGCATCACCCTGACGCAGGGCCACGTGGCTCAGCAGCAGACACGCATTCAGCGCATGGTCGAAATGCGACAGCTCACCATCCTGGCTACGCATTTGCCGGCCACAATCGAGCATGAACATGAGCTGTTGATCACGCTCGTCCTGATACTCGCGGGCAATCGGCGTGCGCTGACGGGCGGTGGCTTTCCAGTCGATCTGGCGCAGGCTGTCGCCCTCGCGAAATTCGCGCAGTTGATGAAACTCCATCCCCTGGCCACGACGCTGGCGCTGACGTACGCCGAGCTGGCTGAGCCAATTGTCCACTGCGAGCAGTTCGCCGCCGTACAGCCGGGCGAAGTCCGGATAGACGCGGATCTCGCCGCGCACGTCGAGCAGGCGTCTGCCTGTCCACAGACCGAACGGGCTGGGCAGATTGATTTCGCAATGCTCGAAGCTGAAGTGCCCACGTTTGAGCGGGCGCAGGCGATAGCCGACCTCGCTGTATTGCCCGGGTTGCAGTTCGACCGCCAGCGGCAGGTTTTCGAAGCTCAGCCCCTGTGGCACGTGGTCGAAAATATCCACCGCAACCGGTTCTTTGAAGTCATGGCTGAGCTGCAGCCGTACCTCGCTCCAGCGTCCGAGCGCCAGGCTGCCTGGGGTCTGGCGCTGAATGCGTGGCGAGGGCCGGTGGCTGAGGCGCAGCGCATCGATGATCGCCAGTACCAGCAGCGCCAGGAGCAAGCCCCAGTTGATCGCCGACAGCGGGGCGGGCACGTCGATGTCGAGGGCTTGCAGGGTGCCCGTGAGGATACCGATGAGGCACAGGGCGGCGAGCCAGATCAATAACAGGCGCGAAGGTTTCATGGCGCTGTACCAGGTTGTCTGCTGAAAAGATCGCAGCCTGCGGCAGCTCCTACAGGGAGCGTGATTCCGTGTAGGAGCTGCCGAAGGCTGCGATCTTTTGATCTTTCCTGAACTCTCACAAGCGCGGCGCCGGCACTTGGTCGAGCAACTGCTGCAGCACCTGATCGACCTGCAGGCCTTCGATGTCCAGCTCTGGCGCTACTCGCACCCGATGGCGCAGCACCGAGAGCGCGCAACCCTTGATGTCATCAGGGATCACGAACTCGCCGCCACGCAGCAACGCACGGGCGCGGGCGCATCGCACCAGCGCAATCGAGGCTCGCGGGCCAGCGCCGAGGGTCAGGCCGGACCAGGAGCGGGTGCTGCGTGCCAGTCGCACCGCGTAATCCAGCACTTGGTCGTCAATCGGCAGCTCGCTGGCGATGCGCTGCAAAGCCTGCACGTCCTTGGCCTGCAGTACCGTGCGCAGCGGTTGCACATCGAGCATGTCGGCACGGGTCGAGCGGCTGACCTGACGCACCATGTTCAACTCCTGCTCGGCCTCCGGGTAATCCATGCGCACCTTGAGCATGAAACGGTCGAGCTCGGCTTCTGGCAGCGGATAAGTGCCTTCCTGTTCGATCGGGTTTTGCGTGGCGAGCACCATGAACGGCTGGGCGATCGGCAGCGCCCGGCCTTCGAGGGTGACCTGGCGTTCCTGCATGGCTTCGAGCAATGCGGCTTGAGTCTTGGCCGGGGCGCGGTTGATCTCGTCGGCCAGCAGCAGGTGGGTGAACAACGGCCCTTTGCGCAGCTTGAATTGTTCGCTCTGCAGGTCGTAGACCGCGTGGCCGATGACGTCGCTGGGCATCAAGTCCGGGGTGAACTGGATGCGCGCGAACTCGCCGCCGAAGCATTTCGCCAGGGCGCGAACCAGCAGCGTCTTGCCAAGTCCGGGGACGCCTTCGAGCAGCACGTGGCCGCCGGCGATCAACGCGGTCAGCACGTCGTCAATCACGCTGTTCTGGCCGATCAAGGCCTTCTGCAATTCGCCGCGCACCGCTTGCGCCAACTGGCTGGCACGCTGGCGTTGCTGGGCGGCGTGAGTGGCGCTGCCGGGCTCGATCTGTTCACTCATAGCGTGTTCCTCAAGGTTTGCAGGTGGGCCACCTGGCGACTGAAATCAGCGCTGCTCATGCGCTGTTTCGGCACCGGGCTCAGGGCTTGGCTGATGGCGCGGGTCGGCTGTCGGGTCAGGCGCGACAGCACCAGCCATTGCTCAGCCACATTCAACTGGTCGAAGCCGGGATGGCGGCGGCGAGCGCGGCGCAGCACATCCTGTTGCAGGGCTTGCAACAGCGTGTGCTGACCGTTGTGGCGCACGATGAAATCAGCACTGGCGCGCAAGTGTTCCTGCAACTGGCGACGGCCACTCGGGGCAGGTGCCTGCAGTGGCCCTTGGCGCACAGCAACGTGCCACAAGCCGAGGACGATCAGCGCCAGCAGGGCGACGATGGCTTGCGGGAAGTAACGCCAGAGCAAGGTCAGCAGACCATCGTGCGTCGTGCTGTAAATCAGCGTGACGTCGGTGTCGGCGCTCAGGTACCAGAGCAGCCAGGCGTTGTCGTGCTTGCCGATAGCCGGGGTTTTCCACAGTTCGGCATCGGTGACCACCGTGATCGAGCCGACGCCGTAGGGTAATTGCATCATGTGCGTGGCCTTGGCGCTGTTGGCCCAGGCCTGGGCGAGATTCTTCGGGTCGTCCAGATGGAACGCGGTGTCGAAACCGGCGTAGGCCGGCGCGTCCTCGTCTTCGAGGTAGAGTTTGGTCAGGTTCGGGTACGGGTCATCGGCCAGGTCCGCCGGCGGTTCCTTGAGATCCTTGCTCAGCGACTGGTGCAACTGCACCCGGTCCAGCAACAGGTCATCGCTCTGTTTGGCCTGCTTGTCCCACAACGCTTCGGCCACGAACACGATTCGCCCGCCGGCGCGAGCCCAGTTCAACACTTGATCAACCTGACGCGGTGTCATCCGCGAACGCTCGCCAAACAACAGCAGGGTGTGCCGGCGCGGATCAATATCGGGCAGCACCGCCAGCGTTTCGGCATGGCTGACGTTGAGGCCGTGCTCGCGCAAAAACATTTCTGCCGCCAGATAAGGATTGGCTTGCGCCTGGGGCGACGGGCCGTGATCGATCACTTCCTGATAGGGCCGGGCCTTGAGGTACAGATAAACGCTCAACGCGGCGAGCAGGGCGACGATCAGCCCGACGAGCAACCACGCGCTGCGCCGGCTCAAGCGTGCGCTCCATGGTCGAACAAGGCGCGCCAACCGTCACACAGTTCCTGTCGCAGATGGGCCGCCGGCTCGCGGTGCCCATAGGCCATGTTCTGCCAGTGCAGCGTCAGGCTGCGACTGAACGCCAGCAGTTCAGGGCGCTGCAATTGCTCAACCCGCACCAGTACCTGATGCTCGGTGTCGGCGGGTTTCAAGGTCAGGGCAAAATCGTGCAGCAGACGGCTGAGCAATCCGCGATAGAGCAGGCCCAGCGCGGCGCGCGGCTGGGTTTGCCAGAGTTGTTCGGCGCTGGCGGCGATGTCGTCGGGCAGGGATTGCGGGTTCAGGTCAAGGCCGAATGCTTGCTGTGGGGCAGGAGATCGGACGCGGGCGGGCGGCTTCGGCCGACGGCTGACGAAGGTGCGCAGGAATTCGCGGTAGCGCCAGACCAGCCAGCCGATAGCCGCGAGCAACGCGCCCCACAGCAGCACTTCGATCAAGACCGCCAAAGCATTGAAGCGTTGACCGTCGAGCCAGCCGAGCAGGGTTTTCAGCCATTGCGGGGCCTCGCCGGGTTTGCCCTCGGCCGGGGCTGCCGGGTCGTCACCCAAGCGATAGCGCGTCACGCTTTCCTTGTTCTTGAACGGTGGTTGTTCGAGCAGTGCCTTGATGCTGTCGTGCGCAGCCTGACTGGTCAGCGGTTGATTCAGCAGGCGAGGTGCCTGCGGGGCGTTGGACGGCGCATCCGCCCACGCCGGCGGCACTGTCGGCAACCATAGACAGACGGCCAACAGCAGGCCCAGAGCGCTGCCGCTCAGGCGCTGGCGCAAACGGCGGAATACCAGTTCGATGTCCCACGCCTCCAGTACAGTGCGTCGGTTCAGATACAGACTGAAACCGCAGGCGACATACACCGGTTCCCAGACCACCAGTACCAGCGCGTAGAAAGCGTTGGTCAGGTGCTCCAGCCAACGCCAGTGGTGATCGCTGTCGAGGATCAGCGATTGCCAGTCCCAGTCGGTTTCGATCTGCTGCGGCAGGAGCATGTAGAACAGCACCATCAGGCCGATCCACAGCGCGGTCTCCAGGTGCATGCCGATGATCGTCAGCCATTGCGCGGCGCCGGCATTGCGTTGCAGCAACACCTGCAAGCGCTGCTGACGCGCCGTGCCGTCGAGGCCTTCGAGTTGCACCACCGGCAGCAGGAAGCTGCGACTCAGGCTCAGGCGGCGCCAGGTCAGGCTGGCCAGCAGCTGTGGTTTCAACAGCCGCGGAAATTCGCGCAGGGCCTGTTTCAGCGTGGGCGTTTCGCCGAACAGGGCCTTGGACAGGATGTACAGCGGCAGGCGCTCGTACGCCGGTTTCAGCCACCAGAAAATCAATACCGCCAGCGACGGCGAATCCCACAGCAGCAAGGTCAGCACGGCGAACAGCGGCAGGGTGACGATGGCCCAACTGGTCATCAACAGGCGTCGATGCTGCTGGCTCATGAGCACGCCCAGGTCCATGGCTTCCCAGCTGCTGCGCGGGCGGATCGCCACGGTGGCATCACTCAGGCGCATGGCGTGTCCTTCCGGCGAGCAGCAGATAAGCCGCGACTGCGATCCACAGCGCAGCACCGACCGCGTATTTGATCTGCGGCGTGACCCCGGTCTTCGACGACCAGTACGCTTCGATGAACGCCGCGATCAACAGGAACAGCATGACCCCGCACACCAGCAGCACGCTTTTGCGCGCGGCCTCCACCAGCGCTTCGCCGCGCGTCAGCCGCCCGGGCGCAATCACGCTCCAGCCCAGTTTCAGCCCCGCCGCCCCCGCCAGGGCGATGGCCGTCAGCTCGAAGGCGCCGTGGCCGATCACGAATGACCAGAACGTCTGGCCAAAACCGATCTCGGTCAGGTGCCCGGCCACCGCACCGATGACCAGCCCGTTGTAGAACAGGAAAAATGCGCTGCCCACGCCCAGCAGCAAACCGCTGGCGAAGGTCTGGAAGGCGATGCCGATGTTGTTCATCACGTAATAGCCGAACATCACCCAGTCCTCACTGGCCGCCCGCTCGGCCGAGCGCCCGAGGTGCCCGGCCACCGGGTCGTACATGCTCTGCATCTCGCGCACCTGTTCGGCGGGGATCAGGTTGTAGATCAGTTCGGGAAAGGCATACACCAGCAAGGCGAAACCGATCAGGCTGCCGAAAAACACCAGGCCAGCGGCCAGCACGAACGGCCATTCGGCGCGCACCAGCCGGGGGAAGTCAGCGAGGATGAAACCGAGCAGGTTGGCGGCGAAGCGACTGCGGTGCCGATACAGCTGCTGGTGGCCGCGCAACACCAGTTGTTGCAGCGAGTCGATCAGAAAACTGCTGTAGCCGCGCTCCTGCGCCAATGCCAGATGCTGGCAGAGGCGTCGATAAGCCTTGGGGAATCCGGCCACCTGCGAAGTGTCCTTGCCACGTTCGAGGCGTTCCAGAGCCAGCGTGAAACGCTCCCATTCGGCCTTGTGGCGAGCTTCGAAAAGACTTTGCTTCATGTCGGACCCAGCAAGCCGCGTGCGATGCCATTGAGCTCGCTGACCGCTTTGGGTGCCGGGATGTGCAGCGGCTGGGCGAGCAGGGCGGCCAGCTCATTGACCCGCGCCGGCGACAGTTCGGCCTGGCGTTCGGCGAAGGCGAGCAGGGCCCGTTGTTCACCGAGGTTGAGCGGCACGGGCGAGCGGCGCGGCTGGACGTCGGGTAATTGCGGGCGAAGCAGGGCGGGTTCGCGGTAGACCACCAGAGTGCCGGCGGCGATGTCGCCCAGGCGTTTGAAGGTGGGATGTTGCAGGCAACTGATGGCGCCAAAGGCGTAACCGAAGGGCAGCAGATCGACAAAACGCAGCAGGTTGCGCAGCAGCGACGCCGACCAGCCGACCGGTGTGCCGTTGTCGTGAATCACTCGCAGGCCCATCCATTGCTTGCCTGGCGAACGCCCCTGACGCAGCACTTCGAACAGCACCATGTACCACCAGCTGACGGCAAACAGCAGCAACGAACCCAGGCCCATGCCGAGCTGGCCAAGAAACGCCAGCACCAGGAACAGCACGCCGAGGATGGCGCCGCGAATGCCCAGGTCGATGCCGAAGGCGAGGCTGCGCACCAACAGACCGGCCGGGCGCAACGGCAGGTCGATGCCCTCCGGGGTTTCCACTGGATAGCGGGTATCGAGTGGCGGGTTCAGCGGTGCTTTCCGTGGCAGTGCTGTGTTCTCGAGCATGGGCTACCTGATGGGGCCGGATCGGGATACGAGATTTGTCCGATGCTAGCAGCCTCTTGGGGGAAAACCACATAACTATGTATTGCACCGCGTGTGGCGCAGGCTGGCCGAATGACACGGCGCTGGCCGCAATGGCGGTTGAACGCCTAGACTTTGCCGATCTCAAGTTCAGGAACCGCCCGTGACTTCAATCTTCTGGTACGACTACGAAACCACCGGCATCAATCCGCGCAATGACCGTCCGCTGCAGGTCGCCGGGATTCGCACCGACCACGATCTCAATGAAATCGACGAACCGGTCAACCTCTACTGCCAGCCCAGCGAAGACATCCTGCCGCACCCGGCGGCGTGCGCCATTACCGGTATCACCCCGAGCCGTCTCGCCGAACAGGGTTTGAGCGAAGCCGATTTCATGACTCGGGTGCATGCGCAACTGGCGGCACCCGGTACTTGCGGTGCGGGTTACAACACCCTGCGTTTCGACGACGAGATGACCCGCTACAGTCTCTATCGCAATTTCTTCGACCCGTATGCCCGTGAATGGCAGGGCGGCAACAGTCGTTGGGATCTGATCGATGTGGTGCGCGCCGCGTATGCGTTGCGCCCCGACGGTCTGGTCTGGCCGACCGATGACGAAGGCAAGGTCACCCTCAAGCTCGAACGCCTGACGGTCGCCAACAACATCGACCATGGGCATGCTCACGAAGCGCTCTCGGACGTACGTGCCACCATCGCCCTGGCGCGGTTGATCCGCGAGAAACAGCCGAAGTTGTATGACTGGCTGTTCCAACTGCGCAGCAAACAGAAAGTCATGGATCAGATTCGCCTGTTGCAGCCGCTGGTGCACATCTCCGGGCGCTTTTCGGCGGCGCGGCACTATGTTGGTGTGGTATTGCCATTGGCCTGGCATCCGCGCAATCGCAATGCCCTGATCGTCTGTGACTTGCACCTTGACCCGCAAGGTCTGCTCGATCTGGACGCCGAAACGCTGCGTCAGCGCCTGTACACCCGTCGCGATGATCTCGCCGAGGGGGAACTGCCGGTGCCGCTCAAGCTGATTCACATCAACCGTTGTCCGGTGGTGGCGCCGTTGTCGGTATTGCGTGCCGCAGATCAGCAGCGCCTGGACCTGGACATGGCGCTGTATCAGGCGCGTGCGCTGCGGCTAAGTGACGCACAACAAGTTTGGAAAGATAAAGTAACGGCAATTTATGCCAGCGAAGATTTCACCCCGAATGAAGATCCGGAACAGCAGTTGTACGATGGATTTATCGGTGATCGCGATCGGCGCCTGTGCGAGCAAGTGAGGACAGCGGATCCGGCGCAATTAGCGCAAGAGCACTGGCCGTTCGATGATGAACGTCTACCGGAATTACTCTTTCGATATCGCGCACGCAACTTTCCCGATACGTTGAGTTTTGCCGAGCAAGAGCGCTGGAGAATATTCTGCCAGCAGCGTTTGTCCGAGCCGCACATGGGCGCACCTAATACCCTGCAATCTTTTGCCGAAGCCGCGCAGCAATGGGCGCTTAGTGCTACGCCGATGCAGAATCAAGTGCTCAATGAGTGGCAGAATTATGTCCAGGCATTGCGCAAACGTTTGAATCTTTGAAATCGAACATAGTGCGTCGATGAAACATCACGCATAAAAAAACGCCAGCGTATGCTGGCGTTTTTCATGGGTCGCAGAGGCTATCGGCGACCGGCGTTGCGGCTTAGCCCAGCAGGGTAGCCCAGCCTTCAACCACGTCACCGCCCCACTTGGCTTTCCACTCTTTCAGCGTCTTGTGGTTGCCACCTTTGGTTTCGATGACTTCGCCGTTGTGCGGGTTTTTGTATTGTTTAACTTTGCGTGCGCGCTTGGTGCCAGTAGTTTTGACTGCGGCGCCACGGGTGCCTTTGGTTTTCGATTCCGGATCCAGCAGGGCGATGATGTCGCGCAGGGACTTGGAGTATTCGCCCATCAGGGTGCGCAGTTTGCCTTCGAATTCCAGCTCGGCTTGCAATTTGTCGTCTTGCGACAGATTCTTCAAACGGGCTTGCAGCTCTTTGATAGCTTCTTCGGTGGCGCGATATTCGTTGATCAAGGACATGGTAACTACCTTATGCGGATGTGTTGAATGGCAGGGGACAGTGCGGCAATAATAGTCAGGCTGTTTCATCAAGTAAACATTTAAGCGGTTTTTTTATTTGAATTAGTTACGTGAAATAACCGGTAAATTGAATGGTCATCTAAATAATGTGATGCAGTCATCACGAATATTCACAATTATCTGGCCGAACAGCTTCACGAGCACATCATCGCTTTGTCGTACAGTGCGCTCAGGCGCCATGAACCGCGCCTTCTCGGGGCGAGTGCTGATCAATACTGCAGTTTCCGCGCACAGTCGCTAGAATGGCCGCCTTTGCGAAGTTCTGGAGTTTCCCCCTCATGCGCACCTTTCGGTTGGTGATTTCCTGCCCTGACCGCGTTGGCATCGTTGCCAAAGTCAGTAACTTTCTGGCATCCCACAATGGCTGGATCACCGAAGCGAGCCACCATTCGGATAATCAGAACGGCTGGTTCTTCATGCGTCACGAGATCCGCGCCGATTCGCTGCCGTTCGGTATTGAAGTGCTGCGCGAGAAGTTTGCGCCAATCGCCGAAGAGTTCTCGATGGACTGGCGAATCACTGATACCGAGCAGAAGAAACGCGTGGTGCTGATGGCCAGCCGCGAATCCCACTGCCTGGCCGACTTGCTGCACCGCTGGCACAGCGACGAGCTCGATTGCGAAATCTCCTGCGTGATTTCCAACCACAATGACCTGCGCAGCATGGTCGAGTGGCACGGCATTCCTTATTACCATGTCCCGGTCAATCCGCAGGACAAGGAGCCAGCGTTCGCCGAAGTCTCGCGTCTGGTCAAACAGCACGACGCCGAAGTGGTGGTGCTGGCGCGCTACATGCAGATCCTGCCGCCGGCGCTGTGCCGCGAATACGCGCACAAGGTGATCAACATTCACCACAGCTTCCTGCCGTCTTTCGTCGGTGCCAAGCCGTACCATCAGGCGTCGCTGCGCGGCGTGAAGCTGATCGGCGCGACTTGCCACTATGTGACCGAAGAGCTGGACGCCGGTCCGATCATCGAGCAGGACGTAGTGCGCGTCAGCCACAGCGACAGCATTGAAGACATGGTGCGTTTCGGCCGTGACGTCGAGAAGATGGTGTTGGCCCGTGGCCTGCGTTATCACCTCGAAGACCGCGTGCTGGTGCATGGCAACAAGACCGTGGTGTTCTGATCTACCCCACGCGTGCTTGAGTAAAGAAGGGCCTGGGCGTTCAATCATCCCAGGCCCTTTTTTCGTTTCAGCCCTGGAGGAAATGCCGTGAGCGATCCACTGGACAAAGCCACTTCGAAAGCGCCGGCCACATTGGGCGAAGGTTGTCTGAGCCGTTATGACCCGGATGACCTGAGCCCGGAAGACGGCACCGAGTTCCCCGGCGCCGCCGAGTTGTGGGAGCAGATGAAGGAGGCGGACGAACCTAAGAAGCCTGCCTGATCTTCAGCAGCTTCTTGAGCAATGGCCGCCCCAGCATCAACAGAAACACTGGGCCGCCCACCACCAGATAGAAATAGAACGTCACCACCCGCCAGATCAGGATCGCTGCCGCTGCGGTGGATTTGCCGATCATCGGTGCCAGCAGCGCCGCCGAAGTCAGTTCCGCCGCCCCCGCGCCACCGGGCAACAGGCTCATTTGACCAGCCCCCAGCGACAGCATCTGCACCAGAAAACTCCAGGCCCACTGCAGGTCCGCGCCGAGTCCGCGCAGGGCCAGATACAGCACGCTGTAACGCAGCAGCCAGTGCATGCAGGTCAGGGCGAATACCTTGATCAGCGTCTGCCACGGCAACTTGAGGGTGTCGATAAACGCGTCGAGAAAATGCAGCAGCTTGCGCGCCCAGCGCCGACGCGTGGCCGGTTGCACATTGAGGCGGGCAAGCAGGCGTCCGCTCAGAAGGATCAGGCGGCGGTGGTAGCGCGCCAGCAGCACGCAACTGAACAGCCCACCGAACAGCGACACCGCACTGACCATCAGTAACCATTCGAGGCGGTCACTCAGGTGCTGAAACAACGCGTAAATCAGAATCCCGCTCAGGGCGCAGAGAAAGAACAGCAGATCGCTCAACTGATCCATGGCAAACACCGCACTGCCTCGGGCCGGGCGTACGCCGCTGCGCGCCAGCAAGGCCATGATCGTCAGCGGCCCGCCACTGCCGCCGGGCGTGGCGCAGTAGGCGAATTCCGCGGCCATCACCACACCGAGGCTTTTCAGCGGCGTGACCCGATCCCGTTGATCGCCCAGCAGCAAGCGCAGGCGCAGGGTGTTGATGCCCCAGCAGAGCAGAATCATGCCGAACATGATCAGCAGCCAGTGCAGCGGAAAGTTCTGCAACCGCGCGCCGATCTCGCCGCCGCCGAGCAGCACCGGGATCAGTACAGCAGCGAGCAGGCCGATCAACAACACAATGCCGCGACTCATGCAGCGCGCTCCATTCGCTCGCGTTGCTCGGTGAGCCAGTCGATTTTGCTCATGGGCGTGCGTCCTTCTGCCAGCAGCCGTTCAACGGTTCGTAGCCAGTAATCACGCGGGAAGGCGTGGCGCATGTCTACCGGGTGCAAGCCTAGACGAATCACCGGCGCGTCGCGCCATTGCTGTTCGCGTTGGTCGCTGACGAGTTTTGACAGACCCCGGCGCCAGGCACTGCGCGCACTCCAGACCAGGCCCGGGGCGTTGATGGCGGTGAAATCCGGCAATTGATAAAGATGTTGCGGGTCGCTGGTGTAGCTCAATGACGTTTCACGAAGGGCCTGGCGGGTGCCCTCGCTCATCAGCCATGCCGGGGCGACGAAGCCGTGCAACGGCCATTCATTGCGCCGGAACAGTTCGATGCCGGCACGCAGGCGAGCCAGGGCGGCGTCGCGGGACAGGTGATAGAACTCGCCTTCGTGGGTGTAGATCCGGCGCATGAACCAGTCGCGCGGTGTGGTCGGTGCCGGCTCACGGTCGTCATGGAAAAAACCGTGCAAGGCCAGTTCATCGCCACGGGCCACGCGCTCGCCGAGCATTCGGCAAAACACGGGATGATCCTCAAGCGCATCGTGGCCATGGAAATCCGGAACGACCAGCCAGGTCATCGGCACGCCGCCCATTGCGTCGACCGCCTCGACAAATGGCCGATAATCCGCCCACGTCGACGGTGCCACGTCGTGCAGCACCAGCAGCACTGCGCGGTCATTCAAGGAATCAGCCATTGGCCACCCTGGGCAGAGAGTGACCGAGCACCGCGTGGTAATGGCCGAGCAGACTGTCGACCACGCTGTCCCAGGAATAACGCCGTTCGACATGTTGTCGCGCTTGTCGGCCGAGTTTCAGGCAGCCGCGACTGAACAGCTCGCGCACCGCATTGGCCATGGCTTGCGGGTTGTTCGGTGCACAGAGCAAGCCGCAGTCTTCGGCGACGATTTCTTCAAACGCACCGGCCGCCACGGCGACCACCGGAACCCCGCAGGCCATGGCTTCGAGGATCACCAGGCCGAAGGTTTCCTGATCGCCGGCATGGATCAGGGCATCGGCGCTGGCCATCAACCGGGCCACGGTGGGCGCCGGGCAGAAGGAGTCGATCACGCTGACATTGTCCGGCACCACGGCGGGCATCGATGAACCGACCAGCAACAGGTGATAGCGCGGGCCGAGGCGTTGCATGCATTTGAGCAGCACCGGCAGATTTTTCTCTTTGGAGCCGCGTCCGGCAAAAATCAGCAGACGGGTGTCTTCGGCAATTCCCAGTTCGGCGCGCAAGCCCTTGTCGCGGGCGCCAGGATGGAAAGTTTGCAGATCCACCCCCAGCGGCTGCACGAACACGTTGCGCACCCCCAGGCCCCGGAGTTTATCGGCCATCACCTGACTCGGCGCCAGCACCCGGTCGAAGTTGCCGTACAGTTTGCTGACGTAAGCCTCGACATTCGGCGTGACCCAATGGCCCATTCGATTACTCACCAGCAACGGCAGGTCCGAGTGATAAAAGCCGATCACCGGTACATCCAGTTGACGCCGCGCGTCGAGCGCCGCCCAGGCAGTCAGGTACGGGTCGCCGACTTCGATCAGATCCGGTTGCAAGTCCTGCAGGACATTGCGCCACGGCGCAAGACGCACGGGGAAGCGATAACCGTTGCCGAAGGGCAGGGCAGGTGCGGGCACTGTGTAGACGCCATCGTGTTCACCGAAGTGCGCACCGGGGATCAGCAGGCTGTGGCGAATGCCCGGTTTGACGCCCAGCCGGCGGTGCTTAGCGTCCAGGTACGTGCGTACGCCGCCGCTGGCCGGGGCGTAGAACATGGTGATGTCGGCGATATGCACAATGACGAGCCCTCCGCTGTGCTGCTCTCCCTTGGTTGACCTTTATCCAGAATAGATGTTCGGTCGGGAATTGGCGGTGGGTCTCAAGGGTAATAAGATCGCAGCCTGCGGCAGCTCCTACACAGGATGTGTGTTCACCCTGTAGGAGCTGCCGCAGGCTGCGATCTTTTGATCTTAGATGCGGAAACTTCCGACCAACTGCTGCAGCCGCGAAGCCTGCTGCTCCAGATCCGAACAGGCGCGCAAGGTCGCCTGCAGGTTTTCGACGCCTTCCTGGTTCAATGTGTTGATTTCGGTGATGTCGACGTTGATCGACTCGACCACCGCCGTCTGCTCTTCGGTCGCGGTGGCCACCGACTGGTTCATCCCGTCAATCTCGCCGATGCGCTGGGTCACGCTGTTCAGGCGTTCGCCGGCGAGGTTGGCGATTTCCACGCTGTCCTGGCTGTGGCGCTGGCTGTCGCTCATGGTACTCACCGATTCACGGGCGCCGACTTGCAGCTCTTCAATCATGGTCTGCACCTGCTGCGCCGATTCCTGAGTGCGGTGCGCCAGGTTGCGCACTTCGTCGGCGACCACGGCAAAACCACGTCCGGCCTCACCGGCACGCGCCGCTTCGATGGCGGCGTTGAGGGCCAGCAGGTTGGTTTGCTGGGAGATACTGGTGATCACTTCCAGAATCTGCCCGATGTTCACGGTTTTGCTGTTCAGCGACTCGATATTGGTGCTGGAGGCGCTGAGCATGCTCGACAGTTGGTTCATCGCCTTGATGCTGCGATCCACCACTTGCTGGCCGTCTTCGGCGAGGCCGCGGGCGTCGCTGGCCTGGTTCGAGGCTTGTGCGGCATTGCGCGCGATTTCCTGGGCGGCAGCGCCCAGTTGATTGATCGCGGCGGCGACACTGCTGGTGCGCGAGGCTTGCTGGTCGGAGTTGTACATCGACGAGTTGGACGCGGCGACCACGCGCAGCGCGACCTCGTTGACCTGGCCGGTGGCCGACGACACTTCGCGGATCGAGCCGTGGATACGCTCGACGAAGCGGTTGAATGCGGTACCCAGCACGCCGAATTCATCGTTGTTGACGATAGTCAGGCGCTTGGTCAGGTCGCCCTCGCCATCGGCGATGTCTTCCATGGCGCGGGTCATGACGTGCAGCGGCTGAATCAGCAGGCGAATCAGCATGCCCAGCAGCGCAATGATGATCACCACCGCAATCACGGTGGCAATCACCGCCGAGGTGCGGAACTCGCTGAGCATCGAGAAGGCTTTGTCCTTGTCCACCGACAGACCGATGTACCAGTTCACCGACGGCAGGCCTTTGATCGGGGTGAAGCTGACAATGCGGGTCTTGCCGTCGACGGTGATTTCACTGAAGTCGCTGCTGATGCGCGGGGTGTCCTGCGGGTAGGCTTCTTTCAGTGACTTCATCACCAGCGCCTTGTCCGGGTGCACGAGGATTTTGCCGTCGGCGCTGACCAGGAACGCGTAGCCCATGCCGGAGAAGTCCCGGGCGGTGAGGGTGTCGACCAGGGTTTGCAGGCTCAGGTCGCCGCCCACCACGCCGACGCTCTGACCGGCTTTTTTCGAGGCGGTGGCGATGGAGATGATCAACTGTCCGGTGGCGGCGTCGATGTACGGTTCGGTCAGGGTCGAGGCGCTGCTGCTCTCGGCCCCTTTATACCAGGGGCGCACCCGTGGATCGAAGCCGTCCGGCATCTTTACGTCCGGGCGGATGGTGAAGTGACCGGTGGCATCGCCCAGGTACGTGGCCATGAACGTCGAGGTCAGGGATTTCTGTTCCAGCAGGCTGGCGACGTTGGCCGGCTCCGGGTTGATGGCGATGTTCTGCGCGGCGTTCTCGACCAGCAGAATGCGCCCGTTGAGCCAGGTCTGAATGTTGTCGGCGGTGACTTCGCCCATCTCGTTGAGATAGTTGTTCAGGTCATCGCGGATCGCGTTGCGTTGCAGCCAGTCGTTGTACAGCGTGAACGAGGCGAAAGCGGCGATGACGATGAGGGCGGCGGCAAGCAAAATTTTATGGCTGAAGCGCAGGTTTTTGTTCATGGCTTGGGGTTCCGCTAAGGTCTTAATGTCCTGGGCGTGCTTTTATAAAGACGCGCAATATGGGCAAGGGTGAAAAAAACTGATATTTCCGGCTCTCCTTAGGGAAATGTCCGACCGACTTTTCAGTCAGGTTCTCGCCCTTATCTATCGGCCACAGCGGATTAAAGATTAACCATAGGTGACAAAATGCCTGACACATCGCAACTCGTTATCGGCGCCGATCTGGCGGGGCAACCGATTGCTCAGGCCATGCGCCTGGCCAACCGCCACGGGCTGATCGCCGGTGCGACCGGGACCGGCAAGACCGTGACTTTGCAACGTCTTGCCGAAGCGTTCAGTGACGCCGGGGTCGCGGTGTTCGCCGCCGACATCAAGGGCGACCTGTGCGGCCTGGGCGCTGCCGGCAATCCGCAGGGCAAGGTCGCCGAGCGCATCGCCGGGATGCCGTGGCTCGACCACAAGCCGCAGGCCTATCCGGTAACGCTGTGGGACATTCACGGCGAATCCGGTCATCCGTTGCGCACTACCTTGAGTGAAATGGGCCCGCTGCTGATCGGCAGCCTGCTGGAACTGACCGACAGCCAGCAGGCGGCGCTGTACGCGGCATTTAAAGTGGCGGACCGTGAAGGACTGTTGTTGCTGGACCTGAAAGACCTCAAAGCGCTGCTCAACCACCTCAAGGACAACCCGCAACTGTTGGGCGAAGACGCCGCGCTGATGACCACCGGTTCCAGCCAGGCGCTGTTGCGTCGGCTGGCGACCCTGGAGCAGCAAGGCGCTGAGGCCTTGTTCGGCGAGCCAGCACTGCAACTCGAAGACATTCTGCAACCGTGCGCCGATGGCCGTGGGCGCATTCATTTGCTTGATGCCAGCCGTCTGGTACACGAGGCGCCGAAGGTCTACGCGACGTTCCTGTTGTGGCTGCTGGCCGAGTTGTTCGAGCAGTTGCCGGAGCGCGGCGACGCCGACAAACCGCTGCTGGCGCTGTTCTTCGATGAAGCGCATTTGCTGTTCGGCGATACGCCCAAGGCTCTGCAAGAGCGTCTGGAACAGGTGGTGCGGCTGATCCGCTCGAAAGGTGTCGGCGTGTATTTCGTCACCCAGTCGCCGGGGGATTTGCCGGATAACGTGCTGGCGCAGCTTGGCCTGCGCATCCAGCACGGCTTGCGTGCGTTTACCGCCAAGGAACAGAAATCCCTGCGGGCGGTGGCCGATGGCTTCCGGCCGAATCCGGCGTTCGATACGTTGTCGGTATTGACCGAACTGGGCATCGGCGAAGCACTGGTCGGGACGCTGCAGGAAAAGGGCACGCCGGAAATGGTCCAGCGGGTGCTGGTGGCGCCGCCGCAGTCGCGGATCGGGCCGCTGAGCGAGACCGAACGCACTATGCTGATCGCAGGGTCACCATTCAAGGGTCGATATGACAAGCCGATCGATCGTGAATCGGCGTATGAAATCCTGATGGGCCGCAAGGATCTGGCGCCGGAGGCAGAAGTGCCGACCGGTAAGGCCGCGCCTGAAGAACCGAGCCTGGCCGACCGTGCCGGGGAATTCCTGGGGACGGCGGCGGGGCAGGCGCTGAAGTCAGCGATGCGTCAGGCGGCGAACAATCTCGGCAAACAACTGGTGCGCGGGCTGATGGGGTCGTTGCTCGGCGGCAGCAAACGCCGCTAAAGGCAAAGATCGCAGCCTGCGGCAGATCCTGCAGGGGAACGCATTCCCAATGTAGGAGCTGCCGCAGGCTGCGATCCTTTGATCTTGCCTTCAGCTTTTGTCTTTAGCGTGCGCCGCCAGACGCTCAAGCGCTGCACGCAGGCCAGGATCGCTGATCCCGTCGGCCGTTGATTGAATCGTCTGCGCTGCATCCGTCGACAGATCCATTGAGTGTCCGCCTGGCCGATGCTGGACCAGCGGCGGTTTCACGCGGAACAGGATGCGCGTCAGGTTGGCGAATTCTTCGAACAGCTGCAGTTGGCGTTGCAGGCGTTTTTGCTGGTAACGCAGGCGCGTCGCCCAGTGCCCGTCGGTCACCACCAGCGTCAATTGGCCTTCACGCCACTTGGCCACATGGCAATGTGTGCGGGCGGCCGGTTGCAGCTGGCTTTCAAGCAGGCGTTGCAGATGAGCGAGGCGTTGGGCATGACCGAGAATGGCTTTGAGCGGCTTGGCTTCGCGTAGCAGAACGGCGGGCGCTCTGGCTGTAAGAGGGCGAAATGCCATGATCGAACACCTGAAGTAACAGAAGCGCCATGTTAGCAGAAAGCAACGGAACCACTCGCCCATTGCTTTTGTCCCTGCTTTACCCATTAAATCAACAACTAACTTCTTGCCTTGATGGGTTGAAGTTGAGCAAAACGCCCTTATTTTAAGTGAGCCCCGTCAAAGCGCAGTGCCAGCATCGTGGAATATCGCCACTTTCCTCACCACCGTTTCCGGGTAGAATGCTCGTTCGCATGCGGCCATGAGGGCTGCACGGGCGACTCACGGGGCCGCCCTCCATCCCTTTAGTGTGGAAGATCCTGCCGATATGTTTGCGCCTTTGTTAAAGAAACTTTTTGGAAGCAAGAACGAGCGTGAAGTCAAACGCATGCTCAAGACGGTGCAGCTCGTCAATGCCTTCGAAGAGCAAATGGTGGCCCTTTCGGACGATCAATTGCGTGCCAAGACCAACGAGTTCAAGGCCCGTATCGCCAAAGGGGAATCCCTCGACAAGCTGTTGCCTGAAGCCTTCGCGGTCGCCCGTGAAGCCGGCAAGCGCGTCATGGGCATGCGCCACTTCGACGTCCAGTTGATCGGCGGCATGACCTTGCATGAAGGCATGATTGCCGAAATGCGTACCGGTGAGGGTAAAACCCTCGTGGCCACCCTGGGCGTTTACCTCAACGCGCTGTCCGGCAAGGGCGTGCACGTTGTGACCGTGAACGACTACCTGGCCCGCCGCGACGCCAACTGGATGCGTCCGCTGTATGAATTCCTCGGCCTGACCGTCGGCGTCGTGACGCCGTTCCAGCCGCCGGAAGAGAAGCGCGCCGCCTACGCTGCCGACATCACCTACGGCACCAACAACGAATTCGGTTTCGACTACCTGCGCGACAACATGGCGTTCAGCATGGAAGAGAAATTCCAGCGCGAACTCAATTTTGCCGTGATCGACGAAGTCGACTCCATCCTCATCGACGAAGCCCGTACCCCGCTGATCATTTCCGGTCAGGCCGAGGACAGTTCCAAGCTGTACATGGAGATCAACAAACTGATCCCGCAGCTTGAACTGCATGTCGAAGAAGTCGAAGGCCAGGTCACCAAGGCCGGTCACTACACCATCGACGAGAAGACCCGTCAGGTCGAACTCAACGAAGCCGGTCACCAGTACATCGAAGAAATGCTCACCGGCGTCGGCCTGCTGGCCGAAGGCGAGAGCCTGTATTCGGCGCATAACCTGGGCCTGCTGACCCACGTTTATTCGGGTCTGCGTGCGCACAAGCTGTTCCACCGCAACGTCGAATACATCGTGCAGGACGGTCAGGTCGTACTGGTCGACGAACACACCGGTCGTACCATGCCGGGTCGTCGTCTGTCCGAAGGCCTGCACCAGGCCATCGAAGCCAAGGAAGGTTTGAATATCCAGGCCGAGAGCCAGACCCTGGCCTCGACCACGTTCCAGAACTACTTCCGTCTGTACACCAAGCTGTCCGGCATGACCGGTACCGCCGACACCGAAGCGTTCGAATTCCACCAGATCTACGGCCTGCAGGTCATGGTGATTCCGCCGAACAAGCCGTTGGCGCGTAAAGACTACAACGACCTGGTGTTCCTGACCGCCGAAGAGAAATACGCGGCGATCATCAACGACATCAAGGAAGGCATGGCCCAGGGCCGTCCGATCCTGGTGGGTACCGCGACCATCGAAACCTCCGAGCACGTGTCCAGCCTGCTCAACAAGGAAGGTATCGAGCACAAGGTACTGAACGCCAAGTTCCACGAAAAAGAAGCCGAGATCATCGCGCAAGCCGGTCGTCCGGGCGCCCTGACCATCGCCACCAACATGGCCGGTCGTGGTACCGACATCCTGTTGGGCGGTAACTGGGAAGTGGAAGTCGCGGCGCTGGAAAACCCGAGTCCTGAGCAGATCGCCCAGATCAAGGCCGACTGGCAGAAACGTCACCAGCAAGTGCTGGAGTCCGGCGGTCTGCAGGTGATCGCCTCCGAGCGTCACGAATCCCGTCGTATCGACAACCAACTGCGTGGCCGTGCCGGCCGTCAGGGCGATGCCGGTTCCAGCCGCTTCTACCTGTCGCTGGAAGACAGCCTGATGCGCATCTTCGCCTCTGACCGGGTGAAGAACTTCATGAAAGCCCTGGGCATGCAGCCGGGCGAAGCGATCGAGCACCGCATGGTGACCAACGCGATCGAAAAGGCGCAGCGCAAGGTGGAAGGTCGCAACTTCGACATCCGTAAACAACTGCTCGAGTTCGACGACGTCAACAACGAACAGCGTAAAGTGATCTATCACATGCGTAACACGTTGCTGGCCGCCGACAACATCGGTGAAACCATCGCCGACTTCCGTCAGGACGTGCTCAACGCCACCGTCAGCGCACACATTCCGCCGCAATCGTTGCCAGAGCAGTGGGACGTGGCCGGTCTGGAAGCGTCGATTGCCAGCGACTTCGGGGTGAAACTGCCGATCCAGCAATGGCTCGACGAAGACGATCACCTGTACGAAGAGACCCTGCGCGAGAAGCTGATGGTCGAGCTGATGGCGGCGTACAACGAGAAAGAAGATCAGGCCGGTGCCGAAGCACTGCGCTCGTTCGAGAAACAAATCGTTCTGCGCGTCCTCGACGACCTGTGGAAAGACCACCTGTCGACCATGGATCACCTGCGTCACGGCATTCACCTGCGTGGCTACGCCCAGAAGAACCCGAAGCAGGAATACAAGCGCGAGTCGTTCACGCTGTTCTCCGAGCTGCTGGATTCGATCAAGCGCGACTCGATCCGTGTGCTGTCGCACGTTCAGGTGCGCCGCGAAGATCCGGAAGCCGAAGAACAACGCCTGCGTGAGGAAGCCGAAGCACTGGCCGCGCGCATGCAGTTCGAACACGCCGAGGCCCCTGGTCTGGAGCAGCCGGAAGTGTTGGGTGAAGAGGTCGATGTAGCCCTCGCCACAGCGCCGGTTCGCAACGAGCAGAAGCTGGGTCGCAACGAACTGTGCTACTGCGGTTCGGGCAAGAAATTCAAGCATTGCCACGGGCAGATCCAGTAACTCCCGTTTCAATCGCTGAAATACCCGCGCCGCGACCGGCTCCTGCCGTCGCGGCGTTTTGCCATTTACACCACCGCCATCACTCTGAGCGGTGCTGACATCATTGAGTAAGGAGCGCATTCATGGCTGTTGGTCTTGGTCCTTTGCCAACGTTGCACCCGGTTGCCGGTTTTGAACTCGGTATCGCTTCGGCCGGCATCAAGCGCCCCGGGCGCAAGGATGTGGTAGTGATGCGCTGTGCCGAAGGCTCGACCGTGGCCGGGGTGTTCACGCTGAACGCCTTTTGCGCCGCGCCGGTGATCCTGGCGAAAAAGCGTGTGCAGAACGACGTGCGTTATCTGCTGACCAACACCGGCAACGCCAACGCCGGCACCGGTGAACCGGGCCTGGCGGCTGCCGAGCGCACCACGGCGAAACTGGCCGAACTGACCGGTGTCGATGCCAGCCAGATCCTGCCGTATTCCACCGGTGTGATCGGTGAGCCGCTGCCGGTCGAGAAGATCGAAGGCGCGCTGCAAGCGGCGCTGGATGATCTGTCGGAAAACAACTGGGAAGCGGCCGCCACCGGCATCATGACCACCGACACCCTGCCCAAGGGCGCCAGCCGCCAGTTCCAGCATGATGGCGTGACCATCACCGTTACCGGCATCAGCAAAGGCGCCGGCATGATTCGCCCGAACATGGCGACCATGCTCGGCTACATCGCCACCGACGCCAAAGTTTCCCGCGATGTGCTGCACAACCTGATGCTAGACGGTGCGAACAAGTCGTTCAACCGCATCACCATCGACGGCGACACCTCGACCAACGACTGCTGCATGCTGATTGCCACCGGCAAGGCTGCCCTCCCGGAAATCACCCGTGCCGAAGGCGAGCTGTTCGCCAAGCTCAAGCAGGCGGTATTCGAAGTGTGCATGGACGTGGCCCAGGCCATCGTGCGTGACGGCGAAGGCGCAACCAAGTTCGTCACCGTTGAAGTCAATGGCGGCGGCAATCATCAGGAATGCCTGGATGTCGGTTACACCGTGGCCCACTCGCCGCTGATCAAGACCGCACTGTTTGCTTCCGACCCGAACTGGGGCCGTATTCTGGCGGCTGTCGGCCGTGCCGGCGTGCCGAACCTGGATGTGAGCAAGATCGACGTGTTCCTCGGCAACGTGTGCATCGCCAGCCGTGGCGCGCGCGCAGCGACCTACACTGAAGCGCAGGGTTCGGCGGTGATGCAGCAGGAAGAGATCACCATCCGTATCGAACTGGGTCGCGGCGACTGCAGCGAAACCATCTGGACCACCGACCTGTCGCATGAGTACGTGAAGATCAACGCCGAGTACCGCACCTGATCCAAAGGGTGAGGGTGGGCTGCCGGCCTCTTCGCGGGCAAGCCCGCTCCCACAGGGTTCTGTGGTGTACACGAGATTTGTGCACGACCGAAACTACTGTGGGAGCGGGCTTGCCCGCGAAAGCGTCGGTCCAGTCACTACAAGTCTTGAAGCTTTCCACTGACGAAAAGGCGCCACACCATGTCCTTGCACCTGATCATCGGCGACAAACTGCTTTCCTCCTGGTCTTTGCGCGCCGCCCTGGCGTTGGAACTGACCGGCGCCCCTTACAGCGAAGAACTGATCAAGCTCGGCAAGCCCGACACCCGCGAGCGGCTGCTCAAGCATTCGCCGACCGCCAAGGTGCCGTTGCTGCAAACCTCTCGCGGCACCATCGCCGACTCCCTGGCGATTGTCGAATACCTGGCCGAACAGTTCCCGGCCGAACAGCTCTGGCCGAGCGATGTTCACGCTCGCGCTCAGGCCCGTTCTGCGTGCGCGCAGATGCACAGTGGCTTTTTCGCCATGCGCAATCACATGCCGTTCAACCTGAGCCACGACGCACCGCTCAACCCGGTGCCGCCAGAGGTGAAGGTCGATATCGAACGCATGCTCGCGCTGTGGGCTGAATGCCGTGCTGCCGCCACGGAGCCTGGGCCGTATCTGTTTGGCCGGGTGAGCCTGGCTGACGCGTTCTTCGCGCCGATTGCCGTGCGTCTGCGAACTTACCAGGTGCCGTTACCGGCGGTTGATCAAGCCTATGTTGAAACCGTCTACCAATGGCCCGCCTTCAAGGCATGGCAAAAGGCTGGACTGGAGGAGTTGAATCCGTGAAACGCGTACATGTCGCCGCTGCCGTCATTCGTGACGACAGTGGCAAGATCCTGATCGCCCGCCGTGCCGATACCCAGCATCAGGGAGGTCTGTGGGAATTTCCCGGTGGCAAGGTCGAGGCTGATGAATCCGTCGAAAGCGCCTTGGCGCGCGAGCTGCACGAAGAGCTGGGCATTGTCGTTGGCGCTGCTCGTCCGCTGATCAAGGTTCGCCACGATTACCCGGACAAGCAGGTGTTGCTGGATGTCTGGGAAGTGTCGCAGTTCAGCGGTGAGCCGCACGGTGCCGAAGGTCAGCCACTGGCCTGGGTCAGCGCCAAGGATCTGCTGAACTACGAATTCCCGGCCGCCAACCAGCCGATTGTCGCCGCCGCGCGTTTGCCCGGCGAATACTTGATCACCCCGGAAGATCTGGAAGCCCCGGCCCTGCTGCGCGGCATTCAGAAGGCAATTGCCGGCGGGATCAAACTGATTCAGCTGCGCGCACCGAACGGCTATGACCCCAAGTATCGAGACCTGGCGGTGGATGCAGTCGGCCTGTGTGCTGGCAAGGCGCAGTTGATGATCAAGGGGCCGTTCGAATGGCTCGGTGATTTCCCGTCGGCCGGTTGGCACATTACCGCCGCGCAACTGCGCAAATACGCCGAAGCGGGGCGCCCGTTGCCGGCGGAGCGCTGGCTCGCGGCTTCGTGCCATAACGCTGAGGAGCTGGCGCTGGCCGAGCAGATGGGCGTGGATTTCGTCACGCTGTCGCCGGTACAGCCGACCCTGACCCATCCGGATGCGCAGCCGTTGGGCTGGGAGCAAGCGTCGATGTTGATCGAGGGTTTCAGCAAGCCGGTGTTCTTGCTCGGCGGCGTTGGTCCGGCGGAGCGCGAGAAGGCTTGGGGTGTTGGCGCTCAGGGTGTAGCGGGGATTCGCGCATTCTGGCCGCAAGCTTGATTATGTGCTGAGGCCACTGGCCTCATCGCTGGCAAGCCAGCTCCCACAGGTATTGGATGCACCGCAAATGCGGAGAACGACACAAAACCTTGTGGGAGCTGGCTTGCCAGCGATGGCGGCCGATCAAACACTACGTTCCTGAAGGCTTCGCCGCCGGCTGCCACAGAATCTCTGCAATCCCCTGCCGCCGCGCAATCAACCTTGCGGCCACAAACAGCAAATCCGACAACCGATTGATGTACGCCAACCCCACCCCGGCCAACGGCTCAATCGCATTCAAATGCTGACAGCGCCGCTCGGCACTGCGCGCCAGGCTGCGGCATACATGAGCCTGGGCGATCAGCATCGAACCGCCGGGCAGAATGAAATTCTCCAGCGGCCCCAATTCTTCGTTCCACACATCAATCGCTGCTTCCAGGCGTTCGATTTCCGCCGTGTTCAGCGCCTGATAGGCCGGCATCGCCAGCTCACCGCCCAGATCGAACAAACGATGCTGGCAAGGCGCGAGCACCTCGATCAGTTCATTCAGATCGGGGAACGCCTCGCGCTCGGCGATCAGCCCGGCCAGCAGCACACCGACCTGACTGTTCAGTGTGTCGACTTCGCCAATGGCTTCGATGCGCGGGTGATCCTTGGGCACGCGGCGGCCATCGCCCAGGCCGGTTTCACCCTTGTCGCCGGTGCGGGTGTAGATCTTCGACAAGCGAAAGCCCATGGGTTACCTCGTTAGTTGATTGGTTTCGGCGGGGATGGCTGCCGGTTGTGTCAGCGGCAGACGCAGGGTGAAACAGGTGCCCTGACCCGGCGCCGATTGCACTTCCATCTGGCCTTTATGGTTGTTGGTAATGATGAAGTACGACACCGACAGCCCCAGCCCCGTGCCCTGGCCGATTTCCTTGGTGGTGAAAAAGGGCTCGAAGGTGCGTTTGCGCACGCTCTCGCTCATGCCGATGCCGTTGTCTTCGACCTGAATCTCGGCCCATGGCGGATTGAGTCGGGTGCGCAGGATGATCCGCCCGGGCTCGCTGTCATCGTCGCGCTGATGAATGGCTTGCGCAGCGTTTTTCAGCAGGTTGAGCAGCACCTGCTCCAGTTCGTTGGCGGTGCCTGGCACCGGGCCGAGCGCCGGGTCGAACTGGCGGATAATCGCCTGACCCTTGAAGTCGAAACCGATCGCCAGATCGAAGTCGTTGCCGGCAATTTCCACCGCTTGATCGATCAACGCGGGCAGATCGCACGGGGCCATTTGCCGGGTGCTGCGCCGGCTGAAACTGAGCATGTGGGTGACGATTTTTGCCGCGCGGGCGCCGGCCTGCTGGATGCCGTCGAGCAGTTTCGGCACTTCGCGGCTTTGCAGGTAACGGTTGACCGTGTCCAGTTCGATGCCGAGCTGTTCAGCGGTTTCGAGGTTCTTCGGCAGATCCGCCGACAGCCGCCGGCGAATGTTCTGTACGTTGTGCAGGATCGCGCCGAGCGGATTGTTGATCTCATGGGCCATGCCGGCGGCGAGGCCACCGACCGAAAGCATTTTTTCCGATTGCACCATCATTTCTTCCAGCGACAGGCGTTGGGTGATGTCGTCGATGCGGATCACCACGCCGCGCCCGGCACCGCCCATCAGTGGGTAGAAGGTCAGGGCGTAATGCTTGGGCTCGTCGTCCTTGAACCAGGTCACCCGCTCGATCTTCGCCACCGTGTGTTCTTCCACGGTCTGCTTGAGTTGCGGCAGAAACGGCTTGAGCGGTTCGAAGGCGAGGAAGATCGGCTGGTTCAACGCTTCATCCAGGCGCGTGCCGGAGAGGGCGCTGGCCTCCTGGTTCCACTGCGTCACGTAGAGCTGTTCGTCGAGGGCGATCAGCGCCGAGGGCATGGAGTCGATGATGCTGTTGAGGTAGTTCTGGAAGCCGGTGAGCTTCTTCTCGATCTTGCTGCGAACCTGGACTTCCAGTTCCAGCTTGCGGTTGGTGTGACGGGTTTCTTCGGCCAGCCCCTGAGCCTGATCGTAGGCGGCCTGCGAGTCATCGCGGGCGCGCTTGAGCTGCTGCTCGCGGGCTTCGATGCGCGAGAGCATGGTGTTGAACGCCTCGGCGAGGCTGCCGATTTCGTCGTGATTGCCGCGCGAGGCGCGCAGGGCGTAGTTCTCTTCGCGAGTGACTTGGCGCGAGAGCTCCTCCAGCTCATGGATCGGGCGGGTGATCAGGCGTTTGATCTGCCGCGCGATTACCAGCCATAGCAGCACGCTGAAAATCAGGATGCCGAGGCTGGCAGTCAGGGTGCCGGTGTAAAACGCCATCGGCAGTTCACTGCTGGCCACCAGCAGCAGATGACCCGGTGCAGTGCCCGGGCGAGGCAAGGTGATCAATTGGTTGCTGCGAAACTCGGTGAGTTGCCAGGCTTCGATGTGTCGATAGTGTTCCGGCAGATTGAGCTTGTCGCCACGCTGCACCTGAGCGAGACGGTCACCTTTGCCGTCATACAGCGCTGCCGCGCGCAGCGGCGAATAACTGTCGAGTTCCTTGAGCAGGCGTTCGGCGCTTTGTGGCGATTCCAGAGCTTGCGCGACCAGGCTCGGGTTGGAGATCAGCCGGCCGATGGTCTGCAGCGCCTGTGGCGCCATGCTTTCCTGGGAGATGTAATAGGCGGCGCTGATAAAGGTCAGGTTGGCGACCAGCAGAACGGTGGTCAACAACACCAGCAGGGCGGCCAGCAGTTTCTGGCCGACCGGCAGGTTTTCAAGGCGCTGGCGCAATGGCATCAGGTTTATCGCAGCAGAGGAACAAGTGGGCAGCGTAGCCGCTGCTCAGTCGCTGGGCAATCCAAGGCTGCGCAGATGCTCGACCAGACGCTGCTGCAATTGCTTGAGGTGCGGCAGGTTCAGTTGATGACGGGTGGCGACTTTGCAGGCGTGGCCCAGCAAGTAGCTGATTTCGGTGCGGCGCTGGTTCGCCACGTCCTGATACATCGACGAGTAGTTGGCCGCCGTGGCGTGGATTACTCGTTCGACTTCCTGTTGCAGATTGAGCGCGGCTGCCGGTTGACCGCAACGCTCCAGCAACTCGGCCAGTTCCGCGCACAGCGTGGCGACTTCGCATTGATGCTGCTCCAGTCCGCCGTTACGGCAATCGTGAAGCACGGTCAAAGGATTGATCGCACAATTGAGCGCCAGCTTGCGCCACAGCCGGGTGAGGATGTCGGTGCTCCATTCGTGGGGGATGTTCGCCGCTTGCAGGTCGTCCAGCCAGATCGGCGCCACCGGATGACCGGCATCGCCCAGCCAGGTGAAACCGTGCCCGGCAAACACCACGCACCAGTCGCCGTCGCGGAACGCGCCTTCGGTGCTGGAGGCGCTAATGCAGCGTGCCTGCGGAACCACCGCTGCGACCGCGTCCTGACTGCCGAGGCCGTTCTGCAGCAGGATCAGCTCGGCATCTGCGCTCAGGCGCGGGGCGAGGCGGGCGACCGCGCTTTCGGCATCATAGGCTTTGCAGGCGACGAGCAGGCGGCGGATCGGCTCCGGGTCATCCGCCGTTTGCGCGGGGACGGCGTAGGTGGTGGCTGCGCCGTGCTCGACCAGGGTCAGCCCGCCGGCCGCCTGATAGCTGCGCAAACGCTCGGCATCACGCACGATCAGCCGTACCGGCAGACCCGCGCGGGCCAGACGCGTGGCCCAGAGGGTGCCGAGGCTCCCGGCGCCGAGAACGTGCCAGGGGGTGGACATCAGTTTTTCACTCGGTAAGGTACTGGCATGCAAGGCTCGCCGTGTTGGTGGGAAAAGACCCGTTATAATGAGCCGGATTTTAACCGCAAGCCAAGCGCGCTCCCTCCTGATCGAGCGCGCCTTTTTATTGGAGAGACTACATGCCGTCGTTCGACGTGGTATCCGAACTGGACAAACACGAGCTGACCAACGCGGTCGAGAACGCCGTGAAGGAACTCGATCGTCGTTATGACCTGAAAGGCAAAGGCAGCTTCGAGTTCAAGGAAAAGGACCTGACCGTCAACCTCACCGCTGAAGCCGGGTTCCAGCTGGAAGCGATGATCGAGATCCTGAAGCTGGCCCTGACCAAGCGCAAGATCGATGTGCAGTGCCTTGAAGTCAAAGACGCTTATGCCTCGGGCAAGCTGATGAAGCAGGACGCGATCCTCAAGGAAGGCATCGACAAGGAGCTGGCGAAGAAAATCGTCGCTCACATCAAGGATGCCAAGCTCAAGGTGCAGGCCGCGATTCAGGGCGAACAGGTGCGTGTGACCGGCAAGAAACGCGATGACCTGCAGGAAGCCATCGCGGCCCTGCGTGCCAAGGAATTCGGCATGCCGCTGCAGTTCAACAACTTCCGCGACTAAGCTCGGTCAGATGATCTGTGGGAGCGAGCTTGCTCGCGAAAGCTGTATGTCATTCAGCCATGAGTTGACTGACACATCGCCTTCGCGAGCAAGCTCGCTCCCACATTGTTTTATGTATACCTGGCGGTTTCTGCCGCTGATTTTTTACAGCCCGGGTAGCCGGAAATCAGGAGATGGAAGATGGATTTGAATGCTGAGGTAGACAACCTGGTCAAGGCGTCCCAGGCGTGGATTCCGATGATCATGGAATACGGCAGCCGTGTGCTGCTGGCGGTGATTACCCTGGCGATCGGCTGGTGGCTGATCAACAAGGTCACGCAAAAGCTTGGCGGTCTGCTGGCCCTGCGCAATGCCGACCTGGCGCTGCAAGGCTTTATCAGCAGCCTGGCGAACATCATCCTCAAGGTGTTGCTGATCGTCAGCGTGGCCTCGATGATCGGCGTGGAAACCACCTCGTTCGTGGCCGCGATCGGTGCTGCTGGCCTGGCCATCGGTCTGGCGTTGCAGGGCAGCCTGGCGAATTTCGCTGGCGGCGTGCTGATTCTGCTGTTCCGTCCGTTCCGTATCGGCGACTGGATCGAAGCGCAAGGCGTGGCGGGTACTGTCGACAGCATCCAGATTTTCCACACCGTGCTGCGTACCGGTGACAACAAGACCATCATCGTCCCGAACGGCAATCTGTCGAACGGCATCATCACCAACACCAACCGTCAGCCAACCCGCAAGGTGGTGTTCGACGTGGGTGTGGATTACGAAGCGGATCTGCAGAAAGCCCGTCAGGTGCTGCTGGATCTGGCCAAGGATGAGCGCGTTCTGCAGGACCCTGCGCCACAAGCGGTCATTTCGACGTTGGGTGACAGTTCGATCACTGTTTCCCTGCGTGTATGGGTTAAAACTGCAGACTACTGGGACGTGATGTTCATGTTTAACGAACAGTCGCGTGATCGTTTGAAGACGGCCGGTATTGATATTCCGTTTCCACAGCGGGTGATTCGTGTGGTTCAGGAAACAGCTACACAATGATAGGTTGCTAATTAAATGCCTGACTTGTTGGTCAGGCATTTATGACAAGTGACAGGCAATAAAAAAGGCCCATCCGAAGATGGGCCTTTTTTTATGCTTCCAAACTAACCACTGACAATTACAGGATGTTCAGTGGGTATTCGGTGATCAGGCGGAACTCTTTAACGTCGCCTTCGCCTTCGTCAGCGTTAGCAACGTGCCAGGCTTGACGAATGCGGAAGGACAGGTCTTTCGCTGGGCCAGACTGAACAACGTACTTGGCTTCGAAGTTGGTTTCGTGGTGTTTACCGTCTTCACCGTACAGGCCGGCGTAAGCGCTACCCGCTGGAGTGTGGGTACCGTCGATATCCCAACCTTTAACGTAACGAACCATGAAGCTCAGGCCAGGAACGCCGTACTCGGCCATTTTCAGGTCGTAACGGGCTTGCAGGGATTTCTCGCCTGCACCGTTGAAGTCGGAGTACTGGATGGAGTTGGCGAGGAAGATCGAGTCGCCACCACGGTTGTTCTTGCCTACGCCGATGTAGTCGAACGGAGTGTCGCCGTTGACCTTCTGGAAGGCCAGGGTGAAGGTGTGTGCCTTCAGGAACGACAGGGCGGTTGCCAGCGAGAAGGCGGTGTTGCTGATGTCGCCCGCTTTGGCGCTGCCGGTGTCGGTGGTGCGGTAGATGTTGAAGTCAGTGTTCAGCGAAGTGTCGCCACCGAATGGGGTGGTGAGGTTCACGTTGGCGTAGTACTGGTTCCAGATGTCTTCCAGCTTGGCGCCGTACAGCGAGGCAGTCAGGTTGTCAGTGATGCCGTATTTGCCACCGAAGTAGTCGATGTTTTTGGCTTCAACACCCGCGTAAGTGGCGTAAAGGCCGCCTTCACGAGCGTTTTTGTCCTGGCTGGTGGCCGAGTAGAAGTGACCGGCTTCGAGGTCAAGGTCTTTGACTTCGCTGCTCTGCAACTGGAAGCCAGTGGCCGTTTGCGGAAGGATACGGGAGCCGCCAACAGCGAATACCGGAGCGGTGCTTGGCTGCATGTCGCCAAATTTCAGCTCGGTTTTGGAGATGCGGAATTTAACGGCTGCGCCGGCTTTGCCTTGGCTGTCGTTAACGTCGTGTGCATAACCGTTGGCTTTGACGGTGTCGCTACGGCTCATGTTACCGGTGCCGGAAGTACCATCACCGCCATCCAGTTTGACCGCCAGGTAACCGAATGCATCGATACCGACGCCTACGGTGCCTTGGGTGTAACCGGAAGTGAAGTTACCGAGAAAGCCCTGAGTCCAGTCTTTCTGGTCGTGGCCGCCGTTCTTGTTGTCGCGGTTGAAGTAGTAGTTCTTCAACGTTTCGGTGAGTTTTGCATCTTCAACGAAACCTTTGGCTTCTGCCTGGTCACTAACAAACGGGGCGGCCGTAGCCAACTGAGTGCTGGCTGCTGCTGCAACTGCCAGTGCGATTGTGCTCCACTTCATCACGCGCATCGTGATTTGCTCCTTTGGTTTTAGAAGAGTACTGCCGTCCCACCTGTTTTATTATCTGGGCGGCTCTTTCTTTTTGTGTCGGCGCAAACTTATATCACGCCGACAATGTTGGCGATACTTGCTCATACAACCTTTCATGATCTTTACGACGACGTCGCAAACAGCTGGGTTGATGTCGCAAATTCACGTTACCCATGCAGCCGGGCTGACAACTTTATCGCTGTTTCTGGGCCTTTTTGCATCGGTAAAAAAGAGTCCCTGGCAAAACACTTGAATCTCCATTGGGGCAACCCTGCCACCGTATTTGTTTGGTCTCAAGCTGCCACTTCCCGTGGTGCGCTATAGACCATGTGTGTCTCAATGCAACAAGCGTGCACAAAGTGCAGGGTTGCCACGTTTATTTTTCTGCACACCCGCCTTTCGCTGTAAAAACCGCATAAAAACGGGGGTTCAAGCCCTTTTGTATCAGGGGCTTGACGCATACCTTTGCATCGTGTTGTCAGGTTCGAGTGGGGCCATGACAACCAAAAACGTTACCGGTTCACCCCGTCAGTGAGTATTTGGCGGATGCCCGACGCACTGAGCGTAGACGCACTGTGCGGTTTTGGTGCAAAAAATTTACAGGCTGTACCGGATTCATACAGCTTGTGACGAGCCTGCTGTCAATGAACCTGCCCACTTCGGGTGTTTGCCCGTGTCCGGGCACCGTCCTGGCGCTGTAATGGTGCGCGGTCTCTGCAAATGTCTCTTGCCTGGGCTGTGATGGCCTGGGTGGGCACGGCGCTCGTGAAGCCTGATGGATTCGCAGGTATGCTGCCTGCCTGTCGCTTGGTGTGTCGCCTGTCGTTCACGGCCGCTAAGCTGAATTATGTCGATCAGCTGGGAGTGCACGCAGTGTTTGCTTTAGATTCACGACTTCAACAGGACACCCTGACCATCGGTGACTTCCCGCTCTGCCGGCTGCTGCTGTCCAACGATGCCAATTACCCGTGGTTCATCCTGGTGCCTCGTCGCGACGATATCAGCGAGTTGTTTCAGTTGGATGTCGCCGACCAGCAGCAGTTGTGGCAGGAAACCACGGCGCTGGCCGAGCTGCTGAAGGATCTGTTCGACGCCGACAAGTTGAACGTTGCAACGCTGGGCAACGTTGTCAGCCAGTTGCACATGCATGTGATCGTGCGCAAGCGTGATGACGCGGCCTGGCCGGCGCCGGTCTGGGGTAAACACCCGGCCAGACCCTACAGCGCCGAGGAGGTGGCGGGCATTCGTGAGCGGCTGAGTCTGGTGCTGACCGAACACTTCACGTTTCTGGAGGGTTGATCCATGAACCTTGAAGAACGCGTTACCGATCTGGAAAGCCGTCTGGCGTTTCAGGATGACACCATTCAGGCGTTGAACGATGAGCTGGTGGCGCAGCAGCGCGTGATCGAGCGCCTGCAGTTGCAAATGGCGGCGTTGCTCAAGCGTCAGGAGGAGATGGTCGGGCAGTTCGATTCTTTCGAGGAAGAGGCGCCACCACCGCATTACTGATGCCAACACCTTTATGCAGGCGTAAAAAAAAACCGCGAGCAGCCTGGCTGTTCGCGGTTTTTTATTGCCTTGGATCAGCGACGCGGCAGGGCGGCGATCACGTCCTCGGCTTGCAGGCCTTTGTCCCGGTTCATCACCGAAAACTCCACGCGTTGGCCTTCGACCAGGACGCGGTGGCCTTCGCCACGGATTGCACGAAAGTGCACGAAAATATCATCGCCGGAATCCCGGGAGATAAAGCCGAAGCCTTTGGACGTGTTGAACCACTTGACGGTACCGGTATCGCGGTTGCTCATGTCATAGGTAGTCGGTGCGGCGGCCGGTGAAGACTTGTAGAAGCTGATGGCCAGATGCAGGACCACGGCAACCAGGGCGATCACCAGGCTGAACAACACCGCCGGTTGACCGGCGATGACAGGCATCGGTGCGATCAGGGTCAGGGTTTGCAGGACGACAGTCAGCACGAGAAGAGCGCTGACCAGATTTTGCAGATGCTGGCGCGGGCCTTTGTTCCAGTAAGGAATCACTGGAGCGATGACCAGATTCAGCAGGCCGAAAAAGGCCAGGTAAAGTGCATCGGGTTGTTGCAGGTAAGGAACAGCTTCGGCTTTCAAGCTGGGTATGAACGACAGCAGCAAAGCCGCTGCGCCCATTAGCAGGTGGACGATTTTCAACATTTTGATTGGCTCACGTTATGACGGCTCACAAGGAAGAGCTGAAGGCGCACGGTTCGCTTCGGAAACAATAAAGAGGCGTTGGACACGTGCCCGGCATCAGCCTATGCGCGAGGCCCCGAAAAATGGGGCATAGCGACACACTGCCTATTTAACAGCAAAGCCTGCAGCGACTCAAATCACCCCGGCCAGCGGCACCTGCCCGGTCGATTTGTCGCACGGCGAGCGAAAATTGCCGGCTGCGAGGTCGCGGCTGCCTTGCTAGAGTGGGTCTGCACCTGTTGGATGAATTCAATCGCCTTAGGGGGTAAGCATGGCAATCGATATCGGTATCAGTGAAGAAGACCGCAAGTCCATCGTCGAGGGGCTGTCGCGGTTGTTGTCGGACACCTACGTGCTGTATCTGAAAACCCATAACTTCCACTGGAACGTCACAGGTCCCATGTTCAGGACCCTGCATCTGATGTTCGAAGAACAATACAACGAGCTGGCGCTGGCGGTGGATCTGATCGCCGAGCGTATCCGCGCCCTGGGTTTTCCGGCGCCGGGTGCCTACGCGACTTACGCGCGACTCTCCTCCATTAAAGAGGAAGTCGGCGTGCCAAGCGCCGAGGACATGATCAAGCAGTTGGTCGAGGGCCAAGAGGCTGTGACTCGTACCGCTCGCGGGATCTTCCCGCTGTTGGACAAGGTCAGTGACGAGCCGACAGCCGACCTGCTGACTCAGCGCATGCAGGTGCATGAGAAGACTGCGTGGATGCTGCGCGCGTTGCTCGAGACCTGACAAGCGTTTGCGCGGATGTCCGGGGGGATGTCCGCGTACTGTTTCAAATCTTACTGAACATGTCGGCTTATCCTACGTCGCTGGGCAACTAGTCATCTGGCGCTGACTTTGCGTCTGCGTTTTTATGAAGGCACAGGATGTTGTCTTTATTACAAGCAGCGATGGCAAAGGAGTGTCAGCGATATGGTAGGTGGAGACAGGCGATGCGAGCATGTCGGTTCGCAACGGGAAATGAAGGTCGATCCGTTTGTCAGCGATTTTGATTTTGAGTTGATCCGGCCGCTGGCAAGGTCAGTGCGTTTGAACGGGTTTGCCACTTGCTTGAGGCTCGAGCAGGTTTACTGGAACATTCTTGGTGACATGGCCGGGCACAACGGCTGTTCGGTCAGTACGCTGCTGTCACATGTGGACCGTGAAGTGCACCTGCGCCACGGCGGGGTGAAAAACTTCAGCGGTCTGGTGCGGGTGGTGTGTGTGATGAATGGTCTGCGGGATACCCCGGCGACCGTCATGCCCGGAACGACCAATACTTGAAATGACGTGGCGGGCTGTGCAGTCTTACGGCTGCACAGCCCGCATTTAATGGATATAATCCCGCTCTTTCGCCGCAAAGCCCTGCGCGCGGTGGCAATCTGATCGCCGAGACACCCCCATGCCGATGTACGATTACCAATGTGCTTCCTGTGGTCATCAGTTGGAAGCCATTCAAAAGATCAGCGAGGCACCGCTGGTCGACTGCCCTGCCTGTCAGGCGCCAGAGCTCAAAAAACAGCTGTCCATGCCGGGTTTTCGCCTCAGCGGCAGCGGTTGGTACGAAACCGATTTCAAGACCGGAGCCAAGAAGAATCTGGCCGGTGGCGACAAATCTGACTAGGGTTCAGGCCCAGGTCGAACGACACGCGTGAGATTCCGCAGTGCTTGAGTGCGACGGTATCTCCACCGAATTTCGAATTACGAGAAGCGAAACCACTACCATGATGCGCAGCCATTATTGCGGCCAACTGAACGAAAGCCTGGAAGGCCAGGAAATTACCCTTTGCGGATGGGTTCACCGTCGTCGCGACCACGGCGGGGTGATTTTCCTCGATATCCGTGATCGTGATGGTCTGGCGCAGGTGGTGTTCGATCCGGATCGCGCCGAAAGCTTCGCCGCCGCCGATCGCGTGCGCAGCGAGTACGTGGTGAAAATCACCGGCAAGGTGCGTCTGCGTCCGGCTGGTGCAACCAATGCCAACATGGCGTCGGGCATGATCGAAGTGCTGGGCTACGAGCTGGAAGTGCTGAACGAAGCGGAAACCCCGCCGTTCCCGCTCAACGAATACTCCGACGTCGGCGAAGAAACCCGTCTGCGCTACCGCTTCCTCGATCTGCGTCGTCCGGAAATGGCCGAGAAGCTGCGTCTGCGTTCGCGCATGACCACCAGTATCCGTCGCTTCCTCGACGAGAACGGCTTCCTTGACGTGGAAACGCCGATCCTGACCCGCGCGACCCCGGAAGGTGCTCGCGACTACCTGGTGCCGAGCCGTACTCACGCCGGTTCCTTCTTCGCCTTGCCGCAATCGCCTCAGCTGTTCAAGCAACTGCTGATGGTTGCCGGTTTCGACCGCTACTACCAGATCGCCAAGTGCTTCCGTGACGAAGACCTGCGTGCCGACCGTCAGCCTGAGTTCACTCAGATCGACATCGAGACCAGCTTCCTCGACGAAAAAGACATCATGGGCCTGACCGAAGGCATGATCCGCAACCTGTTCAAGGAAGTGCTGGATCTGGAATTCGGCGAATTCCCGCACATGACCTTTGAAGAAGCCATGCGTCGTTACGGTTCCGACAAGCCAGACCTGCGTAACCCGCTGGAACTGGTCGACGTTGCCGATCAACTCAAAGAAGTCGAATTCAAGGTGTTCAGCGGCCCGGCCAACGATCCGAAATGCCGTATCGCTGCACTGCGCGTTCCAGGCGGAGCGAGCATGCCGCGCAAGCAGATCGACGACTACACCAAGTTCGTCGGCATCTACGGTGCCAAGGGCCTGGCGTACATCAAGGTCAACGAGCGCGCTGCCGGTGTTGACGGTCTGCAATCGCCGATCGTGAAAAACATCCCTGAAGCCAACCTGAACGTGATCCTTGATCGCGTTGGTGCAGTTGACGGCGACATCGTGTTCTTCGGCGCCGACAAGGCCAAGATCGTCAGCGAAGCCCTGGGCGCGCTGCGTATCAAGCTCGGTCACGACCTCGACCTGCTGACCTGCAAGTGGGCGCCAATGTGGGTCGTCGACTTCCCGATGTTCGAAGAAAACGACGACGGCAGCTTCTCGGCACTGCACCACCCGTTCACCGCGCCGAAGTGCTCGCCTGAAGAGCTGGAAGCCAACCCGGCCGGCGCTCTGTCCCGTGCCTACGACATGGTTCTGAACGGCACCGAGCTGGGCGGCGGTTCGATCCGTATCCACCGCAAGGAAATGCAGCAAGCGGTGTTCCGCCTGCTGGGCATCAACGAAGCGGAACAGGAAGAGAAGTTCGGCTTCCTGCTCGACGCGCTGAAGTACGGTGCGCCGCCGCACGGTGGTCTGGCCTTCGGTCTGGACCGTCTGGTGATGCTGATGACCGGCGCCCAGTCGATCCGTGAAGTGATTGCTTTCCCGAAAACCCAGAGTGCTGCGGACGTCATGACGCAAGCGCCGGGTGTGGTGGATGCCAAGGCGCTGCGCGAGCTGCACATTCGTTTGCGCGAAACGCCAAAGGCTGAGTAAGACGGGCCTGAAGGCGCATCTTCGGATGCGCCTTTTTTCTTTCTATAGAGAGCAGGTCGAGATTTTTTGTTTGCTGGCCACTGCGTGAGCAGGGCGGGCAACGTTTCAAGAGAATTCGGAGCGAGTTATGGCAGGTCATTCCAAGTGGGCGAACATCAAGCACCGCAAAGAACGTCAGGATGCCAAGAGAGGCAAGATCTTCACCAAGTGGATCCGTGAACTGACCGTTGCGGCCCGTCAGGGCGGCGGCGATCCGGGTTCCAACCCGCGTCTGCGCCTGGCCCTGGACAAGGCCCTCGGTGCGAACATGAGCCGCGACATCATCGACCGCGCCGTGGCACGTGGCGCCGGTGCGACGGAAGCGGACAACGTTGAAGAGCTGACCTATGAAGGTTACGGCCCGGGCGGCGTGGCGGTGATGGTCGAATGCATGACCGACAACCGCAACCGTACCGCTGCAGCCGTCCGCCATGCATTCAGCAAATGCGGCGGCAACCTCGGCACCGACGGTTCGGTGGCGTACCTGTTCGAGCGCAAAGGGCAGATCAGCTTTGCCCCGGGCGTCGATGAAGACGCCCTGACCGAAGCGGCGCTGGAAGCCGATGCCGACGACGTGGTCAGCCATGAAGACGGCTCGATCGACGTGTTCACCTCGTTCACCAGCTTCTATGCCGTGCGCAACGCGCTGGAAGCGGCGGGGTTCAAGGGCGACGACGCGGAAATCGTCATGCAGCCGACCACCAGCGCCGAACTGGATCTGGAAGGCGCGGAGAAGGTGCTCAAGCTGATCGACATGCTTGAGGATCTGGATGACGTGCAGAACGTCTATTCCAACGCCGACATTCCGGAAGACGTGGCCGCTCAGCTCGGCTGATGCAAAATACAAAGGTCGCAGTTTTTGATGGCTCTACAATTCACCTGTAGGAGCTGCCGAAGGCTGCGATCTTTTGATTTTTAAAAACACAAAGATCGCAGCCTTCGGCAGCTCCTACATGTACCCTCAGCTTTCGCATCAATTTCTGCAGGCGTTATGACATTAATTCTGGGTATCGACCCCGGCTCGCGCATCACCGGTTACGGGATTGTTCGCGATACCGGACGTGGCGGCTGCATCTATGTGGCCTCGGGCTGCATCCGTACCGGCGCCGGCGAGCTGCATGAGCGGCTGCAGATCGTTTATCGCGGTGTGCGTGAAATCATTCAGACCTATGGCCCGGTGACCATGGGCATCGAAAAAGTGTTCATGGCGAAAAACGCCGATTCCGCCCTCAAACTCGGGCAGGCTCGCGGCGCCGCCATTGTGGCTGGCGCCGAGGAGAGCCTGGAGATTGCTGAGTACACCGCGACTCAGGTCAAGCAAGCCGTGGTCGGCACCGGCGCGGCCAATAAAGAACAGGTGCAGATGATGGTCATGCACATGCTCAAGCTGACCAGCAAGCCGCAGATCGATGCCTCGGATGCTCTGGCCATTGCCATTTGTCACGCGCATACCCGTTCCAGCCTGCTGCCGCATGGTTTGGGAACCGCACGCAGTCGTGGCGGGCGCCTGCGTCTCTGATAGCATCAGCAATCATTTTTGCGGAATGCGGATTTTGCGCCTGGGTCGTCGGCCCGATTCCCGCCTTCCATCTGTCGCCAGCCCACGGCTGGCCAACGCTCAAGGATCTGAAACGTGATTGGACGCTTGCGCGGCACCCTGGCTGAGAAACAGCCGCCGCACCTGATTCTGGATGTAAACGGCCTCGGGTATGAGTTGGAAGTGCCCATGACCACCCTTTATCGTCTGCCGTCGGTCGGTGAACCGCTGACGCTGCACACCCATTTGGTCGTACGCGAAGACGCGCAGTTACTCTATGGTTTCGCCGGCAAGCGTGAGCGAGACTTTTTTCGTGAGTTGATCCGTCTCAATGGTGTCGGGCCGAAACTGGCCCTGGCGCTGATGTCGAGTCTGGAAGTCGATGAGCTGATCCGCTGCGTGCAATCGCAGGACACCTCGGCGTTGACCAAGGTCCCGGGTGTCGGCAAGAAAACCGCTGAGCGCCTGTTGGTCGAACTCAAGGATCGTTTCAAGGCCTGGGAAACCTCACCAGCCATGTTCGCTCTGGTGCCGAACCAGCCGGACGGCCCGGCGCCGGTCAACACTGCCGAGAACGATGCCGTCAGTGCGCTGATTTCCCTGGGCTACAAGCCGCAGGAAGCGAGCAAGGCGATTACCGCCATCAAGGACAAGAATTTGAGCAGTGAAGACCTGATCCGCCGCGCCCTGAAGGGAATGATTTAAGTGATTGAAGCTGATCGTCTGATCGCCGCCGCGCACAGTCCGCGCGAGCGCGAAGAAGTCCAGGATCGGGCCATTCGCCCGGTCAGTCTGGCCGACTATATTGGCCAGCCGACCGTGCGCGAGCAGATGGAACTGTTCATCCAGGCGGCGCGTGGCCGTAGTGAATCCCTCGACCACACGCTGATCTTCGGCCCGCCGGGTCTGGGCAAAACCACACTGGCCAACATCATCGCCGAGGAAATGGGCGTGTCGATCAAGAGCACGTCCGGTCCGGTACTTGAACGTCCGGGCGATCTGGCGGCTCTGCTGACCAACCTTGAGCCGCACGACGTGTTGTTCATCGACGAAATCCATCGTCTGTCACCCATCGTTGAAGAAGTGCTGTACCCGGCGATGGAGGACTTCCAGCTCGACATCATGATCGGTGAAGGGCCGGCGGCACGCTCGATCAAGCTGGATCTGCCACCGTTCACTCTCGTGGGCGCCACAACCCGTGCCGGCATGCTGACCAATCCGTTGCGTGACCGCTTCGGTATCGTCCAGCGTCTTGAGTTCTACAGCACGGCGGATCTGGCGACGATTGTCAGTCGTTCGGCGTCTATTCTCGGACTGCCGCTGGACCCGGAGGGCTCTTTTGAAATTGCTCGTCGTGCTCGCGGTACGCCGCGGATCGCCAACCGTCTGCTGCGGCGGGTACGCGATTTTGCCGAAGTGCGGGCCAAGGGCCACATCACCAAGTCGGTGGCCGATCTGGCGTTGAACCTGCTGGACGTCGACGAACACGGCTTCGATCACCAGGACCGGCGCTTGCTGCTGACCATGATCGAGAAGTTCGATGGCGGCCCGGTGGGCATCGACAGTCTGGCGGCGGCGATCAGTGAAGAGCGCCACACCATCGAAGACGTGCTGGAGCCGTACCTGATTCAACAGGGCTACATCATGCGTACACCGCGGGGCAGGGTGGTGACGCGGCATGCGTACCTGCATTTCGGTTTAAACATTCCGTCACGAATGGGCGAGATGCCCGTGGCAGACGAGTTTCTCGATGCCGTGGACGATTGATACACATTTTTTGGCGATTTATTCAGCGTTTGTACTGTCACAGGACGGTACTTTTGCGGTAAAGCCTTAAACACTGAAAAAACAGTTGCCTGGCCGGATTGGCAACCCGAGGAGTAAGCACTAGAGTATGCGCGCGCAAAACGGGCTTGAGCCGTTCGCACATCGTTGTCGCGTTTATTACGAGGACACCGATGCGGGCGGCATCGTGTATTACGTTAATTACCTCAAGTTTATGGAACGGGCTCGAACCGAGCGGCTCCGGACGCTGGGCTTTGCCCAGTCGGAACTGGCCGGAGAGGACCTGTTGTTTGTCGTGCATTCCAGCGAAGCGCGCTACCACGCGCCGGCGCGACTGGACGACGAACTGCTGGTAAGCGCTGATGTAATCGAATTGAACCGTGCCAGCCTGCGCTTCAAACAGCAGGTCAGGCGGGCCACGGATAATGTGCTGCTCTGTGAAGGGCAGTTTCTGGTGGCCTGCGTGCGCACCGACAGTTTGAAACCCCGGGCCATGCCCGAATCCTTGCGTGCGGCCTTTGCCGACGCGGGCGGCACGGGTACACACTCAAAGCAGGAGATAAAGCGTGGAAGCTAACGTCGTCGACCATTCCTCCATGTGGAGCCTGGTCAGCAATGCCAGCATCGTGGTGCAGTTGGTAATGTTGACCCTGGTGGCCGCATCGGTGACCTCATGGATCATGATCTTTCAGCGCAGCAATCTGCTGCGCGCCGGTCGACGCGCCCTGGAGAGCTTTGAAGAGCGCTTCTGGTCGGGTATCGACCTGTCCAAGCTGTACCGTCAGGCCGGCAGCAACCCGGATCCGGATTCCGGCGTGGAGCAGATCTTCCGTGCCGGCTTCAAGGAATTCTCCCGTCTGCGTCAGCAGCCAGGTGTTGACCCGGAAGCGGTGATGGAAGGTGTGGCGCGGGCCATGCGCGTCGCGATCTCCCGTGAGGAAGAGAAGCTGGAGCAGAGCCTGCCGTTTCTCGCCACCGTGGGTTCGGTCAGCCCGTACATCGGTCTGTTCGGTACCGTGTGGGGCATCATGAACTCCTTCCGCGGTCTGGCCAGCGCCCAGCAGGCGACCCTGGCCACCGTGGCCCCGGGCATCGCCGAAGCCCTGATCGCCACTGCGATCGGCCTGTTTGCCGCGATCCCGGCCGTTATCGCTTACAACCGTTTCTCTGCCCGCAGCGAAACCTTGCTGAGCCGCTACTACACCTTCGCCGATGAGTTCCAGGCGATCCTGCACCGCAAAGTGCACACCAGCGAAGAATAAGCAGGTATTTCCCGATGGCTTTAATCGCTCGAGCCCGAAACAAGCGCAAGCCGGTCGCCGAGATGAACGTGGTGCCATACATCGACGTGATGCTGGTGCTGCTGGTTATCTTCATGGTGACCGCGCCGATGCTCAATCAGGGCGTGAAAGTGGATCTGCCCAAGGTTTCCAGCGAAGCCTTGCCGCAGGACAACAACACTCAGGTGCTGACCATTTCGATCAAGGCTGACAAGACCTACTACTGGAACCTTGGCAGCGAAGTCGATACTGAAAAGCAGCAGGACAGGGCAATGACGCTGCCACAGATGACTGACGCAGTGACCAAGATCATTCGCGCCGGCACCGAAGGCGGCAAGCGTACCCAGGTCTTTATCCGTGGCGACAAGTCGGTCGACTACGGCGCCGTCATGGGTGCCATGGGCGGGTTGCAGAAAGCCGGGGTCGGTAATGTTGGTTTGATTACCGAGGCCCCCTGATGCAGCAACAGCGAGAGCCGTCCGCCTCGGAAAGCTACTTCTGGCCCAGTGTTCTGGCGATTGTCCTGCACGTGCTGGTGTTCGGCATGCTGTTCGTCAGTTTTGCCTTCACACCCGAGTTGCCGCCGGCCAAGCCGATTGTCCAGGCGACCCTGTACCAGCTGAAATCGAAAAGTCAGGCAACCACCCAGACCAATCAGAAGATTGCGGGTGAGGCGAAGAAATCCGCCGCGCGCCAGACCGAAGTCGAGCAGATGGAACAGAAAAAGGTCGAGCAGGAAGCGGTGAAGGCTGCGGAACAAAAGAAAGAAGAAGCGGCTCAAAAGGCCGAGGAAGCCAAGAAGGCCGACGAGGCGAAGAAAGCGGACGAGGCGAAAAAGGCTGATGAAGCCAAGAAAGCCGACGATGCGAAGAAAGCCGAGGCCAAGAAGGCAGAAGAGAAACAATTGGCTGATATAGCCAAGAAGAAAGCCGAAGAAGAAGCCAAGAAGGCGGCTGAAGAAGAGGCCAAGAAAGCGGCCGCTGAAGAAGCCAAGAAGAAGATCGTCGAAGACGCGAAGAAGAAAGCCGCCGAAGACGCCAAGAAAAAAGCTGAAGCTGAAGAGGCGAAGAAGAAAGTCGCCGACGAAGCGAAGAAGAAAGCTGCTGCCGATGCTGCGAAGAAAAAATCGCAGGAAGCGGCACGTAAGTCCGCCGAAGAGAAAAAGGCTCAGGCCCTGGCAGATTTGCTTTCCGATACGCCACAGCGTCAGCAGGCCTTGGCCGATGAGCAGGGTGACGAAGTCGCGGGCAGTTTCGATGACCTGATTCGTGCGCGGGCAGCGGAAGGTTGGGCGCGTCCTCCTTCGGCACGCAAAGGCATGACGGTCGTGCTGCAAATCGGCATGTTGCCGGACGGTACGGTGACTTCGGTCAGCGTGGCCAAATCCAGTGGCGACGGTCCGTTCGATGCTTCGGCGGTCGCGGCGGTCAAAAATATTGGACGTTTGACGGAAATGCAGGGAATGAAGCCGAGCGATTTCGCTCCGTATCGTTCATTCAAGATGACATTCACACCTGAGGATCTAGCCTTGTGAGAAACCTTCTTCGAGGAATGCTGGTCGTGATCTGCTGCATGGCAGGGATCGCGATGGCTGATGAAAAGAACATTCTGGTCACCAGCGGCAGCGATCGGGCCACCCCGATTGCCGTCGTACCGTTCGGCATGCAGGGCGGTGCCGTGTTGCCGGACGACATGGCTGAAATCATTGGTAACGATTTGCGGAACTCGGGCTATTACTCGCCGATTCCAAAGCAGAACATGATCAGCCAGCCAAGCCAGCCGAGCGAAATCATCTTCCGTGACTGGAAGGCGGTGGGTGCTCAATACATGATGGTCGGCAGCATTGCGCCAGCGGGCGGTCGTCTGCAGGTTCAGTGGGCACTGTTCAACGTGGCTACCGAGCAGAAAGTGGCTGACGGCAGTGTTTCCGGTACCACCGAGCAACTGCGCGACATGGCGCACTTCATTTCGGATCAGTCGTTCGAAAAACTCACCGGTATCAAAGGTGCGTTTTCGACCCGCCTGCTGTACGTGACAGCCGAGCGTTTCTCCGAGAAGAACACTCGCTACACCCTGCAGCGTTCGGACTACGACGGTGCCCGTGCCGTGACTCTGCTGCAATCGCGCGAGCCGATCCTGTCGCCGCGTTTCGCACCGGATGGCAAGCGCATCGCCTACGTGTCGTTCGAGCAGAAGCGTCCACGGATCTTCATGCAGAACATCGACACCGGTCGCCGTGAGCAGATCACCAACTTCGAAGGCCTGAACGGCGCACCAGCCTGGTCGCCGGATGGCAATCGCCTGGCGTTCGTACTGTCGAAAGACGGCAACCCGGACATCTATGTGATGAACCTGGGTTCGCGTCAGATCACTCGCGTGACGGCTGGTCCTGGCATCAACACCGAACCGTACTGGGGCAAGGATGGTTCGACCATCTACTTCACCTCGGACCGTGGCGGCAAGCCGCAGATCTACAAGACCAGCGCCAGCGGCGGTGGTGCCGAGCGTGTGACCTTCATTGGCAACTACAACGCCAACCCGAAGCTTTCGGCTGATGAAAAGACCCTGGTGATGATCCATCGCCAGGACGGTTTCACCAATTTCAAGGTGGCGGCCCAGGATTTGCAGCGAGGCAGTGTAAAGATCCTCACTGATAGCACTCTGGACGAGTCACCCACTGTTGCGCCCAACGGCACCATGGTAATCTACGCCACCCGCCAGCAGGGCCGGGGAGTCTTGATGCTCGTGTCCATTAATGGACGCGTGAGGCTCCCGCTTCCTACCGCACAAGGCGAAGTCAGAGAACCGTCCTGGTCCCCTTACCTGAACTGACGCGGCGCTTTACGTTTTACTTAACACACTGGGGTTCATTAGGAGTTTCACGATGGAAATGCTGAAGTTTGGTAAATTTGCTGCGCTGGCTCTGGCCATGGCCGTAGCTGTAGGTTGCTCGTCCAAAGGCGGCGACAACGCCGGTGAAGGCGCTGTTGATCCAAACGCTGGTTACGGCGCAAACACTGGTGCCGTTGACGGTTCCCTGAGCGAAGAAGCTGCTCTGCGCGCAATCACCACCTTCTACTTCGAATACGACAGCTCGGACCTGAAGCCAGAAGCCATGCGCGCTCTGGACGTTCACGCCAAAGACCTGAAAGCAAACGGCGCTCGCGTTGTTCTGGAAGGCAACACCGACGAACGTGGTACTCGTGAGTACAACATGGCACTGGGCGAGCGTCGTGCGAAAGCCGTTCAGCGCTACCTGGTACTGCAAGGTGTTTCCCCAGCTCAGCTGGAACTGGTTTCCTACGGCGAAGAGCGTCCAGTTGCTACCGGCAACGACGAGCAGTCCTGGGCTCAAAACCGTCGCGTCGAACTGCGTAAGTAATTCGATATGCGAACGTGCCGTCGTGCTGTAACTGTTCTGGCTCTCAGCCTCGCGCCGCTTGCGGCGTGGGCTGCGGTTCCTGTGGTCGATGACAACTCCGGTTATAACAATAGCGGGAGCAGTTATCCGCCTGCGGGTTACGGTACGAACGGCGCCTATGCCGGGGGAGCGGCTTCGGCCCCTGCCTCGGCACAGGGCATGCTGTTCAACCAACTGCAACAGATGCAGGATCAGATATCGCGCCAGCAAGGTGTGATCGAAGAACTGCAGAATCAGGTTGCGCGCATGAAGCAGGAATCCCTGGAGCGATACCAGGATCTTGATCGGCGCATAGGATCCGGTGCTGCACCTGCCGCGACTCCTGAGAATTCTTCTGCCGGTGGCGATGCAAGTGCTGCTGCCGGTGCTGCCGCTGGCGCCGGGGCTGCCGCCGCCCAGGCACCTGCTGCCAGTAGCGAACCGGGTGATCCGGCCAAGGAAAAGCTGTATTACGATGCGGCTTTCGACCTGATCAAAGCCAAGGATTTCGACAAGGCCAGCCAGGCTTTCTCGGCATTCCTGCGCAAATACCCGAACAGCCAATATGCGGGCAATGCCCAGTACTGGTTGGGCGAAGTGAACCTGGCCAAGGGCGATCTGCAAGGTGCGGGTCAGGCTTTTGCCAAGGTTTCACAGCTCTATCCCAAGCACGCCAAAGTGCCGGATTCGCTGTACAAGCTGGCTGATGTAGAGCGCCGCCTCGGTCATACCGACAAGGTCAAAGGCATTCTGCAACAAGTGGTTTCCCAATACCCGGGGACCTCCGCTGCTCAGTTGGCCCAACGCGATCTGCAACGTATGTAAGTGTGTTTGACCCGTTTGGAAGAAACCCGCGCTTGTCGCGGGTTTTTTCGTTAGAATTCACGCCCTTTTTCTGAAACACGCTTCTGGTGATCTACGCGTTGGCGGGGTTGCCTGAAGTGCCTGACGGAGGCGGACAGCCTGTTTAGCTGTTACGCCCGTGGCGACTATGCAAGACACATTGAGAATCACCGAAGTTTTCTACTCGTTGCAGGGGGAAACGCGGACTGCCGGGCTGCCCACGGTTTTTGTGCGCCTGACCGGTTGCCCATTGCGTTGCCAATACTGCGACAGCGCCTATGCATTCAGCGGCGGCACGATCCGCACCCTCGACGATATCCTTGAGCAAGTGGCCGGGTTTCGCCCGCGCTACGTCTGCGTGACCGGCGGTGAGCCGCTGGCGCAGCCCAATGCCATCCCTTTGCTCAAGCAGTTGTGCGATGCCGGTTACGAAGTATCACTGGAAACCAGTGGTGCGCTCGATATCTCGGCGGTGGATTCGCGCGTCAGTCGCGTGGTCGACTTGAAGACGCCGGACTCCAAAGAGGCGCACCGCAACCGCTACGAAAACATCGAACTGTTGACGCCCAACGATCAGGTGAAGTTTGTCATCTGTTCGCGGGACGACTATGACTGGGCGGTCTCGAAGCTGATCCAGTACGGTCTTGATCGACGTGCGGGTGAAGTGCTGTTTTCCCCAAGTCATCATGACCTCAATGCCAGGGATCTGGCGGACTGGGTGGTGGCAGACAACCTGCCGGTGCGGTTGCAGTTGCAGCTGCATAAATATCTATGGAATGACGAGCCGGGGCGCTGATATGACTGAACAACTGAACACTCACGAAAAACGTGCGGTAATCCTGCTATCGGGTGGCCTCGATTCGGCCACTGTGGTCGCGATGGCCCGGGCTGAAGGCTACGCCTGCTACACCATGAGTTTCGATTACGGCCAGCGCTCTCATGCGGAGCTGCATGCTGCAGCGCGCGTCGCCCGCGATCTGGGTGTGGTCGAGCACAAAGTGATTGGCCTGAACCTCAACGGCATGGGCGGCTCGGCGCTGACCGACACCAGCATCGACATCCCGGAAGAGCTGGGCGAGGGCATCCCGGTGACCTACGTGCCGGCGCGCAACACGGTGTTTCTATCACTGGCACTGGGCTGGGCCGAAGTAATCGGCGCGCGTGACATCTTTATCGGCGTCAACGCCGTGGACTATTCCGGTTACCCGGATTGCCGTCCCGAGTTCATTGAATCGTTCGAGCGCATGGCCAACCTGGCAACCAAGGCGGGCGTGGAAGGCAACGGTTTCCGTATCCAGGCGCCGCTGCAGAACCTGAGCAAGGCGCAGATCGTCCAGGCGGGCGTGAAGCTGGGCGTCGATTATGGCCTGACCGTTTCCTGCTATCAGGCGGACGATGAAGGCCGTGCGTGCGGTAAATGCGACAGCTGCCGCCTGCGTGCAGAGGGCTTTGCGGCGGCCGGTGTAAGCGATCCAACACCTTATTTTTGATTTTTTTCAAAAAGGTGTTGAATAGTCCTTAAAAATCAGTATTATACGCGCCACCACACAGCGGGTCGTTAGCTCAGTTGGTAGAGCAGTTGGCTTTTAACCAATTGGTCGTAGGTTCGAATCCCACACGACCCACCATATTTGGCGGTTTAGAAAATCCGGAAGGCCCACGAAAGTGAGGATTTCCGGGTTTTTTTTTGCCTGCGAATCAGGCACCGCTCCTTTCATCATTGCCTGCGCTGACACAGGTCAGAATCATCTTTTGTATCAACGGGATATTCTGTAGCCTTGCGCAGCTTCAATGCTGTCCGTGCCTGATAATACTCACTCTCCCGGCGGTACCCTCAAGTGGTCCGGAGCCGGGTGTATACTCGACTTTCGCGCGAAAGCGCCTGCAGGTCTTGCGAACATGACGCAGATTTCCGAACGCCTTCTGGTTCAAGCCCACCTCGATGCCAAACAGCCCAAACCGCTGACTGCCGAGGAAGAGGCCTACTACCGTTCTGCCATCGCCGCCGAGCTCAAGGCTCAGGACGCGGTGCTGGTGGCCCACTTCTATTGCGATCCGGTGATTCAGGCCCTGGCCGAAGAAACCGGCGGCTGTGTGTCCGACTCCCTCGAAATGGCGCGCTTCGGCAACGCTCACCCGGCCAAGACCGTGGTGGTCGCCGGTGTGAAGTTCATGGGCGAGACCGCGAAGATCCTCAACCCGGAAAAACGTGTGCTGATGCCGACCCTGGACGCGACCTGCTCGCTGGACCTGGGTTGCCCGGTGGACGAGTTCTCGGCGTTCTGCGATCAGCACCCGGAGCGCACGGTGGTGGTGTACGCCAACACTTCGGCCGCAGTCAAAGCCCGTGCTGACTGGGTGGTGACGTCGAGCTGCGCACTGGAGATCGTTGAAAGCCTGATGGACAACGGCGAGACCATCATCTGGGGCCCGGACAAGCATCTGGGCACTTACATTCAGCGCAAGACCGGCGCCGACATGCTGCTGTGGGACGGTGCCTGCATCGTCCACGAAGAGTTCAAGTCCAAGCAGCTTGAAGACATGAAGGCGTTGTACCCGGACGCCGCGATTCTGGTGCACCCGGAGTCGCCGACCTCGGTGATCGAGCTGGCCGACGCCGTCGGTTCCACCAGTCAGTTGATCGCTGCCGCGCAAAGCCTGCCGAACAAGACCCTGATCGTCGCCACCGACCGCGGCATTTTCTACAAGATGCAGCAGTTGTGCCCGGACAAGGTCTTCATCGAGGCGCCAACCGCCGGTAACGGCGCCGCGTGCCGCAGTTGCGCACATTGCCCGTGGATGGCCATGAACACCCTTGAGCGCACGCTCAAGAGCCTGAAGGAAGGGACGAACGAGATCTTTGTCGATCCGGCGCTGATTCCACAGGCGATCCGCCCGTTGAAGCGCATGCTGGATTTCACCCAGGCAGCGCGGATGAAGCTGGCGGGTAACGCCTGAGGTCCTTCAGAAACACCCCAAAACCTGTGGGAGCGAGCTTGCTCGCGAAGGCGGTGAATCAGCAAACATAAATGTCGGCTGATGCTACGCTTTTGCGAGCAGGCTCGCTCCCACAGTGGTATTCGGTGTCAGGAAATTATTTGCTCTTCTTCGGAATCCGCACCACGCGGGTATCGGAATAGATGTCATGCCAGGTGCGCTTCTGCTTGTCGTACAGCGACCAGAGAAATCCAAGCCCTGCGCACAGCCACGAGGCGATCGACACCATGAAGCGCAGCAGCGCCTGCCACAGGCTGATCGCGCTGCCATCGGCGTTCTGCACTCGAATCCCCCACACCTGCATGCCCAGTGTCTGCCCGCCGTGAGTCCAGAACTTGGCGAAGAACGCAAACAGCACCAGCAACAGCACCGTGGAATACAGCGGATCGCCATCCATCTTGCCGGCATCGATCAGTGCGCGCAGGCGTTCTTCACCGATGATTGCTGCCTGGATCAACTTGTAAACGAAGCCGGTGACGATCAGCAGGGCGGTGCACAGCAGGAAGTCATAGAACATTGCTGCCAGACGCCGGCCAAGGCCAACAGCAGGAAAGTCGCCCTGGGGAGTGAGCAGGTTTTTCGACATGGCAGCCTCTGGGCGCAAAATGAAGCGCCATTTTACGGATTCGCGCGCACAAAAAAGCCCCTGATATCAATATCAGGGGCTTTTTTGTGACAGAAAATCAGGCTTCGGCGATGACTTCGTCAGCCTGCATGCCTTTCTGACCTTGCACAGCAACGAAGGTCACTTTCTGGCCTTCTTTCAGGCTCTTGAAGCCGTTGCCCTGAATGGCGCGGAAATGCACGAACAGATCCGGACCGCTTTCTGGAGTGATAAAACCAAAACCTTTCTCGTCGTTAAACCACTTGACGGTACCGCTCTGACGTGTCGACATTTCTTATTTCCTTTGACGCATAAATTGATGACAGTCTCTTTCTCATGAAAGAGTACTGGGGCTGGTTGCAGGAGAGTAAGAAGACGTCGAGCGGGATGTAGCTAACTTTGTAGGCTACTGCCCAGGTCACGATTCCAAGCTGACCCATGCAAACACAGTGGACAAACTCTACGCCAACTACGGGAGAAAAAACAAGCCCCGCGAAGGCCCGGTTTTCCTGCGCTTGCTGGCAGTTAGTCAATCCACTAGTGTCGGCTTAGACGATGAACGGGTTCAATTGTTTTCGATCGTTATAAGCAAAGTTCATATTCGAATCAGATGTTAGAAAATGCACTTTTTTGTGGCGATTGCGTTACACATTAGTGCACGCATAACGCAATCGCGTTACTTATAGAAACAGTCAATCAACCACGATAGTAGCGTTGTGGAACAAATGGCATTTTGCTTACAAGCATTTGCACCTTTTTCCCACGAACGATGGCCCAGACTGGCGTGTCCAGTGCCACATAAGCGCTGTCGAGATAACCCATCGCCAACGGCCCGCCCAGGGTCGGGCCGAAGCCGCCGCTGCACACGCTGCCGATGATTTCGCCCGCTTCGTTGACGATTTCAGCGCCTTCACGCACCGGCGTACGTTCCTGTGGCAGCAGACCGACGCGTTTGCGTGCCACGCCGTTCTGCTGCTGAGCAAATACTTGCTCTGCGCCCGGGAAACCGCCGGCTCGCGCGCCGTCGGCGCGGCGTGGCTTGGAGATCGCCCACAACAGGCTGGCTTCGATGGGGGTGGTGTCGGTGTTCATGTCGTGGCCGTACAGGCACAGGCCGGCTTCCAGGCGCAGCGAGTCGCGGGCGCCGAGGCCAATGGCCTGGACTTCCGGTTCGGCCAGCAGGGCACGGGCGAGTTTTTCTGCATTGGCTGCCGGTACGGAAATCTCAAAACCGTCTTCACCGGTGTAACCCGAACGGCTGACGAAGCAATCGATGCCCAGCAGCTGCAGGCGCTTGAACTGCATGAACGTCATCTTCGCCACCTCTGGTGCAAGACGCGCCAGTACGGTGACTGCAGCCGGACCTTGCAACGCCAGCAACGCGCGCGCTTCGAACAGCTCCGTTATGGTGCACTGATCACCGATGTGCTTTTGCAGATGCGCCAGGTCCTGATCCTTGCACGCGGCGTTGACCACCAGGAACAGCTCGTCGTTACCGAGGTTGGCGACCATCAGGTCGTCGAGGATGCCGCCGTTGTCGTTGGTGAACATCGCGTAGCGCTGCATGCCCACCGGCAGGTCGATGATGTCCACCGGCACCAGGGTTTCCAGGGCCTTGGCGGCATTGGCGCCGGTCAGGCGAATCTGGCCCATGTGCGAGACATCGAACAGCCCGGCCTGCTCACGGGTGTGTTGGTGCTCTTTCATCACGCCGAGCGGGTATTGCACCGGCATGTCGTAGCCGGCGAACGGCACCATGCGGGCGCCGAGTTCGAGGTGCAGAGCGTGCAGCGGGGTTTTCGACAGTTGTTCGGTGGACATGCGTGACTCCTTGATTCATACCAGCGCTCTCCCGGAGGAAGAGGGGGCTAATTAGCATTCGATAATGTTGACTGCCAGACCGCCACGGGCGGTCTCCTTGTATTTGCTTTTCATGTCGGCGCCGGTCTGGCGCATGGTGCGGATGACCTTGTCGAGCGAGACGAAGTGTTGCCCGTCGCCGCGCATGGCCATGCGCACCGCGTTGATCGCTTTCACCGAGCCCATGGCATTGCGCTCGATGCACGGCACCTGCACCAGCCCGCCAATCGGGTCGCAGGTCAGGCCGAGGTTGTGTTCCATGCCGATTTCCGCGGCGTTCTCCACTTGCTGCACACTGCCGCCGAGCACTTCGCACAACGCGCCGGCGGCCATCGAGCAGGCCACGCCGACTTCGCCCTGACAGCCGACTTCGGCGCCGGAGATCGAGGCGTTTTCCTTGTACAGAATGCCGATCGCGGCGGCGGTCAGCAGAAAGCGCACCACGCCGTCATCGTTCGCACCCGGGATAAACCGCATGTAGTAATGCAGCACCGCCGGAATGATCCCGGCCGCACCGTTGGTGGGGGCGGTGACCACGCGCCCGCCGTTGGCGTTTTCTTCGTTGACGGCGAGGGCGTAGAGGTTGACCCAGTCAAGCACCGACAGCGGATCGCGCAGCGCCGATTCCGGGTTCTTGCACAGCTGTCGATGCAGCGCCGCCGCCCGGCGCTTGACCTTCAGCCCGCCCGGCAGAATGCCTTCGTTGCGACAGCCCGCGGCGACGCAGTCCTGCATCACTTGCCAGATTTTCAGCAGACCGGCGCGGGTCTCGGCCTCCGGGCGCCAGGCGCTTTCGTTGGTCAGCATCACCTGGCTGATCGACAGGCCGTAGGTGGCGCAATGGCCGAGCAAGTCCTTGGCACTTTTGAACGGGAAGGTCAGCGGTGTGGCGTCTTCGACAATGCGGTCAGCGCCGGCGGCATCCTCATCGACGACGAAACCACCGCCGACCGAGTAGTACTCGCGGCTGCGGATCTGAATACCGGCTGCATCGAATGCGCGAAAGATCATGCCGTTGGGGTGATAGGCCAACGGTTTGCGGATCATCGCCAGGTATTCTTTCTCATTGAAGGCAATGCTGTGTTCGCCGAGCAGATTCAGCCGGCCATTGCCACGAATGTCCTGCAGGCGTGCGGCGACGGTTTCGGTGTCGACGGTGTCCGGGTGTTCACCCTCAAGACCGAGCAGCACGGCCTTGTCGCTGCCGTGACCTTTGCCGGTGGCGCCGAGCGAGCCGTACAACTCGACCCGGACACTGGCGGTAGCGGCCAACAGGTTTTCCCGGCGCAGGCCTTCGGCGAAGCGCGCAGCGGCACGCATCGGGCCGACGGTGTGGGAGCTGGAAGGGCCGATGCCAATCTTGAACAGGTCGAACACGCTTAACGACATGAGTGGTTCTCCGGTTTCTTGTTATAGGAATTGGCGGAATATCAGGCTTGATGCGTTTCTTGTGGGAGCTGGCTTGCCAGCGATGGCGGTGTGTCAGGCAACAGAGATGGAGACGATCCACCCTCATCGCTGGCAAGCCAGCTCCCACAGGGATTTGTGGTGTTCTGGAGAAAGGGGCAGGTGACCTGCCCCTCTTTCGTTTAAGCGTAGCTTTCGATCGACGGGCAGGCGCAGACCAGGTTGCGGTCGCCGAACACGTTGTCGACGCGACCGACCGGCGGCCAGTACTTGCCTTCGATCAACGACGCCACTGGATATACCGCCTGCTCGCGGCTGTACGGGTGCGTCCACTCGCCGACCAGCTCCGCCGCCGTGTGCGGGGCGTTCTTCAGCGGGTTGTCGTCCTTGTCCAGGGTGCCGTTTTCCACTGCGCGGATTTCTTCGCGGATGCGGATCATGGCGTCGCAGAAGCGGTCCAGTTCTTCCTTGGATTCGCTTTCGGTCGGCTCGATCATCAGCGTGCCGGCGACCGGGAACGACATGGTCGGGGCGTGGAAGCCGAAGTCGATCAGGCGCTTGGCGACGTCATCGACGCTGATGCCGCTGCTGTCTTTCAGCGGGCGCAGATCGAGGATGCATTCGTGCGCCACCAGACCGTTGCTGCCGGTGTACAGCACTGGATAGTGCTCTTCCAGACGACGAGAAATGTAGTTGGCGTTGAGGATTGCCAGTTGCGAAGCCCGCTTCAGACCGGCGCCACCCATCATGCGAATGTACATCCAGGTGATCGGCAGAATGCTCGCGCTGCCGAACGGCGCTGCGCAGACCGCGCCTTCCTTGCGTTGCATCTGGCCATGGCCCGGAAGGAACGGGGTCAGGTGCGACTTGACGCCGATCGGGCCGACGCCCGGGCCGCCACCGCCGTGCGGAATGCAGAAGGTTTTGTGCAGGTTCAGGTGCGAGACGTCGCCGCCGAACTTGCCCGGTGCGCAGAGGCCGACCATCGCGTTCATGTTGGCGCCGTCGATGTACACCTGGCCGCCGTTGTCGTGAATGATCCCGCAGATTTCGCGGATGCCTTCTTCGAACACGCCGTGGGTCGACGGGTAGGTGATCATCAGCGCCGCGAGGTGTTCGCGGTGCTCGATGGCTTTGGCGCGCAGGTCTTCGATATCGACGTTGCCGCGCGCATCGCACGCGGTCACCACCACGCGCATGCCGGCCATGTTGGCGGTGGCCGGGTTGGTGCCGTGGGCCGACGACGGGATCAGGCAGATGTCGCGGCGCTCATCGCCACGGCTCTGATGGTAGGCGCGAATCGCCAAGAGGCCTGCGTACTCACCTTGCGAGCCGGCGTTCGGTTGCAGCGAGATCGCGTCGTAACCTGTGGCGGCGCAGAGCATCGCTTCCAGTTCGTCGGTCAATTGCTGATAACCGGCGCTCTGCGCAGCCGGAGCGAACGGGTGCAGGGCGCCGAATTCGGCCCAGGTCACCGGGATCATTTCGCTCGCGGCGTTGAGTTTCATGGTGCACGAGCCCAGCGGGATCATGGTGCGATCCAGTGCCAGATCCTTGTCCGCCAGTTTGCGCAGGTAGCGCATCAGCTCAGTTTCCGAGTGATAACGGTTGAACACCGGGTGGCTGAGGATCGGCGACTGACGCACCAGCGCCGCCGGGATGGTGCTGTGCACCGAAGCGGCCAGTGCAGCGAAGTCCGGCAGGGTCTTGCCGTCGGCGAACAGGCCCCACAGGGTTTCGATGTCAGCCTGGGTGGTGGTTTCGTCCACCGACAGGCCCAGACGCTCGGCGTCGATCACCCGCAGGTTGATCTGCTGAGCGTGCGCCTTGTCGTGCAGCGCGGCAGTGTGCGCGCCGGTGGCGAGGGTCAGGGTATCGAAGAAGCTTGCCTGTTCGACGGTCTGGCCCAGTGCGCTCAGGCCCTTGGCGAGAATCGCGGTCAGGTGATGTACGCGGTTGGCGATCTGGGTCAGGCCTTTCGGGCCGTGGTAGACCGCGTACATGCTGGCGATGTTGGCCAGCAGCACTTGCGCGGTGCAGATGTTCGACGTGGCTTTCTCACGGCGGATGTGTTGCTCGCGAGTCTGCATCGCCAGGCGCAGGGCCGGCTTGCCGAAACGGTCAACCGAAACACCGACCAGACGGCCCGGCATGTCACGCTTGAATGCATCCTTGGTGGAGAAGTAGGCGGCGTGCGGGCCACCGAAGCCCAGCGGTACACCGAAGCGTTGCGCCGAACCGATGGCGACGTCCGCGCCGAACTCGCCTGGAGCGGTCAGCAAAGTCAGGGCCAGCAGATCGGCAGCCACGGCCACCAGCGCGTTGGCGGCGTGGAAGCGCTCGGTCAGTTCGCGGTAGTCGAACAGGTCACCGTTGCTCGCCGGGTATTGCAGCAGCGCGCCGAAGAACGGCGTGACATCCGTCAGTTCACGCTCATCGCCAACCACCACTTCGATGCCCAGCGGCTCGGCACGGGTGCGCAGCACGTCGAGGGTTTGCGGGTGGCTGTGGATCGAGGCGAAGAATTGGTGGCTGCCCTTGTTCTTGCTCAGGCGTTTGCAGAAAGTCATGGCTTCGGCAGCGGCGGTGGCTTCGTCGAGCAACGAGGCGTTGGCGATCGGCAGGCCGGTGAGGTCGCTGATCAGGGTCTGGAAGTTCAGCAGCGCTTCGAGACGGCCCTGGGAAATTTCCGGCTGGTACGGCGTGTAAGCGGTGTACCAGGCCGGGTTTTCCAGCAGGTTGCGCAGGATCGGCGACGGCGTGTGACAGTTGTAGTAGCCCTGGCCGATGTAGGTCTTGAACAGCTGGTTCTTGCCGGCGATGGATTTGATCATCGCCAGGGCGTCGGCTTCGCTCAGGCCGTCGTCCATGCCGAGCACGCTGGTGCCCTTGATGCTTTCCGGAATGACGCTGGCGCTCAGCGCTTCGAGCGAGTCGAAACCGAGGCTGTTGAGCATGGCTTGCTCGTCACCGGCGCGCGGGCCGATGTGACGGGCGATGAATTCGTTGGCAGTGCCGAGGTTTACTTGAGTCATGTCGCTACTCCTCAGGCTTCGTCTTGGGCTTTGATCAAACGGTCGTAGGCGTCCTGATCCAGCAATTTCGCCACCGCCGAGGTGTCGCTTGGCTGGAAGCGGAAGAACCAGCCTTCGCCCAGCGGATCTTCGTTGACCAGTTCCGGAGCGTCTTCCAGCGCCGGATTAACTTCCAGGACGTCGCCATCGAGGGGCATGTACACACCGCTGGCGGCTTTCACCGATTCCACGGTGGCGGCTTCGGCGCCTTTTTCGTAAGCCTGCAGCTCAGGCAGTTGCACGAACACCACGTCGCCCAAGGCGTGCTGCGCGAAAGCGGTGATGCCGACAGTGACGCTGCCGTCAGCTTCGGTGCGCAGCCATTCGTGATCTTCAGTAAAACGCAACTCGCTCATGGAAACTCCTAAGGGGCCAGACTCGTCTGGTGGACGCGGTGGAAGGCGTGGGCATGAAAGCCCTGATTTTATGAGCGGTTACTTAGCAAGAACGCGGCCATCTTGGATTTATCTATATAAAACAATGACTTATTGGTTATCTGTGAGCCTGGTGAAGGGATGGCTGTAGCGAAATCGCTACAGTTCAGGGCGGGGAGAAAAGCTGAAGCGGATCAAAGCCTTGCACAGCGGTCGCTGTAGGTGGGTGTAGCGATATCGTTCCGCTGTAGCGCTTTCAGTACAGATGGAGGTCGTTTTCAAGTAGAAAAATACAAATTTTGAACTGGAAACCCGGACTGTAGGAGCTGCCGAAGGCTGCGATCTTTTGATTTTGTTTTTTTAAGATCAAGATCAAAAGATCGCAGCCTTCGGCAGCTCCTACAGGGGTTAGGGTGAATTTAAGACTTGCCCGGAATGCCGTACTTGCGCAGGCGATGGGCAATCGCGGTGTGCGAGGTCTGCAGGCGGCTGGCCAGTTGGCGGGTCGAGGGGTAGCTGACGTAGAGTTTTTCCAGCAGCGATTTTTCGAAGGATTCGACGGCTTGTTCGAGGCTGTCGACGTCGCTGTCGGTCTGCCGCGCCACCGAGGTGCCGGCGATGTCGAGGTCGCCGATGTCGACCAGGCTGCTTTCGCAGATCGCCGCGGCGCGGAAGATCACGTTCTGCAACTGCCGCACGTTACCCGGCCAACGATTACCGAGCAGTGCCGGATAGGTACCGGGCGCGAGGCGACAGACCGGCCGCTGAATCTGCGCACAGGCCTGCTGCATGAAGTAACGCGCCAGCAACAGAATGTCCTGACCACGCTCTCGCAGCGGCGGCACTTCGACGTTGAGCACGTTGAGGCGATAGAACAGGTCTTCGCGGAACAGACCTTCGCTGACCATTTTTTCCAGATCACGGTGGGTCGCGCTGAGGATCCGCACGTTGACCTTCACCTCGCGATCGCCACCCACCCGGCGGAAGCTGCCGTCGTTGAGAAAACGCAGCAGTTTGGCCTGCAAGTACGGCGACATCTCGCCGATTTCGTCGAGAAACACTGTGCCCTGGTTCGCCAGCTCCATCAGCCCCGGTTTGCCGCCACGTTGCGCGCCGGTGAAGGCGCCGGGGGCATAGCCGAACAGTTCGCTCTCGGCGAGGTTCTCCGGCAGGGCCGCGCAGTTCAGGGCGAGGAACGGCGCACTGTGTCGCGTACTGATCGCATGGCAGGCGCGGGCCACCAGCTCTTTGCCGGTGCCGGTTTCGCCCTGAATCAGCAGCGGCGCATCAAGGGCGGCGACCCGTTGCGCGCGGGCCTTGAGGGTGCGGATCGCCGGGGATTCGCCGAGCAGCGCATCGAAACCTTCGGCATGGTCGTGGTGCAGCGCCGAGAGTTGTTCGCCGATACGGTTCGGTTGATACAGGGTCAGTAGCGCGCCGGCGTCGGTGATCGGCGTGGCGTCGAGCAACAGGGTCTGGCCGTTGACGGTGATCTCGCGCAGCGGCAGACGGAAGCCTTGTTCGAGCAGGGCGTCCAGCAGTCCCGGATCGTTGAACAGTTCAGAGACGCTTTCACCCGCCGGTTCGCGTCCGTACAGCGCGATCAGTGCCGGGTTGGCCAGCAGCACTTTCCCGGCGCTGTCGAGGGCGAGCACCGGATCGGTCATCGCCGCGAGCAATGCATCGAGCTGCAGGTGCCGACGCTGGCCGGGGAGGATGTCGACCACCGTGACCGCTTCGACACCGCGCACCCGAAACAGCGCATCTTTGAGTTCTTCGAGCACTTGCGGGCTCAAGGTCGGGGCGTCGATGTAGACGTTGGGCGGAATCATCTCCACCGCATCCAGATTGAGATTGCGTCCACCGAGGATCGCCAGGACTTCCTGGGTGATGCCGACGCGGTCGATGAAGCTGACGTGGATACGCATGGGGCGGTTCAGTGTTCTGGAATGCGGAGGGGGGCAAGTATGCCTTGGGGCGGGGCAATGGTGAAATCAGATCAAAAGATCGCAGCCTTCGGCAGCTCCTACAGAAAAGCGATCAATGTAGGAGCTGCCGAAGGCTGCGATCTTTGAACCTGGGGTTACTCGAAATGCTCGGGATTGACCGGATCTCCGGATTGCATATTCAACTTCTGCCGAATGTCCTCAAACATCAGGTCGTAATGCTTGTGCACCGAGCCGATCTGGCTGTGAGCCTTTGGAATCCCGTACTTCTCGGCAATCCGGGTCACGTCGCGGGCGAAGTTGTAAGCCTCTTCCTTGGGCAGGAAAAACGCTTCCTTCATGTCCTTGCCCTGCATATTGCCGTGCAGGGTGAACTGTATCCCTTTGCCTTTTTGCGGATCGGTGAACACTTCATAGTCGAGGCACAAGTCGTAACTGACGTCATCTGGCGTCAACGCATGTCGCTCGATGTGCAAATGACCGGGGTTGAATATGGCCATGGGTTTCTCCTTCTCAAGGCATGGGAGAAGGGCAGGCCCTGGGCCTGCCCCCGGAGTTTCTGATTATCGATAGCTGATGCCCGGCTTCGCGGTGCTGACACGGGTTCCGGCGGTGCCTTGAACGATGGCTTCGATGTCCGCCAGCGAACCGATCACCGCGACCTTGCCAGTATGGCGCGCGAACTCGCAAGCTGCCTGTACCTTCGGCCCCATGGAACCGGCGGCAAAACCGAGGCGTTCCAGTTCGTCCGGGTGCGCTTCGGCGATGGCTTTCTGGGTTGGCTTGCCGTAATCGATGAATGCCGCGTTGACGTCCGTGGCGATCACCAGCAAATCGGCCTCCAGTTGCTCGGCCAGCAGCGACGAGCACAGATCCTTGTCGATCACCGCCTCGATGCCCTTGAGGTTACGGTGCTCGTCGTACATCGTCGGAATGCCGCCGCCACCGGCGCAAATCACGATGCTGCCCTTGTCCAGCAGCCACTTGATCGGACGGATTTCGAAGATGCGTTTTGGCCGAGGGCTGGCCACCACGCGGCGGAATTTGTCACCGTCCGGGGCGATGGCCCAGCCTTTTTCAGCGGCGAGCTTTTCTGCTTCGGCTTTCTCGTAGACCGGGCCGATCGGTTTGCTCGGGTTCTGGAAGGCCGGGTCCTTGGCGTCGACCTCGACCTGGGTCAACAGGGTGGCGAACGGCACCTCGAAGTCCAGCAGGTTGCCCAGTTCCTGTTCGATGATGTAGCCGATCATGCCTTCGGTTTCGGCACCGAGCACGTCCAGCGGGTAAGGGGTGACGGAGGTGTACGCCGCCGCTTGCAGCGACAGCAGGCCGACTTGCGGGCCATTGCCATGGGCGATGACCAGTTGGTTGCCAGGATGGATCTTGGCGATTTGCTCGGTGGCGATGCGGATGTTGGCGCGCTGGTTGTCAGCGGTCATCGGCTCGCCACGGCGGAGCAGGGCGTTACCGCCCAGAGCTACGACGATGCGCATGGTGCATGTCCTTCTGGAAAACAGTGAAAGCTCGCAGGACGAATGCGGTCCCTGTGGGAGCCGGGCTTGCCCGCGATGGCGGTGGATCAGGCAACATTGTCGCTGGCTGACACACCGCTATCGCTGGCAAGCCAGCTCCCACAGTGACCGTGTCGTGTCAGTGAGAGCTGTATTGGTTTACAGATCAGCCAGGGTCGAGACCAGAATCGCCTTGATCGTGTGCATGCGGTTTTCCGCTTGCTCGAAGGCGATGCAGGCGGGCGACTCGAACACGTCGTCGGTCACTTCGATGCCGTTGGCCAGGTGCGGGTACTGTTCGGCGATCTGTTTGCCGACTTTGGTATCGCTGTTGTGGAACGCCGGCAGGCAGTGCATGAACTTGGTGCGTGGGTTGCCGGTGGCTTTCATCAGCTCTTTATTGACCTGATACGGCAGCAGTTGCTGGATACGCTCGGCCCAGGCTTCAACCGGTTCGCCCATCGACACCCAGACGTCGGTGTGGATGAAGTCGACGCCTTTGACCGCCGCTTTCGGGTCTTCGGTGAGGGTGATGCGTGCACCGGATTCTTCCGCGTATTTCTTGCAGCGATCCACCAGATCGTCATGCGGCCACAGGGCTTTTGGCGCGCAGATGCGCACGTCCATGCCGAGTTTGGCACCGACCAGCAGCAGCGAATTGCCCATGTTGTTGCGCGCATCGCCGAGGTAGGCGTAGCTGATTTCGTGGATCGGCTTGTCGGCGTGTTCACGCATGGTCAACACGTCGGCGATCATCTGCGTTGGGTGATATTCATCGGTCAGGCCGTTGAACACCGGCACCCCGGCGAACTTCGCCAGCTCTTCGACAATTTCCTGTTTGAAGCCACGGTACTCGATGGCGTCGTACATGCGACCCAGCACGCGGGCCGTGTCTTTCATGCTTTCCTTGTGGCCGATCTGCGATGAGTTCGGGTCAATGTAGGTGACATTGGCGCCTTGGTCATAGGCCGCCACTTCGAACGCGCAACGGGTGCGGGTCGAGGTTTTTTCGAAGATCAGGGCGATGTTGTTGCCCTTGAGGTGTTGCTGCTCGGTGCCGGTGTATTTCGCGCGTTTCAGGTCGCGGGACAGGTCGAGCAGATAACGCAGCTCGCGCGGGGTGTGGTGTTCCAGGCTGAGCAGGTTACGGTTGTGGATGTTGAACGCCATGATGATTCTCCTTGGATTCGGTAATCGGCCCGGCCGCTACAGGGTGAGTGCGGCCGGGGAGATGGTCGTTTAGTAATCGATTGGGTCGCGGATGATCGGGCAGGTCATGCAGTGGCCGCCGCCGCGACCACGGCCGAGTTCGCCGGCGCTGATGGTGATGACTTCGACGCCTGCCTTGCGCAGCAGGGTGTTGGTGTAGGTGTTGCGGTCGTAGCCGATGACCACGCCCGGTTCTACCGCGACCACGTTGTTGCCGTCGTCCCATTGCTCGCGTTCGGCAGCGAAGCTGTTGCCGCCGGTTTCCACCACGCGCAGCTTCGATAGGTTGAGGGCTTTGGCTACGGTGTCGAGGAAGCTGCCTTCTTCGCGGCGGATGTCGATGCCGCCCTGTTTGCTTTCGTCAGGGCGCAGGGTGAACGCGACGATCTGGTTCACCACTTCCGGGAAAATCGTCACCAGGTCGCGGTCGCAGAAACTGAACACGGTGTCCAGGTGCATCGCGGCGCGGGACTTCGGCAGGCCGGCGACGATGACTTTCTCCACCGCTTTGTTCTTGAACAGGTTCAGCGCCAGTTGGCCGATGGCCTGTCGGGATGAGCGTTCGCCCATGCCGATCAACACCACGCCGTTACCGATCGGCATCACGTCGCCGCCTTCCAGCGTCGAGCTGCCGTGATCCTTGTCCGGATCGCCGTACCAGATCTCGAAATCGGCATTGGTGAACTGCGGGTGGAATTTGTAGATGGCGGTGGTCAGCAGGGTTTCCTGACGACGCGCCGGCCAGTACATCGGGTTCAGTGTCACGCCACCGTAGATCCAGCAAGTGGTGTCGCGGGTGAACTGGGTGTTCGGCAGCGGCGGCAGGATAAAGCTGGAGTGGCCGAGGAAGTCGCGGAACATCTGGATGGTCTTGCCACCAAAGCTGTCCGGCAGATCGTCGGCGGACACGCCACCGATCAGGAATTCGGCGATGTGCCGTGGCTCAAGGCTTTTCAGCCAGGATTTGACTTCGCTGATCAGGCCCAGGCCCACCGAGTCGGCAGTGACCTTGCGCTCGAGGATCCAGTCCAGTGCTTCCGGGATGGCGACGATGTCGGTCAGCAGGTTGTGCATTTCCAGCACGTCGATCCCGCGTTCACGCATTTTGGTCACGAAGTCGAAGTGGTCGCGCTTGGCCTGGGCGACCCACAGCACGTCGTCAAACAGCAGTTCGTCGCAGTTGTTCGGGGTCAGCCGCTGGTGGGCCAGACCTGGGGAGCAAACCATGACTTTGCGCAGTTTGCCGGCTTCGGAATGGACGCCGTACTTAACTTTTTCCGTGGTCATTGCAGTGATCCTCCAGAGGTAAAAACTTGGGCAATTACAGGGTCAGGAAGCCGTCGTAGAGACCGTAGGCTGCCACCAGGGCACCGACGACCACCGCGGCGAAAATCAGCTTCTCGACGTTGGTGAAAACCGCTTGTTTGAGTTCGAGCTTGGCCTTGGCGAACAGGATCGCGCCGGGGGCATACAGCAGGGCTGAGAGCAGCAGGTACTTCACCCCACCGGCATACAGCAGCCAGACCGCGTAGATCAGGGCGATACCACCGATGATCAGGTCCTTGCGCCGCTCGGCGGCGAAGCCTTCGTAGGTTTCGCCGCGTACCGCGAGCAGCAGGGCGTAGGCCGCCGACCACAGGTACGGCACCAGAATCATCGAAGTGGCGAGGTAGATCAGCGACAGGTAAGTGCTGGCCGAAAACAGGGTGATGATCAGGAACAACTGAACCATCGCGTTGGTCAGCCACAACGCGTTGACCGGTACGTGGTTGGCGTTCTCCTTGCGCAGGAACTCCGGCATGGTGTGGTCTTTGGCGGCGGCGAACATGATCTCCGCACACAGCAGCACCCACGACAGCAGCGCGCCCAGCAGCGAGATGATCAGACCGACACTGATCAGCACCGCGCCCCAGTGACCGACCACGTGCTCGAGCACGGCAGCCATCGACGGGTTCTGCAGTTTGGCCAGTTCCGGTTGGGTCATGATGCCCAGCGACAGCACGTTGACCAGCACCAGGAACAGCAGCACGGTGATGAAACCGATCACGGTGGCCTTGCCGACGTCGGAGCGTTTTTCCGCCCGGGCCGAGAAGATGCTCGCGCCTTCAATGCCGATGAACACCCACACGGTGACCAGCATCATGTTGCGCACCTGGTTCATCACGCTGCCCAGATCCGGGTTTTTCACGCCCCAGATGTCAGCGGTGAAGATGTCCAGTTTGAAGGCGAAGACCGCGATCAGGACGAACAGCAGCAGCGGTACGACCTTGGCGACGGTGGTCACGAGGTTGATGAACGCCGCTTCCTTGATTCCGCGCAGCACCAGGAAATGCACGGCCCACAGCAGCACCGAGGCGCCGATCACGGCGGCCACCGTGTTGCCTTCGCCGAAAACCGGAAAGAAATACCCGAGGGTACTGAACAACAGAACAAAGTAACCGACGTTACCCAGCCAGGCGCTGATCCAGTAGCCCCAGGCGGACGAGAAACCCATGTAATCGCCGAATCCGGCCTTGGCGTAGGCGTAGACGCCGCCGTCCAGGTCAGGCTTGCGATTGGCGAGGGTTTGAAAGACAAAAGCGAGGGTGAGCATGCCGACAGCGGTGATGGCCCAACCGATCAGCACTGCACCGACGTCGGCGCTGGCGGCCATGTTTTGTGGCAAAGAGAATATCCCGCCACCGATCATTGAACCGACTACCAATGCAACCAGTGCACCGAGTCGTAGTTTTCCGGGAGCTTCAGACATTGCATGACTCCATTGCAGGAGAGAAGAGTTCACAGCGTAGTGCCGTTGTCTGTTCAAACAGCTGACTTAGATCAGTTCATGGCCACATTCCATTGTTAATGAATGACTTATGAAAAGGCTGATGGCATAAAGCTGCTGCCCGAAGAGGCCCATTCCAGAGGCTTGCGGCAGATGTGGTTGGGAATTTCTCCTATTACTTTGGAATTATCACGCTAGTTGGTTTTCAGCTTTTGGCAAATTTTTCACATCTGTTTTCAGTACAGAATCGAATAATCAGGATTCGCGCACAAAAGCGATTAGTCGTGCTATGCGTTAGCGTTGTTGGCTATATATAAGAGCGGTATTGGCGTTATTCACAGAACGTACTTACGCTTTATCCGTTTAGTTAATACTCAGAAATAGACACACCTTGTGGCGAGGGGATTTATCCCCGATGGGTGGCGTAGCCGCCCCAGATCCATTCAGCGCGGTGTATCAGGCAGAACGAGTTCTCAGGTTTTGGGGCGGCTATGCCACCCATCGGGGATAAATCCCCTCGCTACAGGTATAAACAGGTTTCGAGAACCGTTGTCAGGAAAAGGGAGACAAGAATGTCGCAACCGACGCAAAAGCTGCGCCTTGGTGCGTTGATCGCCCTGGTTGTAGGTTCGATGATTGGCGGGGGAATTTTTTCCCTGCCGCAGAACATGGCGGCGCGCGCCGATGCCGGGGCGATCCTGATTGGCTGGGGAATCACCGCCATCGGCATGCTGACCCTGGCGTTCGTGTTCCAGACCCTCGCCAACCGCAAGCCTGAGCTGGACTCCGGCGTCTACGCCTACGCCAAGGCCGGGTTTGGCGACTACATGGGTTTCTCGTCCGCCTGGGGTTACTGGATCAGCGCCTGGCTGGGCAACGTCGGTTATTTCGTGTTGCTGTTCAGCACGCTCGGTTACTTCTTCCCGGTGTTTGGCCAGGGCAACACGCCGGTCGCCATCGGCTGTGCGTCGGTGCTGTTGTGGGCCGTGCATTTTCTGGTGATGCGCGGGATTAAGGAGGCGGCCTTCATCAATCAGGTGACCACGGTCGCCAAGATCGTGCCGCTGATCATGTTCATCGTGATTGCGGCGGTGGCGTTCAAGGCCGATATCTTCACCCGCGACATCTGGGGCCGAAGCAACCCGAGCTTCGGCGGGGTGATGGATCAGGTGCGCAACATGATGCTGGTGACGGTGTTCGTGTTCATCGGCATCGAGGGCGCCAGCGTGTACTCGGCACGGGCGGAGAAACGCACCGATGTCGGCCGCGCCACGGTAATCGGTTTTCTCGGCGTGCTGGCGCTGCTGGTGCTGGTCAACGTGCTGTCGCTGGGGATCATGAGCCAGCCAGAATTGGCGACCCTGCAAAACCCGTCGCTGGCGGCGGTGCTGGAACACATCGTCGGGCCATGGGGCGCGTTGTTGATCAGCCTTGGGCTGGCGGTGTCGCTGCTCGGCGCGTTGCTGTCGTGGGCGTTGTTGTGCGCCGAAATCCTGTTTGCCACGGCGCGGGACAAGACCATGCCCGCGTTTCTGAAAAAGGAAAACGCCAACCACGTGCCGGTCAATGCGCTGTGGCTGACCAACGTGATGATTCAGATTTTCCTGCTGATCACGCTGTTTTCCGCCGGCACCTACACCAGCCTGATCTACCTCGCCTCGTCAATGATTCTGGTGCCGTACCTGTGGTCGGCGGCGTACGCGGTGTTGCTCAGCGGGCGTGGCGAAACCTATGAACATGCCTCGGCCGAGCGCACCAAGGACCTGCTGATCGGCGGCATAGCGCTGTGCTACGCGGTGTGGCTGTTGTATGCCGGCGGGGTGAAATACCTGCTGCTGTCGGCGCTGCTGTATGCGCCAGGTGTGGTGCTGTTCGCCAAGGCCAAGCATGAGCAGGGCGAGCCATTGTTCACTCATGTCGAGAAGGTGATTTTCACCGGCGTGGTCATTGGTGCGGGGTTGGCGGCATATGGGTTGTACAGCGGGGTGTTGTCGTTGTGAGGTTGACGCTCGCCTTTCGGTGACCCGGATTATGTGTTGTCAGTTGTTGCCACATCGCTGGCAAGCCAGCTCCCACAGTGTCCGTGTCGAGCACAGGGTTTGTGAACATCCCTGAACCTGTGGGAGCTGGCTTGCCAGCGAAGAGGCCTCCATGGTTTCACCACAGCGGGCGGTGTGAACCCAACTCTGTGGCCGGCAACTGCCATTGCAGCGGCGTCCCGCTGATATTCACCGGTACCAGCAAGCGGTGCGCAGGCCCCCAAGGTGTTTGTTCCAGAAGCGGGTTTTGATCCTGCGCATCTTCAGCCCGCAACGCTTCGCTCGACCCCGGCCCCTGTTCGATCAACAGCTTGGCGGTGCGCGCCAGCGACAAGCGTGCCGAGCCACCTCGACCCGTCTTCAAACGTTGCGTCAACAGCCGGATCGCACTCGCCGCCATCAAATACCCTGTTGCATGGTCCAGCGCCTGCACCGGCAACGGCGTCGGTTGGTCCGCGTGCTTCCAGCGTTGCCCGGCCTCGGCAATGCCGCTGCTCATCTGCACCAGGCTGTCGAAGCCACGGCGGTACTGCCACGGGCCGCTCCAGCCGTAGGCGTTGAGGCAGACGTCGATCAGCCCCGGCGCCAGTTGCCGCCGGCGCTCGGAGCCGAAGCCGAGGTGTTCCAGCGCGTCGGCACGGTAGCCGTGCACGAGGATGTCGGCGTCCTTCAGCAGGTTTTCAAACACCACGCGATCTGCCGGTTGCTGCAGATCCAGCCGCGCGCAGCGTTTGCCAAGGGTCATGTCCGGGATAACGCCCGGTTCGTTCCAGGTCGGCGGATCGATGCGCAGCACATTGGCGCCGAGACCGGCAAGGAAACGGCTGGCAGTGGGGCCGGCAAGCACGCGGGTCAGGTCCAGCACCTTGAGGCCGGCCAGCGGCCGCGCTGCCGAGCCTTGCCAGGCGTTGGTGTGTTCATCCTGCGCATCGAGGAAATGCACCAGCGGTTCGGCACTCACTGCCACCCCCTGCGGATGCTGCTGCCACTGCGCCCAACTGCGCATTTCGGCGGCGCAGCCGTTGGCGTCGACGACTGCTTGTTCCAGATCGGCACTGCGCCATTGCGCGACGTTCGCTGCCATGGCGGCACGGTCGGCGCAGGTGCCCAGTACGCGTTCGGCGGCGGCGCGGTGATGCGGGGCGTTGGTGTGCAGGCGGATCCAGCCGTCCTCGGTTGCGTAGTCACCGGCCACCGGATCCCACAGCGGCGGAGCGTTCCAGCCCATCGGACGCAGCGAAGTGGCGAACCAGAACGAGGCCAGACGTCGATCGACTTCCACCGCGGGCAAGTGCCCGGTCTGTTGCCGGAGCAGTTCGCTGACGGCCTGCCCGGCAGCGCCGATGCTGGCGCAGGCCAGGTCGGTCACGGCGAATGCCGAGGGCAGGGCGCCATGGCCCGTGAACGGAATCGGCGTGTGGGGCAAGCCGAGTGCGGCTTGAATGGACGTGAGTAGATCAGTCATCGAAGGCCCTCCGGGAGAGAGGGCGATGATAGTGCAAAAGAATCTCGGGCCAGATGAAATTCCGGACAACCCACGCTGCCCCCTGTGGGAGCTGGCTTGCCAGCGATGACGGTGGATCAGTCAGTACATGAGTGACTGACACACCGCAATCGCTGGCAAGCCAGCTCCCACAGGGACGGTGGTGATTATCAGACGCGGAACTGGTCCATCAGCTTCATCTGCTGGCTCGCCAGGGCATTCAACTGACTGCTGATCGCCGCTGATTCAGTCGCCTGCTCGGTCAGCGTTTCAGTCACGGTGCGAATCGCCGAGACGTTGCGGTTGACCTCTTCGGCCACGGCGCTCTGTTGTTCGGCGGCACTGGCGATCTGCAGGTTCATGTCGCTGATCACGGTGACCGCGTCGCTGATTTTGCCCAGCGCGTCCACGGCCTGACGGATCTGCCCGGCGTTGTTGTGTGCCTGGGTCTGGCTCGAATGCATGGTCGCGACCACGCCACGGGTGCCGGTCTGGATGCGCTCGATGACGATGCGGATTTCTTCCACCGAATCCTGAGTGCGCTTGGCCAGGTTGCGCACCTCGTCGGCGACTACTGCGAAACCACGACCGCTTTCCCCGGCGCGGGCCGCTTCGATGGCGGCGTTGAGCGCCAGCAGGTTGGTTTGTTCGGCGATGCTGCGGATCACTTCCAGCACCGAACCGATCTGTTCGCTGTTGACCGCCAATGCTTCGACCTCGGTCACCGCTTTGCTGACTTCGTCGGCCAGTTGATTGATGTCGCGGGTGCTGCGTTCGATGATCGACATGCCGTCGCGGGCCGACTGATCAGCGCCCTTGGCGGCGTTTGCTGCGTTCGACGCGCTGTTGGCGACGTCGTGGGCGGTGGCGCTCATTTCGTTGGACGCGGTGGCGACCTGATCGATTTCGCGGAACTGCACCTGCATGCCTTCGCTGGTCTGGCGGGCGATTTCCGAGGACTGATCTGCAGTGCCACGCGCTTCGGTGATGCTCTGTTTGATCTGGGCGATGGTCGGTTGCAGCTTGTCGAGGAAGCGGTTGAACCAGTTCACCAGTTCGCCCAGTTCATCCTTCTTGCTGTAGTTCAGGCGCTGGGTCAGATCGCCTTCACCGCTGGCGATGTTCTTCAGCATTTCAGCGACACTGTTGATCGGCCGGGTCACGCCCGAGGCGGTGAGCCAGATCAGCAGCAAACCGATCAGACCCGCGACCACGGCCACCAGCAACGCGCTGACCAAACCGCTTTTCTGCGCATCGTCGAGCACCGCTTGCAGCTTGACCGAGTCGGCCAGCAGCACCTGTTTCGGCAGGTCGATGACCACGCCCCAGGCCCGCGAATTGCCAATCGGATCGACCGGGTACACCGCGCGAATCAGCTCGCCCTGTTCAAGAATCTTCGGCGTACCGCTGCTGACCAGTTGCAGCAGGTCCTTGCCGTCGGCGCCGAGGGTATCGCTGATTTTTTTGCCGACCCTGGTCGCGTCGGAACTGTCGGCGCCGAGTACGCCGCTGCCGGAGACGATCAGCATGTGCCCGGCGTTGTTGAACAGATCGCGCTGGGAGTCCACCGCCGCTGCTTGCAGGGCATCGAGGGCGATATCGACGCCGGCCACGCCGATGGCCTTGCCGTCGACGATCAGCGGCACGGAAATGGTGGTCATCAACATTTCCTTGCCGCCCACGGTGTCGGCGTACGGGTCGAGCAGGCAGGTGCGCTTGTTGTCGCGAGGGCAGGTGTACCAGCTGTTGTACGGCGTGCCGCTGACGCTGAGGGTGGTCTTGGTCATGTCTTCTTCGACCATGATCGTGTTCAGCGCGGAACCGGCAGCGCGGCTCCAGTAGGTCGCAAAGCGCCCGGCTTCGTTGGACTGGCGCGCGGCATCGTTGACGAACTCGCTGTCCTTGCCGTCGAGGCCGTTGGGTTCGAAAGCGAGCCAGATGCCGAGCACCTTGTCGTTGCGCTCGAACGCGGTTTTCAGGCTCTGGTTCAACTCTTCACGCAGGGCACCGGCGTCCAGCGAACGCTTGGCGGCCATCACCCGCATGTCCTTGATCTGGTCGGCCAGGGCAGTGATCACCGTCAGGCTTTCGCCAAAGGTTTTCTGTACCCGCACCGCTTGCTCGGCTGCCTTGGCCTGCAACAGGTTTTGCACACTGGCGGTGAGCATCTTGCTGCTGGAGTCACTGACCAGATCGTCGTTCTGGTTGGTCTGGTAAATGTTCATGCCGACGATCAGTGCGACCACACCGAGCAGACACAGACCGGAGAGCAGGACGATTTTCAGGCGAATGGAAAGAGAGTCGAACATGGGGCGATCTCGTGAATGAATGAGCAGGTGGCCACGGGATGAACTACCCGGTTCGCCAAATCCATTCAGCGCCATGCATTGCTCATCGGCGCGCAGCGACGGCGCATGAGTTGCTTGCCGACGAACGGTCAGCGCTAAACGTTTGCGCAGGGGAATGTGCTGAAAAGGCGATTAATTACAGGGAAGTTTCAGCCGGGTGAACACTGAGGAGCTGTTGGTGATGAGGCTTTGTGGTGAGGGGATTCATCCCCGATGGACTGCGCAGCAGGCCCAAAAGCTGACAACCATTTTTAACTGAAACGCTGCGGAGCCGGATTAGTGGCTGCTGCGCAGCCATCGGGGATGAATCCCCTCACCACAAAAGCTCATTTGCCAAAAATAGCGGGCGGTCAGGCGGGGGGCGGGATCGCTTCCGGGCGCGACCAGATCCACAGATTGCCCAGGCTCATCCCGGCAATCGCCAGGTACACCGGCCAGCCGTGGTCGAGCATCACCAGCATCAGTGTCGCGCACAGCAGCATGCTAACGGTGGCGCTGACCTTGGCCTTGCGCGCGATGATCTTGCCGTTGCGCCAGTTGTTCAGGATCGGCCCGAACAGCCGATGGTTTTCCAGCCAGGCACTCAGGCGCGGCGAGCTGCGGGTCGCAGCCCAGGCGGCGAGCAGGATGAACTCGGTGGTCGGCAGGCCGGGCACGACGATGGCGATCAGGCCAATGCCGAGGCTGACGTAGGCCAGCAGGCCGAACAGCAGACGGGCGAGTTTTGAGGTGGCGGGTTGCGGCATGGGCTCGGGGAGTACAGTGAGACGAAACGGGAATCTTACAGACTTGCGCGACCACCCTGTAGGAGCTGCCGCAGGCTGCGATCTTTTGATGTTGTTTTCAAGATCAAAAGATCGCAGCCTGCGGCAGCTCCTACACGGGGATTTTTGTGTTGTGTCAGGCCGGTTCGGCTTCGGTGGCGTAAGCCTGTTCCAGCAGCACGGTGAAGCGGTTGAACGCGTCGATTGCGCCTTGCTCGACTTCGGCTTCCTCTTCGGCGGTGAACGGCAGGGAGTCGAGAGTACGCACGAAGCTTTTCCAACCCTCGGCGCGGCCACCTTCCGGTTCACCGAGGTGGCGGGCGCCGAAGGTTTCGCTCAGCTCCAGCGCTACCGCGCGTTTGATCAGGAACGCAGCACCGAGCTTCGAGCCTTCGGAGACGAAGATCCAGCCGAGGGCGCGGGCCTTGCTCGGGTTTTTCAGCGCGCCGGCCACCGGTGCCGGGATGTCGGTGTCGAGATCCGCCAGGTCAGCCTTGGCCGCTTCGGCGCGGCAACGGGCCGGCAGATCCGGGACGATGGCCTTCAGTTCGGCGTTGTTATAGAGGTCGACCAGTTCCGACTGAAACAGGTACTGCGCGACCACGAAACGCGCAAAGTTGGCGCGGGTTTCGAACGGCGCGTGGGCCTTGACCAAGGCGTCGAGCTTGCTGTGCGGCTCGTGGGTGATCTGGTTCAGGCGTTGTGAACGCAGGGCTTTTTCCGAAATGGTCATGGGGGTGTCCTTGATAAAAGAGGCGCTTGATAACGAGACGAACGGGCAGGTGCCAAACCGTAAAAAAAGCCCCGCGACGCGCTGATCAATGCGTATCGCAGGGCTGTACCGATCAGATGTCCCAGACCAGATTGATTGCGAAGTTGCGGCCCGGCTGGGTCAGGCGATCGAGGTTGGCCGGCTGCGTTACAGAGGCTTCGCCAACGCTGTCGTAGCCGCGAACGTCATCCCACAGCCAGTACTTTTTGTCGGTCAGGTTGTAGATGCCGCCGCTGACCGTGACATCGTCGGTGACTTTGTAGTAGCCGGCCAGATCGAGAATGCCGAAGCCCGGGGTCTTGAACTGGCTGCTGACGCCATCCGGCGACTTGAAGTTGCTGTCGTCGACGCGATCCTTTTTCTTCACCACGGTCCAGCTCAGCAGGCCGCCGTAATTGTCCTGGTCGTAACCCAGACCGAATACGCCAGTCAGCGGATTGACGCTGTTGAGTGGCTCGCCGTTGTCGTTGTTGCGACCGTAGGCGTAGGCGATCGAGCCTTGGGTGTAGAGGCCTTGCGGCGCGCCGAACGCATCGAGGTTCAGACGACCTTTGACTTCGGCGCCCTTGATGGTCGCGTGTTTGATGTTGCTCGACTGGAAGGTCAGCTCGTCGTAGCCAGGCGTGACGGCGTCTTCGTTGATGAAGTCGCGGTACTTGTTATAGAACACCGCCACGTCGAACGTGCCTTGCTCGAAGTTGCCGCGCAGACCGGTTTCATAGCTTTTGCTTTTTTCCGGTTCCAGGTTCGGGTTCGGCGCCACGTTGTAGCCGGTGGTGCTGTTTTCGAAGCGTCCGTACAGCGCTTTCGCGGTCGGCGTGCGGAAGCCTTCGGCGTACTGGCCGTACCAGGTGTAGTTGTCGGTCAGGGCGTAGGTCAGGCCGAATTTGGGCGAGACTTTGTGCCAGGTCTTGTTCTCGTCGCTGACGGTGCCGTTGCCGTCGGCGGCCACGGTGTTGAGGAATTCTTCAGTGATGTGCGGCTTGAGCTGGGTGTAGTCGTAGCGCAGGCCCGGCAGGAAGGTCCACTTGTTCCAGCTGATCTGATCCTGGGCAAACAGGCTGTAGGTGTTGATGGTCGGGTCCGGGAAGTCGCTGGATTTTTTCAGCACGTCCGCCGCGCTGGTGGCGCCGATGGCGGTGCAGCCACGGCCGACTGCCAGGCATTTGCCGTCGCCACTGCGCGAGCCGGTGACCTTCTGCTGTTTGATCGTGGTGCCGTAGGTCAGCACGTGATCGGTGTCACCGATGGCGAAGGCCTTGTCCAGTTGCGCGTCGAATACCCACTGTTTTTCCTCGTAGACCGTGTCGCGGGTGCGCAGCACTTTACGGGTCATCGGGTAGTAGAACTCTTCAGTGCTCTGGTCGGTCTTGGCGATCTGGTGGTTGAGGCTCCACTTCACGTTATCGACCAGCAGGCTGTCGAGGGCGAAGCTGTGCTCGAGGCCGAAACGCTCGCGGGTGATGGTGTCGTTGCCGGTGCGCCACTGATACATGCCGCCGGGCAGCACGCTGTTGGGGATGGTCGGGGCACCGTTGAAGTACGGGCCGCCGTAGGCACTTTTCTGATCGGTGTCGCGGTCGTCCTTGTACTTTTCGTAGGTCAGGCCCAGACGCGAATCTTCGTTGTAGTTCCAGCCGATCTTCGCCAGCACGTTGGTGGCTTTGACGTCTTCCGGGTTGGCGGCGGTGCGGGCGAGGCCGGTGCTGTTGTTGCTGCCGTAGGAATCGGTTTCGTGACCGTCGCGCTGGCTGAAGTGCAGCAAGCCGTCGAACTGCTCGGCACGCCCGGCAACCGTGGCGGATTTCAGCCAGCTCTCATCGGCGGAGCTGTAGCCGGTCTTCAACCGGGCACCGACATCTTTGCCGGGCTTGATGATGTCGTCCGGGTCGAGGGTGTAGTAGCTGACGGCGCCGCCGATGGCGTTGCTGCCGTACAGCACCGAGGCCGGGCCCCGGAGGATTTCCACGCGTTTGATGATTTCCGGGTCGACGTAATTGCGCTGGGTCTTGGCGTACGGGCCGTTGAAGAAACCGTCCGGCACTTCGACGCCGTCAACCTGAGTGAGGATGCGGTCGCCGTCGATGCCGCGAATGTTGTAGCCACTGATACCGCCGCGCTGACCGGCGCCGCCGACGGACACACCCGGCTCGTAGCGCACCAGATCCTTGAGGGTGTTGACGTTGTTGCGGTCCAGATCCTGCCGGGTCTGCACGGTGACAGTGGCCGGCACGCTGTTGACCGACTGTTCTTGGCGGGTGGCGCTGATGGTCACCTGATCCAGATTCAAGGTGCCGCTGGTGCTGCGTTTTTCCAGCACCACGTTGTTGTTGCTCAGCTTGCGGAAGCTCAGGTTGGTCCCCACCAACAGGCGTTCCAGGGCTTTCTCCGGCGGCAGCGAACCGCGCACGCCCGGCGACGACACGCCCTGACCCAGTTCCGCCGGCAAGCCGACCTGCCAACCGGTCACGCTGGTGAAGGCATTGAGCGCCGACACCAGCGGTTGCTGGCCGATCGAGAACGAGTAATCACCCATGTTGCGTGCCGGTTGCTCGGTGGCAGCCATCAGCGGTGCGGTGCCGGCCATGAGGATGGCAGCCGTCAGCAGCGACAATACGCGGGAAGGGGAAGCAGTCTGGCGGGTAAGGCGAGAGGACATCGATAGCGCTCCGTGTCGCACGAATCTTTATAGGTGCTGATCCGCCTCCGAAGATGCGAATCAATTGCATTGGCTATAACGAGACGAACGGGGGTTCGCTATCGAGTAAAAATAATTCTCATTTAGTTCAGGATCACCAGCGCCGGGAATTCCTGCAGGCGCGCCGAGGTGATGTGGGCGAGGGAACGTACGACGTCCAGCGGCTGGTCGAGACGGTAATTGCCGGTGACGTTGACGTCGGCCAACTGCTCGTTGGTGTTGATGATCCAGCCCGGGTAGTAGCGGCGCAGTTCGGCCAGCACCTTGTCGAGCGGACAGTTTTCGAAGATCAACCGGCCCTGGACCCAGGCCAGGTCGGTGGCGGCATCGAGTTTGGCCGGATGATCGAAACCGTTGGGGCCGATACGGATGCTTTCGCCGGCGCTCAAACGCACGCGCGCGTCGTTGTGGGTGGCGCGCAGATCGACATCGCCGCGCTGCACGTTGACCTGTGCCACACCGTCCAGATAACGCACGGCGAAATCGGTGTCGCGCACGCTGGCCTGTACCGGGCCCGCATCGATTTCCAGCGGTTGGCCACGGTTGGCGGCCACCTCGAAAAACGCTTCGCCCTGATACAGCCGCGCCACGCGCTGCCGGTCATTGATGCTGCTGGAGAAGGCCGAATTGGTGTTGAGCAGCACCTTGGAGCCATCCTCCAGTTGCAGGCGCTGGCGTTCGCCGACCACGGTCAGGTGATCGGCCTGCAGGCGCATCGGCAGATTGCTGAAACTGAACAGGCCCAGAATCAGCACCGCAGCAGTCGCCAACGGTTTCCAGTGCGGACGCAGACGTTTGATGAGCGTCACTTTCGCGGGTTTCGCAGCGAGACTCTGTGCGCATTGCACCACTTGCGGCCCGTCCCAGATCGCCTGGGCCCTGGCGAACGCCGCGGCATTCAACGGATCGGCCGCCAGCCATGCGTGAAATTGCCGGGTCTGCTCTTCGTCCGCACTGCCGAGCACGATGAGCCAGTCCAGAGCCTGGTCCATTGCACGGGCAGCGTCCTGCGCCGTGTCGGGCGAAGGCGGGCGGTGGGTGTCCGTCACGGTGTTTCCTCGGCAGTGTCTGTGCACGGCTGTTTTTTTAGTGAAGCGTAAAAGTCGGGCAAGGGTAGCAAAGCCCGCTGATCAGTGCAGTCGATGCTGATGCTGACAGAAATCGCCTGCGACCTCAGGCGCCATTCAAGCGCTCGGCGACACCGATGCAGATCGACATGATCAGCTTGAGTTCCTTCTGCACGGTGCTGAGGGACACATTCAATTCGTCGGCGATTTCCTGGTAGCTGTGCCCGTGCAGGCGGCTGAGGATGAAAATCTGCTGCTGACGCGGGCTGAGTTGACTGAGGCTCACGTTCAGGCGCTCCAGCAGTTGTTCGGCGTGGGCGGCGTCTTCGGCGCTGCTGGCGGGGGCGGCGACGCTGTGCACCACGTCCTGCGGCACGTCATCAACCATGGTTCGCGAATGGATCTTGCGCGCGCGCAGGTGATCCAGCGCCAGATTGCGCGCGGTCTGGAACACGAAGGGTTCAAGGTGATCGATGGCGCGCTCGCTCAACGCCCGCGTGACGCGCAGGTAGGTTTCCTGCAACAGGTCTTCGGCGGTGCTGTGATTGTTGACCATCCGCTCGATCGTACGCAGCAGGGATGTGCGCTGAGAGAGGAAGACGTGATTGAAGCGCGATTGACTCACGGGGGAACCTGATCCATTTCGAGCGAATGATAATGCTTATCATCTAGTCGAGTGGTCAAGTGTTGTTTTTGAACGAAGCAGACAAATGTAGGAGCTGCCGAAGGCTGCGATCTTTTGATGTTGCTTTTAAAACAAGATCAAAAGATCGCAGCCTTCGGCAGCTCCTACAAGGAGTTGTCGGTTACTCCGCGTTGCAGAGCGCCAGGCAGTTATCCAGCATGCGGTTGGAGAAGCCCCATTCGTTGTCGTACCAGGCCAGCACCTTCAGCAGTTTGCCGCTGGATTTGGTGTGATTGGCGTCGAAGATCGACGACAGCGGGTTGTGGTTGAAGTCGCTGGAAACCAGCGGCAACGTGTTGTAACCCAAAATTTTCGAGTGTTGGCTGGCGGCTTTCATCAGCGCGTTGACTTCGTCGGCCGTGGCTTCCTTCTTCAACTGCACAGTCAGGTCCACCAGCGACACATTGATCACCGGCACCCGCACGGCCATGCCGGTCAGTTTGCCCGCCAGTTCCGGCAACACCAGGCCTACCGCTTCGGCGGCGCCGGTCTTGCTCGGGATCATGTTCTGCGTGGCCGAACGCGCGCGGTATGGGTCGGTGTGATAGACGTCGGTGAGGTTCTGGTCGTTGGTGTAGGCATGAATCGTGGTCATCAGACCGCTTTCAATGCCCAGCTCGCGGTGCAGCACCTGCGCCACGGGCGCCAGGCAGTTGGTGGTGCACGAAGCGTTGGAGATGATCTGGTGCGACTGGCGCAGAATGTCGTGGTTCACGCCGTAAACAACGGTAGCGTCGGCGCCTTTGGCCGGTGCCGAGATGATGACTTTGCGCGCGCCGGCAGTAAGATGCGCGGCCGCTTTGGCGCGGTCGGTGAACAGACCGGTGCATTCGAACACCACATCGATCTTTTCCGCGGCCCATGGTAGCTCGGCCGGGTTGCGAATGGCGCTGACCGCAATGCGGTCGCCATTGACCGTCAGGCTCTCATTGTCATGGGCCACTTCGGCGTCGAATGTGCCGTGAACGGTGTCGTATTTGAGTAGATGGGCGTTGATGGCGCTGTCGCCCAGATCGTTGATGGCGACGATCTGCAAATCCTGTCGATAGCCTTGGGTATACAGTGCGCGCAGGACATTACGGCCGATGCGGCCAAAACCATTGATTGCGATTCGAAGAGTCATTGAACAGCGCCGCCGTCGTTTTGTTGTTGGAATTACAAGATTATTCGCATAAAAATAGAAAACAAGCCTTTTTAGTGGCAATATTTTGTTTTATCTACAACGAGTGACCTGAATCAACTGGTCCGAATGGTCAAAAAAGCCGTCTGTCATTCCAACAACAACGGCGTTTGATCAGCATAGACAATCAGGTCGCCACATCCGTTAGCCTGGAGTTCTACACATGCATCCCCGCGTTCTTGAGGTCACCGAACGGCTTATCGCCCGCAGCCGCGCCACGCGTCAGGCTTACCTTGCACTGATTCGCGGCGCCGCCACTGACGGGCCGATGCGCGGCAAGCTGCAATGCGCCAACTTCGCCCACGGCGTGGCCGGATGTGGCAGCGAAGACAAGCACAGCCTGCGGATGATGAACTCGGCGAACATCGCCATTGTTTCTTCGTATAACGACATGCTCTCGGCGCACCAGCCGTACGAAGTGTTTCCCCAGCAGATCAAAAACGCCTTGCGCGAAATCGGCTCGGTCGGCCAGTTCGCCGGTGGTACGCCGGCGATGTGCGATGGCGTGACCCAGGGCGAGCCGGGCATGGAGCTGAGCCTGCCGAGCCGCGAAGTGATCGCGATGTCGACGGCGGTGGCGCTGTCGCACAACATGTTCGACGGCGCGCTGATGCTCGGCATCTGCGACAAGATCGTCCCGGGCCTGATGATGGGCTCGCTGCGCTTCGGCCATCTGCCGACGATCTTCGTCCCGGGCGGGCCGATGGTTTCGGGGATTTCCAACAAGGAAAAAGCCGACGTGCGGCAGAAGTACGCCGAAGGCAAGGCGACCCGCGAAGAGCTGCTGGAATCGGAAATGAAGTCCTACCACAGCCCGGGCACCTGCACCTTCTACGGCACCGCCAATACCAACCAGTTGCTGATGGAAGTCATGGGCCTGCACTTGCCGGGCGCGTCTTTCGTCAACCCGAACACACCGCTGCGTGATGCCCTGACCCGCGAAGCCGCGCATCAGGTCACGCGTCTGACCAAGCAGAACGGTAACTTCATGCCGATCGGCGAAATCGTCGACGAGAAGGCGTTGGTCAACTCGATCGTCGCGCTGCACGCCACCGGCGGCTCGACCAACCACACCCTGCACATGCCGGCCATCGCCATGGCCGCTGGCATTCAACTGACCTGGCAGGACATGGCCGACCTCTCCGAAGTCGTGCCGACCCTGAGCCACGTTTACCCGAACGGCAAAGCCGACATCAACCATTTCCAGGCTGCTGGCGGCATGTCGTTCCTGATCCGCGAACTGCTCGAGGCCGGCCTGCTGCACGAAGACGTCAACACCGTGCTCGGCCACGGCTTGAGCCAGTACACCAAGGAGCCATTCCTCGATAACGGTGAGTTGGTGTGGCGCGAAGGCCCGACCGAAAGCCTCGACGAAAACATCCTGCGTCCGGTCGCCCGTGCATTCTCCGCCGAGGGCGGTCTGCGGGTGATGGAAGGCAACCTCGGTCGCGGCGTGATGAAAGTCTCCGCCGTGGCGCTGGAAAATCAGATCGTCGAAGCGCCAGCCATGGTGTTCCAGGATCAGCAGGACCTGGCCGACGCGTTCAAGGCCGGTTTGCTGGAGAAGGATTTTGTTGCGGTGATGCGCTTCCAGGGCCCGCGCTCCAACGGCATGCCCGAGCTGCACAAGATGACGCCGTTCCTCGGCGTGCTGCAGGATCGTGGCTTCAAAGTCGCGCTGGTCACCGACGGGCGCATGTCTGGCGCGTCGGGGAAAATCCCGGCGGCGATTCACGTCAGCCCTGAAGCTTATGTAGGTGGTGCTTTGGCGCGGGTGCAAGAGGGCGATATCATCCGCGTCGATGGCGTCAAAGGCACTTTGGAACTCAAGGTCGACGCCGCCGAATTTGCAGCGCGCGAACCCGCCAAAGGCCTGTTGGGCAACAACATCGGCAGCGGTCGCGAACTGTTTGGCTTCATGCGTTTGGCCTTCAGCTCGGCGGAGCAGGGCGCCAGCGCCTTCACTTCTGCCCTGGAGACGCTTAATTGAAACTGGCTTTGGTCGGTGATATCGGAGGCACCAACGCGCGGTTCGCGTTGTGGAAAAACCAGCAACTGCAATCGGTTCAGGTGCTCGCGACAGCCGACCATGCCAGCCCGGAAGAGGCGATCAGCCTGTACCTGAGCGGCCTCGGTCTGGCGCCGGGTTCGATCGGTTCGGTGTGCCTGTCGGTGGCGGGGCCGGTGAGTGGGGATGAATTCAAATTCACCAACAATCACTGGCGCTTGAGTCGCACGGCGTTCTGCAAGACCTTGCAGGTCGAACAACTGCTGTTGATCAACGATTTCTCGGCGATGGCGCTGGGCATGACCCGTTTGCAGCCCGGGGAATTCCGTGTGGTCTGCGAAGGCACGCCGGAGCCGTTGCGCCCGGCGGTGGTAATCGGTCCGGGCACGGGGCTGGGCGTCGGTACCTTGCTCGATCTGGGCGAAGGCCGGTTTGCCGCGCTGCCGGGGGAGGGCGGGCACGTCGATCTGCCGCTGAGCAGTCCGCGTGAAACCCAGCTCTGGCAGCACATCCACAACGAGATCGGACACGTCAGCGCAGAAACGGCGCTGAGCGGTGGTGGCTTGCCGCGCGTCTACCGGGCGATCTGCGCAGTGGACGGACATGAACCGAAGCTTGAGACGCCGGAAGCGATCACCGCAGCCGGTCTGGCTGGCGATCCGATTGCCCTGGAAGTGTTGGAACAGTTCTGCTGCTGGCTCGGCCGTGTGGCCGGCAACAACGTGCTGACCACCGGTGGGCGTGGCGGCGTGTACATCGTTGGCGGAGTGATTCCGCGCTTTGCCGATTTCTTCGTCGAAAGCGGTTTCGCCCGCAGCTTCGCCGACAAGGGCTGCATGAGCGATTACTTCAAGGGCATTCCGGTGTGGCTGGTGACGGCGCCGTATTCCGGGCTGGTGGGTGCCGGTGTGGCCCTGGAGCAAGCAATCCCTGCCTGAAATGCAATCCAATTGTAGGAGTGAGCCTTTGTGGCGAGGGGATTCATCCCCGATGGCCTGCGAAGCAGGCCCGGTTTTTCCAGGGTCGCTGCGCAACCCATCGGGGATAAATCCCCTCACCACAGGTTTGTTCCCACAGGTGTTTTGTGGTGTTTGTAAAATCAGTGCTTAAGGCATAATCCGCCCCAATTCCAACAACAAGGATGCCTTCGAAGTGAGCTCAGTCAACAAGTCGATATTGTTGGTCGATGACGACCAGGAAATACGCGAGTTGCTGGAAACCTACCTGACCCGCGCCGGGTTTCAGGTGCGGGCCACCGCCGATGGCGCCAGTTTCCGCCAGGCCCTCAACGAGGCGCCGAGCGATCTGGTGATCCTCGATGTGATGCTGCCCGACGAGGACGGTTTCAGCCTCTGCCGCTGGGTGCGCCAGCATCCGCGTCAGGCGCAGGTGCCGATCATCATGCTCACCGCCAGTTCCGACGAAGCCGACCGCGTGATCGGTCTGGAGCTCGGCGCTGACGACTACCTCGGCAAACCTTTCAGCCCCCGCGAGCTGCAAGCCCGAATCAAGGCGCTGCTGCGTCGCGCGCAGTTCGGTCAAGAGCGCAGCGGCAGCGACGTACTGGCCTTCGACGAGTGGCGGCTGGACATGGTCAGCCATCGACTGTTCCACACCGACGGCGAGGAAGTGATTCTCTCCGGCGCCGACTTCGCGCTGCTGAAGTTGTTTCTCGATCATCCACAGGAAATTCTCGACCGCGACACCATCGGCAACGCCACCCGTGGCCGTGACCTGATGCCGCTCGACCGCATCGTCGACATGGCCGTCAGCCGTTTGCGCCAGCGCCTGCGCGACACGGAAAAACCGCCACGGCTGATCCGCACCGTGCGCGGCAGTGGCTACCAACTGGCAGCCAATGTGGTTGCCGGCAATGGTCACTGAGTCGCTGCGCAGGCTCGCCAACACAGTACCGGTGCCGCGTTCGCTGCTCGGGCGGATGCTGCTGCTGACCTTGTTGGCGGTGTTGTTTGCGCAGACGTTGTCGAGCGTGATCTGGGTCTCGCAACTGCGCGCCACCCAGCTCGAAGGTCTGGTCACCAGCGCCCGCAGCCTCGCCCATTCGATGACCGCCAGCGTCAGCTATTTCCGTTCGCTGCCGGTGGCTTACCGGCCGCTGGTGCTCGATCAGTTGCGCAGCATGGGCGGCACCCGTTTCGTGGTGACGCTCAATGACAAGCCGCTGGGCATGGACGTGCTGCCGATCACCCCGCGCAAGGCCGCGGTGATTCAAGCGGTGGATGAAGTGCTGCGCCAGTCGCTGGGCCATGACACTGATATCTCCGTGACCTTCGTCAGCCCCGAGGATCTGCGGATCTTCAATGCCGGGCTGAAACTCGATGAGCTGCCGCGCTCGTGGGCGCATTACGCGTTGACGCTGGAACCGGTGAATCCGCCGGTGCTGGTGACGCAGATTCAAATGGCCCCGGGCGAGTGGCTGTACATCGCCTCGTTATTGCCCGAGCCCTACACCAGTCTTGAAGAGCAAGGCCTGCCGGCGCAGCAGGTGTGGTTCATCGTCCTCACCAGCGGCTTTTTGCTGCTGTTCATCGGCTTGCTGGTGCACTGGCAGAGCCGGCCGCTCAAGCGTCTGGCGCGGGCGGCGCGGGATCTGTCGCTGGGCGCCGATGTCGAGCCGGTGGCCGAGGGCGGCGGCAGTGAAGTGGTGGAAGTAGGCCGTGCGTTCAACACCATGCGCGAACGCATCAGCCGTTACTTGACCGAGCGCAGCCAATTGTTCAGCGCGATTTCCCATGACCTGCGCACGCCGATCACTCGCCTGCGTTTGCGCGTCGAGTTGCTCGAAGACGAGCAGCTGCAAGCCAAGTTCGGCCGCGATCTGGATGAACTGGAGTTGCTGGTCAAGGGCGCGCTGCAGTGCGTGAAAGACACCGACATCCACGAGAACATCGAGCCGGTGGATCTCAATCATGTACTCGACTGCCTCGTAGAGCCGTACCTGGCGCCCAACGGTAATGGTCGCGTGACCCTGCAAGGCAAGGCGATGGCGGCGTATCCGGGCAAGCCTTTGGCGTTGAAACGCTGCATCGGCAACCTCATCGACAATGCGCTGAAGTACGGGCAGAACGCGCACTTGCACATCGATGACGATGAGCGCGCGTTTGTCCTGCACGTCGACGACGAAGGCCCGGGCGTGCCGGAGCAGCGGTTGGAGCAGGTGTTCGAGCCGCACTTTCGACTGGCCGGGCAGCAGCAAGGCTATGGTCTCGGTTTGGGCATTGCGCGCAACATCGCCCACAGCCATGGCGGTGAGGTGACGCTGCAGAATTTGCGTGAGGGCGGGTTGCGGGTGACGTTGCAGTTACCGCGTTCAGTAGACTGAAGATCAGAAGATCGCAGCCTTCGGCAGCTCCTACACCGTACTCTGTAGGAGCTGCCGAAGGCTGCGATCTTTTGACTTTGCTTTTCTAATGTCACGGCTTGGTGACAAACCCCGTCCCCTTCGTTACAAGCCCATCCCGGCCCGTTGTTTAGACTGCCCGCAGTCATAACAACAAAAAAAGGGCCACTCATGGATCTTTTCCACCCAGGCTTCAGCAGTTGGCTGAATGCCCCTGCCCACCAGCAATGGCTCGCCGACGAGGGCCTGCGCCTGTTGGCGTTCGCCAAAGCGGCAAAACTGCCCGAAGGTTTCGGCAACCTCGACGAGCGCGGCCATCTGCCGGCGAACGCGCAAGCTGAAACCATGAACACCGCGCGCATGACCCACAGTTTCGCCATGGCCCATATTCAGGGCTTGCCGGGGTTCGCGGAGCTGGTCGATCACGGCATCGCGGCCCTGCGCGGCCCGTTGCGAGATGCGCTGCACGGCGGCTGGTTTGCGGTCGCCGAACATCGCGACGGCAACACCGGCAAGAACGCCTATCTGCATGCCTTTGTTGCGCTCGCGGCCAGCTCGGCGGTGGTCGCGCAACGTCCCGGCGCCCAGGCGCTGCTGGATGATGCGATCGACATCATCGACACGTATTTCTGGAGCGAAGAAGAAGGCGCCATGCGCGAATTCTTCAATCGCGACTGGCGCGAAGAAGAGGCGTACCGCGGCGCCAACAGCAACATGCACGCCACCGAAGCGTTCCTCGCGCTGGCCGATGTCACTGAAGACCCGCGCTGGCTGGTGCGCGCGCAACGCATCGTCGAGCGGGTGATTCACGGTCACGCCGCCGCCAACGGCTACATGGTCATCGAGCACTTCGACCGCGACTGGCAACCGCTGCGCGAGTACAACCACGACAACCCCGCTGACGGCTTCCGCCCTTACGGCACCACCCCGGGCCACGGTTTCGAGTGGGCGCGGCTGCTGCTGCACCTCGAAGCGGCGCGGGTCCAGGCCGGGATGCTTACGCCCGGCTGGCTGGCGACCGACGCGCAAAAACTCTTTGAGCAGAACTGCTGCAACGGCTGGGACGTCGATGGCGCGCCGGGGATCGTTTACACCCTCGACTGGGACAACAAAGCCGTGGTGCGTCATCGCTTGCACTGGACCCATGCTGAAGCCAGCGCGGCTGCCAGCGCCTTGCTCAAACGCACCGGTGATGCGCAATACGAAACCTGGTACCGGCTGTTCTGGGAATTCTGTGAAGGCCATTTCATTGATCGCTGCGATGGCAGTTGGCATCACGAACTCGATCCGCAAAACCGTCCGAGCGCCGATATCTGGCCGGGCAAACCCGATCTCTACCACGCGTGGCAAGCGGTGTTGATCCCTCGTCTACCCTTGTCACCGAGTATGGCAACCGCTCTGGCGCAAATATCCCGGGCTGTTCCTGTGTAACCATGTGGTGACATTTGCGCGTCCCTTCGTTACCTGCGAAGGGAATCGCCCTGTTTAAACTCCTGTGCAGCGCAAGCACCAGACTTGCATGCATAACAACAAGAAAGGTACATCTCAGATGAATGCGATTTCTCGCCTCGCTACTGTCATTTCTGTCGCCTCCCTGTTCCCGCTCGCAATTCTGCCTCTCAGTGTGTCCGCTGCCGAATCCAAAGGTTCGGTCGAAGTCGTGCACTGGTGGACGTCCGGTGGCGAAAAAGCCGCTGTCGATGTGCTCAAGGCGCAAGTTGAAAAAGACGGTTTCACCTGGAAAGACGGCGCTGTCGCCGGCGGTGGTGGTGCCACGGCCATGACCGTGCTGAAGAGCCGCGCCGTGGCCGGCAACCCACCGGGCGTGGCCCAGATCAAAGGCCCGGACATCCAGGAATGGGCCTCCACCGGTCTGCTCGACACCGACGTCCTGAAGGATGTGGCCAAAGAAGAGAAGTGGGACAGCCTGCTCGACAAGAAAGTCTCCGATACCGTGAAGTACGACGGTGATTACGTGGCCGTACCGGTGAACATTCACCGCGTGAACTGGCTGTGGATCAACCCGGAAGTGTTCAAGAAAGCCGGCATCACCAAGAACCCGACCACCCTCGAAGAATTCTACGCCGCCGGCGACAAGCTCAAGGCTGCGGGCTTCATCCCGCTGGCTCACGGCGGTCAGCCTTGGCAGGACAGCACCGTGTTCGAAGCCGTGGTGCTCTCGGTCATGGGCGTTGATGGCTACAAGAAAGCCCTGGTCGATCTGGACAACAAGGCGCTGACCGGCCCGGAAATGGTCAAGGCGCTGACCGAGCTGAAGAAAGTCGCGACCTACATGGACGCCGACGGCAAGGGTCAGGACTGGAACCTGGAAGCGGCCAAGGTCATCAACGGCAAGGCCGGCATGCAGATCATGGGTGACTGGGCCAAGTCCGAATGGACCGCCGCCAAGAAAGTCGCCGGCAAGGATTACGAGTGCGTAGCCTTCCCGGGCACCGACAAGGCGTTCACCTACAACATCGACTCCCTGGCGGTGTTCAAGCAGAAAGACAAAGGCACTGCGGCCGGTCAGCAGGACATCGCCAAAGTCGTGCTGGGTGAAAACTTCCAGAAAGTCTTCAGCATCAACAAAGGCTCGATCCCGGTACGTAACGACATGTTGAACAACATGGACAAACTCGGTTTCGACTCCTGCGCGCAGACCGCTGCCAAGGATTTCCTGGCTGACGCCAAGTCCGGTGGCCTGCAGCCGAGCATGGCGCACAACATGGCGACCACGCTGGCGGTGCAGGGCGCGTTCTTTGATGTCGTGACCAACTACATCAACGACCCGAAAGCCGACCCGGCCGATGCGGCCAAGAAACTGGGTGCGGCGGTTCAGTCGGCCAAATAAGCATCAGCACCGCAGCCCCTGTGGGAGCGAGCTTGCTCGCGAAAGCGGAGTGTCAGGCAATCGAAATATCAACTGACAGGATGCCTTCGCGAGCAAGCTCGCTCCCACAAGGGGAAAGCGTGTGAATTTTCTACCCTCGTACTGGATTTCCCCATGAGTTCTGTTGCTGTGTTCAGCAAAGCCTCGCCGTTCGATGCACTGCAGCGCTGGCTACCGAAACTGGTGTTGGCGCCGAGCATGTTCATCGTACTGGTGGGCTTCTATGGCTACATCCTGTGGACGTTCGTGCTGTCGTTCACCACCTCGACGTTCCTGCCCAACTACAAGTGGGCCGGTCTGGCGCAATACGCCCGGCTGTTCGACAACGACCGCTGGTGGGTAGCGAGCAAGAACCTCGCGGTGTTCGGTGGCATGTTCATCGGCATCACCCTGGTGATCGGCGTGCTGCTGGCGGTGTTCCTCGACCAGCGCATCCGTCGCGAAGGCTTTATCCGCACCATTTACCTGTACCCGATGGCGCTCTCGATGATCGTCACCGGTACCGCGTGGAAATGGCTGCTCAACCCGGGCATGGGCCTGGACAAATTGTTGCGTGACTGGGGCTGGGAAGGCTTCCGTCTGGACTGGCTGATCGACCCGGATCGTGTGGTGTATTGCCTGGTGATCGCCGCTGTGTGGCAAGCCTCGGGCTTCATCATGGCGATGTTCCTCGCCGGCCTGCGCGGAGTTGATCAGTCGATCATCCGTGCCGCACAGATCGACGGTGCGAGCATGCCGACCATCTACTGGAAAGTCGTACTGCCAAGCCTGCGTCCGGTGTTCTTCAGTGCGGTGATGATCCTCGCCCACATCGCGATCAAGAGCTTCGACCTGGTCGCGGCGATGACGGCGGGTGGTCCGGGTTATTCCTCCGACCTGCCGGCGATGTTCATGTACTCCTTCACCTTCAGTCGCGGCCAGATGGGCATGGGCTCGGCCAGTGCGATTCTGATGCTCGGTGCGATTCTCGCGATCATCGTGCCTTACCTGTACTCCGAGCTGAGGACCAAGCGTCATGACTAGTCTCGCTGCCAAACCCGCGTTCAGCCTCAGTCGTGTGGCGATCTACGCGGTGCTGATCCTCGCGGTCCTGCTGTACCTGATTCCGCTGGTGGTGATGCTGCTGACCAGTTTCAAGACCCCGGAAGACATCAGCACCGGCAACCTGCTCAGTTGGCCGACCGTGGTCAGCGGCATCGGCTGGGTCAAGGCCTGGGCCACGGTTGACGGTTACTTCTGGAACTCGATCAAGATCACCGTGCCGGCCGTGGTCATCTCCACTGCCATTGGCGCGTTGAACGGTTACGTGCTGTCGTTCTGGCGCTTCCGTGGTTCGCAGCTGTTCTTCGGTCTGCTGCTGTTCGGTTGCTTCCTGCCGTTCCAGACCGTGCTGCTGCCGGCCTCGTTCACCCTCGGCAAGATGGGCCTGGCGAGCACCACCACCGGCCTGGTGTTCGTGCACGTGGTCTATGGTCTGGCGTTCACCACGCTGTTCTTCCGTAACTACTACGTGAGCATTCCCGATGCGCTGATCAAGGCAGCACGGCTGGATGGCGCGGGTTTCTTCACGATCTTTCGGCAGATCATTCTGCCGATGTCGACCCCGATCATCATGGTCTGCCTGATCTGGCAGTTCACCCAGATCTGGAACGACTTCCTGTTCGGTGTGGTGTTCTCCAGCGGTGATTCGCAACCGATCACGGTGGCGCTGAACAACCTGGTCAACACCAGCACCGGGGCCAAGGAATACAACGTTGATATGGCAGCGGCGATGATCGCCGGGCTGCCGACCCTGCTGGTCTATGTGGTCGCAGGCAAGTATTTCGTGCGCGGGCTGACGGCCGGCGCAGTCAAGGGGTAATCATGGCAACGCTCGAACTTCGCAACGTCAACAAGACCTACGGTGCCGGCCTGCCGGACACCCTGAAGAACATCGAACTGTCGATCAAGGACGGTGAGTTCCTGATCCTGGTCGGCCCGTCGGGCTGCGGCAAGTCGACCCTGATGAACTGCATCGCCGGCCTGGAGACCATCACCGGTGGCGCGATCATGATCGGCGACCAGGACGTCAGCGGCATGAGCCCGAAGGATCGCGACATCGCCATGGTGTTCCAGTCCTACGCGCTGTACCCGACCATGAGCGTGCGCGAGAACATCGAGTTCGGTCTGAAAATTCGCAAGATGAGCCAGGCGGCGATCGACGAAGAAGTCGCCCGCGTGGCCAAGCTGCTGCAGATCGAACACCTGCTCAACCGCAAGCCGGGCCAGCTCTCCGGTGGTCAGCAACAGCGTGTGGCGATGGGCCGTGCGTTGGCGCGTCGGCCGAAGATCTATCTGTTCGACGAACCGCTGTCCAACCTCGACGCCAAGCTGCGCGTCGAGATGCGTACCGAAATGAAACTGATGCACCAGCGTCTGAAAACCACCACGGTCTACGTGACCCACGACCAGATCGAAGCAATGACCCTGGGCGACAAGGTTGCGGTGATGAAGGACGGCATCATTCAGCAGTTCGGCACTCCGAAAGAGATCTACAACGATCCGGCCAACCTGTTCGTGGCGAGCTTCATCGGTTCGCCGCCGATGAACTTCATTCCGCTGCGTCTGCAACGCAAGGACGGTCGTCTGCTGGCGCTGCTCGACAGCGGTCAGGCGCGTTGCGAGTTGCCGATGAGCATGCAGGATGCAGGGCTGGAAGATCGCGAAGTGATCCTCGGCCTGCGCCCGGAGCAGATCGTGCTGGCGAACGGCGAGGGCAATGGCCTGCCGAGCATCAAGGCCGAAGTGCAGGTCACCGAGCCGACCGGTCCGGACACACTGGTGTTCGTCAACCTGAATGAAACCAAAGTCTGCTGCCGCCTGGCGCCGGACGTGGCACCGCAGGTGGGCGAGACCCTGACCCTGCAATTCGATCCGTCGAAAGTGTTGTTGTTCGATGCCAAGACTGGCGAGCGTCTGGGCGTTGCGGGCCAGGCGCAGACCGAAGCGCGGTCGGCGAACGTCGCGCAGTTCAAGGGGCGCTGAAGATCAATGCTGGAATGCGGTCATGTGGGAGCTGGCTTGCCAGCGATGGGGCCGGCACATCCAACATGGATGTCGCCTGAATCACCGCCATCGCTGGCAAGCCAGCTCCCACAGGGATCGGATTCCAAACAGGAGCACGCGCTGGATTGCCTGTAATCCAGCGCAATTTATGTAAACCGCGTTGGAAAAAAACAGTTAATAACAATAAAGACGAGGATGTAGGGATGAAAAAGAAACACGTCAATGCCCGGTTGATCTGCCAAGTGTCAGCTGCGGCGGCATTGGTGCTGGCCGGCAATGCAATGGCTGCGGATGCGTTCAGCTCCGATTCGAAATGGATGACCGGTGACTGGGGTGGCGAGCGGACCAAGCTGATCGAGCAGGGTATCGACATCAAGGCCGACTACGTTGGGGAAATGGGTGCCAACCTGCATGGCGGCTACAACGACGACAAGACCGGTCGCTACAGCGATCAGTTCGGTCTGGGCGTGGCGCTGGACCTGCAAAAACTCTGGGGCTGGGACAACACTCAGGCCAAGATCCAGTTGACCAACCGTAACGGGCAAAACATCTCCAACGACCGCGTTGGCGATCCGCGTGCCGGCACCTTGTCTTCCTCGCAGGAAGTCTACGGTCGTGGCCACATGGTGCGCTTGACCCAGTTGTGGATTCAGCACCAGTTCTTCGACAACAAGCTCGACGTCAAGGCCGGTTATTTCGGTGAAGGCGAAGACTTCAACACCTTCCCGTGCGACTTCCAGAACCTGGCGTTCTGCGGCTCGCAAGTGGGTAACTGGGCGACCAACATCTGGTACAACTGGCCGGTCAGCCAGGCCGCGATCCGCGTGAAGTACAACATCAACGACGAGCTCTACGCGCAGATCGGTGCATACAACCAGAACCCGTCGCAGCTGGAACACGGCAACGGCTTCAAGCTCAGCGGCAGCGGCACCAAAGGGACTGTTCTGCCAGTCGAACTGGTCTGGTCGCCGAAGGTCAACAGCCTGCCGGGCGAATACCGCATCGGTTACTACAAGAGCACCGCTGACGCCAGCGACGTGCGTGAAGACGTCAACGGTTTCGACGCAGCGACCACTGGCGACGCCTACAAGACCCACAGCAGCAAACACGGCTACTGGTTCGTCGCGCAGCAGCAACTCACCAGCCACAACGGTGATGCCAGCCGCGGTCTGAACATTGCCGCCAACGCGACCTTCCACGACAAGGACACCAACTTCATCGATAACTACCAGTCGGTGATGTTTGTCTACAAAGGCCCGTTCGACGCCCGTCCGAAGGATGACGTCGGCATTGGCGCGGCGCGTATCCACGTCAACGATGACGTGAAGAAAAACGCCGAACTGCTGAATGCCTCCAACGGTGTCTCGGATTACGACAATCCGGTGTTCTCGCCGATTCGTGAAACCGAATACAACTACGAGATCAACTACGGCTTCCACGTCACCAACTGGCTGACCGTGCGTCCTAACCTGCAGTACATCACTCACCCGGGCGGTGTTGATGCCGTGGACAACGCTTTGGTCGCTGGCCTGAAAATTCAGTCTACGTTCTGACGCGTCTGCGATAAGCTCCTCTCCATGTGCGCATATTTGCGGACAGCCCAGGCTGTCCGCTTTTTTTTGCGATAGCCGTCCAATGAAATACCTGTGGCGAGGGGATTTATCCCCGATGGGTTGCGAAGCGACCCCAGACCTGCAACCGTTTTCACCCTGACATACCGTATGCAATTGGTTCAGGGCCGCTCCGCGCCCCATCGGGGCGGTGCGACGTTTCGCTAAATCCCCTCGCCACAGTGTTCACTCTCACTGGGCACAAAGGTAATTGAGTACCCCCATGATTTTCAGGACCGTGGCCAATGCATGAGCATCCGCTGCAACGCTTCTTCAAATCCCTGCGCGAACGACCGGTGTTTGCCTGGGAGCGCTATCAGATGCGCGATGTGCTGGTGATCGACCATCCGCTGTGTCAGGCGGTGTTCAGTCGCCAGGGCGCGCAGTTGCTGCACTTTCAGCCGCGCGGGCAGAAACCGTGGTTGTGGTGCGCGGCGAAGTGGCCGCATGTGGGCGCCATTCGCGGTGGTGTACCGGTGTGCTGGCCATGGTATGGCCGCCATCCGAGCGAAAACGCCTGGCCGTCCCATGGCTGGGCGCGACTGCTCGACTGGAAACTGATCGACAGCAGCAGTGCCGAGGATGGCGTGCGCCTGCATTGGCAATTGCAGCTGTGCGACTGGCAGGTCGACCTGCACGCGCATTTGGGCGAACGCATGGAATTACGCCTGAGCACCGAGCATCAGGACGACATGCCGTGCCAGTTGAGCCAGGCTTTGCATGCTTACTGGCGTATTGGTGATGTCGGTGAGATAGCGCTGTCCGGGCTCGAAGGGGCGCAGGGTTATGACCAGTTGAGCCGCCAGTCCTGCCAGCAGGAAGGCGAACTGCGCGTGGAGGGCGGTTGTCAGCGGGTGTTCCAGCACGACGGCGAATTGCAGCTCAAGGATCACGCCTGGCAGCGCGAATTGTGCATCGATACCGGTGACAGCGGCGACACCGTGGTCTGGCATCCTGGCTCGCGACCATTGCTGGGGGTGAGCTGGGATGAAGTGGCGGAGTTTGTCTGTGTCGAAGCGGCGGCGGGCGGTACCGACAGCCTGCATCTGGCGCCGGGGGAGAAGGCGCATTTGAGTTTGCAGGCGTGGGCAGCTGCCTGAAAATCAAAAGATCGCAGCCTCCGGCAGCTCCTACATTTAGGTGGCGTACACATCTGTAGGAGCTGCCGAAGGCTGCGATCTTTTACGCGAAGCGTCCTAATTGAACTCGTCACCCACCGGATACCGGCTGGCATTCAAGCTCTCCTTGATCTTGCGCAGATGCGGCTGGAAATCCACCCCGCGACGCAGGGTCATGCCGGTCGCCAACACATCCAGCACTGTCAACTGAATGATCCGTGAGGTCATCGGCATATAGATGTCGGTGTCTTCCGGCAGCGGAATATTCAGGCTCAGGGTACTGGCCTTGGCCAGCGGCGAATTCTCCGCGGTCAGGCCCAACACCGAAGCGCCGTTCTCCCGGGCGATGCGCGCCACTTCCACCAGTTCGCGGGTACGCCCGGTGTAGGAAATGATCACGAACAGCTCGCCGGTGTGCGCCACTGACGCAATCATTCGCTGCATCAGCACGTCGGCGTGCGCGGTGACGGCGAGGTTGAAACGGAAGAACTTGTGTTGCGCATCCAGCGCCACCGGAGCCGAAGCACCGAGGCCGAAAAAGTGGATCTGCCGCGCCTGGATCAACAGGTCGACGGCGCGGCTGATCAGGTTCGGATCGAGCGCCTGGCAAGCGCTGTCCAGCGAGGCGATGGCGCTGCCGAAAATCTTCTGCGTGTACGCCTCGGGATTGTCATCGGCCTCCACCGCGCGGCTGACATACGCCGCGCCACTGGCCAGGCTTTGCGCCAGTTGCAGCTTGAGTTCAGGGTAGCCGCTGACACCGAACGAACGGCAGAAACGGTTGACCGTCGGCTCGCTCACCGATGCGGCCTGGGCGAGGGCGGCGATGCTGAAGCGGGTGGCCTGCTGTGGGTTGAGCAGGATCACCTCGGCGACTTTGCGTTCGGCCTTGTTCAGCTCTTCAAGGCGACTCTGGATCTGTTCCAGTAAATTTCGCACGCGGTCCATATGGAATTCCTAATTCACCTGCGCAAAGGTGCGCCGGGCTATGCAAATTGGGCCTTTGATGTGGCCCGTGACGGTGGCCTATCCTACTGATGGCTCCGACCGACCACCACTCGGAATCTGTATTTTGCGAAAATGTTGTGGTTATTACTACATTTTCCCTTGAGTGATGCCTTGAAAAAAGGTATTTGTAGCTTAACTTGATAAAAGAACAAACATCATGCCTTCGATTACGGTTGAACCGTGCACCTTTGCCTTGTTCGGCGCTCTGGGCGATCTGGCCCTGCGCAAGCTGTTTCCTGCCCTTTATCACCTCGATGGCGCCGACCTGTTGCACGAGAACACGCGCATTATTGCGCTGGCCCGTGAACCCGGTTCCGAGCAGCAGCACCTGGCGTTTATCGCCGCCGAATTGCGCCGTTACGTCGGCAAAGAGCTGGACGAGGCGGTGGCCGAGCGCTTTCTCGCGCGCCTGAGCTATCTGCACGTCGACTTCCTCAAGTCTGAAGACTATGTGGCGCTGGCCGAAGCGGCCGGCAGCGCGCAACGCATGATTGCCTACTTCGCCACACCGGCAGCGGTGTACGGCGCGATCTGCGAGAACCTGGCGAAAGTCGGTCTGGCAGAAAACACCCGCGTGGTCCTGGAAAAGCCGATCGGCTCCGATCTGGAATCCTCGCGCAAGGTGAACGACGCCGTGGCGCAGTTCTTCCCGGAGAACCGCACCTATCGCATCGACCACTACCTGGGCAAAGAGACCGTCCAGAACCTGATCGCCCTGCGTTTCGCCAACAGCCTGTTCGAAACCCAGTGGAACCAGAATTACATCTCCCACGTGGAAATCACCGTGGCCGAGAAGGTCGGTATCGAAGGCCGTTGGGGATACTTCGACAAGGCCGGCCAGCTGCGCGACATGATCCAGAATCACCTGTTGCAGCTGCTGTGCCTGATCGCCATGGACCCGCCGGCCGACCTGTCCGCCGACAGCATCCGTGACGAAAAGGTAAAGGTACTCAAGGCCCTGGCGCCCATCAGCCCGGAAGGCCTGACCACGCAAGTGGTGCGCGGTCAGTACATCGCCGGGCACAGCGAAGGCAAGTCCGTGCCGGGCTATCTCGAAGAGCCGAATTCCAACACCCAGAGCGACACCGAAACCTTCGTCGCCCTGCGTGCCGACATCCGCAACTGGCGCTGGGCCGGCGTGCCGTTCTACCTGCGGACTGGCAAGCGCATGCCGCAGAAGCTGTCGCAGATCGTCATTCACTTCAAGGAGCCGTCGCACTATATCTTTGCGCCGGAACAGCGCCTGCAGATCAGCAACAAACTGATCATCCGTCTACAACCGGACGAAGGCATTTCCTTGCGGGTGATGACCAAGGAGCAAGGCCTGGACAAGGGCATGCAACTGCGCAGCGGCCCGCTGCAACTGAATTTCTCCGACACCTGGCGCAGCGCGCGGATCCCCGACGCCTACGAGCGGTTGTTGCTGGAAGTGATGAACGGCAATCAGAACCTGTTTGTCCGTAAAGATGAAATCGAAGCCGCGTGGAAGTGGTGTGACCAGTTGATCGCCGGCTGGAAAAAATCCGGTGACGCGCCCAAGCCGTATGCGGCCGGGTCGTGGGGGCCGATGAGCTCGATTGCACTGATCACGCGGGACGGGAGGTCGTGGTATGGCGATATCTGATGTGAAACTGCCTGCGGGCGTCCACGCTCACCAGTTCAAGAGTCCGGTGCTGTTGGCCGAAGGTCTGGCGCTGAATGTTGCCAAGCAACTGAGCGATGCCATTTCGGCACGCGGCAACGCGGTGCTGGTGGTTTCTGGCGGTCGCAGTCCGGTGGCGTTTTTCCAGCACCTGGCCAAGCAGGAGTTGGACTGGTCGAAGGTCGTCGTGACCCTCGCCGACGAGCGCTGGGTACCGGTCGAACACGCCGACAGCAACGCCGGTCTGCTCAAGCAGTACCTGCTCAAGGGACCGGCTGCCAAGGCGCAGTTCCTCAGCCTCTACAGCGCGGCGGCCAACGTCGAGCAGGCTGCGGAGCAGGCCGACCGCTTGCTTGCAAAATTGCCGCCGATCGACGTGCTGGTGCTGGGCATGGGCGATGACGGTCACACCGCGTCGCTGTTCCCCGACAGCCCGAACCTGACGCAAGCGTTGCAGGCTGACGGCAGCCGTCGCTGCTGGCCAATGCTGGCGCCGAGTGTGCCGCGTCAACGTCTGACCATGAGCCGAGCGCTGCTGGCTTCGGCGAAGCACAAGATTCTGTCGATTTCCGGTCAATCGAAACTGACCACACTGAATGCCGCACTGGCATCCGACGACGTCGCGGCCATGCCGGTGCGCGCGTTTCTGCAACCTACGTTAGAGATCTACTGGTGCCCATGAGCCAAGGAACAGCCGCTATGACAACCCCATCCCCGACCGTTTCCATGGCGGATAAAGTTGCCCTGATCGACAGCCTCTGCGCCAAGGCGCGGATCCTGCCGGTGATCACCATCGCCCGTGAACAGGACGTGCTGCCGCTGGCCGACGCCCTGGCCGCGGGTGGTCTGACGGCGCTGGAAGTGACCCTGCGATCGCAGTTCGGCCTCAAGGCGATCCAGATCCTGCGTGAGCAGCGTCCGGAACTGGTGACCGGCGCCGGCACCGTGCTCGACCGTAACATGCTTGCGGCGGCTGAAGCGGCGGGTTCGCAGTTCATCGTCACCCCGGGTATCACCCGTGACCTGCTCGAAGCCAGCGTCGACAGCCCGATTCCGCTGCTGCCAGGCATCAGCAACGCCTCCGGCATCATGGAAGGCTATGGCCTGGGCTATCGCCGCTTCAAGCTGTTCCCGGCGGAAGTCAGCGGTGGCGTGGCGGCGATCAAGGCCCTCGGCGGCCCGTTCGGTGAAGTGAAATTCTGCCCGACCGGTGGCGTCGGCCCGGCCAATATCAAGAGCTACATGGCGCTGAAAAACGTCATGTGCGTGGGCGGCAGCTGGATGCTCGATCCGGAGTGGATCAAGAACGGCGACTGGGCGCGCATTCAGGAATGCACTGCCGAGGCCCTGGCACTGCTGGACTAAACGTTTTACCTGACACTTCGTTGTGTGTTCTACGGCTTTACGGTGCGCTTGGTCGGTGCACCGTTTTTTTTGCCCGAAGAAAATCCAACCCCTGTAGGAGCTGCCGCAGGCTGCGATCTTTTGATCTTGATTTAAAAAACAACATCAAAAGATCGCAGCCTGCGGCAGCTCCTACAGTGGGGGCGTGCGGTATCACCGTTACGCTGCGATACATAGTTACCGCACCGAGAGCGGCGCGCGCCGTTAATCTGCGTTCATCTTATGGAAGAGAGAACGCGTCATGGAACGAGACATTTCAGCCGCAACACCCCAACCGGTGTATCAACTGGCGCCCGAGCAAATCGCCGGGCCGTATTTCCGCAATCCCAAATTACTGCGACGCAATATCAGCGAGGGCGCCGAGGGCCTGCCACTGCTGCTGCGCCTGACGATCGTCGACGCGATGACCGGCGAGCCGGTGAGCGGCGCGCTGGTGGATATCTGGCACTGCAATGCGCGGGGCGCCTATTCGGGGTGGAGCCGGATCAATCCGGATCGGGAGGTCGACACCGATGCCATCGGCTCGATCCCGCGTACCGATGATGACACCTACCTGCGCGGCAGCCAGTTCTGTGATCAGCAGGGACGGGCGCGCTTCACCACCATCTATCCGGGGTTCTATGCCGGTCGGGCGCTGCACATTCATGTGGCCGTGCGCATGGTTACCGGCAGTGAATATCTGGATGAGCGCAACGTGGCCTGGGTCGGTCAGCTGTATTTTCCCGAGGTGGTGTCACGCGCCGTGCTCAATGCCCGGGACTATCGCGGGCGGGCCTCTGCACCGTTGAACAATGCCGAGGACAGCTACTACGCCAACATGGGCGGCGAGGGCTCAACCTTGACGGTGTGGCCGATCGGGCGTGAATCGCACGAGGACGGTTTTTTCGGCCACCTGACCATCGGCATCGACACCTTTGCCGCCTCGTCGCAGATCAAGCCCGAGGACTTCGACAAGTACACTGTGTGAACGGATCAGCGCAGCTCGTTGAGTGCACGGGTCAGCAACTGCATGTCAGCCGCCGTGGTGGTCAATCCCGGAGTGATACGGATGCTCGGCCCGCTCGCCGCACCGTTACGCACCACGGTGAACAAGTGGTACTCATCGAGCAGGCGTTCGACCATCGCCTGTTGATCGGTGTGGCGAGTGAAGCGCATCGAGGTGATGCCGCAATACAAGCGCGGATCGTCCGGGGTCATCACTTCGATCCCCGGCAAGTGGCGCACGGCGCTGACCCACAGGTTGCGCAGGTAATTCAGTCGCGCGCCCTTGGCTGCTGCGCCGCCGAGCGAACGATGCTCCTCGAGCGCCAGCGGCAGGGACATCAACGCCGGAATGTTCGGTGTGCTGTACGGCGTGCGCGCGCGGATGTCGCTGGCCGGAAAGTGCATTTCGCCCATGTCCGGATCAATGTCGGCAAGGCGCTGCGGGGCAATGTACAGAAACCCCAGAGTCAACGGTGCGCCAATCCATTTGTGCAGATTGAAGCCAGCGAACGAGATGCCCAAGGCTTCAAGGTTGAACTCTATCTGGCCGAGGGCGTGGGCGCCGTCGAGGATAATGTCTACGTCATGTTGTTTCGCCAGCGCAGCGATGGCCTGCACCGGCATCACCAGCCCCGTGCGATGAGTCACGTGGGTCAGGGCCATCAGCTTGAGTTTTGGATAGCGGACGAAGGCTTCGCGATAGGTATCCAGCAGGCTGTCGAAAGTGGCCGGATGGGTGTGGCTGATCTCGATCACCTCCACACCGCGATGGCGCGCCAGCCAGCGCATGGCGCCTTTGACCGTGTCGTATTCCAGGTCGCAGATCAGCACCTGATCGCCCGGCTGCAGGCGATTGTAATTGCGGATCAGCGACTGCAGCGCATCGCTGGCGTTGCGGGTGAAGGCGATGCTCTGCGCGCGCACACCGATGGTCTCGGCCAGTTGCGCGCGGATCTCCAGGCTGTCGTGTTGTTCGAAACGCTGGCGCACGTACACCGAGTTGCGGGTGTTGATCATCTCGATATTGCGCTGATAGTCCTCGATCACTGTGCGCGACATGCGCCCGAAGTAACCGTTCTCCAGGTTCAGCGGGCCGGTTTGCGCTTCGTAACGATCGGCGAAGGTTTGCCAGAATGCTTCGTCACGGGCGCGGCGGGTGTTGTCAGGCATGGTCGACTCGGCTCAGGAAGGGGAGGGCGCTTCAGTGGCGCGGGGCGGGTTTGCCATGTTTGGCGCGTAGCGGTTCAAGCAGCTCCGACAGACCGTTATGGTCGATTTCCTGCATCAGCGCCAACAGTCCGCCGAGCTCGCCGTGAGGGAAGCCTTCGCGAGCGAACCAGTTCAAATAAGGGCCCGGCAGGTCGGCAATGATCCGGCCCTTGTACTTGCCAAAGGGCATTTCACGGGTGATCAGCAGTTCGAGTTTTTCAGGATTCATCAGGGGCAATCATCTGGCTTCGGAACACTCTGGAAAATACAGGCATTCTGCATGCAGGCCAAATGACAGATCATGCAAATAACCGTGATACAGATAGTTCAAATATCTTTAAGTTGTTGAAAAATAAGGATTTATATTTTATCAAAAAGCTGGCACGCACACTGCAATAACCCTTGCATCTTCAACCAACCGCAAGGAATTGAAAAATGACTGACATGAACAAAGAAGCCATCTCTGTACTCAACGACCTGATCGAAACCAGCAAGGACGGTCAGGAAGGGTTCAAGACTTGCGCCGAAGACATCAAGCATCCAGAACTCAAAGCGCTGTTCGCCAAGCGTTCTGCCGATTGCGCCACTGCCGCTGCCGAACTGCAGGCTACCGTGCGCTCGATGGGCGGTGATCCGGAAACCTCTACCAGCGTCAGCGGTGACCTGCACCGTCGCTGGGTCGACGTCAAAGCCATGTTCACCGGCAAGGACGAAGAGGCTGTACTGAACGAAGCCGAGCGCGGTGAAGATCATGCACTCAAGGCTTATCGTGAAGCCATCGAGAAAATCAACAAGCACAACCTGGTCGGCATCCGTGACCTGGTTGAGCGTCAGTACCATGGCGTGCAACGCAATCACGACCAGGTGAAAGCCCTGCGTAACCAGGCTCGCGCTCGTTCGTAAGCGTTCGCAGGTTACAAAAAACGCCAGCTTGTCTGGCGTTTTTTTATGCGTGAGGGGAAAGCAAAAGATCGCAGCCTGCGGCAGCTCCTACAGGGGAACGCATTCCACGGTGGGAGCTGCCGAAGGCTGCGATTTTTTCCATCAGCCGATGCTGATCGCCGGCAACGTCGGCAGGGTCACGGTCTGTTGCTTGCGCGGCGCGAGAATCTCGGCCTCGCCATCCACCACCAATTCATCACGCTGATTGAACACGCGAGTGGCGATGCGCACGCGAAACTTCGGCAATTTCTCGAGAATTTCCAGACGCACGGTCAGGGTGTCGCCAATCTTCACCGGCTTCTGAAAGCTCATTTGCTGACCGATGTAGATGGTGCCCGGCCCAGGCAGCTCGCACGCCACGGCCGCGCTGATCAACGCACCACTGAACATGCCATGGGCGATGCGTTCCTTGAACATGCTGGCGGCGGCGAACTCGGCGTCCAAGTGCACCGGGTTGTGGTCGCCGGACATCGCGGCGAACAGCTGAATGTCGCGTTCTTCCACCGTCTTGCTGTAGCTGGCGGTCTGGCCGACTTCGAGGGCTTCGTAAGGGATGTTGGTAACCTGGGTCATCGGTCTTGATTCCTGTGACGGATTAAAGTGAATCCACAAAAAATTATTCGCTGCGATGAGGGCGGCGATGGCTCAGCGCCTGGTCGATCCAGGCCAGCACATCGGCGATCACTTCGTCGCGATTGGTTTCATTGAACAATTCGTGCCGCGCCTGCGGGTAGATCTTCAGTTGCAGGTTCTGGCTGCCGGCCGAGCGCAACGCTTCGGCCAGATCTGTCAGACGTTTGCCTTCGCTCACCGGATCACATTCACCGCCGATCACCAGCAGCGGCAGGCCCGGGTCGATCTGCGCGAGATTGGACGCTTTGCTGATCTGCTGCAAGCCGCCGAGCAAGTCGATCCACAGTTGGTTGGTGCAGCGAAAGCCGCAAAGCGGGTCGCTGGCATAGCGATCGACCTCCACCGGATCGCGGCTCAGCCAGTCGAACGGGGTACGCGCCGGTTTGAATTTTTTGTTGAACGAGCCGAACGACAACCACTCGATCAACGCGCTGCGGCCCTTGCCACCCTGACGCAGTTTTTCGAAACGGGCGATTTGCCGCGCCGCGCCGTAAAGCGCGACAGGCTGAAAATTCGAACCGCTGAGAATCGCCCCGTGCAGGCTGGCGCTGTGATGCAGCAGGTAACCCTGGGCGAGGTAGCTGCCCATGCTGTGCCCGAGCAGGATGATCGGTACCTCGGGATGCTGCTGGCCGATGTGCTGATTGAGGCTGGCCAGATCGCCGATCACTTTGCACCAGCCGTCGTCATCGGCGAAATGCCCGAGCGTCCCGTGTTCGGCGGTTTTGCCATGTCCACGCAAATCCGGGGCATACACACCATAGCCTTGTTCGCAGAACGCATTCGCCAGCCTTTCATAGCGAGCGCTGTGTTCGGCCATGCCGTGGGCCAGCAGGATCACTGCTTTCAATGGCGCGGCGGGCAGCCACTGGTTGACGAACAGGCGGCTGCGGTCACTCGCGTCCAGCCAGAAAGCACGGTGGATCATGGCAATTCCTTTTTATCGAGCGGTTACGGCCCGCAGTCGTTGCATTGTATAGCGCGTCCGATCAGCTCACGCCACGGCAGGAAGATTCATACGATCAATGTCGCCATTGCCCTTATTTGCCTCAATGGCCATAACTGCTAGTGTCCGTGAAGCTCCGCTTTTTGCTTTGTGCCCTCAGGGGTAAGCGCGAAACCACAGAAAAGCGGCTCCCGGATCGATTCAGGTAAAGAGGACAAGAACAATGCAACCTGATTTCTGGAATGACAAACGCCCCGCCGGCGTACCCCTGGACATCGACATGGGCGAGTTCAAGTCGGTGATCGAGGTGTTTGAGCGTTCCTGCAAGAAATTCGCGGACCGTCCGGCCTTCAGCAATATGGGCGTGACCCTGACCTACGCTGAACTCGAGCGCTACAGCGCGGCGTTCGCCGGTTACCTGCAAGCCCACACCGATCTGGTGCCGGGGGATCGCATCGCGGTGCAGATGCCCAACGTGCTGCAATATCCGATTGCCGTGTTCGGTGCCTTGCGCGCCGGGCTGATCGTGGTCAACACCAACCCGCTGTACACCGCGCGCGAGATGCGCCACCAGTTCAAGGACTCCGGTGCCCGGGCGCTGGTGTACCTGAACATGTTCGGGCAGAAGGTCCAGGAAGTGCTGCCGGACACCGACCTGCAATACTTGATTGAAGCGAAAATGGGCGATCTGATGCCCACCGCCAAGGGCTGGCTGATCAACACTGTGGTCAGCAAAGTGAAGAAAATGGTCCCGGACTATTCGCTGCCGCAGGCGATCTCGTTCAAGAGTGCGCTGCGCCTGGGCCGTGGTTTGGGAATCAAACCGCTGAAAGTCAGCCTCGACGACATCGCCGTGTTGCAATACACCGGTGGCACCACCGGGCTGGCCAAGGGCGCGATGCTGACCCACGGCAACCTCGTGGCGAACATGCAACAAGTGCGCGCCTGTCTCGCCCAACTGGGGCCTGACGGTCAGCCACTGCTGCGTGAAGGGCAGGAGGTGATGGTGGCGCCGCTGCCGCTGTATCACATCTATGCCTTCACCGCGAACTGCATGTGCATGATGGTTTCCGGCAACCACAACGTGCTGATCACCAATCCGCGAGACATCGCCGGCTTCATCAAGGAACTGAAGAACTGGCGCTTCTCGGCGTTGCTCGGGCTGAATACGTTGTTCGTCGCGCTGATGGATCACCCGGACTTCAAGACCCTGGATTTCTCCAGCCTCAAGCTGACCAACTCCGGCGGTACCGCACTGGTCAAGGCCACCGCCGAGCGCTGGGAGCAGATCACCGGTTGCCGCATTACCGAAGGTTACGGTCTGACCGAAACCTCGCCGGTGGCCTGCACCAACCCGTATGGCGAAAAGTCGCGCCTGGGCACGGTCGGCCTGCCGGTGCCGGGTACGCTGCTGAAAGTCATCGATGACGAGGGCGTCGAGCAGCCGATGGGCGAGCGTGGCGAGCTGTGTATCAAAGGCCCGCAGATCATGAAAGGCTACTGGCACAAACCCGAGGCCACCGCCGAAGTGCTGGACGCCGAGGGCTGGTTCAAGTCCGGTGATATTGCGGTGATCGACCCGGACGGCTTCGTGCGCATCGTCGACCGCAAGAAGGACATGATCATCGTCTCGGGTTTCAACGTGTACCCCAACGAGATCGAGGACGTGGTGATGGCTCACCCGAAAGTCGCCAACTGCGCGGTGATCGGTGTGCCGGACGAGCGTTCGGGCGAGGCGGTGAAGCTGTTTGTGGTGGCGCGGGAAACCGGGGTCAGCCTCGAAGAGCTCAAGGCGTACTGCAAAGAGAATTTCACGGCCTACAAGGTGCCGAAACACATCGTGCTGCGTGAGTCATTGCCGATGACGCCGGTCGGCAAGATTTTACGGCGGGAGTTGCGCGATATCGCCTGATCGGTGAATGGCCGCGCGTTGCGCGGATCGCGGGCAAGCCACGCTCCCACAGGGATCTCCATCAACCTTGTGGGAGCGGGCTTGCCCGCGATGCTTTTTGGGGGGTGAAGGCCCGGAAAACCGGGGCTTTCAGGGTGATATAGGATTTTTGCTCTAAAATGACTGTTAGAAAGTCTTGAGTCATTAAAGTGACCATGGAGGCCGCTTTTGGCTCTAGTCGGCCCTTGGCAAAGCTGCTACTCTCGGCGCGCTTTGTGACTTCTCGGCCTGTAGAAAAGCCAGATTCACCAATACAAAACACACACCAATAATAATCGCATCAAATGCGGTGAAGAATTCGCGTTGCTGAGGAGTGGGCTTCCATGATCGAAGACTTTTGGAAGGATAAATACCCGGCTGGAATTGCTGCCGACATCAATCCAGACGAGTACCCGAATATTCAGGCAGTGTTGAAGCAGTCCTGCCAACGCTTCGCCAACAAACCGGCTTTCAGCAACCTGGGCAAGACAATCACCTACGGTGAACTGTACGAATTGTCCGGTGCGTTTGCCGCGTATCTGCAACAGCATACCGACTTGCAACCCGGTGATCGAATCGCCGTGCAACTGCCCAACGTTCTGCAGTACCCGGTCGCCGTCTTCGGTGCGATCCGCGCCGGGCTGATCGTGGTCAACACCAACCCGCTGTACACCGCGCGGGAAATGGAACACCAATTCAACGACTCCGGCGCCAAAGCCCTGGTGTGTCTGGCCAATATGGCGCACCTGGCGGAAGCCGTGGTGCCGAAAACCGGCGTCAAACACGTCATCGTCACCGAAGTCGCCGACCTGCTGCCGCCGGTCAAGCGCCTGCTGATCAACAGCGTGATCAAGTACGTGAAGAAGATGGTGCCGGCCTATCACCTGCCTAAAGCCGTCAAGTTCAATGACGTGCTGAGCAAGGGCCAGGGCCAGCCAGTGACCGAAGCCAACCCGCACAGCAGCGACGTCGCGGTACTGCAATACACCGGCGGCACCACCGGCGTGGCAAAGGGCGCGATGCTCACCCATCGCAACCTCGTCGCCAACATGCTGCAGTGCAAGGCGCTGATGGGCTCCAACCTCAACGAAGGCTGCGAGATCCTGATCACCCCGTTGCCGCTGTACCACATCTATGCGTTCACCTTTCATTGCATGGCGATGATGCTGATCGGCAACCACAACATCCTGATCAGCAACCCGCGCGACCTGCCGGCGATGGTCAAGGAACTGTCGAAGTGGAAGTTCAGCGGTTTCGTTGGCCTGAACACACTGTTCGTGGCGCTGTGCAACAACGAAGGTTTCCGCAAGCTGGATTTCTCCAACCTGAAAGTCACCCTGTCCGGCGGTATGGCCCTGCAACTGGCCGCGGCCGAGCGTTGGAAAGCCGTGACCGGCTGCTCGATCTGCGAAGGTTACGGCATGACCGAAACCAGCCCGGTGGCCACGGTCAACCCGATCCAGAACATCCAGATCGGCACCATCGGCATTCCAGTGCCGTCGACCCTGTGCAAAGTCATCGACGATGCCGGCGTCGAGCAGCCCATGGGCGAAATCGGCGAGCTGTGCGTCAAGGGCCCGCAAGTGATGAAGGGCTACTGGCAGCGTCAGGAAGCCACCGACGAGATCCTCGACAGCGAAGGCTGGCTGAAGACCGGTGACATCGCGCTGATCCAGCCCGATGGCTACATGCGCATTGTCGATCGCAAGAAAGACATGATCCTGGTGTCCGGTTTCAACGTTTACCCGAACGAACTGGAAGACGTGCTGGCAACCTTGCCGGGCGTATTGCAGTGCGCGGCCATCGGCGTGCCGGACGAGAAGTCGGGCGAAGCGATCAAGATCTTCATCGTGGCCAAACCGGGCGTGACCCTGACCAAGGAAACCGTGATGGAACACATGCGCGCCAACGTCACCGGTTACAAGGTGCCGCGTTCGGTGGAATTCCGCGATGCACTGCCGACCACCAACGTCGGCAAGATCCTGCGCCGCGAGCTGCGTGACGAAGAGCTGAAGAAGATCAAGGCCAAGTCCGCCGCCTGAAGCAAAAAGCCCCGCAGATGCGGGGCTTTTTGTTGGGTGACGAGATCCTGTGGTGAGGGGATTCATCCCCGATCGGCAGCGTAGCTGCCGTCAGTTGCTTGAGCGCAACGAACCCCATCGGGGATAAATCCCCTCGCTACAGGGGCATCGCGGTTACTGCCGGAACGGCGCGAAATTCACGTTGGTCCCCGCCGGACGCATGTCCTGCAGGTACGAATCCTTGTCTGCACTCAATTCCAGGCTCAACGCCGCCTTGCGCTTGCCTTCGTTGCGAATCACCAGGCCTTCGAGCTTTTCCCGCAGGAACACGGTTGGCACTTTCAGGTGCAGCAGTTCGTCGGTGGCCGGGGTGTGCATCAGCAGGTGAATCCACTCGTACTGACCGACGGCCAGGCGCGTCACCGGCAGGTCGAACCACCAGATGTTGCGGTTGCGGTTGAGTTCGGCGAAGTGGCAGTTGTTGGTGCCGAGCACAGCGCCGCCCAGTTCCTGGTTGCGACGGGCAATGGCCTGCTTTTTATCGAGTTTCATAACATTCCTGCGGGGTCTGATCGTTGGCGCAGTGCGCCCATAGCTGCGCATTCTCGGGGCTTGGGGGGCAAACATAAAGCCCAACCTGCATTGCACGACGAAATGAAGGGCAAAAATAAATGAAACTCGTGGCAAACCTGGCCAGTCAATCATTACGTACTGACTTTTCCCCTTCAATGCACCAAGGAGAAACACCATGAGTAGCACTGGCGATAAAGTAAAAGGCATGGCCAACGAAGCCGTCGGCAACGTCAAGCAAGGTGTCGGTAAAGCCACCGACAACACCAAGCTGCAAGCCGAAGGCAAGCTGCAAGAGAAAAAAGGCGAAGCCCAGCAAGCTGTCGGCAAAGCCAAAGACGCCATCAAGAAAGGTGTCGACAAGGCGTAATTCCCGCCTTGAACGAAACACACGAACGGCCATCCAAGGATGGCCGTTTTTGTGTCAAAACCCGACGGTCATCCACGAAGGTCGCCAAGTAGGCTACCGTGATGTAAAAAACGGCCCCTGAGTCGCCACGACTTCAACCTGTAATGCGGCGAAAGGAGACGCGAATGATTTTTCCGGACATGAAAGGTCTGCCCCTGCATCGAGTGATGGTGCGCACGGTCACTGAATTCGTCGACGACGAGATGTCGACCTACGCCTCGGCACTGGCCTACCAGATGCTGTTCTCGCTGTTCCCGTTCATTCTGTTCCTGATTGCGCTGATCGGTTTCCTGCACCTGCCGGACTTCTTCACCTGGCTGCGCCTGCAGTCGGAGCTGGTATTGCCGCCGCAGGCACTGGAGCAGGTCAACCCGGTGATCGATCAGTTGCAGCAGTCCAAGGGCGGCTTGCTCTCGGTGGGTATCGTCATCGCCCTGTACACCGCGTCTGCCGGTGTGCGCCTGATGATGAGCGCGATGAACGCCGCGTATGACGTGGTCGAGGGACGGCCGATCTGGAAACGTTTTCCGCTGTCGATTTTCTACACCGTAGGCATTGCCGGCATGTTGCTGGTGGCCGCCGCACTGATGGTGCTCGGGCCGCAAGTGATGGGCTGGATTGCCGCGCAGGTAGGGCTGGAAGACTTCATCGTCACCGTGTGGACGATTGCGCGCTGGCCGGTGATCGTGATTCTGATGATGGTCGCGGTGGCGCTGATCTACTACGTGATGCCCGACGTCAAACAGGAGTTCCGTTTCATCACCCCCGGTTCGGTGCTGGCCGTGGTGGTGTGGATCATCGCCTCGCTGGGCTTTGCGTTCTACGTCAAAACCTTCGCCAACTACAACGCGATGTATGGCAGCATCGGGGCGATCATCGTGCTGTTGCTGTATTTCTACATTTCCTCGGCGGTGCTGTTGCTCGGCGCGGAGATGAATGCGGTGATCGAACACATGTCCAGCGAGGGCAAGGACGCGGGCGAGAAAGTCCCCGGCGAACTCGATGTACATCCCAAACAACACGTCTCGGGCCTGGGGCGCGATCATTCGCTCAAGCCGGACACTGACGAAGCCTGATCATGATTCGTGAAATCCTCAAAATGGGCGACGAACGTCTGCTGCGCATCGCCCCGCCAGTGCCGCCGGAGATGTTCGACAGCCCCGAGCTGTGGCAACTGATCGATGACATGTTCCAGACCATGGAAAGCGTCGGCGGAGTTGGCCTGGCCGCGCCGCAGATCGGCGTCGATCTGCAATTGGTGATCTTCGGTTTCGAGCACAGCGAACGCTACCCGGACGCCGAAGCGGTGCCGCAGACGATCCTGATCAATCCGCTGATCACCCCGTTGAGTCCGCTGACCGAGGAGGGTTTCGAAGGCTGCCTGTCGGTGCCAGGCCTGCGTGGCGCGGTGGATCGTTATCAGCAGATTCGCTACGAAGGTTTCGATCCCAAGGGCGAACCGATCGTGCGCGTGGCCTCAGGTTTTCATGCGCGGGTGGTGCAGCACGAATGCGATCACCTGATCGGCCGCTTGTATCCTTCGCGGATTACCGATTTCAGCAAATTCGGTTTTACCGAAGTGATGTTCCCGGATCTTGATCCGAGCGCAGACGATTAAGCAAAAATCAAAAGATCGCAGCCTTCGGCAGCTCCTACACCGATCCTTGTAGGAGCTGCCGCAGGCTGCGATCTTTTGATCTTCAAACAAGCCCCATCGCAATCATCGGCTTGCTTCGCGCATACCGGCTCAACCGTTCGGCCAACGCATAGGGCAGGGCAGGGTCGAAGCTGAAGCCACGCCGCTCATAAAACCCGCGCAAATCCGGATGGCAGAACAGCCACACCGGTTCCTGCACATCCTTCACCGCCGCCGCGATCAACTGCCCGGCAATTCCTTGCTCACGGCAACCCGGGTCGACAAACAACCCGGTCAACCAGTGCCCGCCCGCCACCGGTCGCAAGCACAACGCGGCGACGATGTCCTCGCGACGGGCCACCCACAGTTGCGCATCGCGCACCGCTTTCATCGACGATTGGTGGCGGCGGTAAAACTTGTTCATCAACGGCCACAAAGGCTCATCGAGCAGGCGGTACTGGGTATCGGACATGGGATCGGACTGGCGGCGGGCAAAGCGCCGATTATAAAAGAACGCACGACGCGCGATAGGTGTATACCTGAGCCTACATCCCTGTGAGTGGAGTACGCATCATGTCCAAAGGTATGGATTCAAAGAAAGCCGCGAAGAAGAAACCGGCCAAGACGGCGATTGAAAAGCGTGCAGAGAAAAAAGCCAAGAAGGTCGATATCTTCGGTCATTGATCACGTCCCTCGGGAGCCCGTCCTCCGGGCTCCCACCTCAGCGCAAAAATAATCTGCAAGATTGCCCGGCTTCGTTGCACAGAAGGGGAAGATTCCCGTTCCGAGCCACGCCATGCCGAATTACTTCGACGCCGACCATCGCCAGCAAATCGAAACCCTGCGCCAGCGCTTCACCGCCCGCACCGAATGGCCGACATGGCTGTTGCTGATCGGCGTGTATGGCGGCTGGTTTGCGATTATCCTCAACAGCGCATGGCTGGGGCGCGGCCTGAGCTCATTGCTGCTGATTCCGCTGCTGGTGCTGTGGCTGTCAGTGCAGCATGAGTTGCTGCATGGGCATCCGACCCGCTCGGTGCTTTGCAATAAAATCCTCGGTTATGCACCCTTTGCGGTGTGGTACCCGTACACCTTGTATCGCGACAGCCATCTGTTGCATCACCGCGATGAAGACCTGACAGTGCCCGGTGTCGATCCGGAAAGCCGTTATCTGACGGCCGTGCGTTGGCAGGGCAGTTCCTTGTTCGAACGCGGCCTGCACTGGCTGAACAAAACCGTGCTCGGGCGGTTCGCGATTGGCGCGCCGCTGGCATTGCTGGCATTGGCCGCGGAAGAACTGCAACGCTTGAAAAACCGCGAGCGGCAAGCCTGGCTAATGTGGCTGACCCACGGTGCGTTCACCGTGCTGATGCTGTACTTTGTCGCGCGCTTCAGCGTGTTGCCGGTCTGGCATTATCTGTTGCTGATCAGCGTACCGGCGCTGTCGATTGCGATGATCCGCTCCTACTATGAACACCGCCCGCACGCACAACCGGAGCAACGCACCGTGCTCAACGAGGCCGGCTGGCCATGGCGCTGGCTGTTTCTGAATCTGAATTTTCATCTGGTGCATCACGACCTGCCGGGGCTGGCGTGGTACGACTTGCCCCAGGCTTACCGTATGCGCCGCGAGCAATGGGTCGCGCGTAGCGGCGGATTTCTGGTGCAGGGTTATGGGCAGTTGTGGTGGCGCCACGGGTTCAAGCCGATCGACAGTCCCGAGCATCCCTTTCACTGACCCCAGGAACACCACAGGTAAGTCTTTGCAGGGAAATAATGTGTATGACCCAACACCACCTCGAACTGCTGATGTACACCGCCCCCGAGCCCATTCGCGCGGCCAACGAGCGCTGGGTTTCACGCATCCTCGAACACCTCGGGCATTCCCGCCTGAACGCCGCCAGCCTGTCGCTGCCCGAACTGTGGTTGTCGCCCGATCTGCTACTGACGCAAACCTGCGGCTACCCCTTGATGACCTTGCTGCGCGATCAGGTGCGCATCGTCGGTCGCCCGCGCTACGAATTGCCCGACGCCAGCGCCGGCAATCACTGCAGCCTGATCCTCAGCCGTGCCGATGATGTGCGCAAAACCCTGGCGGATTTTCGTGGCAGTCGCGGGGTGATCAACAGTGAAGACTCCAACAGTGGCATGAATCTGCTGCGCCAGCGCTTGGCGCCGCTACACCTTGACGGGCAGTTCTTCGTCACGGTCGGCATCAGTGGGGCGCACCGCGAGAGTCTGCGCTGGCTGCGTGAAGAACGCGCCGATCTGGCGGCCATCGACAGCGTGACCTATGCCTGCCTTGCGCAATACGCACCCGAGGAGGTCAACGGATTGCGGATTGTGGCGCGTAGTGCGTTCAGTCCGACGTTGCCGTTTATCACCGCCGTATCGACTACGGATAAACAGATCGAGCGCTTGCGCGAGGTGATGAATCAGACGCTGCTTGAGTTGCCGGATGTGGCGCAGATCCTTGGATTGCCTGAGGTTCTGGCAGCCAGTGAAAGCGATTATCAGGTTGTGCTCGACTATCAGCGTGAGGCTGAAGAGTTGGGCTATGGCCGCTTGCGTTGAAAGATCGCAGCCTTCGGCAGCTCCTACAGGTTGAGCGCATTTCAAATGTAGGAGCTGCCGAAGGCTGCGATCTTTTGCTCTTATATCGCCAAAAAGAATATAAGGATGAAATATAAATATTATTAATGCATAAGGCGCCTTGCTAGGATCGCGCCACCGGATCACCGGACATCCAGCGACCCCTTGCCCAGGAGCCCTTATGTCCGGCGCCGATACCGTTCACCGCAATCATCTCGACGTGCTGTTCCGCGCCCACTACCGCTGGCTGTGCACTTACCTGCACCGGCAGCTGCACGACGCCGAAAGCGCGAAAGACATCGCTGCCGAAACCTTCGCGCAATTGCTTCAGTCACCCAGTGTCACGGCGATACGTGAACCCCGCGCCATGCTCACCACGATTGCCCAGCGCCTGCTTTATCAGCGTTGGCGCCGCGCGGATCTGGAGCGCCGGCATGTGCAGCAGTTCGAGGTCGAGGTCGCCACTTCGCCTGAAGAACTCGCACACCTGAGCCAGACCCTCAAGCGCCTCGACCATAGCTTGCAACGCCTGCCCGGCAAGGTCCGCTCGACCTTCCTGCTGGCGCGCATCGATGGCCTGACCTATCCGCAAATCGCCGCTGAACTGGGCATCTCGCAGCGTTCGGTCAGCGTTTACATGAGCCGTTCCCAGGCCCTGTGCGACCGCCACAGCGCCAACCAAATCCTGACAGACAAGAGGTCCGCATGAGATCGATCAAAACCCTGCTCGGCCGTTCGTTGCTGGCACTGAGCCTGAGCATTGGCGCCGTTGCCGCCAGCGAAAAATCCGCGCCGATCCACTTCGGTGACATCACTTGGGAAAGCGGCAGTTTCATCACCGAAGTGCTGCGGCTGATCGTCGAGAAAGGCTACGGCTACCCCACCGACACGCTGCCGGGCAGCACCGTCAGCCTGGAAGCGGCGCTGGCGAAAAACGACATTCAAGTGATCGGCGAGGAATGGGCTGGGCGCAGTCCGGCGTGGGTCAAGGCTGCCAATGAAGGCAAGGTGTTTGGCCTGGGCGATACGGTGGAAGGCGCGACCGAGGGCTGGTGGGTGCCGGAATACGTGATCAAGGGCGACCCCGAGCGCGGTATCAAACCATTGGCCCCGGAGCTGAAATCGGTGGCTGACCTGCCGCGCTACAAGGACGTGTTCCGCGACCCGGAAGACCCGCGCCGTGGACGCTTTCTCAACAGCCCGACCGGCTGGACCTCGGAGATCGTCAACAGCCAGAAGCTCAAGGCCTATGCGCTGACCGACAGCTACGTCAACTTCCGCACTGGCTCCGGCGCGGCGCTGGATGCCGAAGTGGCGTCGTCGATCAAACGCGGCAAACCGGTGCTGTTCTACTACTGGTCGCCGACGCCGCTGCTCGGTCGCTTCAAACTGGTAAAACTCGAAGAACCGCCGTTCGATGCCGAGGCCTGGAAAACCCTGGCCGATGCCAATAATCCGAATCCCAAGGGCACCCGCTCGATGCCGGCCAGCCTGGCGATTGGCGTGTCGGCGCCGTTCAAGACGCAATACCCGGAACTGGTGGCGTTCTTCGAGAAAGTCGACTTGCCGATTGATCTGCTGAACCAGACGCTGGCCGGAATGAGCGAAAAGCGCCAGCCACCGCGGCAGGTCGCCGAAGCGTTTCTGCGCGATCAGCCGCAGGTGTGGCAGGCGTGGGTGCCGGGGGAGGTGGCGAGCAAGGTGACGGCGGGGCTGTGAGCTTCAACTGTTTAATCGGTGGCGTTTGAGCTACCGCCTTCGCGAGCAAGCTCGCTCCCACACTGGGTCTATGGCTTGTCCGAATCCAGTGTGGGAGCGAGCTTGCTCGCGAATGATCTAAAGACTTACACCGCTTCCGCCGCCAACGCCGCCATCACGGTCGGCCGCTGCTCAATCCGCGCCTTAAACCGCGCCAGCGCCGGCCACTGCGCCAGTTCGATCCCGAACAACCCGGCCCAACGCAGCACCACAAACAACAACGCATCCGCCACGCTGAAGCCGCTCGGCAGCAGATACTCCTGCTGCTCCAGCACCGCGACCAACACCGCAAAACGCTTGAACAACTTCTCCTTGATCACCTCGGCCGGCAACCGCTCATCGAACAGCGCACCAAGACCGCCGTGGATCTCGCTCGAAATGAAATTCAGCCACTCCTGCAAACGCAGCCGTTCGAAACTGCCGGGCGCCGGCGCCAGCCCTGACTGTGGTTGCAGATCCGCCAGATATTGCAGGATCACCGGGCCTTCGGTCAGCACCGCGCCGTTGTCCAGTTGCAGGGCGGCGACATAGCCTTTGGGATTGATCGCCAGGAAGTCTTCGCCGCTGGCGGTGCGCTTGCTGCGGTTGTCGACGCGGATCAGCACGAAGGGCAGCTTCAGTTCGCGCAACACAATGTGCGGCGCCAGTGAACAGGCTTGCGGGGCGTAATACAGCTTCATCGGCAGCTCTCTGGTGAGGATTTGGCGCCAGTGTCATAGTGCGCCGCACCTTCGGTAAAATTAATCTTTCAGAAAGCAGCCATAAGGACAGCTACTGCCATGATGAACCTGATGCATTGGCGGCTGGTGGTCGCTGTGGCCGATCACGGCAACATCACCCGCGCGGCCGAACGGGTCGGCATGACGCAGTCTGGCGCGAGCCAGGCCCTGGCGCTGATGGAACAAACCCTCGGTGTGCAACTGTTCAGTCGCGAAAGCCGGCAAACTTCGCCCACCGCCATTGGGCTGCCGGTGATTGAGCAGGCGCGCGTAATGCTCGGCGCGTTGCAAATCATTCGCCAGACCGTCGACAGCGTGCGCCCGATGCTGCGCGGGACAATTCGCCTGGCAAGTTTTCCCATGGTCTTGGCGAGTTTTCTGCCGCCGCTGCTGCGTCAATTCAATCGCCTGTACCCCGGGATCGAAGTGGTGGCGCTGGAGGTCAGCGATAACGAGGTGGAAACCTTGCTCGCGGCCGGTCTGGTGGATGTCGGTGTGGTGCTCAACCCGGCCCCCGAGCGCAATGCCGGGCCATTGGGCCGTGATGAATGGGTGGCGGTCGTGCCGACGGGCCATCCGTTGGCGCTGCGAGGAACCGAGCAGGGCGTCACCCTGCAAGAACTGACCGCGCTGCCCTTTGTGCTGGCTATCGGCGGTTGCTCGACCAACGCCCGCAGCCTTGCCGCCGAAGCCTGTTTGCAGTTGCAGGATGTGCGGGTCGAGGTGCGCGAGTGGAGCAGCGCCTTCACGCTGGTGCGGGAAAACCTCGGTGTGACGCTGGTGCCGGAAATGACCTTGCCGGTCGACCGTCAGGGCTTGCGCGTGATTGCTCTGCAACCACCTGTCGAGCGGGTGTTTTCGCTGGTGTTGCCTGCGGGGCAGACGGCGTCGGCAGCGGTTCAGGCGCTGCTGGATTTGGTGGCGGAGACTTCGCTTGCCTCCGTTCGCTGAACCGTTTCTTGTGCAAAAAGTGCCAGATACTGGCCGACTAGTGGCCTTGCGCGTGGCAGGGCGCTGGCTATGCTAGCTGTAACTAACTATGTCGACCGTCATCGGTTAGCCGTGATTTCAACGCTGCCAGAGTGCGCAATCAAAGGCACCGGACACTGAACCAACAAGGAGCCAGTTGTACATGGAAGTTCTTCTGCACGTTAGGGCTGGCCCGCTCGCGGGCTATCAAGAGAAGGATGTCTTGATGAGAGCGTCGCGGCATGCACGCTCGGATTAAACATCATTTATCACCTGACAACTTCCTCCCGTGGAGGAATGCGTGTGCCTGTTCTGTGGAACGTAGTGGTGGATTCTGAAAGACCTGAACTTTCATCAAATCAAAAGACCGCGCGGAAGGTGATACAACCATGTTCAACCTACATCACAAGGCTGACCTGCAGGAAATCGAGCGTTTCAGCTGCGCCTTGACCGAAGCCAACGCCAAGCTCGAAGCGATCAGCCGCTCGATGGCGATGATCGAATTTACCCCCGAAGGCATTGTTCTGGATGCCAACGAAAACTTCTGCAAGACCATGGGTTACAGCGCCGAGGAAGTGCGTGGCAAACATCACCGGGTGTTCTGCGAAGAAGCGTTTTACCGCAGCGAGGAATACGCCAGATTGTGGCGCGACCTGGCCCGGGGCGAGCCGATCAGCGGCACGTTTCTGCGCTTGAACAAGTCCGGCAGGGAGATCTGGCTTGAAGCCAGTTACATGCCGGTGTACGGCCCGGACAAACAGGTCAAAAGCGTCATAAAAGTTGCCGCCGACATCACCGCCCGGGTCAACAAAGAGCACGAAGAAGAAAGCATGCTGGCGGCAATCAGCCGTTCGATGGCGGTGATCGAGTTCACCCCGGAAGGCAATGTGATTACCGCCAACGACAACTTTCTGCGCACCATGCAATACACGCTGCCGGAAATCGTCGGCCATCACCACAGCATGTTCTGCCACCGTTCCGAATCCGAATCGGCGCAGTACAAAGCGTTCTGGGCGTCGCTCAATCGCGGCGAATATCACTCGCACCGTTTCGAGCGCAAGAACAAGTCCGGACAGATGGTTTATCTCGAAGCCTCGTACAACCCGCTGTTCGACACCAAGGGTCGTTTGTACAAGGTGGTGAAGTTCGCCAGCGACATCACCCAGCAGATGACTACGCTGCAGAACGCCGCGGAATCGGCCCACAGCACCTCGGTACAAAACGACGCCTGCGCGCAAAAAGGCTCACAGGTCGTGCAGCAGACGGTGCAGATCATTCAGGACATTTCCCGCGACCTCAACGAAGCGGCGCGGAGCATCGATGCGGTGAACAAGCAGTCGGACATCATCGGCACCATCGTCCAGACCATTCGCGGGATCGCCGACCAGACCAACTTGCTGGCGCTCAACGCCGCCATCGAAGCGGCCCGGGCCGGTGAGCACGGACGCGGGTTTGCCGTGGTCGCGGACGAGGTGCGCAGTCTCGCGGCGCGCACCAGTCAGGCGACCCTGGAGATTGTCGAAGTGGTGCGCAAAAACCATGACCTGTCGCTGAGCGCGGTGTCGAGCATGCAGTCGAGCCTGAGCCGCACCGGGCTGGGTGTGGAACTGGCGAACGAGGCGGGGGAGGTGATCCTGGAGATTCAGCAGGGTTCGCGACATGTGGTGGATGCGATCGGGCAGTTCAATGCGACGTTGCAACTGAACTAGCATCTACGCCAAAAACCTGTAGGAGCTGCGGCACGCTGCGATCTTTTGATTTTTAAAAACAAGATCAAAAGATCGCAGCGTGCCGCAGCTCCTACAGGGGGACTAAGCAACCTTCAGATCAAAGCGCCGCGAGAAACTTGTCCGCCAGTTTGTCGCTGTCCTTGACGTCATTGGCGTTGTCTTTTTCCGCCTGCGCCAGTTTCATCTTGTCCTGCAGACGCTCGGCGATCTCTTTGCCGATGGCCAGTTGTTTCTCCGGCGGCATGGCTTTGATGTCGTCTTCGGTGATGCCCATGCTTTGAAGGATACTGTCGCGCAGACGCTGTTCCGGCGACTTGCTCATGTAGTCCTTGAACGCGTCGGTGGCCGAGGTGCCGCTGGTGCTGCCGGCAGTCGTGGCGTCGGTGGTTTGCAGGCCGACACGGGTCTTGGCGAAGGCTTCGTCGACGTTATCGCTGATGCGCGTGGCGGCGGCCACTTGCTGGGTGGCGATCTGCGTGGCCGAATCCTGGACCTTGGAGGTCGCATCGGTGGCTTGCGACTGAGTCTGGTTCTGCAGCGATTGCAACATGGCGCCGTGCAGGCCGCTTTGCAGACCGGCAGCGGCGGTCGTGGTCGCGTCATCCGCCAACCGCTTGGGCAGGTGGATGAGCTGCTGCTGTTTGGCACTGACCAACATCATGATGGAGACCTTTGGATAATTGCTGACGGGCATATTCGAGCAATTAGCGTGCCTCTGCAGCAAATCCCGCTATTTCAAGGCTTTACTGTTGGTGCATGCGCAATCAGGCGGTCATCCGTTGCCGCCGGGCGGCAGAGGATGACCGTGTGGCCGTCAGCGATGGGCAATGTTTTCCAGTGCCAGATTGCGCGTGCGCGGGCCGAATCCGCCGATGGTCAGCATCACGATCAGCATGCTGCTGACGATGAACGCCAGCACGCCGGGCGTGCCGAAGTGGTCGAGGAACAACCCGATCAACAGGCTGCTGAACACTGTCGACAAGCGACTGAACGAATAACAGAAACCCACCGCCCGGGCGCGGATGTTGGTGGGGAACAGTTCGCTCTGGTAAGAGTGATAACTGAAACTCAGCCAGGCATTGCAGAAGGTGATCATCACCCCGCAGAAGATCAGGCCGAAGGCGCTGGTCTGTAACGCGAACAAGGTGCCGAAGGTCATGGCGCCAAGGGCTGAGCCGACGATCTGCCATTTGTTCTCGAAACGGTTGGCGAACTTCACGAACAGCAATGGCCCGAGCGGGTAGGCCAGGGTGATGATGAAGGCGTACATCAGGCTGTGAGTGACGCTCACGCCCTGGCCGGAAAGCAGCGCCGGCAGCCAGTTGCCGAAACCGAAGAAACCGATCGCCTGGAACACGTGAAACACGATCAACATCAGCGCTCGACGCCGATACGGCGGTTGCCAGATATCGGCGAAACGGCCCTTGCCCTCGACATCCACCGGAACGGCTTCAGGCGCATCCAGCGGTTGCCGGTGATCCTTCTCGCAGCGGGCTTCGATGGCGTCGAGAATCTTGTTCGCTTCATCGAAACGCCCGTGCTGCGCCAGCCAGCGCGGCGACTCCGGCAGGCGCTTGCGCAGCCACCAGATGAACAGCGCAAACACCGCGCTCGCCAGCACCACCCAACGCCAGCCCGACACACCGAACGGCGCCTGCGGCACCAGCCACCACGACATCAATGCCACCGCTGGCACCGAGAGAAACTGCACGAAAAAAGCGAAGGCAAACGCCGAACTGCGCATGCGCTTGGGCACCAGTTCCGAGAGGTAGGCGTCGATGGTCACCAGCTCGATACCGAGGCCAATCCCCACCAGAAAACGCATGCAGATGATGCCCAGCGCCGAGCTTTGAATGCCCATCAGCACCGTGGCCACGGTGTACCAGACCAGCGCAAAGGTGAAAATCGCGCGGCGGCCGAAACGATCGGCCAACGGACTGAGCAGGCTGGCGCCGAGAAACAGACCCAGGAAGGTCGCCGACGCGAACGCCGCCTGATCGGAGAAACCGAACACACCCTGATTGCCGGTGGCGAAGATCCCGTCACGGATCAGCCCGGGGCTGATGTAGGCCGTCTGGAACAAATCGTAGAGTTCGAAGAAGCCGCCAATCGACAACAGCGCCACCAGTCGCCAGATCGTGGCGACGGCGGGCAGGCGGTCGATGCGAGCGGAAATCTCGGCGGCGCGTATCGGATCGATGCCGTCGCATTGCGCGGCGGCGGGGGCGTGAGCAGTCATGGGGCTGGTCCATTTTTTATTGATGGAAAAGCTTAGCCTGCTATCGGAGTGGATGGATTGTGAATATCGGCGGTTCTCCCGCAGATACCGCCGATTTTTCGCAATAACTGCTTACGAATTAACGATTTATGCCGCTGCGGCCGAGTCGGGCAGCGCTGAGGCCGGCAGGCCGAAAATGCGATCGAACAGCCAGTTGAAGGTGAACGTGTAGCACGGGATGAAGATAATCAGCGCCAGATCCAACAGGAACGCCTGCACCAGACTGATGTTCATCCACCAGGCGATCAGCGGGATCAGGAACACGATCAGTGTCAGCTGAAAACCCACGGCGTGGGCGATACGCCGCTTGACTGTGCGGGTGCGTGATTTCTGGCGGCTTTCCCAATGCTCGAACAGTGTGGTGTAGATGAAATTCCAGGTCACGGCGATGGTGGTGATGATCACCGCCAGCGGGCCGGTGCTGCCCGGTGAAGTGCCGGACAACAGCGCCAGGCCGAGGGCGGAGAAGGTCATGCCGATCACTTCGTAAAGCGACACATAGACCAGTTTGCGTTTGACGCCTTGCATGGGGATTTGCCTCTTTCTTGCAATGTGTTGGCCAGCGGGACTGGCGGAGGCGGCGAAAGATAGCTTCAATAGTGGTGACAGAAAAAGTCAGTAGCTTTCAGTTTTGGTGATAGGTGGTGGTTTGAATTTCAACAGCGACAGCATCGAGCTGTTTCTTGCGGTGATTGATCGTGGCTCCTTCTCCGCCGCCGCCCGCGCTTTGGGCAGGGTGCCTTCGGCGGTCAGCATGGGCATCGGCAATCTTGAGGCGGAGCTTGGCTATGCCTTGTTCGACCGCAGCCATCGCGAACCGCAGCCAACCGCGATGGCGCTGTCACTGGTGCCCCATGCGCGGTTGATTGCCGAGCAGCTCAAGCAGCTGCAGGTGCACGCGGTGGAGTTGTCGTTGGGGCTGGAGAGCAAGCTGTCGATTGGTGTGGTCGCCGACATCGACCGGCGCCGCTTGCTCGCCGCGATCAAGGTGATTGCCGAGCGTCATCCGCTGCTCGACATCGAAGTGCTGACCGCGCCGCAGGACGATGTGCTGGCGATGCTGCACCGTGGCCGCGTCAGCGTCTGTCTGGCGTTTGCCGGGTTGAGCATGAACGTGCTGGAGCGTTTTCAGTTTGTCGGCAGCGAACGGATGATCGCCACGCTGGCGGCGGACAGTCCGTTGTTGCGGGGGCAGGATCTGTTCCTTGAAGACCTGGTGCATGTCCGGCAGATTTTCGTCGCCAGCCGTGATTTGCCGATCAGCGAAACCCGGCCGCTGGTGGCTGAGTCGCACTGGCGCACCGATACGCTGGAGGCGGCGCTGGAGATGGTCGAGGCAGGTTTGGGCTGGGGCAATTTCCCGTTATCGGTGGTGCAGCCGTGGCTGGACAGTGGGCGTCTGAAACGCCTGAATTTCCGCAACATCGAAAACGGCCTGGTGCTGCCGGTGCACGCGGTGTGGCTCAAGAGCCAGCCACTGCAGAAGGGCGCGTCGGCCCTCGTCGAACTGCTCAGCCACTGACCGCAACACATTCCCCCTGTAGGAGCTGCCGAAGGCTGCGATCTTTTGATCTTGATCTTGAAAAGAAAAATCAAAAGATCGCAGCCTTCGGCAGCTCCTACATGGGAAGTGGCTTCAGGTACTCTCGCGAATCTTCAGTTCAAAACCCATGTCTTCCACCGGCCGCGCCACGCTGTTGCCGGCCATCAACGTCAGCATCTGCTCCGCCGCACGCCGGCCAATCGCCTCGCGCGGGGTGTTGATGCTGCTCAGGCGCGGCACCATGTGCTCGGACATCGGCAAGTCGTTGAAGCCGAGGATCGCCACCTGCTCGGGGATCTTGATCCCGTTGCGCAGCGCTTCGAGCAGGGCGCCCTGCGCCAGGTCGTCGTTACCAAAGAAGATCGCATCGACGTCCGGATGCGCCGCCAGCAGTTGCAGGAACAGCTCTCCGCCTAATCCCACCGACGAGGAGCGCGGGGTCAGCACTTCCAGGTCCGGGTCATAGCGCCCGGCCTTCTGCAGGGCTTTGCGAAAACCCTCGCCGCGCAACAAGGTGCGCTGATCGAGTTGTGCGCCGATATAGGCCAGACGCTTGCGACCGCGCGAGAGCAAATGTTCGGCCGCGGTTTCGCCGGCGCTGAGCTGCGAGAAACCCACGCAATTCACGCCGGCCGCGCTGTCCAGTTCCATCATGTACACGCAGGGAATGTTGCTGGCCTCGATCATCCGCCGCGAACTTTCCGTGCGATCAAACCCGGTCAACAGCAAACCACGCGGCTGATAAGCCATGTAGTTGCGCAGCAGGTTTTCTTCTTCATCGCGTGAATAGTGGAAGTTGCCGATCAGCACTTCGAAGCCCTTGGGCGTCAACACCCGATGAATGGCTTCCAGCGTGTCGATGAACAGCAGGTTGGACAGCGACGGCACCAGCACCACCACCGAATGGCTCTGCGCCGAGGCCAGGGCGCGGGCGGCAGGGTTGACCACGTAATTGAGTTCGAGCGCGGCTTTCTGCACTTTTTCCACCAGTTCGGTGGCCACGGTGCTGACCCCGCGCAAGGCGCGGGACGCGGTAATTGGGCTCACGCCGGCAAGGCGGGCAACTTCATTAAGGGTGGGACGGCCGGTGGTGCGAGTGTTTTTATCGTTTTTAGGGGTGGTCATCGGGCGGCTTGCCAAACAAAAATCAAGGCACTAAGGTAGCGCTGTCCTGATGCAGCTGCAAATGCGTAAGCGAGGTCCTGCCTGATCCTCGCTTTTTGGCGTTGGGCGACAACCTGCTGCAACCCAAAAAAACGACAAGAAGGCGTCGGCAACTTCTGCCTGTGCACTAGAGTCATAGCTAGCAAAGGTAGCGCTGTCTGCGCGCTGAGGTGTTATATGAGTCATCCCATCACCGCCCTGGTCATCATGGGCGTTGCCGGTTGCGGCAAGACGTGCGTCAGCGAGGCCCTGTGCCAATTGAGCGGCGCCACTGCCATTGAAGGCGATACTTTCCATCCGGCCGCGAACATCGAAAAGATGAGCGCGGGGATCCCCTTGAACGACGACGACCGTGCCGGCTGGCTCGACAGCCTGTGTGTTGAGTTGCGTCGTGTCGATGCACTCGGCGAGCGTCCGGTGTTGACCTGCTCGGCGCTTAAACACAGTTATCGCGAAGTGCTGCGCAGTGCCTTGCCGGGCCTGGGCTTCGTATTCCTTGAACTGACCCCTGAAGTGGCTGCCGACCGCGTGTCCCATCGCCCGGGCCACTTCATGCCGGCAACGTTGATCGAAAGCCAGTTTGCCACCCTCGAATCGCCGGTCGGCGAGCCGTTGACCCTGGCGCTGAATGCTTCGATCCACAGCGTTGAAGAGCTGGCGACCCAGGCGCACGTCTGGTGGCAGGCTCATGGTCTGAAACAGGCGGTATGAGTGTGTTGAAAGAGCTAGCGCTGTCCTCACGAATTCTGTTTAACCCGCTTTAATAACAACAACAAGCCAGGAGACACCCCCAATGTTTGGCATGTCCCACGACGCCTACCTGCTGCTCGATGCAGTGGTCACGGTAATCGGTCTGATTATCCTGATCACCAAATTCAAGATTCACCCCTTCATCGCCCTGACCATCGCGGCCGCGTTCCTCGGCCTGACGTCCGGCATGCCGATCGGCACCATCATCAAGGCGTTCCAGGACGGCTTCGGTGGCGTGCTCGGTTTCGTCGGCATCATCCTCGCGCTGGGCACCATGCTCGGCAAAATGATGGCCGAATCCGGTGGCGCCGATCAGATCGCGCAGACCCTGATCCGCGCGTTCGGCAAGGACAAAGTGCAGTGGGCCATGATGTTCGCCGCGTTCCTGGTCGGTATTCCACTGTTCTTCGAAATCGGCTTCGTGCTGCTGATTCCGCTGGTGTTCATCGTTGCCCGACGCACCGGGGTGTCGATCATCAAGATCGGTATTCCGCTGCTCGCCGGTCTGTCTGCGGTACACGGTCTGGTGCCGCCGCACCCGGGCCCGCTGCTGGCAATCGGCGTGTTTGGTGCCGACATCGGCAAGACCATCCTCTACGGTCTGATCGTTGCGCTGCCGACCGCCATCATCGCCGGCCCGATCTTCGGTACGTTCATCGCCAAGCACATTCCCGGCACGCCGAATCAGGAACTGGTCGATCAACTGGCCCGCGAAACCGATTCGCAGAACCTGCCGAGCTTCAGCATCACCCTGGTCACTGTGCTGCTGCCGGTGTTCCTGATGCTGCTGAAAACCTTCGCCGACGTCGCGCTACCGGACGGTCATTTCTTCCGCACCTGGATGGACATGATCGGCCATCCGATCTCGGCACTGCTGCTGGCCTTGCTGCTGTCGCTGTACACCTTCGGTCACAAGCAGGGCATCGGTTCACAGCAGATGCTCAAGTGGCTGGACGCGAGCCTGGCGCCGACCGCCGCGATCATCCTGATCATCGGTGCCGGTGGTGGCTTCAAGCAGATGCTGGTGACCAGCGGCGTGGGCGACGTGATCGGCCACATGGCAGTCAGCGCGCAGATCTCGCCGATCCTGCTGGCATGGCTGGTGGCGGCGGTGATTCGTATCGCCACCGGTTCGGCCACCGTGGCGACCATCACGGGCGCCGGCATCGTGGTGCCGGTGGTGGGGATGATTCCGGGCGTCAACCGTGAACTGCTGGTGCTGGCCACCGGTGCCGGGTCGTTGATCCTGTCCCATGTGAACGACGCCGGTTTCTGGCTGGTGAAGCAGTACTTCAACATGACCGTGGCCGAGACGTTCAAGACCTGGACGGCGATGGAAACCATCCTGTCGGTGGTGGGCCTGGGCTTCATTCTATTGCTGTCGCTGTTCGTTTAACCTCGAACGCAAGACACAAAAAAACCGCAGCGATGCGGTTTTTTTGTGGATGAGGCGAAAGGGCTAACCCTGTAGGAGCTGCCGAAGGCTGCGATCTTTTGATTTTAAAGATCAAGATCAAAAGATCGCAGCCTGCGGCAGCTCCTACAGGGGGATGTGTTAGCCGGCGGTTTTCGGGGCCAGGCCATCCGCCCGGAACATCCCGCGAATCCCGCGCACCGCCTGCCGAATCCGGTCCTGGTTTTCGATCAGCGCGAAGCGCACATGATCATCGCCATACTCACCAAAACCCACCCCCGGCGAGACACAGACCTTGGCCTCGGCCAGCAGTTTCTTGGCAAACTCCAGCGAGCCCAGATGCGCGTAAGCCTCGGGAATCTTCGCCCAGACGTACATCGACGCCTTCGGATTCTCGACCATCCAGCCCAGCTCGTGCAGGCCTTTGACCAGCACGTTACGGCGCTGGCGATACTGTTCGGCGATGTCACGCACACATTGCTGATCGCCTTCCAGCGCAGCAATCGCCGCCACTTGCAGCGGAGTGAAAGTGCCGTAGTCGTGGTAGCTCTTGATCCGCGCCAAGGCGTTGACCAGTTCCGGGTTGCCGACCATGAAACCGATGCGCCAGCCGGCCATGTTGTAGCTCTTGGACAGGGTAAAAAACTCCACCGCAATGTCCTTGGCGCCCGGCACCTGCATGATCGACGGGGCTTTCCAGCCGTCGTAGACGATGTCGGCATAGGCCAGGTCGTGCACCACCAGTACGTCGTACTGCTTGGCGAGGGCGATCACCCGTTCGAAGAAATCCAGCTCCACGCACTGTGCGGTGGGGTTGGACGGGAAGCCGAGGATCATCATCTTCGGCTTCGGGATCGAACCGCGAATGGCCCGTTCCAGCTCGGCGAAGAAGTCCACGCCCGGCACCAGCGGCACCGAACGCACCTGAGCGCCGGCAATCACCGCGCCGTAGATGTGAATCGGGTAGCTCGGGTTCGGCACCAGTACCGTGTCGCCCTGATCCAGGGTCGCCAGCATCAAATGCGCGAGGCCTTCCTTGGAACCGATGGTGACGATCGCTTCGCTTTCCGGGTCGATATCGACCGCGTAGCGTTCCTTGTACCAGTTGGAAATCGCCCGGCGCAGACGTGGAATGCCCTTGGACGTGGAGTAACCGTGGGTGTCTTCACGTTGGGCAACTTGTACCAGTTTTTCGACGATGTGCGGCGGCGTGGCCCCGTCGGGGTTGCCCATGCTCAAGTCGATGATGTCTTCACCACGGCGCCGCGCGGCCATCTTCAGCTCGGCGGTGATGTTGAAAACGTAGGGGGGGAGTCGATCAATGCGCGCAAAGCGGCGCGGCGAACCTTGTTCAGCCATTGTTGCCTCGGATAACGTAAGCGCCCGGAACCGTCCGAGCGACGCTGGTCACTGCGGTGACCTGTGGCGGAAGATAAGGGCAGCGAGGGCGGACTGTCCAGCGTGCAAGACAATAATTTTTTCCAAGGAAATGCTTAATGGAATTCACCAGCGGCTTCTTGCTGAGCCTCTCGCTGTGCCTGGACATCGGCGTAGCCAACATCGCAATGATCACCCTGGCGATGCAGCGCGGGTACTTTCAGGGCTTCGCGCTGGGCCTGGGCACCTGCGTCGGTGACCTGATCTACGCGGTGCTGGCGCTGGCCGGCATGACCGTGCTGCTGCAGTACGAAAGCGTGCGCTGGGTGCTGTGGATCGGCGGGTCGGCGCTGCTGATCTACTTTGCGGCGAAGATGATCTATTCGGCGATTCACCACGAGGCGCAGTTGGCGGCGACCGCCGAGGTGGGGCAGAACTCGCATCGCAAGGAGTTCTTTCGCGGGATTTTCCTCGCCATGTCTTCACCGAGCGCGATTCTCTGGTTCGCCGCGGTGGGCGGCACCCTGATCGCCCGCTCCGGTGGCGGTGGCCCTGCAAGTTCGGCGCTGTTCCTCGGCGGCTTCCTGTGCGCCGGGCTGCTGTGGTCGGCCGGGCTGTGCTTCGCCGCGAGCCACGGCGGCAAGTTGCTCGGCGACAAGCTGTTGCGCTACTCGTACATGGCATCGGCAGCGATCTTCTGCTATTTCGCGGTGTACGTGATCGTATCCGGTTATAACGAGTTCGTCGGTTCCGGGGCTGCCGACCAGTTGCACGCCCTGTAGCATTGCGAATCGGGTTTGGCTTCTATACTCAGCAGCCGAACCCCTTCTTTTGTTCCAGGAGTCGAGTCATGGATGAGCAAAAACGCGTCGAAGTGGCTGAACCTCGCTTCGAACATGGACACTTCCTGCTGATCGCAGGATTTCGTGGTCGATTTACCCAGGACACCGCCAAGGACATCCCCGCACTGTGGGAAAGGTTCTTGCCGCACCTGGGAAAGATACAGGGACAAAAAAACGAAGTGACCTACGGCGTCTGCAGTAATTTCGACGGCCAGGGTGGCTTCGATTACATCGCCGGGGTGGAAATCAGCAAGCTCGACGACCTCGACCAGAAGGTCTATCAGTGGGTCGAAGTGCTGCCTCGTCAGTACGCCGTATTCGAGCACAAGGGACCGCTCGATCAGTTACCTCAGACTCTGCAATACATCTACAAAACCTGGCTGCCGACTTCCCACTATGTGGAGCTCAACGCCCCGGAGCTGGAACGCTACAGCGCCGATTTCAATCCGCGACTGCACACCGGCAAACTGGAAATCTGCGTGCCGGTCGATACCAAAGCCTGAACCATAACGATGAGGCGGATCACTGATCCGCCTCATGTTGTTCAACCGCGCTTGCCTTTGCCCAGCCGTCGCGCCCGCAACAGGTCGATGCCCAAGGTGATAAAGCCGAACGTACTGATGCCCAACACCATCAACAGGCCGATTTCAACGCTGCTCATAAGCGGTTACCCCCAAGGGTGATCAGAGACACACCGCAGAAATAGCCCGCCGCCCGCACGAAGAAAAGCGCTTATACGCAAGCTTTACGGCCCCCGCGCGGATCGATATGCACACCTTATTCCTTTATGCTTTGCGCACTTTTCTCCGCTGATTTTCGAGCTGCCATGAACACCGTCATCCGCAACGTCACCGCCGCTGACCTGGACCGCTGCTACGCCATCGAAACCGTTGCCTACGAAGGCGATGAAGCCGCCACGCGCGAAAAGATCGCCACGCGCATCGCCACCTGGCCGGAGGGTTTTATCGTCGCCGAAGTGGAGGGCGTGGTCGCCGGGTTCATCAATTCGGGCGCGGCGTTTGACGTGCAGATGTCCGACGAGGCGTTCAAGGAACTGATCGGCCACGACCCGAAAGGGCCGAACGTGGTGATCATGTCGGTGGTGGTACACCCGGACTATCAGGGGCAGGGCCTGGCCAAGCGATTGATGGCCGAATTCATCGAGCGCATGCGCGGGATGGACAAGGCGACGATTCATCTGATGTGCAAGGAACGACACATTGCGCTGTACGCCGGATTCGGCTTTGCCTACATCAAGCCGTCGGAGTCAGACCATGGCGGGATGGCGTGGCACGAGATGATCCTTACTTTGTAAGGCATCGCACATAACCTGTGGGAGCTGGCTTGCCAGCGATAGCGGTGGGTCAGTCGACATCAATGTTTGATGCGCCGACGCCATCGCTGGCAAGCCAGCTCCCACAGGTTCTAGCGGTGTTTGCAATTCCCCGTTTAGTAAAGGGTGTCGATTACCCGCTTCGGTGCTTCGCGATCGTACGTCTCGGCATCGAACTGCCCATCATTCAAACGCTTGTGAAACGCGCCCGCAGAGGGCAGGGCCGAGCGCGGCAGGTGGGTTTCGGGGTTCCAGGCGTCAGAGCGCACAAAGGCTTTCGAGCAGTGGAAAAACGCCGCCTCCACCGTCACCAGCAGCACCGTTTTTGCCGGTTTGCCGTTCACCGCAAAGCTTTCCAGCAGTTCGGGATCGGCGCTGATGGTCGCGGTGCCGTTGACCCGCAAGGTCTCGCCGATCCCCGGAATGATGAACAGCAGCGACACCCGTGGATCGTGCAGCACATTGCGCAAGGTATCGATGCGGTTGTTGCCCGGGCGATCCGGCAGGGCCAGGGTGTTCTGGTCGATGATCCGCACAAATCCCGGCGCATCGCCGCGTGGCGAATTGTCCAGGCCGTCGGCGCCCACCGAGCTGACAATCACCAGCGGCGAAACCCGCACCATCGCCTGATAATCCTCGTTGAGAAAACCGATCTGCTTGCGCACCGCGCGCTCGTGGGGCAGGCCGTAAATAGCTTCCAGTGCTTCGATTGAATCGATCATCGTGCATCCCTCGATGATTTAGAAAAACAGCCCCATGCGCCGCTCGTAACCGATCCGGCCCTTGTACGCTTCGCCGCTGTCGACGAAACCGTGTTTGGCGTACAGCGCGATCGCCGCGTCGTTATCGGCATCCACCGACAGTTCCAGCCCTTTGATCTCCGGCCATGCTTCACGCGCGACGTCGGGCAAGGCCTGCAGGCAGGCCTTGCCATACCCCTTGCCTTGCGCGCGGTGATCGACCTGCAAGGCGTGCAGGGTGGCGCTGTGTTCATCGGCCCAGGCTGGCAACACCGGCGGGCGCTTGAGCAGCAGGAACGCCACCGGCACTTGATCGGCCAGCAGGGCAAAGCCTTTCACGCCGGGGCCGGGCTTGGACAGCAGCGTGTGCAGCGCACCGTGAATGTCGCCGGAAAACTTGATCTGCTCGGGATGGATTTCAATCGCCTCGACCTGCTGACGCTGCAAGGCGTTCAGGCTGTCGTACGGCACGAGTTGGGCTGACACGGGAATTTCCTTTTTCCTACAAAGGTAAGCCTTGGATTCTAGCGATTTTGTCTTTGGCGGAAATTTTTTGTTTCGACTGTCGATCTGCCCGATGGCCGAACGACTAAGGGTGTCTTCACTACAAAAAACACGGAGAACACCATGAGCGCACACACTGAAATCCAGGCCCTGATCAACACTTACCGCGAAGCGGTGATGACCAAGAACGTCGACAAAGTGATGGCGTTGTACGCCGACGACATCGTCTCGTTCGATGCGATCAAGGCCCTGCAATTCAAAGGCAAGGCGGCCTACCGCGCGCACTGGGAAGCCTGCATGGAAATGTGTTCCGGCCCGCACGTTTTCGAGTTTCACGAGATCGCCATCGAGACCGCCGACAACCTCGCCTTCGCCCATTGGGTCACGCATTGCGGGGGGACCAACGACAAGGGCGAAACCCAGAGCTGCTGGATGCGCGCTACCGCGTGTTATCGGCCAGTGGGCGGAACGTGGAAGATTGTCCACGAGCACTGGTCGGCGCCGTTCGATCCGATGAGCGGCAGCACGCTGTTCGATGTGCAACCCTGATCTTCAGCCATAGTTGATCCGTTCGATTCAGGAGAAAGCCATGAAGTATCTATGCTTGGTCTACAGCGATGAGCGCCTGCTGCACACCTCGCCCGACAGCCCGGAAGACGCCGAGTGCTGGGCCTATGCCGAGTCGATTGAGGGCAGCGGGCGGATGGTTGCCGCCGAAGCGCTGCAGTCGGTGCAGACGGCGACCACGGTGCGCATGCGCAACGGCAAGCTGTCGATCACCGATGGCCCGTTCGCTGAAACCAAGGAGCAACTGGCCGGGTTTTACCTGATCGATGCCAAGGATCTGAACGAAGCGATTCAGGTCGCCGGCCACATTCCGGCGGCCCGGGTCGGCAGCGTCGAAGTGCGTCCGGTGCGGCAGTTGAATGTCTGAAGTCCGGGCGCGGGTCGAGCAGGTCTATCGCGAAGACTCGCGGCGGATTCTGGCAACCCTGATTCGCCTGCTCGGCGATTTCGACCTCGCCGAAGAAGCCTTGCACGAGGCGTTCTTCGTCGCGGTCGAGCGCTGGCAGCGCGACGGCGTGCCCAACAATCCGCGCACCTGGCTAGTGTCCACCGGGCGTTTCAAGGCCATCGATGTGTTGCGCCGCCGCGCCCGCTTCAAGGCCTCGCAGCCGCTGTTGCTCGCGCAGCTCGAAGCGCTGGAACAGGCCGACTGGAGTGGCGAAGACGTGGAAGACGACCGCTTGCGGCTGATCTTCACCTGCTGTCACCCGGCCTTGGCGGCGGATGCGCAAGTGCCGCTGACCTTGCGTGAAGTCTGCGACCTGACCACCGAGGAAATCGCCCGCGCGTTTCTTTCGGCACCGGCGGCGATTGCTCAGCGCATCGTGCGGGCCAAGGCGAAGATTCGCGACGCCAGAATCCCTTATCAAGTGCCGAGCCTGAGCGAGTTGCCCGAGCGCCTCGACAGTGTGTTGCGGGTGATTTATCTGGTGTTCAACGAAGGCTATTCGGCCTCGATGGGCGCTGAATTGACCCGCGAGGATCTGACCCGTGAGGCGATCCGGCTCGGGCGGTTGCTGATGGAATTGCTGCCGGAGCCTGAGGTTATGGGACTCTTGGCGTTGATGCTGTTGCATGAGTCGCGGCGCTCGGCACGGACTTCCGTGGAGGGGGAGTTGATTCTGCTGGACGACCAGGATCGCTCGCGCTGGGATGCCGGGTTGATCGCCGAAGGTTGTGCGCTGGTGGAGCGGGCGCTGACCACGCGGCGATTTGGGCCGTATTGCCTGCAAGCAGCGATTGCCGCGGTGCATGCCGAAGCGCCGTCAGCGGCAGAAACCGATTGGCAGCAGATCGTGGGCCTCTATGACGTGCTGTTGCGCGCAGTGCCGTCGCCGGTGATCGAATTGAACCGTGCCGTGGCGGTGGCCAAGCGTGATGGGGCGGTGGCCGGGCTGACGCTGATCGAGGGGATTCTGGATCGCGGCGAGTTGCAGGATTACCACTTGGCGCATTCGGCGCGGGCGGAATTTTGTCGGCAGTTGGGTCGGGTGGAGCAGGCGCGGGCGGCGTACCGGCGAGCACTGGAACTGACCCGGCAGGAGCCGGAGCGGCGGTTTATCGAGGGGCGGCTGAGCGAACTGGACTGATCCGGGGAATTCATTGGCAGTGCCGGCCTCATCGCTGGCAAGCCAGCTCCCACAGTGTCTGCGCCGTACACAAAGTTAATGAACACCTCGGTACTTGTGGGAGCTGGCTTGCCAGCGATTGGGGGCGCCGCTATTCCAGCATCTTGCTCAGCAACCAGCTCCCCGCCGGGCCCGGCGGATAGACCCGCGACCACAACGCATCGACATACAACGGCCGTGGCCAGCCACGCACCGTCAGCTCCACCAGCGAGCCATTGCCGAAACGCCCCACCAGCCAGCGTGGCAACGCCGCCCAGCCGAAGCCCATTTCCGCCATCTCCATCAGCATCAGGTAACTCGGGGCGGACCAAACCCGGCCTTTGGCCCGGCTGTCGTAGGGATTGACGATGGTCGCCAGGCGCAACTCGCGATGCTGCTCCAGCACCTGCTGGTCGACACCTTGGATGCCGGTCAACACATGATCACGTTTGACGAACAGCGCGATGTCGGTGTGCTCGGCCACGGTCGAGGTCACCAGGTCCGGCGGGTAGCTGTCGCGCATTTCGGCAAATGCCAGGTGCGCGCGGCCACGCTGGACCAGTTCGATCAGGTCGTCGCACTCGGCGATCAGGCATTCCAGTTCCAGGTCCGGATAACGCTGCTCGAAGTCGACCAGCGCCGCTTCGAAGCGCGCCGATTGATAGGTGTCGGAAATCGCCACGGTCAGCTTCGGCTCGACGCCTTGTGCCAGTTGCCTGGCGCTCATTGCCATACGATGGGTGGCCGCCAGAATCGCCTCGGCCCGTTGCAGCATCACATGGCCGGCCGGAGTCAAGGTCGGTTTGCGGCTGCTGCGGTCGAACAGCATCAGATCCAGATCGATCTCCAGACTGGCCACCGCCGCACTGATGGTCGACTGACTGCGTCCCAGTTTGCGCGCCGCTGCCGAAAACGAACCCTGAGTGGCAGCCTGAACAAACGCCAACAGCACTTCCTGCGAAACCATGAACTATCGCCTTGATCGATGGTTATTGGTTATGAAGTATCGGTGTGGTGGCCGATCATGGCAACCCTCTTCACTCAAGGAGTCAGGCCATGACTGCCAACAAATCCATCACTGAACGTATCTTCCAGGCCATCGGTTTCGAGTGTCTGGCGATCCTGATCTGTACGCCGTTGCTGGCGTGGATCATGGACAAACCACTGCTGGACATGGGCGCCGTGACCGTGCTGATCGCCCTGCTGGCGCTGGCGTGGAACGTGCTGTTCAACGGACTCTTCGACCGCGCGCTCAAGCGCCTGAACCTCGGGCATAACGCCTGGACGCGGGTGATCCATGCGCTGCTGTTTGAGGGCGGGTTGATCGTGATGGGCGTACCGCTGATTGCCTGGTGGCTGTCGGTCAGCCTGTGGCAGGCGTTCTTGCTGGACATCGGCGTGCTGCTGTTTTTCCTGCCGTACACCTATGTGTATCACTGGGGGTATGACGTGGTGCGGGAGCGGTTTGTGCAGCGCAGCGCCTGTCAGAGCTAACCCGAACCCTGTAGGAGCTGCCGCAGGCTGCGATCTTTTGACTTTGATTTTTTAAAAACAAGATCAAAAGATCGCAGCCTGCGGCAGCTCCTACAGGGGCGTGTTGGGCTTAGAGAAACATGCCGCCGGATGCTTCAACCCGCTGCCCGTTGATCCACTGCGCACCCGGCGCCAGCAGCATCGACAGTGCGCCACCGATGTCATCCGGTTGCCCGGCGCGACCCAGTGCGGTGTTGCTGGCGACCATCGCGTTCAACGCCGCGTTGTCGCGCACCGCGCCGCCGCCAAAATCCGTCTCGATGGCGCCCGGCGCCAGAATGTTCACGCCGATCTGCCGCGCCCCCAGCTCCTTGGCCTGATAGCGGGTCAGCACTTCCATCGCGCCTTTCATCGCCGCGTAGGCAGCGTAGCCCGGCAGGCTGAAGCGGGTCAGCCCACTGGAAATGTTGATGATACGCCCGCCGTCATTGATCAGCGGCAGCAGCTGCTGAGTCAGGAAGAACGGCCCTTTGAGCTGGATGTTCATCAGCAGATCGAACTGTTCCGGAGTAGTTTCGGCGAACAGTGCGTGCACGCCAATTCCGGCGTTGTTGATCAGGAAGTCGAAGCGCGGACGATCAAAGTGCTGCAACGCCTGCTCAACCCGCGAAGCGAAATCGGCAAAGCTTTCGCTGCGGCCCACATCCAGTTGCAGCATCACGGCTTTGGCGCCGCGTTGTTCCAGTTCAGCCACCAGCGCCTGGGCTTCATCGGCGCGGCTGTTGTAGGTGCCGATGATGTCCACGCCTTCGGCGGCGAGGTGCAGGGCGGCGTTCTTGCCCAGGCCACGGCTGGCGCCGGTGATCAATGCGATTTTGCGGCTCATGTGAAATCCTCGATTGCGGTGAGTGGTGATGAGCAAAGTTTATTTATCCGCCGTGGGGTGATAAACAGACTGAAACCGGAATCACTGATCGGCTCAGTCGAACAATCAACGGGTGTCCTCATGAACAAACTGGAATTGCTGCGCACCTTCGTCCGGGTCAGCGAACTGTCGAGTTTCACCCTGGCCGGCGAGAGTCTCGGGCTGCCGCGCTCGACGGTGTCCGAGCATGTGCAGGCCCTGGAAAGCCTGCTTGGAACGCGCCTGTTGCAACGCACCACGCGCAAGGTGCAGGCGACGCAGGACGGTCTGGTGCTGTATGAACGCAGCAAGGATCTGCTGTCGCACATGGACGAGATCGAGGGTCTGTTTCGGCAGGATCCAGCGTCGCTGAGCGGGCGGATTCGTGTCGACATGCCGAACATCCTCGCGCGGCGCCTGATCATGCCGCTGCTGCCGGAGTTCATGGCGCGCCACCCGAATCTGGAACTGGAAATCAGCAGCACCGACCGCCGCGTCGATCTGCTCAGCGAGGGTTTTGATTGCGTGGTGCGCATTGGCGCGCAGCCGGATCAATCGGTGGTGGCGCGGCACTTGGGCGACTTCCCGATGATCAACTGCGCCAGCCCCGCGTACCTTGAATGCTACGGCGTGCCGCAGACGCTGGAGGATCTGGCGCAGCATCGGCTGGTGCACTACGTCGGGGTGCTCGGTTCGCGCTCGGAAGGGTTTGTGTATGAACAGGAGGGTCAGGTGCGGCGCCTGCCGATGGCCGGCAGCGTCACAGTCAACAGCACCGATGCCTATGAGTCGGCCTGCCTGGGTGGCTTCGGCCTGATTCAGGTACCGCGCACCGGCATGCAGCCGCACCTGGACACCGGAGAGCTGGTGACGGTGCTGCCGCAGTTCACGGCACCGGCGATGGGCATTTCAATCCTGTATGCGCGGCAACGGCATTTGCCGCTGCGGGTGCGGGTGTTCATGGAGTGGTTGGGGGAGGTCATCCGCTCGACGCTCTGACGACATCCCCCTGTAGGAGCTACGGCACGCTGCGATCTTTTGATTTTGCTTCTAACAAAAAGAGCAAAAGATCGCAGCGTGCCGCAGCTCCTACAGGGATTTGTGGAGTCAGAAGATTTGGGTGAACAGCCAGTACAGGCTGCCCGACAGCAGAATCGCCGCCGGCAAGGTCAGCACCCACGCCATCAGCAGATTGCGGATGGTCTTCATCTGCAAGCCACCGCCATTGGCGACCATGGTCCCGGCCACGCCCGATGACAGCACATGGGTGGTCGAGACCGGTAAACCGAACATGTCCGCCGCGCCAATGGTCAGCATCGCCACGGTTTCCGCCGAGGCGCCCTGGGCGTAGGTCAGGTGGGTCTTGCCGATCTTTTCGCCGACCGTCACCACAATCCGTTTCCAGCCAACCATGGTCCCCAGCCCCAGGGCGATGGCCACGGCGATCTTCACCCACAGTGGAATGAAGCGTGTGGCGTTGTCGATCTGCTGCTTGAACAGCTGCAGTTTGTCCGTGGTGTCGGCGTCGAAGTTGCCGACCTTGTTCTTCTCCATCAAGCGAATGCTTTCGCTGGCCAGGTACATGTCGTTGCGCACGTTGCCCATGGCTTCGGCCGGGACTTTCGACAGCGAACCATAGCCTTTGACCTCTTCGCCAATGTGCCCGGTCAGGGCGGCGAGGGCGGGGATCAGTTGCGGCGTGGCTTGCTTGCTGCGCACGTAATCCGACAGCACCGGACGCGGATCGACCGGGGCTGGCAGCGGGGTATTTTTCACCAGCGCTTGCTGGGTGACTTCGGCGACAGCGGCAAACTGCAGCGCCTGATCGGCGGGCATGGTGCGGTTCAACGCGTAAGCCATGGGCAGGGTGCCGACCAGAATCAGCATGATCAGGCCCATGCCCTTCTGCCCGTCGTTGGAGCCGTGGGCGAAAGACACACCAGTGCAGGTGGCGATCAGCAAACCGCGAATCCACCACGGTGGCGGGTTGTTGCCTTGCGGCGCCTTGTACAGCGCGCGATTCTTGATGAAGGCGCGCATGGCCAGCAGCAACAGCGCCGCGCAGCCGAAGCCCACCAGCGGCGACAGCAACAGCGCGTAACCAATTTTGGTTGCCTGCGCCCAGTCCACGCCGCTGGTGCCGTCGCGCCCGTGCATCAGGGCATTGGCGACGCCGACGCCGATGATTGAGCCGATCAGCGTGTGGGAAGAGGAGGCCGGCAGGCCCAGCCACCAGGTGCCGAGGTTCCACAGAATTGCCGCGATCAGCAGGGCAAAGATCATCGCGAAACCGGCGGACGAACCGACCTGCAGAATCAGCTCCACCGGCAGCAGGGCGATGATGCCGAACGCCACCGCGCCGCTGGACAGCAGCACCCCGAGGAAATTGAAGAAGCCCGACCAGACCACCGCCACATTCGGCGGCAGCGAGTGGGTGTAGATCACCGTCGCGACCGCGTTGGCAGTGTCGTGGAAACCGTTGACGAACTCGAAGCCCAGCGCAATCAGCAACGCCACGCCGAGCAACAGGAACGGGGTCCAGGTGGTGACGGTGGTGCCCAGCTCATGCATGTCGTGCATCAGGCTGTAAGCGGTGAACAACATGCCCATGGCCAGAACCGCGAAGAACACCACGTAAGTGAACGGACCGGGTTTCTTATCAAGTGCCGGCCGGCCGCCGTGGGCGGACGTGGGGCGGGCGGCGGTCAGGGAGGGAGTAGCCATGAGCGGACAATCCTGAGCGAGGGAAGGTTTGTTCGTCATGATCGTTGCTAAATATTACAGAGAGACTGCGGCAGATCAGTGTTTGGCGGATTAGCTCACCGCTGATCTGATAGCGAAAATCAAAAGATCGCAGCCTGCGGCAGCTCCTACAGGTTTACCGTGCCCTGTAGGAGCTGCCGCAGGCTGCGATCTTTTGATCTTAATAATCCCCACGCTTGCGAAACGCCCAGCGCCCGGCAATCACGGTAAACGTCGCGACCAGCGCCACCAGAATCCAGAACCCCTCGGGATCCGTCGCCAGCGGCACGCCGCCGACGTTCATGCCGAAGAAGCCGGCGATGATGTTGATCGGCAGCGCCAGCACCGTGACCACGGTCAGGGTGAAGAGCGTGCGGTTGCTCTGTTCGTTGAGGTTGGCGGCGATTTCTTCCTGGAGCAGTTTGATCCGCTCGCCGAGGGCGGTGAGGTCGTTGATGATCAGCGCAAACTCCTCGGTGGACTTGCGCAGCTCCTTGACGTCCTCCTTCTGCAGCCACGCCGGCGGCCGGTTGAGCAAGCGCAGCAAGGAGCCCGGCTCCAGCGCCAACAGGCGTTGCAGGCGCACCAGCACCCGACGGTTGGCACCGAGTTCGGCGCGGTTGGTCGACAGGCGCGAGGAGAGTAATTCGTCTTCGACCTGATCGACGCTCATGCTGGTTTTGCGCACGATCTGCGTCAGCACTTCGCCCTGATCGCGCAGCAGGTGCACCAGCAGTTCCGACGGCGAGCGAAAGCATTCGCCGGCCTTTACCGATGAACGCAATTTGTCCACCGAGTGCAGCGGTTGCAGGCGTGCGCTGACGATCAGTTTGCTGCGCACGCAGACCCACAGCGTCGACACGTCCGAGGACACCATGCTGCTGAGGTTGAACACCACGTCGTTGACCACTGCCAGCAACGCCGAGTCAACGTGTTCGATGCGCGTCGAGCGCGAACCTTCGTGCAGCGCCTCGAAGAATTCTTCGGGCAATTGCAGATGACTTTTCATCCAGCGCTCACACGCGGCGTGCGCCAGGTTCAGGTGCAGCCAGAGGAATTCATCACGGTCGCTGTCGTCTTGCAAGCAACGCAGGGCGGTCGCCGAATCGACTTCGCGGCCACGCTCACCAGGACGAAAACGGAAGCCGTAAAGCAGACCGAACAAATCAGGATCGCGATGACTGAGGTCGAGGCTGTGGTTCATGGAGGCTCGCTGCGAGGAGGGCGTCTGGCGTGGAGTTTTCAGATTCACCTGAGCCGCATCATCGCAACCGGATATGACACTTGCGTGACGACAAAATGACGCCAGATCAATGTCTTGCCGGCGGTCGGATTCTCTTCAAGAAGCGCTCTGGTGCGCCGATCACGCTTGGGTTACGTTGCGCGCGCTTGGCCATGAGCCAAGGCTCGCCGACACGGATGTCCGGCAAAATCCCACGCCTTATCGGGCGTGCCTCATCCCTGTCCTGAGTATCTCGCGATGCTGCAAAAATCCCTGAGAGCACAAATTCTCGCCCTGCTGAGCGGCAGCCTGCTGGCGATGCTGTTGATCGCACTGGCCTGCTTTCATTTCCTGTCCAATGGCGTGCAGAACTACAGCCAGTTGATCGCCGGCCCCTTGCACACCTCACAATTGATCGATGAGGCCAATCTGCAATTCAAGGTGCAGGTGCAGGAGTGGAAAAACGTCTTGCTGCGCGGCAAGCAACCGGCGGACCTGGCCAAATACTGGAGCCAGTTCGAAGATCGTCAGCGCGATGTGCAGAACATTCTCGGTGAACTGGCCGGCCAGAAAGGCCTTGAGCCGGCGCTGAAATCCCGCATCGAACGCCTGCGTGAAGAGCACCGCCAACTCGGCAGCGCCTACCAGAAAGGTCGCGATGCCTATGTCGCGGCCGGTGCCGATCCAACGGCTGGCGACAGTGCGGTCAAAGGCGTGGACCGCGCCACCAGCGATCAGATGAGCGAACTGGTCGCCGAGCTGCGCAAGCAGGGCACCGAACAGTCGGCGCAGATCAGCGCCAGTGCCGACAGCACCGTGCTGCTGGGAATTGTGGTGATGCTCGGTTCCGGTCTGCTGATCGGCTTGCTCAGCCTGTGGCTGGTCAACCGCAACCTGATCGAACCGATCCGCAAACTGATCGATTACGTCACCCAGTTGAGCCGTGGGCGCCTCGCCGAACGCGTTGCCAACGCCCGCCAGGACGAGTTGGGCAACCTTGCGGCGGCCGCGAATACTCTGCGTGATTTCCTCGCTGAAACCTTCACTCACCTGCAACGCAGTGCCAGTGATCTGGACAGCGCCAGCGGCGAGTTGAATGCGATCGCCACGACCATGGCCGGCGGCACCAACGAGCAGTTCAACCGCACCGATCAGGTGGCCACGGCGATGAACGAAATGTCCGCCACCGCCCAGGAAGTCGCCCGGCATGCGGCGGATGCGGCGCGGGCTGCCGACGATGCCGACCAGTCCGCCCAGCAGGGTGAAAAGGTCATGCAGGGCACCATCCACACCATCACCCGGATGCGTGGCGAAATCGCCAACACCGCTGAAGTGATTCGTCGCCTGGAAAGCGACAGCGGGCGCATCGGCAAGGTGCTGGAAGTGATTCGCGGCATCGCCGAACAGACCAACCTGCTGGCGCTCAACGCAGCGATTGAAGCGGCACGGGCCGGGGAAGCCGGGCGTGGTTTTGCGGTGGTCGCCGACGAGGTGCGCAACCTTGCGCAGCGTACGGCCGAGTCGATCATCGAGATCAATCAGATCATTCAGAACGTGCAGACCGGTGCCGTGGATGCTGCGCAAGCGATCGAAAGCGGTCAGGCGCGCAGCGACGAAAGCGTCGAACAAGTGACTCAGGCCGGTGCGATGCTGGAGCGCATCACCCATGCGGTGGAAGCGATCCGCGACATGAACCGCCAGATCGCCACCGCCGCCGAAGAGCAGACCTCGGTGGCCGAAGACATCTCGCGCAACCTGACCGAGATCACGTCCATCGCCAGCACCAACCTCAACAGCGTGCAGCGCACCGAAAGTGCCAGCCAGAATCTGCATGGCCTGTCCGGGCAACTCAATGAGGTCACCGCGCGCCTGAGCGCCTGACGTCCGCCGACGTGTACCGGTTCGGTTACCGAGTCGGTACACAGTCGATCTCAAATCCGTGCGACTACCGCCGATGGCCGGTTATCTATAACCGGCATTGGAGCCAGCCCATGGTCAGCATCACCTCTGTTTCAATCAATCAGACCGTCACCACCGCCACCAGCAAAACCAAAATCAGCGACGCCAGTGAAGACACCTCGGCCACTGCAACCAGCAGCGCAAGCGCCAGCGCCGATACCAGCAAAGTGGCGGCCGGCGGGGGCGCGGCTCCGGCAGGCGACAGCAGTTCCGACAGCAGCGGTGAATCGGATTCGGTAAAGGCACTGCGCAAGCAGATCGCCGAGCTGCAAAAGCAATTGCAGGAGCAACAGCAAGCGCTGCAAGCGGCTCAGGCCAAGCAGGAAGACGCTGATGCCAAAGCGGCTGACGTGGCCTCCGCCGAGTCGCAAATCTCCAGCACCTCGGCTTCGTTGCAGACGGCGACGGCGGCGTTGTTGCAGGCGTTGCAGGATTCCGGGTCGAGCAGCTCGGGCTCGCTGGTCAGCACGTCGGCCTGACAACTGCGAAACACTGCAGAACCAATGTGGGAGCGAGCTTGCTCGCGAAAGCGGCGTGCTAGTCGCCTCATGTGTGGCAGACACAACAGCTTCGCGAGCAAGCTCGCTCCCACAGGGATCCAAGGTGTGCTTTTCAGGCAGTGGGCAGGCTGAAGGTGAACAGCGTGCCGCTCTGCGCGGTGGACGCCACATGCAAATGCCCACCGTGGGACTGGGCGATCTGGCTGGCGATATACAGCCCCAGACCGAGCCCGGCCTGGGGCGTGCTGGCGCTTGGGCGCGAGTAAGGCTGGAACAGATGCGGCAAAACCGCCTCGGGAATATGCCCCTGATTCTTCACCGCCAGCATCAACGCGCCGTGATCAATCTGGGCGATGACCTCAATGTCGCCCTCCGGGTCGCCATGGGCCACGGCATTGGCCAGCAGGTTCGACAGCAATTGAGCGATCCTCGCGCGGTCACAGGGCAAGCCCTGCAAGTCGCCGATGGACGCGTAAATGGTGCGCTGCGGATGCACGTTACGAATCTCCGTCACCACTTGCTGCACGGCTTCGGTCAAATCGGCGCAGGGCTGGATATCCACCGGAATGCCCTTGCCCAAGCGTCCGCGAGCAAAGTCGAGTACGTCATCCACCAGCCGGGTTGCCCGTTGCGCACTGCCGAGGATATTGCGTACCCGAACGTCGATGGCCGGATCCGGGTGTTTGCGCAGGAGCATTTCGGCACCGGCGCTGATCGCGAACAACGGGTTGCGCAAGTCGTGGCCGAGCACGGCAATGAACTGTTCGCGCAACTCGGCGGTTTCGCGCTCCTGCAACAACGCGGTTTCGGTGAGCTGCGCGTTTTCCTCGGCTTCGATCTGCAACGCGAGCATTCGCGCGAACGACTCCATGGTGCTCTGGATGCTGCTGGACTTGAGTTGCGCGGGGTTCGGATCGAGCGCGCAGATCGTGCCGAAAAAGCGCCCGTCGGTGCGGAACACCGGCACCGAGATATAGCTCTCGAATTTGTACAGACGCGGGGTGTGATGATCGCGGTAGAGCGGGTCTTCGCTGGCCTTGTCGATCACCACCGACGTGTGCGCAGCGCGGATTTCGTGGCACAGCGTGGTGACCACATCCAGCTCGCCACCGACCTGCAGGCCGAAATCCAGCTGATCGAGGACGGCGCAGGCTGTCCATGACTCCTCGGTAACCCGCGCCACGGCGGCGAAGCGCAGGCCGGTCAGTTCGCGAATCACCTGAAGAATCGCCGGAACCGCGCTGATCCGTTTGATCGTTGCGATGTCTGCTGCCGCTGTCTGCCCCATGCCCATCGCTCTCGGCTGCAATTGTTTATCTGATGGTCGCCATACTAGCCGTCTGATGGCGGTTTTGGCATCCCTTCAGGCGGCATCCGCGTGATTCGCCGGACAACGGACGCAAAAAAGCCGCAGGATCCGGGATCGTGCGGCTTTGCGTTGGCGGTGTATCAGGTGTCTTGCTTGTTGCTCAGCACCTTGCCGGTGGTGGCATCGAAGTCGACGTCATACTCTTTGCCATCGGCGGTTTTTAGCTCGACTTCGTACTCGTAACCGTTGAAGTGGTTATCCAGGTCGGTGTCGGTGATGGTCGCACCCGGATGCAGTTTCAGTGCCTCGGCGTTCATCGATTCCAGCGACTTGATCTTGCCGGATTTGACCAGCTCAGGGATCTGGTCGACGCGCACATCGGCCTGGGCGAGGCCAGCAGTCAGGGTCAGGGCAGCGGCGGTAAACAGGGCAGTCAAAGTTTTCATCGGCTCATTCCTTGGGTTGTTCGTTGAAGTGGGCTCAGGTTAACCACCACAACTTAATTCACCCTTAAAACCCCGAATACAAAACGGGCAAACCATGCCCGACACAAAACCTGTGGGAGCGTGGCTTGCCCGCGATCAAGGCGCCTCGGTTTTTTCAGATCAGAACCCGTTGTTCTTCAACACCTGATCGACACTGGCGCTGGCTGGACGCTTGTAGAACTTCAACAGTTCGCTGGCGCGGTTGGTGAAGATGCCATCAACCCCGGCCGCCATGACTTTCTTGAAGTCCACCGGCTCATCGACGGTGTACACGTGCACCAGCATGCCCTGATCGTGGGTGTACTGGTTCATCCACGGTTGCACCAGATCCGAGTAGCTCTGATCGCCACCCTGGGTCAGTTTGGCAGAGGGACCGGTGCCGATGGCGCCGTGAGCCTTGGCGAAATCCACCCATTGCTTGAATTCGGCTTCGGACTTCGGCTCCTGCTTGCCGTAGAACACGTTCTTGTCCTTCTCGCCGGACTCGGCAAAGGTCACCCTGGATTTTGGCTCGATGCTGCCTTCGCCGACCCACAGAAGCAGGATCTTCGGCACTTGCGGCATTTCCTTTTGCAGCAGTTCGAGGCTGTTCTTCTCGAAAGTCTGCAGGATCACTTTGCCTTTGCCCTGGCCGACGCCCAGCTCGCTCTTGGCCAGTTTCGAACCGGCCGGGCTCAGCCAGCCGCGATCCTGCAGTTTCTCTTTGAGGTCATGCTCGATCCCCGGAAACAGTTGCGGCTCCTTGGTTTCGATGTACAGGCCCGGCTTGTGTTTCGGGTTGGCCTGGGCGATGTCGATGATTTCATCGAGGGTGAGGATTTTCAGCCCGGCGTAGGACGGACGTGCGCGATCCGGGTAAACCTTGTTGTACCAACTGCCGGCGTCGAGGGTTTTCAGTTCGGCCATGGTGAAGGCGGTGGCCGGGCTGTCTTTGCGTTCGGGGAACTTGGTGGCGACGTCGGTGGTGCGTTGCAGGTTGTTGTCGTGCAGGGCGAACAGCACGCCGTCCTTGCTGCGCTGCAAGTCCATTTCCAGGTAGTCGGCGCCGAGGTCGCGGGCCAGTTTGTAGGAGGCGGCGGTGGACTCCGGCGCATCGAAGGACGCGCCACGGTGTGCGATCACGGCTGGATGCGGGATGCCATGGGCGGCGGCCAGCGCGTTGACGTCAGTCGCGGCGGCGTGGGCCTGGCCGAGACCGAGCATCAGGCTCAGCATGAGGGCGCTTTTGGTGAAAGTGGCGGGCATGTTCGAGTTCCTTTCGCAGGGCATTTTCAAAGACGTACCTTTTAACAACTGAATCGGTTGCGTGCTATCGCCAGACCGACATAAACGTATTAAAAGCGATTTTTCCTGCACTTTTGTGGCGCGGTTTGCAGTACGCTTGGCCTCGGCAGACGCTCCGGCAGAGGGCGCGCCGAGTCTGTTGCCCTGCGTGTAAACCATCGATGATTTTTCGTGAGGTTTACCATGCGCATCACTTCCCAACTCATCTGTCAGGCCGCCGATGACCTCAAGGGTTTTGTCGGCCTCAACCGCAAGACCGGTCAGTACATCGTGCGATTCAGCGAGGATTCGTTCGGCATGGACGTGGCCGATGACGGCATTATTCCCACCAGCGAATTTGTCTGGGCGCCGGTTTCGGATACCACCATGACCTTGAAGCGCGAGCTGATTCAGTTGCTGCTGGATCAGAACATCGACGAGCGGATCAACATCAGCGAGCCGTTGCGGGTGTACATGAGCAAGGTTGAGGTGCCGGAGATTGTGGCGGTGCGCAGTCTGGTGCAGGGCTGAGGTTTTTGTATTGACGCTACTGGCCGCATCGCGGGCAAGCCATGCTCCCACAGGTTATTCGTTGTTCTGAAGATCACGCAGTACCAGTGGGAGCTGGCTTGCCAGCGATGAGGCCAGTGAGAACACCACCCAACTCCCTACCCAAACCGATACTCGCGCTCCACCCGACACACCCGGGTCTGAAACGTCGAATACCACTGCGCCCGCCCGCGCGCCTGAATCACCCGGTGCTCGGGATGCTCGCGCCAGGCCAGAATCGCCGCCTCGCTCTCCCAGTAGGAAATGGTGATGCCGACGCCATCTTCCCCACGAATCGAATCAATCCCGAGAAACCCCGGTTGCTGGCTGACCAGTTCCATCATGCGCTCGGAGGCCGCGGCATAACCGTTGTCACCTTCGGTGCGGGTCGAGGTGAAAATCACCGCGAAGCAGGATTCGTTCGGCTTCATGGACGTTGCTCCGCACACGCTTCGACAAACGCCCGCACCAGCGGCGGGACATGGCCCCTGAGCGCCGCACGTTCCGGTTGAAACAACGTGGCGACAAAAAACACATGGTCAGTCAATTCGATCGCGCGCAAATCGCCCGCCGAATCGTGCCCCACGGCACGTAGCGGAGGGGTCAGTAATTCCTTTTCGAACTGTGGGTTCACACCGAATCGGCAGCGATAGCCTTCATGAATTTCAGACGTTTCGTACGCCTTGGCGATCAACGAACCGGCGACCAGATGAATGCTGTCTACCGCCTCCACCAACGAGCAGGTCAGCGGTGTCAGTACCGCTCGCGGCGAATCCGGTGACGTTTCGCCATGCTCGGCATCGGCCCAGCCCAGCACATTGCGGGAAAATTCCAGCAGCGCATGCTGAAAACCGCCGCAGGTACCAAGGAACGGGCGCTGTTGTTCGCGGGCAAAACGAATCGCCCTGAGTGCACCGGCCTCACTGTTGTAGGGGCTGGCCGGGACGCACCAGAAGCCGTCGTAGTGTGCCAATGGTGTATCGATGTGGATTTGATCCGTGGCCAGCCAGTCGAATTGCACATTGTGGCCGGACTGCTCGGCGATCATGCCGAGGGCAACGGGGATCGCCTGGTGGGCGGTGACTTGCGGGTCGTGATCGCCGATCAGGGCGATGGAAATGGCGTCCATGGGATTTCCTTGATTTGAGTGAGTAAGCCTCTGTGGTGAGGGGATTTATCCCCGACGGGGCGTGAAGCGGCCCTCAAACAAGGCCTGCTGCGCAGTCCATCGGGGATGAATCCCCTCACCACATTGAATGTGTGCAGTTGTCGATCACCGGGGCTCACTATAGATTGGCGTTCACGCACTCAATATTGGCGTTTTCCCAAGTGATCAATGCAGCGACGCACTATCGACTCGACTACCCGGATCTGGCGCTGATCCTTGCCTTGGTGCGCGGCGGCTCTCTGGCCCGGGCGTCGCAGTTGCTCAGGGTCGACGTGTCGACGGTGTTTCGTGCAGTGCGTCGTCTGGAGTCGGCGCTCGGTCAGCAGTTGTTCGAAAAGAGCCGCGCCGGTTATTTGCCCACCACCCTCGCGCAGACGCTGGCCGAGCAGGCCGAGCGCGCCGAGCAGGCGCTGGAAGCGGCGCGAATCGGTGTCGAGCAGGGCGGGGAAGTGGTCAGCGGTACGGTGCGCCTGACCTGTACCGATTCGGTGCTGCAAGGCCTGTTGTTGCCGGCGCTGGCGCAGTTCATGCCGAACTACCCGGCGCTGACTCTCGAGCTGAGCACCTCCAACGATTTCGCCAACCTCAGCCGGCGTGATGCCGACATCGCCCTGCGCCTGACGCGTACACCGCCGGAGCATCTGGTCGGACGGCAACTGGCGAAGGTTTCCTACCGGGTCTGCGCCAGTGCGCGTTATCTGCAGAATGTGGATGCGACGGATCTGGCAGCGCTGACCTGGATCGCCCCGGACGAGTTTCTGCCGGATCACCCGACCGTCGCCTGGCGCCGCCAACAGTTGCCCGGCGTGATCCCGAGTTATCGCTGCAACAGCATGCTCTCGGTGACGGAACTGGTGCGCGGCGGTCTCGGCGTGGCGGCGTTGCCGGACTTTCTGATCACGGAAGGTTTGCAGCCCCTCAGCGCACCGCTGCACGGCTATGACACCGCGCTGTGGCTGCTGACCCGCGCGGACTGCCGCGCGTTGCGCGCGGTGGTCACGCTGTTCGATGAATTGGGGCGGGCGCTGCGTTTGCCATGATCAGCGTTGCGGATCCTGGCAGATGTGCGCATGCAGTTCGCGGGTCAGGCCTTCGATGCGTTCAGTCAGGCTCTTGGTCATCTCGGTGAGTCGGGTGTTCTGTTCCAGCAATTCGAGCAGTTGCGCGGTGGTCTGTGCGGCCTGCGCCTGGCGCTCGCTGTTGGCCACCGCCAGCGCTTCACGGTGTTGCGCGTCGGCGTCCGACTGCGCCTTGTCCCGCGCGGCCTGTCGGGTCTGTGCCAGCAGAATCAACGGCGCGGCGTAGGCGGCTTGCAGGCTGAACGCGAGGTTGAGCAGGATGAATGGGTAGACGTCGAACTGCGTCACGCCCGAGACGTTGAGGCCGATCCACACTGCGACGATCAGCGTTTGCGCGCCGAGAAACAGCGGCGTGCCAAAGAACCGCGCGAAGGCCTCGGCACGCAGGGCGAACGCGTCGTTGCCGAAGGTGGTGTTGAGGTGGGCGTGGGGGCGGTGAAAGCGCAAGTGGTCGACCGGTGCGGGCGCGGGGACGTTGGGTTTTTCTGTGGTCATGGTGGGCTCGGCAGGACTTGGGACTGGAGGTCACTATAGTCCTGCATCGAGGCTGATGGCCCTTTCGCGAGCAGGCTCGCTCCCACAGAATCCGGGTTGATCACAAGTCAACTGATCGACTCAATCCCTGTGGGAGCGAGCCTGCTCGCGAAAGCCGCGACGCGGTTTCTTAGCCCGGCGCCCGCTCATTGGCAAACATGCTCACCGCCTGCACTGCTTCACTGGCGCCATCGCGGATCTGCAGTATCACGCTGCCGGCCTGATCCGCCAGTTCAACGCCTTGCGCCGCCCGCCCGCGGGTGCCTTCCATGCTCTTGATCGCCTGCCGTGTCTCGCTCTGGATCAGGCCGATCATGCTGGAAATCTCCGCCGTCGAGCCGCTGGTGCGCGCCGCCAGTTGCCGCACTTCGTCCGCCACCACGGCAAAACCGCGGCCCTGATCCCCGGCGCGCGCCGCTTCAATCGCCGCGTTGAGCGCCAGCAGATTGGTCTGGTCGGCAATCGCGCGGATCGTATTGACGATCGCGGTGATCTGCTCCGAGCGTTCGCCAAGTTGCGCAATCAGCGTTGATGACTGCGCGATGTCGTCAGCAATTTCACGCATTTCGCTGGCCGCCTGCTGGATCACCTGAGTGCCTTGCTCGGCGACTTTCCGGGTTTCCACGGAGATGTGATAAGCGGCGCTGGCGCTACGGGCATCGTGCTCGTGCTGCTCGACGCGGGCGGTGACGTCCGTGGCGAATTTCACCACTTTGCACAAACGCCCGGCGGCGTCGTACACCGGGTTGTAGTTGGCCTCCAGCCAAATACTCTGGCCGCGCTTGTCAACGCGTTCGAACTGACCCTGAAACAGCTCACCCTGATTCAACCGCCGCCAGAAATCCTCGTAGGCGCTGCTGTTGACCAGCTCCGCGCGGCAGAACAAGCGGTGATGTTTACCCTTCAGTTCAGCGAGGGTGTAACCCATGCGCGTCAGAAAATTCTGGTTGGCGGTGAGAATGCCGCCGTTGAGGTCGAATTCGATCACCGCCATTGCCCGGTCGATCGCCTGCAGCTTGGCGTTGGCCTCGCTTTCCTGCTGGACCTTGGTCGTCACGTTCATGGCGAACTTGACCACTTTGACCACACGTCCCGACGCATCCTTGATCGGGTTGTAATTGGCTTCCAGCCAGATCGGCTGGCCCTGGCTGTTGATCCGCTCGAAGGTGCCGGACTGGAACTGGCCGTTTTTCAGGCGCGACCACAGTTCGGTGTATTGCGCGCTGCGGCCAAACTCCGGAGTGCAGAACAAGCGATGCGGCTGGCCGATCACCTGTTCGGCGCGGTAGCCCATGGTTTTGAGGAAGTTGTCATTGGCCTTTAACACCACACCGTCAAGGTCGAACTCGATCACCGCCATGGAGCGATTGATCGCTTCAAGCAGGCCGTTTTGTTCGGTGATGGTGTGTTGAAGATCGTTGAGTTCGGCCTGGTGGCGTTTGAAAAACATAGAGGCAGTACCTGGAAGTAGGGAAAGACGAGGTTTGTGTCCCTGTTTCCGCGCTGGCAGAGCAAATGCCGGGTCAGCATTTGTCATTGACTGCAAAGTGCCAGCATCCAGGCTGACGGCTCGATCTTATACAAGCCTTCTGGGTTTGTACAAGAAAATGCGAATCAACATGTTTACAGTTTTTCCAGGCCGACGGAATTGGCGTCGTTCTAACTCGGACTGCTCAGCGCCACACTGATGGTGTTGCGTCCCGTGTGTTTGGCGGTGTACAGCGCTTTGTCGGCGTCATCCAGCCAGGCAACCGCGTCGCTGTACGATGGCTGAAACCGTGCCAGACCGATACTCAGGCTGACGCGCAACTCTGGTACATCCGGGTGCCGATATTGGTCCAACGCCTGACGCAATCGTTCCATTTGCGCCTCGGCTTTTTTGAGTGGCTGGTCAGGCAGGATCAGGCAAAACTCGTCGCCGCCATAACGGCCGGCCCGTTCACCTTCGGCCAGCAATCCTTTGAGTGCCTGGCTCAGCTCACGCAGCACGGCGTCGCCAACGATGTGCCCATAGTTGTCGTTGATGCTCTTGAAGTGATCAATGTCGATCAGCGCCAGAATGTCCTGGGTGTGGTTTTGCTGACATAGCGTGAAATGCGTGTGCAGCAGATCCTTCCAGGCGCCGTGATTGAGCAGCCCGGTGAGGCTGTCGGTGCGGCTCAGGTCTCGGAGGGCACGCTTGTGCTGCGCGAGTTTGATCGCCAGTTGGTAACAGACCATGCCCAGGGCCAAAGGGTACAAGGTGAGCATCGGCAGGCAGGCCCAAACCTCGACTTGCGTCATCGTCAGGCTGAACTTGAAGCCGAACATTAACCAGCCCAGCGTCACGCCGGCGATTTGGGCGAGGGCGCCGAGCAGGAACAGACGTCGTCCACCGGCGGCGACATTGTTCATGGTCATCATCGACAGGATGGTCACGGTGGTCAGCGGATTGAACTGAAAACACGCAGTCCAGAAACCGCCGCACAACGAGTCGTACAACAGGTTGCGGCGTTCGGCGTGGTAGGGGAAGGTCGAGCGGGTCGAAAGCTGATAGGCCAGATGCGGCCAGATAAAACCGTTGAACACCAGCAGCGCCCAGAGCCCGTTCGGCATCTGCAACGGATACAGCGCGGCCGCGACGCTGAAAAAGCCGACACCCAGACCGATGATCCTGGGCAGATAAATGCGTCTGGCGAATGACAAGCCTTTGCCGCGTTGATTTTCCATGATGTCCTGCGCCAGATTCATCCTGAAATACTTTGCAGTATCTTTTTCAGGCCGACCGTTCGTCGGTCTTTGTCGGACATTGTCATTTATTCCAACGGGAATAATCAGTGTCCTTTCGAGCCATTTAATCGTGGTGGGCGCAGGAGAGTAGCGGTCTAGAGCTGGTATCGGGCCAGAAACATCTCCATTGCCGACTCGGCCACGGCTTTTTGCGTGTCTGCATCCAGCGGCGGCAAACCCATGGAAATCTGCGGCCAGAAACCGAATGACTTCAACAGTCCCTGCACCTGCTGCGCGGCGAAATCGGCATCCACGGTTTTCAACCGACCATCGGCCAGCGCAGCGCGAATCCACACCGTCAGGCCTTCTTCCCGCTCGCCCATGCGCGCCACCATGTCTTGCGCGCGCTCCGGGGAATGGATGGTGGCGGCAATCGCCACCCGCGCGAGTCCGAGAAAATTGTCATCGGCCATCATCTGCAGTTTGGCCTGCAACATGGGCAGCAGTTGCTCGCGCAGCGGCTGATCGGCGCGGTAGCTCACCGTCTGCTCTTCGGTAATCCGTGCCCAGAGTTGGTTGAGAATTTCGGCGAACAGCTCTTCCTTGCTGGGGAAATGGTTGTACACCGTGCGCTTCGACACCCCAGCGGTAGCCGCGATCTTGTCCATGCTGGTGATCTCGAACCCGTTGGCCCGGAATTCGGCAATCGCCGCCTGAATGATGGCTTCGCGTTTGCGGTCGGTGAGGCGCTGTGCAGCTGTCATAAGTACGCTTCGGCAGAGAAAGAGGGGAATTACACTTGGCAGTTTACTTGTCACCACGTTTCATGCAACCTAGAAACTACACCGCCCAGTGTAATGTTGCGTTAATCCGCGCAACCTAAAAACCAGACAGTTCGGCTGATGCGTGCGTGCCTTGGCCATTTATCGTCCCACCGTGAAAAACCGTGAATTGCGCGGTTTTTCTGGAGTCTCTCAGTCATGGCCAATTCAGATATTTCTGCGGATCAAACTTCCACGCCTGAAGCCTCTCGCCAGGATCAAGGGCTGTTCCGTAACCATGCGCCGGTGCAGCGCGAAGGTGGGCGCAAGATGCTGCGGATCATGTGGAACATGATTTTCAACAAGCCGCGCAATGCCCGTCCCGCCGCTGCGATCCCGGTGCAGTCGCTGACAACTGAAGGCCTGCTGGCCGCGCCTGACCACAGCGTCTATCGCCTCGGCCACTCGACCCTGTTGCTGAAAATGCGCGGCAAATTCTGGATCACCGACCCGGTCTTCGCCGAGCGCGCTTCGCCCGTGCAATGGGCCGGCCCGAAACGCTTTCACCAGCCACCGATCAGTATCGACCAGTTGCCGCCGATCGAAGCGGTGATCCTCTCGCACAACCACTACGACCACCTCGATTACCAGGCAGTGCTGAAACTGGCGGCCAAGACCAACTACTTCCTGACCCCGCTGGGCGTCGGCGATACCTTGGTCAAATGGGGCATCGATGCCAGCAAAGTCCGCCAGTACGACTGGTGGCAGGGCACCGAAATCGCCGGCATCCGCTTCGTCGCCACGCCCTCACAGCACTTCTCCGGCCGCGGCCTGTTCGACAGCAACAGCACGCTGTGGGCCTCGTGGGTGATGATCAATGGCGACACGCGGATCTTCTTCAGCGGAGACAGCGGCTACTTCGACGGCTTCAAACGCATCGGCGAACAATACGGCCCGTTCGACCTGACCCTGATGGAAACCGGCGCCTACAACGTTGAATGGCCGCACGTGCACATGCAACCCGAAGAAACCCTGCAAGCGCACATCGACCTCAAGGGCCGTTGGCTGTTTCCGATCCACAACGGCACCTTCGACCTGGCCATGCACGCCTGGCACGAACCGTTTGATCGCATCCTGTCACTGGCCTGGGAGCGCAGTGTGGCGATCACCACGCCGCAAATGGGTGAGGCGTTTAACCTGATGCAGCCGCAGCGCGGGAGTGCGTGGTGGTTGGCGGTTGAAGGGGAGAGTGAAGGGGTGGTGCAGAACGCCTGACCCCCATTAGTGAATGCTGATGTTTTGTGGTGAGGGGATTTAGCGAACGTCGCACCGCCCCGATGAGGCAGTGACGTTTCGCTAAATCCCCTCACCACAAATGTTCATTCAGCCATCGCATAATCCCCACGCCCCACTGCATCCGATGGCGCACCCATACTCGCACTGCGACCCGGCGCAAACCCCGGAAAAAACACCAACCCCTGCGCCTCAAACCGGTAAGCCAACGCCAGCCGCGCTGCTTCCGCCACGTCCTGCTGCGCTTCAAACCGCTGAATGTCGTCCACCGCAACCTCCGCCTCGCGCGACAGTTGTTCCACGCTCCAGCCCAGCATCGCTCGGGCCTGGACGCAGTGCGTCGGGGTGAACTGGAAAAGGGCAATGCGTTCGAGGATGTGGTTCATCGCAAGAGAGGCCATGGTGTGCTCCGGGCTCAAGAGTGCTGATTGAAAATGTACTGTGTTTTTGTACAGTTGTTTTCGGCGGGGATCAAACGCATTTTTTGATTTGCCCTAGTTCGCCGCCTCCAACCAGACGGACGGTGCCTGGCCGAGGATGCGCCGGAACATCGTCGAGAACGCCGCCGGGCTCTCATAACCGAAATCCAGGGCGATCCGCGTCACCGCTTCACCGGCCGCCAGCCGCGCCAGCGCCAGCACCACGCAGGCCTGTTGCCGCCATTGGCTGAAGCTCAACCCGGTCTGCTGCCGAAACACTCTGTTGAAGGTGCGCAAGCTTATGTGCAACTGCTCGGCCCAGTGTTGCGGTGACTGATGGGCGTTCGGCTGATGCAGAAAGTTCTGACACAAAGCCAGGAGCTTTCCGTCAGTCGGCAGCGGAATGTGCAAGGGCAGAGGGGCACTGCGCGCCAGTTCATGCAGCAGCAAGTCGATCAGTACGCCATCGCGTCCTTCGAGGTCATAGGCCAGCGGCACTTCCACCGCCTCCATCAACAAGTGCCGCATCAACGGCGAAACGCTGATCACCTGGCAACGCTGCCCCAAATCCACCGACCCCGACTCGATGTACAGACTGCGCGTGCTCACGCCCAGCATCAGCACCTCATGTGCCACTCCCGGCGGAATCCACACCGCCCGTTGTGGCGGCACCACCCAGTTGCCGTCATGAGTACGAACCTGCATCACCCCGGTCGCGCCGTACAACAATTGCGCCCGTCGATGCGTATGAAACGGCAACAGATGGCCGTGGGAATAATCCGTACCGATCGCCACCACCGGGCGCGGCGTGTCATCCAGTAGATTGATCGAAACATTGCGCATCGAGCGTTTCCCGGTAGTTGGCGTAAACGCAAACATTATTGGCTGAGTTGCTGAAGCAGGCCAAGCCGCGTCGTTCTATCGTCGACCGCTCGCCACCACCGGAAGACGCGCCATGTTTTACCTCTTGTTGACCCTTTTCGGCTGTATGACCGGCATCACCGCCGTCCTGTTCGGCTTCGGCGGCGGCTTCGTCGTCGTGCCGCTGCTCTATCGCATGCTCACCGCCAGTCACGGCGCCGACGACCCCATCAGCCAATCGGCCATGCACATCGCCGTCGCCACCTCGACCTGCGTGATGATCGTCAACGCCCTGATCGCCACCGACAAACACCGCCGCGCCGGCAACCTGATCCGCCATTACCTGTGGCCGCTCGGCGGCTTCATCGCCTTGGGCGCGATCATCGGCGCGATCGCTGCGGTGTGGGTCAGCGGCGAGGTCATCCGCTACGCCTTCATCGCCTACCTCGGCGTCACCATCATCGACTGCCTGCTCAGACACGGCTTTCTCATCCGAGACGAAGGCGTCATCCCACGCCGATTGAATCGCAAGGAAATATCCGCCGGCGGTGTAGGCATCGGCGCCGTCGCCACGTTCCTCGGCGTAGGAGGAAGCGTCATGACCGTGCCGCTATTGCGCCGCTGCGGGTTGAGCATGTCTAAATCAACGTCCATGGCTAATCCGTTAAGCGTTCCAGTGGCCGTGGCCGGGACACTGACCTACATGGCGCTGGCCGGTTACAGCGAGACGGATCTGGGCGCGTGGTTTATCGGGTACGTGGATTTGCTGGCGTTTGCGGTGCTGACACTGGGGTCGATGGTCGGGATTCGGTTGGCTACGCCGTGGATCGGGCGGATACCGGATCGGGTGCATGCTTGGGTGTACATCGGTTTGCTCATGATGGTGATGATCAGCATGTGTGTGAGTTGATAGCCATCACGCCAACCCCGGCGCCTCCCGCACAATAAAGTGATCCAGGTTCTCGATGTTGGCACTGAACACCCCGAACGTCTGTTCGGGGTTCTTCTTGCTCGGCACCTGCTTCAACTCCGGCGTCACGCCATAGAAGAAACAGAACAACTCCTTGTCACTGTCGATCGCGTGCTTGATCTCTTCCAGAAACGCCTTGCGCTTGCGGTAGTTGTCGATCAACTTCTTGCTCAAGTACACGTTCACCGAATACGGCTTCTTCTTCGCCTCATCCGCCTGCTTGAACCAGACCTTCTGCTCGAAGTCGATGCGAAAACTCTGGGTGTAATCCTTGATCTCCTTGATCTTGCCCCAGTAAATCAGCCCCTTGTTGTCCGTCAGATACTCGATCTTCTTGAAGAACGAGCCATAAGGCGCCGTGTGCTCACCGATCTTCAACGGCATGCGCTTGAGCAACTCCTTGTCGGCGAAGTTCGACACAAAACATTCCACCGGATGCGCAAACACACTGGTCTTGTCCGGCGCCGTCTCACGCCCCGGCGACTCCCCGGAACTCACCTGCGCCACCCGCACCGGATCATCCCGCAACACATCCGCCGCCCCCGCAGGCGCAGCCGGCTTGCGCACATACTCACGCCGCGTCAGCAACAACTCCGACGGAAAATGCTCCTCCCGCCCGTCATCCAGGTCGCCGTCCGCCGTCTCAACGCCAGATGCCGACGCCTTCAAACTCACATACGGACAACCCGCTACATGCTGCGTACCGGGCAGGTTTTTGAAGTGCGGCGTGCGAATGTAATTCACATTCTTGGCGTTGAACGTGCCCAACTCGTTGGAGGCATCAAACGCCAAACGACAGGCATCGTTGGGGCACTGGAAATGCTCCTTCGCGGAATCGAACGCCACCGTCTCATCGAAATTGAGATCGCGAACGTCATAGATCGACAACTTGTCGTCGAGGCTGAGGCAGTAGGCGAGATCGAATTTCATGGCAGGGCTCGGATCCTTGAGTGGGGGAGGGGTATTAATAGCGGGAGGCGCAGCGGGTTGCACTGATTGTTTTCAGGATGATGCAAAACCTGTGGAAGCCAGCCTGCTGGCGATTAGTGGGATCAACTCAATCGTTGATCCTGACAGCAACCACGCATGACGGTGTAGGAGACTAAATTTTTAGTTTCCGTAGCTAGCGAGTTGGTAATCGTATTGAGGATCGTAGAAGGATCTTCCGGTTAACGCTTCCAGTTGTGCTAGCTGCTGAAAATCAAGATCGTAACCGTAGAGTTCGTTTTCTGCGTCATTCCATTTCATGATGGCTCGCAGCTGCTCGATATTCTCTGCCAAGATAGGCACTTCGAAAATCAGAGCTTCGGTGGATCGATCAAACGCATAAATTACATGAGTCATGGTTCCGTCCTTGTCTTTGGAGAGGGCGGTTTGTTTTGGGGGGGGGCAGAACCATCGTTTACACATTGCAGCTGAGCTGGAATTTATAAGCAGGGTTATAGATTTTTTTCCCCAGTAGTTTTTCCAGGGCTCCAAGCTGTTCGTGCGAGAGATCGTATCCCTCCCATCCTTGCTGTTCCGCCGTCCATCCCATGATGGTTTTTATCGCCTGATCTGATCCACTTGGGAGTTCCTCTTCAAAAGCCAGGAAACCGCTTTCTTTATCAAATGCCTCGATTAGATAGATCATGGTTCTACTGTCCTCGTGCCATCCGCTGGTTTGGTTTGCGCGCCAGTTGCTGGGTCATACTCACCGAGATGGCGACCTCGTTTGTCATACATTTCGACAGTACCGTGTTGTGAGTCCCATTCAAAAATCAGTCCTTTTCTGGTTTTCCATCGCTTTCTAAGCCCGCCGCCTCCTTTAACGGAAGTCTTACGATCTGCCTTGATCGCATCTGGAAACGCTGCAAGTCCGGGCGGTGCGGGATGATATTTGTGATCAGAAAGACTCACCACAATATAAACCGGCCTTACCCCTGAACTCTCCGGAAACACCAGAATGAAATCCTTGTATTCCGGTGGGTAAACCGGATTCACAAGGATGTCGTTCGCCGCTTTCGTTGGCGGGTAAACCCAGATATGCGGTGTCTGCGGGGCGGCTTCCAGAGCCGGAATGCCGAGGATGTCGGAGCCGTCTACGGCGGGTGTCCAGATCAGCTCGACGCCTTCACCCAGGTTGGCGACGTACTGAGTGTCGCGGGTCTCAAGTTTCACGACCTCAACCATTTCCCAATCCCGGTTCTTGCCGGTGTAGAAGGCATAACCTTTCAGAACGCCATCGGATTGCTGCTCAATGCGCAGGCGAACACGGGTGCGGGCCTGCTTGAGGGCGCGCAATTGTTCCTCGGTGTAGAGAGCGCTATCACCCAGACTGGGTGTCCAGAGCAAAGCGACCATGCTGGTCATGAGTGCAGCACTGGTGGCGCCGATGGCTGCTCCCAGACCTGTCGTTGGCGTAGCGAGTGCCGGGCTGCGAAGAGCAAGGTGCCCAAGGCCAAGTGCGACGGTATTTCCGCTGATGGTTTGCAGGTTGTGCAGCCCAGCGTCATCGGCTTCACGGGCGCCGAGCAGTGCGAATTCGCCATAATCCTTCAGGCTGTCGGTCGGCACCATCCCGGAGGGATTCGAGTAATCAATGATCGCGTCCGGCAGTTTGCAAGACTTTGCGAACACGCATCCGGCCCGGACCGCCTCGACTTTTTTGACAGCGACCTGCCGGCTGCGCTCAAACGCATCCTGCCGGGCCAGCATGGCCTCGTAAGCGTTCTGCCTGGCTTCGCGCTCGGCCAGTTCGGTCGCGTTCATGAACCGGTAGGTGACGTGATGCCCGTCCCCAGAAGGTGGGTTCCTGACCCGGGGAATATCCTTTTTGCCAGCCACTGATCATCCTTTCGTTCATTTATAGGTCGCACCGGAATGAAACCGGGCGACGTTAACGAAGGTGATGCTTTGATGCTGTAGGACGGGTCTGGGATCAGGTTAGGAATTGTCGCTGTTTGATTTGGAGGTCAGTGCAGAGTCTGTGGGCGTTCGGCTTCCTCAATGTGATCTCCTATTCAGGCCTCAACCGCCCGACTTTCTTATAAAACTCAGCGGTGAACTCTTTTTTATCGCTGGAATGATGGCAACGGCGATGGCAGTTCGGACACAGCGCTACCGTGTTGCATATACGGTCGGTTCCGCCATCAATAAGGTGCTTAACATGATGGACTTCAAGAAAGGGACGGCCATTTGCGCTAATGAAAGGTGCGGTTTGGCCGCAACCTTCACAAATGCCTCGGGAGTGCTGGAGTACCCATTTTTTCACGCTCTGGGCGCGCGCAAGTCTCACGACAGTGGAGGTCGTCTCTTTAGGGTTAAGAACGCCCACTGGCGCTTCACTCTGTTGAGGTGCAGTGACTTCGACCAACTGAAGCGGAGTAAATGTAATGGCTCGCTGTTCGCCTTTGCGTAATGCGTGGATGCCCTTCTTCGCGAGGAATTCCTTGATCCGTTTACTAACGCCAGAACCAAGGTTCTTTGCCGAAACGTAGCCAGTAATTCGCTGCTGCCCCAATTGCTCCATCACCGCAGAGATGTTCTGCATGCGGTACTCGACGGAGGAGGCACTGCGTTTGCTTAGCGGGCCTTCACGCAAAAGACGGTTTTCGTCTGCCTTTCTGAATGGCTGCTTTTGCTGCTCAAGAGTCAACATCTTCAGATAAGCGTCTACCGAAGCCTCTAGCTCCTCATCGCTCCAGCCAGTCTTTTCTTTCGAGGTATCCATACAGTCGCCGAGGGTTGAAAACCCTCGGACGATACTGAGTGGCCATTACTGCTGTCTACGAAAATTCCTACAGAAAATAGCGGCGGATCCCGCGCAATCCTACAAACCTCTCCCTAGCTCATCGAGTGCTTCGAGGACTGAAACACCTGCGTAATCCTCCGCCACCAGGGTTTCTCTAGAGAAGCTCGTCGTGGATTTTCATCGTTCAACAGAGAAGGCATATCCCGAAGCCGAATCCAGCCCTCATCCTGCCAATGCAGCAAACTCAAAGACATCTCCGGCCAATCCAACAAACTCAACATTGGCCGATTTGAATCTCCTGAATCCGCAGCATCCCGCAATGTCGGCACTAACTCGTTGGTCAGCCACTCGCGAAACAACCGATTCCCCGGAACGTAGTGATAAACCAACAGCGCGTACACCCCAGATTCACTGAGCATCAGATGCTGTTCAGGTTCTCGAAAGTACTCAATCCACATGACGCGGCGTTGATCGCTATCTAGCTTGTTGACCACCCGATTATTCAGGTGGAAGCCCATCAAACGGCCAACATCCCGGGCGGAGAACCATGGCTGGTTTTCGAGTAGAAGGGCATGCAGAGAAAGGTTGTGGCGAGAGAATACTGTTACCGAGCATGGATCAGACATATCTATGACCTCTACGTTTTGGATTTTGGGAGGAACTGACCCCAACGTAGAGCGGACTTAAGAAATCCCAACGAGCAGAGCAGTTGTCACCGACGAATCACACGTCTGTGTCACTGACCGAGCTTTCTACGTTGGGCGTTTCTTAGGCACCTGCGATAGAGCTTAGTAGTGCTTGTAGAGGGCTTCAATGGGACGCAGCTGTAAGTGCTGTAGGAGATTTAGAGTGCTGATGTAGGGAGGAATTATCCTTTAGGAAATAAAAAAGCCCTGATCAGATCAGGGCTTTTTTTGCTTAGTAAAACGTCATAGCTCCGCGAAAATAAGAGTCATGTGGCGATCACCACGGCGATAATCGACTCGAGGAGCCTGGAAAACAGCTCCAGATGTTTTCAAGTCGGAAATTTTATTAAGCTCGCACAGATCCCATTCATGGCCCGGAGTTATGTGTCCTCCATGCGTCTGAAAACAGCGAAGCACTTCTTTTCCAGTGCGAGAAATACCTACGGCATGCGGCTCAACAGATCGCGTAATACCGCTATATGTGAACGTCAAAACTTGACGGTTTCTAATAGCATCAACAATTATTTGTTTCATGCGAATTACTCTGTACGTGATGATAGAGCGGGACAGTTGCCTGTCCCGCACGGTTAGGCTTTCACAAAAAAACAGAAAGGACGCCCGTCTTTGCGAAAGACGTCTTTTCCACTGCGCCAGTGCTTAAAGCTCATACAGAAAACAGCTCTGTATCCTGGCGGTGCCACCGGATAATCGTTCATGACGAATTCTCCGACGTGAGGCCGTTGTAACCGTCCGAAAGATGTCTATAATCACGTCGCGCATTTTCCCAATGCATCGTGATTTGAGTTCTTCCAGTCACGGCCCGCACCCTCGGGCTTCTGTTCAATGGTGCGGTCAAGACCCGCAGCAATCGTTGGCGCGATTGCTGCGGGTTTCTTGTTTCTGCCTTCTGAATACCAGTCTTTTGATATTTTTAGGCCCTGCTGCAATTCGTGCAGCAGGGCCATATCAATCAATCCCAGCTCAACGCACCACCAGTTTGGTACTCGATCACTCTCGTCTCAAAGAAATTCTTCTCTTTCTTCAAGTCCATGATCTCGCTCATCCAAGGGAACGGGTTAGTGGTCCCTGGGTACTCTTCCTTCAAACCAATCTGCGACAAACGACGGTTAGCGATGAACTTCAGGTAGTCCTCCATCATCGCCGCGTTCATGCCCAGTACGCCGCGAGGCATGGTGTCGCGGGCGTATTCGATCTCCAGCTGCGTACCCTGCAGAATCATCTGGGTCGCTTCTTCTTTCATCTCAGCATCCCACAAATGTGGGTTTTCGATTTTGATCTGGTTGATCACGTCGATGCCGAAGTTCAGGTGCATGGACTCGTCGCGCAGGATGTACTGGAACTGCTCGGCGACGCCGGTCATTTTGTTGCGGCGGCCCATGGAGAGGATCTGGGTGAAACCGCAGTAGAAGAAGATGCCTTCCAGTACGCAGTAGTAGGCGATCAGGTTGCGCAGCAGTTCTTTGTCGGTGTCCGGGGTGCCGGTTTCGAACTTCGGATCGGAGATCGAGCGGGTGTATTTCAGGCCCCAGGCTGCCTTTTTCGCGACCGACGGGATCTCGTGGTACATGTTGAAGATCTCGCCTTCATCCATGGCCAGCGATTCGATGCAGTACTGGTAGGCGTGGGTGTGGATCGCCTCTTCGAACGCTTGGCGCAGGATGTACTGGCGGCATTCCGGGTTGGTGATCAGGCGGTACACGGCCAGAACCAGGTTGTTGGCAACCAGGGAGTCGGCGGTGGAGAAGAAGCCGAGGTTGCGCATCACGATGCGGCGCTCGTCGTCGGTCAGGCCTTCCGGGTTTTTCCAGAGGGCGATGTCGGCGGTCATGTTGACTTCTTGCGGCATCCAGTGGTTTGCGCAGCCGTCCAGGTACTTCTGCCAGGCCCAGTCGTACTTGAAGGGTACGAGTTGGTTGAGGTCGGCGCGGCAGTTGATCATGCGCTTTTCGTCAACGGCGACGCGGGCGGAGGCGCCTTCGAGTTCAGCGAGGCCTTCGGCGATGTCGAGGGAATCCAGTGCAGCCTTGGCGCGGGCCACGGCGGCCGAGTCGTCGGCGGTCACGGCGCGGGCTTCCAGCGCTGCGGCACCGCCGGCGCTGTCGAGGCGGTCCATGTTGGCTTCAGTAGCGTGGCCGGCGTTGGCGCCTTTCACGGTTGCTACTTCACTGTCTTCTTTGTCGAATTCGTCCCAGCTCAGCATGACGTGTCGTCTCCTGCGTGAGGGCCTGTCGCCCCGTGTGAAACCTGATTGGTGGGTTTTTCACACGGTCGTACAGACCGCGTTGGATCTTAAGGAATCGTTTTTTGCGGCAGCCAAGGCAGGCAATAAAACAGAATTTTGTACGGGTTTCCGAGAGCCTCTGACGGGCGCAGATCAGCGTTGACGCTGCTGCGGGGCTTCAGAATGGCTTTTGCTCCCTGTAAGGGAATATTGCTGACCCGATTAGGGCGGCATTATAGGGAAAAAAACACGGCTGTGCTGAGGCGAATCCGCGCATGGCGCGGTCGAGGAGGCTGGTTTTTCGATGAGAGTGCGGGTTTACAGGGCTTTGCCGGGGATAGATTTTTTTTCGTAAAAATCTCGCGACTGTGGAATTGCTCAAAAAACGAACAAAAAAACCGGGTTTTCACTACATCTAGTGTTTTGCAAGCATTTTTGACGACTCCAGACACAACTGAGCCCGACCGAAGCCGGGCTGGAATCGACCCTCAAATGAGGCGCTGAGCGGTCCGATTCGGTGCAGTCTCGATCATCAATTGGTGCAGCCGTTACCCATCACGCTGTAGCGCAGGATGTGACGCTGACCCTTGGAGTCGTCGTACTCCATTTTCATCGGAACAACTTCGCAGACGTTTGGAACTTCGCTCATGGACACTACGTTGGCGATGTCCAGGTGGGTCGAGTAAGTGTATTCCTCGATAGCCGGTTGTTGCTGTGCGACATCAGTCGGGACCTCGTCTGCCATGGCGGTTGCGCACAGACTGCTGAGGGCCAGAACCAATAAAGCTTTCATTTCAGATTTACCTTTTTGAGGTCGAGTGGGGTCACGCAACCTTTTTAGGGTTGCGTGTGGAACTTCATCATTTGCAGTTATTACTTGAGAGCTGGATTAACGGCCTTCGTGGGGGCTGTAACGTTGTTAATCGCGTTTGCCTTGTCGGCGGAGTGGATTTTAGGGAGGTGGGGTGGGGGTAAACAGGTGGGGTTTTGATAAACACTTTTGGTGGTTTTGGTAACAATCCCCACAAAACACCGCCCAACCCTTGTAGGCGCTGCCGAAGGCTGCGATCTTTCGCCTTTGATTTTTGCAAAGCAAGATCAAAAGATCGCAGCCTGCGGCAGCTCCTACAACCATCGTCGAATGGTTCTATCGGGCCGGCCCGGCTACAACGGGGTCATACAAAAACAACTATTCCACCGAGGTAAGAAAGATGAGTGCGGCTTCTCTGTATCCCGTTCGTCCCGAGGTTCTGGCCAATACGCTGACTGACGAGGCGACCTACAAAGCCATGTACCAGCAGTCGGTCGTCAACCCTGACGGTTTCTGGCGCGAGCAAGCCAAGCGCCTCGACTGGATCAAGCCTTTCACCACGGTGAAGCAGACTTCCTTCGACGATCACCATGTCGACATCAAATGGTTCGCCGACGGTACCCTGAACGTATCCTACAACTGTCTCGACCGTCATTTGGCCGAGCGCGGCGATCAAGTCGCAATCATCTGGGAAGGCGACGATCCTTCCGAGAGCCGCAACATCACCTACCGCGAACTGCACGAACAAGTGTGCAAACTGGCCAACGCCCTGCGTGGTCAGGACGTGCACCGTGGCGACGTGGTGACTATCTATATGCCGATGATCCCCGAAGCCGTGGTCGCCATGCTGGCCTGTACCCGGATCGGTGCGATTCACTCGGTGGTGTTCGGTGGCTTCTCGCCGGAAGCCCTGGCGGGGCGGATCATCGACTGCAAATCGAAAGTGGTGATCACCGCTGACGAAGGCATTCGTGCCGGCAAGAAGATCTCGCTGAAGGCCAATGTCGACGACGCGCTGACCAACCCGGAAACCAGCAGCATCCAGAAAGTCATCGTGTGCAAGCGCACCGGTGGCGACATCAAGTGGAACCAGCATCGCGACATCTGGTACGAAGACCTGATGAAAGTGGCGGGCACCGTCTGCGCGCCGAAAGAGATGGGCGCTGAAGAAGCGCTGTTCATCCTTTACACCTCGGGTTCGACCGGCAAGCCGAAGGGCGTGCAGCACACCACTGGCGGTTATCTGCTATACGCGGCAATGACCCACGAGCGCGTGTTCGACTACCGTCCGGGTGAAATCTACTGGTGCACCGCCGACGTCGGCTGGGTCACCGGTCACAGTTACATCGTCTACGGCCCGCTGGCCAATGGCGCGACCACCGTGCTGTTCGAAGGCGTGCCGAACTACCCGGACATCACCCGGGTGGCGAAGATCGTCGACAAGCACAAGGTCAACATCCTCTACACCGCACCGACCGCGATCCGCGCAATGATGGCGTCGGGTACCGCTGCTGTTGAGGGCGCGGATGGCAGCAGCCTGCGTCTGCTCGGTTCGGTGGGCGAGCCGATCAACCCGGAAGCCTGGGATTGGTACTACAAGAATGTCGGCAAGTCGCGCTGCCCGATCGTCGATACCTGGTGGCAGACCGAAACCGGCGGCAACATGATGAGCCCGTTGCCCGGTGCGCATGCACTGAAGCCGGGTTCGGCGGCACGTCCGTTCTTCGGCGTGGTGCCGGCGCTGGTCGACAACCTCGGCAACATCATCGAGGGCGAGGCCGAGGGCAATCTGGTGATTCTCGATTCGTGGCCGGGTCAGGCGCGCACTTTGTATGGCGACCATGACCGCTTCGTCGACACCTATTTCAAGACCTTCCGCGGCATGTACTTTACCGGTGACGGTGCGCGGCGTGACGCCGATGGTTACTACTGGATCACCGGGCGTGTCGACGACGTGCTCAACGTCTCCGGCCACCGCATGGGTACCGCCGAGATCGAAAGCGCGATGGTCGCCCACCCGAAAGTCGCCGAAGCGGCGGTGGTCGGTGTGCCGCACGACATCAAGGGGCAGGGCATTTATGTCTACGTCACCCTGAAGAATGGCGAAGAGCCGAGCGAGCAACTGCGTCTGGAACTGAAGAACTGGGTGCGCAAAGAGATCGGCCCGATTGCTTCGCCGGATGTGATCCAGTGGGCGCCGGGGCTGCCGAAGACCCGTTCGGGCAAGATCATGCGGCGGATTCTGCGCAAGATTGCTACGGCCGAGTACGAAGGGCTGGGCGATATCTCGACCCTGGCGGACCCGAGTGTGGTGCAGCATTTGATTGATACGCACAAGACGATGAATGTGGCTTAAGCCTCTCTGATGCATTGAAAAAGCCCTGTCCGGTGATGCCGGGCGGGGCTTTTTTGTGTCAGGTGGGTTTGTGCTGGCTGTGCCGGCCTCATCGCTGGCAAGCCAGCTCCCACAGGTTTCCGAGGTGTGAACGGGATTTCAATCTCAATCGAAATCCCTGTGGGAGCTGGCTTGCCAGCGATAGCCATCTGTCAGACGCCGCAGTATTCCCCTGTCAGAAACCCAAACCACCCAACCAATAATTATCGATTTCCTGCGTAAGCCCCTTCCCGCTGTTACCCATGCCTACCTGAGTAACCAAATGTGTAACCGCCCGCCCCGCAGCGGGGCGAGGGGAAACGCATCGCCCCGTTTTAGAGCCTCAAAATCCCCGCTGAATAATAAGACCCAACGCTGCGCTTGCCGGATTAGAAGGGTTTGCGAATAATAGGCCCGCAATTTGCAGCATAGATCGGTTCACTGCCTTTCGCTCTTGCATGAATTTGCAGGGCTGTCAATGCGCTCAAGCGGGTTTCTCTGTGCATCTGTAATTAGTTGTCGCATTGAAGAAATATCGGCTTCGGGCCTGTCGTTAGAATGCCGATCACTCGCTCATCGTGGCTGACGTTGAAACCCCTGATGGTTTCAACGGGAAATTTCCCACCGATGCTGCACCGCTTTCCCGATTCACCCATTCGCATATTGGGCTGTCGCTCACTCTGCCGTTTTTGCCCTTTACCGATGGAGTCCCAAGATGAAGAAACTTGTGCTGCTTGGCGCCCTGGCACTGTCCGTGCTGTCGCTGAATTCCTTCGCTGATGAAAAACCTCTGAAGATCGGTATCGAAGCGGCTTACCCTCCGTTCGCTTCCAAAGCGCCGGATGGCAGCATCGTTGGTTTCGACTACGACATCGGCAATGCCCTGTGTGAAGAAATGAAGGTCAAGTGCCAGTGGGTCGAGCAAGAGTTCGACGGTCTGATCCCGGCACTGAAAGTGCGCAAGATCGACGCGATCCTGTCGTCCATGTCGATCACTGAAGACCGCAAGAAGTCCGTGGACTTCACCAACAAGTACTACAACACCCCGGCCCGTCTGGTCATGAAGCAAGGCACCGTTGTCAGCGACAACCTGTCTGAGCTCAAGGGCAAGAACATCGGCGTGCAACGTGGTTCGATCCACGAGCGTTTCGCCCGCGAAGTCCTGGCTCCGCTGGGTGCTGAGATCAAGCCATACGGTTCGCAGAACGAAATCTACCTCGACGTGGCCGCCGGTCGCCTCGACGGTACTGTGGCTGACGCCACCCTGCTGCAGGACGGCTTCCTGAACACTGATTCCGGCAAAGGCTTCGCCTTCGTCGGCCCGCAGTTCACCGACGTCAAATACTTCGGCGACGGCGTAGGCATCGCGGTGCGCAAGGGCGACGCGCTGAAAGACAAGATCAACGCTGCGATCGCGGCTATCCGTGAAAACGGTAAATACAAAGCTATCCAGGACAAGTACTTCGCCTTCGATATCTACGGCAAGTAACACGTCTCTGCGACAAGTCAGAAATGGCGCAAGCAACAGGATCTCTGCGGTTTGCGCCATTTTTTCATCCCAACTTTCGAGGACCTGAATCATGTTGAAAGGCTACGGGGCTGTCATCCTCGATGGCGCATGGCTGACGCTTCAGCTCGCCTTGTCGTCCATGGCCCTGGCCATCGTTCTCGGGCTGATCGGGGTCGCGTTGCGCCTGTCGCCGATTCGCTGGCTGGCGTGGCTGGGCGATCTGTATTCCACGGTGATCCGCGGGATTCCCGACCTGGTGCTGATCCTGCTGATTTTCTACGGCGGTCAGGACTTGCTCAACCGCGTCGCGCCGATGCTCGGCTATGACGACTACATCGACCTGAACCCGCTGGCCGCCGGTATCGGCACCCTCGGTTTCATCTTCGGCGCCTACCTGTCGGAAACTTTCCGTGGTGCGTTCATGGCGATCCCCAAGGGCCAGGCCGAAGCGGGCATGGCGTACGGCATGAGCAGTTTTCAGGTGTTCTTCCGGGTGATGGTGCCGCAGATGATTCGCCTGGCGATTCCCGGCTTCACCAACAACTGGCTGGTGCTGACCAAGGCCACCGCGCTGATTTCTGTGGTCGGTCTGCAAGACATGATGTTCAAGGCCAAGCAGGCGGCAGACGCCACCCGCGAGCCTTTCACCTTCTTCCTCGCAGTGGCGGCGATGTACCTGGTGATCACCAGCGTCTCGTTGCTGGCGCTGCGTCACCTTGAGAAGCGCTACTCGGTAGGCGTAAGGGCGGCTGATCTATGATCTTCGACTACAACGTCATTTGGGAGGCCATGCCGCTGTACCTCGGCGGCCTGCTGACCACCCTCAAACTGCTCGCGCTGTCGCTGTTGTTCGGTCTGTTGGCGGCACTGCCGCTGGGCCTGATGCGCGTTTCCAAGAACACCGCGGTCAACGGCATCGCCTGGCTTTATACCTACGTGATTCGCGGCACGCCGATGCTGGTGCAGCTGTTCTTGATCTACTACGGTCTGGCGCAATTCGAAGCGGTACGTGAAAGCTTCATGTGGCCGTGGCTGTCCAGCGCGACGTTCTGTGCGTGCCTGGCCTTCGCGATCAACACCAGTGCCTACACCGCCGAAATCATCGCCGGCAGCCTCAAGGCCACGCCGAACGGCGAGATCGAAGCCGCCAAGGCGATGGGCATGTCGCGCTTCAAGATGTACAAGCGCATCCTGTTGCCATCGGCCTTGCGTCGGGCGCTGCCGCAATACAGCAACGAAGTGATCATGATGCTGCAGACCACCAGTCTGGCGTCCATCGTGACCTTGATCGACATCACCGGCGCGGCCCGTACCGTCAACGCGCAGTACTACCTGCCGTTCGAGGCGTACATCACCGCTGGCCTGTTCTACCTGTGCCTGACCTTCATTCTGGTGAAGCTGTTCAAGCTGGCCGAGCGACGCTGGCTGAGCTACCTGGCCCCGCGGAAGCACTGATATGGAACGCATCGACCACGTATTGCCGTGGAGCCATCTGGGCAGCGAGCGCAAGATCTCGGTCTTCCGTTTTGGGAGCGGCGAGCGCAAGGCCTACATTCAGGCCAGCCTGCACGCTGATGAACTGCCGGGCATGCGCACTGCCTGGGAGCTGAAAAAGCGCCTTGGCGAACTCGAAGCCCAAGGCCTGCTCAACGGCGTGATCGAGCTGGTGCCAGTCGCCAACCCGCTGGGCCTCGGCCAATTGCTGCAAGGCAGTCATCAGGGGCGGTTCGAGGCGGGCAGCGGCAAGAATTTCAACCGCGATTTCGTCGAGCTGAGCGCGCCGGTTGCAGCGGCGCTGGCCGAGCGTCTCGGTGACGATCCGCACGCCAACATTCGCCTGATCCGTCAGGCCATGGCTGATCATCTGGCGGCATTGCCCGAGGCGAGCAGCCAGTTGCAAGGCATGCAGCGCGTGTTGCTCAGCCACGCCTGCACTGCCGATGTGGTGCTTGACTTGCACTGCGACGCCGAAGCCGCGCTGCACATGTATGCACTGCCGCAGCACTGGCCGCAGTGGCGTTCGCTGGCTGCGCACCTGAATGTGAAGGTCGGTCTGCTGGCGGAAGATTCCGGCGGCAGCTCCTTCGATGAAGCGTGCTCGCTGCCGTGGCTGCGTTTGTCGCGGCAGTTCCCGGACGCGCAGATTCCGCTGGCGTGCCTGGCGACGACTGTCGAGCTGGGCGGTCAGGCCAACACCGACCGCGCCGATGCGCTGGCCTGGGCCGAAGGCATTCTGGCGTTCCTCGCCGAGCAAGGCCTGATCACTGGCGAGTGGCCGAAGCCGGCCAATGAACCGTGCGAAGGCATGCCGTTTGAAGGCACTGAATTACTGTTGGCGCCGCACCCCGGTGTGGTGAGTTTTCTGCGTAAACCCGGCGAGTGGGTTGAAGCCGGAGATGAAATTTTCGAAGTGATCGATCCTGTGTCCGATCGGGTCAGCACGGTGTGTGCTGGTACCTCCGGGGTGCTGTTTGCCATTGAACGGCTGCGCTATGCCCAACCCGGTTTCTGGCTGGCCAAGGTGGCGGGGCGCGAAGCGCTGCGTCACGGGCGCTTGCTCAACGACTGACTGACTGTTTTTGTGAGAACCGACCGCATGTACAAACTTGAAGTCCAAGACCTGCATAAACGCTATGGCAGTCACGAAGTGCTCAAGGGCGTGTCCCTGAAAGCGGCAGCCGGCGATGTGATCAGCATCATCGGCTCCAGTGGCTCCGGCAAAAGTACTTTCCTGCGCTGCATCAACCTGCTTGAGCAGCCGCACGCGGGCAAGATCCTGCTCAACAACGAAGAGTTGAAGCTGGTGGCCAACAAGGACGGCGCGCTGAAAGCCGCTGACCCGAAACAGCTGCAGCGCATGCGTTCGCGCCTGTCGATGGTGTTCCAGCACTTCAATCTGTGGTCGCACATGACCGCGCTGGAAAACATCATGGAAGCGCCGGTCCACGTGCTGGGTGTGTCCAAGGCTGAAGCGCGCGAGAAGGCCGAGCACTACCTGAACAAGGTTGGCGTGGCCCATCGTAAAGACGCGTTCCCGGGGCACATGTCCGGTGGCGAGCAGCAGCGTGTGGCGATTGCCCGTGCGCTGGCGATGGAGCCGGAAGTGATGCTGTTCGACGAGCCGACGTCGGCGCTCGATCCGGAACTGGTGGGCGACGTTCTGAAGGTGATGCAAGCGCTGGCTCAGGAAGGTCGCACCATGGTCGTGGTCACGCACGAGATGGGCTTCGCCCGTGAAGTGTCGAACCAGTTGGTGTTCCTGCACAAAGGTGTGGTGGAAGAGAGCGGCAACCCGCGCGAAGTGCTGGTCAATCCGCAATCGGAGCGTCTGCAGCAGTTCCTGTCGGGCAGTCTCAAGTAATCAGAGCTGCCGATATGCACCCAAATAGTGCATGCTTCGCAGCCTGAAGGTTGGCTCCAATCCCCTGTAGGAGCTGCCGAGGGCTGCGATCTTTTGCCCTTGCTTTTGACAATCAAAAGATCGCAGCCTCGTTTCACTCGACAGCTCCTACAGTGGGAGCTTTGCAGGTTTCGAGATTTGCGTTCATTTACGGGCTAGCATTGGCCCATGCCTTCATCACCGTTCTTCGTTTCGGATTGCCCGCCCATGACTGCCCATCGAATTGGTTTCCTGATTTGGCCCAGCACTAAAGCTCTGACGCTGGCGCTGGCGGAGGAGGCCTTGCGTGTTGCTCAGCGGGTGCATCCGGAGGTGGTTTACGAACTGTCGTTCCTGCAGGCCGAAGCCAATCCTGAAGCGGCGGCCGACGGAGCCTGGCAACTGCCCGGCGAAGCCTGGACCGGCAAGCTGGAAAACTTCCAGAAACTGTTCCTGCTCGCCGACGAGCCGCCGACCACGCTGGCCCCGGCCCTCAGCAGCGCGCTCAAGCAACTGGTACGTGCTGGCTGCGTGATCGGTGGGCTGTCGGCCGGTGTCTATCCGTTGGCGCAACTCGGTCTGCTCGACGGTTATCGTGCAGCCGTGCACTGGCGCTGGCAGGACGATTTCGCCGAACGCTTCCCGAAAGTCATCGCCACCAGTCACCTGTTCGACTGGGACCGCGATCGCCTGACCGCGTGTGGTGGCATGTCGGTACTCGACCTGTTGCTGGCGGTGCTGGCCCGTGATCATGGGGCCGAGCTGGCCGGTGCGGTGTCCGAAGAACTGGTAGTCGAGCGCATCCGCGAGGGCGGTGAACGCCAGCGCATTCCACTGCAGAACCGCCTCGGTTCCAGCCATCCGAAGCTCACCCAAGCGGTGTTGCTGATGGAGGCCAACATCGAAGAACCGCTGACCACTGATGAAATCGCCCAGCACGTGTGCGTGTCCCGTCGCCAGTTGGAGCGGATCTTCAAGCAATACCTCAACCGCGTGCCGAGCCAGTACTACCTGGAATTGCGCCTGAACAAGGCCCGGCAGATGTTGATGCAGACCAGCAAGTCGATCATTCAGATCGGCCTGTCCTGCGGTTTCTCTTCGGGGCCGCATTTCTCCAGTGCCTACCGCAACTTCTTCGGCGCGACGCCGCGGGAAGATCGCAACCAGCGGCGCAGCAGCAGTCCTTTCGAACTGTCGTCGGTGCCGCCAGAGCGCGGTTGATCCGCGTCCTGTTCAGGGGCGAGCCGAGTGTTTTGCAGCGTCGACCCTCGCCTCTTTCATCTCTCTTCGTGGGTGTATCGGGATGCCCGGTTGTTTCGGCGCGTGGGCGGTCGCCTGCGCTGGAAAAGCCCGCCCGGTAAAAACGGCTCTTCAGGGTGATGTGCGGTACCTATATACCGCACTCGCCAATTCTTTCTCGGGTACAAATCAGCAAGCTGCCGCAAACGGCTGCGGCCAGTTAAACTGCGCCTTTGCGACGCTATATGTCGCATTGCCGTAAACCCGGGAAAATCCGGGGTTTGCGCTATAAGAAGTTGTCGCTTGGCGACAAGGCCGGGCTGAAAACTGTCCTTACAATCCCCCCATCGCTCGCCAGTTTCAGGCGGGTGTTCCTCTTCAGGAGACTCCGATGTCCGTTGAGCACGCTGCGGTAGAACGCGCCGATTTCGACCAGGTAATGGTTCCCAACTACGCGCCTGCCGCTTTTATTCCGGTGCGTGGCGCCGGTTCCCGCGTCTGGGACCAGAGCGGCCGCGAGCTGATCGACTTCGCCGGCGGGATTGCCGTTAACGTATTGGGCCATGCGCATCCGGCGCTGGTCGGTGCGCTGACCGAACAGGCGAACAAGCTGTGGCACGTGTCCAACGTGTTCACCAACGAGCCGGCCCTGCGCCTGGCGCACAAGCTGATCGACGCCACGTTCGCCGAGCGCGTGTTCTTCTGCAACTCCGGCGCCGAAGCCAACGAGGCCGCCTTCAAGCTGGCCCGTCGCGTGGCGTTCGACCGGTTCGGCAGCGAGAAGTACGAGATCATCGCGGCGCTCAACAGCTTCCACGGCCGTACCCTGTTCACCGTCAACGTTGGTGGCCAGTCGAAGTACTCCGACGGTTTCGGTCCGAAAATCACCGGCATCACCCACGTTCCTTACAACGATCTGGCCGCGCTGAAAGCGGCGGTTTCCGACAAGACCTGTGCGGTCGTGCTCGAACCGATCCAGGGCGAGGGCGGTGTACTGCCGGCCGAACTGGCTTACCTGCAAGGTGCCCGTGAACTGTGCGACGCGCACAACGCGCTGCTGGTGTTCGACGAAGTGCAGACCGGCATGGGCCGTACCGGCCATCTGTTCGCCTACCAGCACTACGGCGTCACCCCGGACATCCTGACCAGCGCCAAGAGCCTGGGCGGCGGTTTCCCGATCGCGGCGATGCTGACCACCGAAGCGCTGGCCAAGCATCTGGTGGTCGGCACCCACGGCACCACTTACGGCGGCAACCCGCTGGCGTGTTCGGTAGCCGAAGCGGTGATCGACGTGATCAACACCCCTGAGGTGCTGAACGGCGTCAACGCCAAGCACGACAAATTCAAGACCCGCCTGCAGCAGATCGGCGAGAAGTACGGCCTGTTCACTCAGGTGCGTGGCCTCGGTCTGCTGATCGGTTGCGTGCTGAGCGATGCCTGGAAAGGCAAAGCCAAGGACATCTTCAACGCCGCTGAAAAAGAAGGCCTGATGATTCTGCAGGCCGGCCCGGACGTCATTCGTTTCGCCCCGAGCCTGGTGGTGGAAGACGCCGATATCGACGCCGGCCTCGACCGCTTCGAACGCGCGGCAGCAGCACTGACGCAAGCCTGATAGACCCTTCGGCGCCCGGGGATATCGGGTGTCGAACCCAATTTTGATACCGGGCAATATCAAATGTGGGAGCGGGCTTGTGGTGAGGGGATTTATCCCCGATGGGCTGCGCAGCAGCCCCAAGCTTTTTGAGGGCCGCTACGCGCCCCATCGGGGATAAATCCCCTCACCACAAAAGCCCGCTCCCACAGTATCCGGTGTTTTATTCAGTAAATTTTTATAAGAGAAAGGAGTGACACCATGCTGGTGATGCGCCCTGCGCAAATGGCTGATCTGGGCGAGGTACAGCGTCTGGCTGCGGACAGTCCGATTGGTGTCACTTCCTTGCCGGATGACGTGGAACGTCTGAGCGACAAGATCGCCGCAAGCGAAGCCTCGTTTGCTGCCGAAGTGAGTTTCAACGGCGAGGAGAGTTACTTCTTCGTCCTCGAAGACACCGCCACCGGCAAACTGGTCGGCTGCTCGGCCATTGTCGCCTCGGCCGGTTACTCGGAGCCGTTCTACAGCTTCCGCAACGAGACCTTCGTCCACGCCTCCCGTGAGCTGAAAATCCACAACAAGATCCACGTGCTTTCGCAATGCCACGACCTGACCGGCAACAGCTTGCTGACCAGTTTCTACGTGCAGCGTGAGCTGGTGGGGTCGCCGTGGGCCGAGCTCAACTCCCGTGGTCGCCTGCTGTTCGTTGCCAGCCACCCGGAGCGTTTCGCCGATTCGGTGGTGACCGAGATTGTCGGCTACAGCGACGAGAACGGCGACTCGCCATTCTGGGATGCAATCGGTCGCAACTTCTTCGACCTCAACTACGCCGAAGCCGAGCGCCTGTGTGGCCTGAAGAGCCGCACGTTCCTCGCCGAGCTGATGCCGCATTACCCGATCTACGTGCCGCTGCTGCCGGATTCCGCTCAGGAAGCGATGGGCCAGGTGCACCCGCGTGCGCAGATCACCTTCGACATCCTGATGCGCGAAGGCTTCGAGACCGATCACTACATCGACATTTTCGACGGTGGCCCGACCCTGCATGCGCGTGTTTCGGGGATCCGTTCGATCGCCCAGAGCCGTGTGGTGCCGGTGAAGATCGGCGAGCCGGTCAAAGGTGCCGGGCGCCAGTATCTGGTGGCCAACGCGCAGTTGCAGGATTACCGCGCGGTGCTGCTGGAACTCGATTACGCGCCGGGCAAACCGGTGACCCTGGATCTGGAAGCAGCCGAAGCCCTGGGCGTCGGTGAAGGTGCCAGCGTGCGCCTGGTGGCGGTTTAACGCCTTAGCGAGTTTCACGGGTGGCGAAGGCGGCCCGTTTGAGGAGATAGCATGATTGTTCGTCCCGTACGCAGCAGCGATTTATCCGCGCTGATCGACCTGGCCCGCAGCACCGGCACCGGCCTGACCACCTTGCCGGCCAACGAAGAACGCCTGACTCATCGAGTCGGCTGGGCCGAGAAGACCTTCCGCGGCGAAGCCGGTCGTGGCGACGCGGACTACCTGTTCGTGCTCGAAGACGACAACGGTCGCGTGGTGGGGATTTCCGCCATCGCCGGCGCGGTCGGTCTGCGTGAGCCGTGGTACAACTTCCGCGTCGGCCTGACCGTCAGCGCCTCGCAAGAGCTGAACATCTATCGCGAGATTCCGACGCTGTTCCTCGCCAACGACCTGACCGGCAACTCCGAGCTGTGCTCGTTGTTCCTGCACGCCGATTACCGCACCGGTCTGAACGGCCGCATGCTGTCCAAGGCACGCATGCTGTTCATCGCCGAGTTCCCGGAGCTGTTCGGCAACAAGATCATCGCCGAGATGCGCGGCGTCTCCGATGAAGCCGGTCGTTCGCCGTTCTGGGAAAGCCTCGGTCGGCACTTCTTCAAGATGGAATTCAGCCAGGCCGACTACCTGACCGGCGTCGGCAACAAGGCGTTCATCGCCGAACTGATGCCGAAATTCCCGCTGTACACCTGCTTCCTGTCGCCGGATGCGCGCAACGTCATCGGTCAGGTGCACCCGGACACCGAGCCGGCGCTGGCGATGCTCAAGAGCGAAGGTTTCAGCTATCAGGGCTACGTCGATATCTTCGATGCCGGCCCGGCCATCGAGTGCGAAACCAGCAAGATCCGCGCGGTGCGCGACAGCGAAGCGCTGGTGCTGGCGATCGGTACGCCGGGCGATGACGCCACGCCGTTCATCATCCATAACCGCAAGCGCGAAGACTGCCGCATTACGGCTGCCCCGGCCCGTCTGGCTGCCGGCACGCTGGTGGTCGATCCGCTGACCGCCAAACGTCTTCAACTCAACGCCGGCGATCAAGTGCGCGCCGTGGCGTTGTCTGCTGCTCGGGAGTCGAAATAATGAATTCGCTATACATCGCAGGTGAATGGCTGGCCGGTCAGGGCGAAGCCTTCCAGTCGCTGAATCCGGTGACCCAGCAAGTGCTGTGGTCAGGGGAGGGCGCCACCGCCGCTCAGGTCGAGTCCGCCGTGCAGGCGGCGCGTCAGGCCTTTCCGGGTTGGGCGCGGCGTTCGCTGGATGAGCGCATCAGCGTCCTCGAAGCCTTTGCCGCCGCCCTGAAAAACCACAGCGACGAACTGGCCCGCACCATCGGCGAGGAAACCGGCAAGCCCCTGTGGGAAGCCGCGACCGAAGTCACCAGCATGGTCAACAAGATTGCGATCTCGGTGCAGAGCTACCGCGAACGTACCGGCGAGAAGAGCGGCCCGCTGGGCGACGCCACCGCCGTGTTGCGCCACAAACCACACGGCGTGGTAGCGGTGTTCGGCCCTTACAACTTCCCGGGCCACTTGCCGAACGGCCACATCGTGCCGGCGCTGCTGGCCGGTAACAGCGTGCTGTTCAAGCCAAGCGAGCTGACGCCGAAAGTCGCCGAGCTGACGGTCAAGTGCTGGATCGAAGCCGGTCTGCCGGCCGGCGTGCTGAACCTGTTGCAAGGCGCTCGCGAAACCGGTATCGCCCTGGCGGCGAACCCGGGCATCGACGGTCTGTTCTTCACCGGCTCGAGCCGCACCGGCAATCACCTGCACCAGCAGTTCGCCGGGCGTCCGGACAAGATTCTTGCTTTGGAAATGGGTGGCAACAATCCGCTGGTGGTCGATCAGGTCGCTGATCTGGACGCAGCCGTTTACACGATCATTCAGTCGGCCTTCATCTCTGCCGGCCAGCGCTGCACCTGTGCACGCCGCCTGCTGGTGCCGCAAGGCGCGTGGGGCGACAGCCTGCTCAAGCGTCTGGTGGACGTCAGCGCGACCCTCGAAGTCGGTGCGTTCGATCAACAGCCGGCGCCGTTCATGGGCTCGGTGATTTCCCTTGGCGCGGCGAAAGCGCTGATGGATGCCCAGCAACATCTGCTGGCCAATGGCGCGGTATCGCTGCTGGCGATGACTCAGCCGCAAGCGCAATCGGCCTTGCTGACCCCGGGCATTCTTGATGTGACCGCCGTGGCCGAGCGTCCGGACGAAGAATTGTTCGGCCCGTTGCTGCAAGTGATCCGCTACGCCGATTTCGCTGCGGCGATCGCTGAGGCCAACGATACCGCTTATGGCCTGGCGGCTGGCTTGCTGTCGGATTCCGAAGATCGTTACCAGCAGTTCTGGCTGGAAAGCCGCGCCGGTATCGTCAACTGGAACAAACAACTGACCGGTGCCGCGAGCAGCGCGCCGTTCGGTGGTGTCGGCGCTTCGGGCAACCATCGCGCCAGTGCCTACTACGCGGCGGATTACTGCGCGTACCCGGTGGCCTCGCTGGAAACCCCGAGCCTGGTGTTGCCGGCGGCCCTGACGCCTGGCGTGAAAATGGTGTGATGCCTATCGCTGGCAAGCCAGCTCCCACAGGATTGCAGGCGTTCACACATTTTGTGTCCGACGCGATCACTGTGGGAGCTGGCTTGCCAGCGATGGCCGCGCCGCGGTCTCAAAGAATAGTTACTGAAGCCTATAACAACAGATTCTCGTGGAGCCTCGCTGATGAAATCCTATGAAGTCAATTTTGACGGTCTAGTGGGGCCGACCCATAACTACGGTGGTCTGTCCTACGGCAACGTTGCGTCCCAGAGCAACAGCCAGCAGTCCTCGAACCCGAAGGAAGCGGCGCTGCAAGGCCTGGCGAAAATGAAAGCGCTGATGGAAATGGGCTTTCAGCAAGGCGTGCTGGCGCCGCAGGAGCGTCCGGACGTGGCCGCGTTGCGCCGTCTGGGTTTCAGCGGCACCGACGCGCAAGTGATCGAACGCGCCGCGAAAGAAGCCATGCCGTTGCTGGTTGCCAGTTGCTCGGCGTCGAGCATGTGGGTGGCCAACGCCGCCACCGTCAGCCCGAGTGCCGATACTGCTGACGGTCGCGTGCACTTCACCGCCGCTAACCTCAACTGCAAATACCACCGCAGTATCGAACACCCGACCACCAGCCGCGTGCTCGGTGCGATGTTCGCCGATCAGCAGCACTTCGCGCACCACGCCGCGTTGCCGGCGGTGGCGCAATTCGGTGACGAAGGCGCGGCCAACCACACGCGCTTCTGCCGTGAGTACGGCGAGGCCGGTGTCGAGTTCTTCGTGTTCGGTCGCAGTGCGTTCGACACTCGCTACCCGGCGCCGCAAAAGTACCCGGCGCGCCAGACTCTGGAAGCGTCGCAAGCGGTGGCGCGTCTGCACGGTCTGCGTGACGAAGGCGTGGTTTACGCCCAGCAGAACCCGGCGGTGATCGACCAGGGCGTATTCCACAACGACGTGATCGCGGTGGGTAACGGCGAGGTGCTGTTCTATCACGAAGACGCGTTCCTCGACACCGAACAGATGCTGGCCGAGTTGCAGGGCAAACTGGCCAAGGTCGGCGGCAAGTTCCAGTCGATCTGCGTGCCGCGTTCGGCGGTCACCGTGGATGATGCGGTGCGTTCCTATCTGTTCAACAGCCAGCTGCTGTCGCGTCCGGATGGCTCGATGCTGCTGATCGTGCCGGAGGAATGCCGTGGCAACGAGCGCGTGTGGAACTACCTGCAAGGTCTGACCAGCTCCGGCGGCCTGATCCGCGAAGTCAAAGTCTTCGACCTCAAGCAAAGCATGCAGAACGGCGGTGGCCCGGCGTGCCTGCGACTGCGCGTCGCGCTCAACGAAACCGAGCTGGCAGCAGTCAACCCAGGGGTTATCATGACCGCACCGTTGTACGGTTCGTTGACCGCATGGGTTGAAAAGCACTACCGCGACCGCCTGAGCGAAACCGATCTGGCGGACCCGCAATTGCTGCTTGAATGCCGGACGGCACTGGATGAACTGACGCAAATCCTTAAACTGGGCGCGGTTTATCCATTCCAGATCAATTGATGGCCGGCGCGTTGCCTGAACGCGACGCGCGGCTTGTCTCCCCAAGAGAGTAAAAACATGAGCGATTCCCTGCAGCTGATCCTTGAAGACACCGACGGCACGCAACTGCAAACCTCGTGCACCCGCGTCGCGGTCATGTGGCAAGGCAAAGAGCTGTGGATCCAGCAGGACGGCCGTGGCCAGCTGCTGATCGGCGTGGACGTCGAGGAAGGTGACGAAGAGTACGCCAACCTGCTGCTGCGCCCATTGGCAACTAATCTGGTCAGTCTGCAACTGGAAATGGAACCGGCCGACGTCGGCGACGAAGACCACGTGCACGGCCCGGATTGCAACCACGATCACTAAGGAAACCGCTCTATGCTCGCCCTCGGCAAACTGCTTGAACTGACCCTCGCCGGCCGTGAACCGGCGGAGAAGACTCAACTGACTGTCGAAGGCGTGCGCATGCGCTGGTTGAGCGAGGGTGCGCTGGAAGTCCGGCCACCCGAAGCGCGCGACAATGGCCTGGACCTGCTGCTGTCGGCAGGCATCCATGGCAATGAAACAGCGCCGATCGAGTTGCTCGATCGGCTGCTGCATGACATCGCTCGCGGCGATCTGAAGCCGCGTGCACGCATTCTGTTCCTGTTCGGCAACCCGGAAGCGATCCGCAAGGGCGAGCGCTTCGTCGAGCAGGACGTCAATCGGCTGTTCAACGGCCGGCATGAACAAACCAGCGGTTCCGAAGCCATCCGCGCCTGCGAGCTGGAACGCCTGGCGGCGAGTTTCTTCAGCCTGCCGGACCGTCAGCGTCTGCACTACGACCTGCACACCGCGATTCGTGGTTCGAAGATCGAGCAGTTCGCCTTGTACCCGTGGAAAGAAGGACGTCAGCATTCGCGCCGCGAACTGGCGCGTCTGCGTGCTGCCGGGATGGACGCGGTGCTGCTGCAGAACAAGCCGTCGATCGTGTTCAGCTCCTACACCTACGACAAGCTCGGTGCTGAGGCCTTTACTCTGGAACTGGGCAAGGCGCGGCCATTCGGGCAGAACGAAGGGGTGGATGTTTCGCGCCTGGAAACCCGTCTGAAGCAGATCATCGAAGGCAATGAGCCGGATCTGGCCGAACAAGGCCTGGACGGTTTGCAGCTGTTCAGCGTCGCGCGGGAGATCATCAAGCACAGCGATGCCTTCCGCCTGAACCTGCCGGCGGACATCGAGAACTTTTCTGAATTGGATGTGGGTTATCTGCTGGCCGAAGATCTGGCCAACACCCGCTGGATCATCGAGGAAGAGGGCGCACGAATCATCTTCCCGAACCCCAAGGTCAAGAACGGCTTGCGCGCGGGCATTCTGATCGTGCCGACCACCGACGAAAACCTCGCCTGATGCCGTCTCTGAGCTGACAGAAATTCCTGTAGGAGCTGCCGAAGGCTGCGATCTTTAGATCTTGTTTTTAGACGATCAAAAGATCGCAGCCTCGTTTCACTCGACAGCTCCTACAGGGGAGCGTTGTGGTCAGACGGCGACTGCGCGCGGCTCACTGCGACGCAGTGCGCGAACCTTCTGCAGCGTATCCGCGCAAGTCCGCGCCGCTTCCTGACCCTTGTGCACGAAGTGCTCGAAGAAGAATTTCTGGTGCTCTTCACCGGCATGGAAGTGATGCGGTGTCAGCGATACCGAGAACACCGGCACTTCGGTTTCCAGCTGCACCTGCATCAGGCCGCTGACCACTGACTGGGCAACGAACTCGTGACGGTAGATGCCGCCGTCCACGACCAGAGCAGCTGCGACGATGCCGGCATAACGGCCGGTCTTGGCCAGCAACTTGGCGTGCAGAGGCATTTCAAAGGCGCCGCCGACTTCAAAGAAATCGATGTCCGATTCCTGATAACCCTGAACGAGCATTTCGGCGACGAAGCCCTTACGGCTCTGGTCGACGATTTCCTTGTGCCAGCAGGCCTGGATGAACGCAACGCGTTCGCCGTGGGGGTGTTTGCTTTTGCTGTCGATAGCGGTGGGTTGCATGTTCTGACTCCTGTTTGTGTAAAAAACAGGGCGTTATGAATCGAAAGGGATTCAAGGGTACGCACGAGCACACAGGCGCGCGGGCGGCCCTTTGGCGTCAATCCCGTTCTCTCTTCATCCGGACTATGACCGTCGGCCCCGGAATCACACCGGGTCTGCTGACCTTGCCGCCGATCACAGCCTTTGCCGTGTCCGTCGCCAAGCGCTCGCGGGCTATGCGCATTGCGCGCAATTACCGCCGGTGGGGAATTACACCCCGCCCTGAGAACGTGTTTGCCGCCCGTTCTCGGGCGGCGCAGCGTTTTTATCACAGATCAGCGAGCGGTGCATTGCGCCTTTGTGATGATTGCTATCGAGTTTGTTGAATGTTCGTGGCGAGAATTCTTGCCCCAAGGGTTGATTAATCGGCGCCATGACCGCAGTAATTCACCTTCGAAAAGGGATTTCCCCTGCTGACTCTGAGGCCAGGTTCATGAGCATTATCGATCTTCGCAGCGACACCGTTACCCAACCGACTCCTGCCATGCTCGACGCGATGACGGCGGCGGCCACCGGTGACGATGTGTACGGCGAAGATCCGACGGTCAATCGTCTGGAGGCGGAACTGGCGAAGCGCCTGGGGTTCGCCGCTGCGCTGTTCGTGCCGACCGGCACCATGAGCAACCTGCTGGGCCTGATGGCGCACTGCGAACGTGGCGACGAATACATCGTCGGCCAGCAGGCGCACACCTATAAGTACGAAGGCGGTGGCGCGGCGGTGCTCGGCTCGATCCAGCCGCAGCCGCTGGAAGTGCAGGCCGACGGTTCGCTGGATCTGGATCAGGTCGCGGCAGCGATCAAGCCGGACGACTTCCATTTCGCCCGTACCCGTTTGCTGGCGCTGGAAGACACCATGCAAGGCAAAGTGCTGCCGCTGGAGTATCTGGCCCGCGCCCGGCGCTTCACTCAAGATAAAGGCTTGCAACTGCACCTCGACGGCGCGCGCCTTTACAACGCCGCGGTCAAGCTGGGCGTCGATGCACGGGAAATCACTCAGTACTTTGATTCGGTGTCGGTGTGTCTGTCCAAAGGCCTTGGCGCGCCGGTGGGTTCGGTGCTGTGCGGTTCAGCCGAGTTGATCGGCAAGGCCCGCCGCCTGCGCAAAATGGTCGGCGGCGGCATGCGTCAGGCCGGTTTGCTCGCGGCGGCGGGGCTGTATGCGCTGGATCACCACGTCGAGCGTCTGGCGGATGACCATGCCAACGCGCACTATCTGGCCGAAGGCCTGCGCGAGGCCGGGTTCAGCGTCGAGCCGGTGCAGACCAACATGGTCTACGTGCAAATGGGCGACCGTGCCGAAGCGCTCAAAGCGTCTGCCGCCGAGCGCGGGATCAAGTTGAGCGCCGCTGCGCGCTTGCGCATGGTCACGCACATGGACGTCAATCGCTCGCAAATCGAGCAAGTGATCGCGACATTCGTCGAGTTTTCGCGCAAGTGACAGCGTTAGCCGTCCAATTGACCGTTACTATCGTATAAACACGCTGTACCCCGCGCGAAGGGCCGATATAATGCGGCCCTTTGCCGTCGTTTCGTCTGTTGACGTTTCGTACAGGCCTTTGGCCGCAGCCTCCGTGGAAGAACCTAATGAAAAGCGCAGAAATCCGTGAAGCCTTCCTTCGCTTCTTCGAAGAGCAAGGCCACACCCGTGTAGCCTCCAGCTCTTTGATTCCGGGCAACGACCCAACCCTGCTGTTCACCAACGCGGGGATGAACCAGTTCAAGGACTGCTTCCTGGGCCAGGAAAAGCGCGCGTACACCCGCGCAACCAGCAGCCAGAAGTGCGTGCGTGCCGGTGGTAAGAACAGCGACCTGGAAAACGTCGGTTATACCGCTCGTCACCACACCTTCTTCGAAATGCTCGGTAACTTCAGCTTCGGTGACTATTTCAAGCACGACGCGATTACCTTTGCCTGGACCTTCCTGACCGGCGTTCTGAAACTGCCGAAGGAAAAACTCTGGGTCACCGTCTACGCGTCCGACGACGAAGCGTATGACATCTGGACCAAAGAAATCGGTGTGCCGGTCGAGCGCATGATCCGCATCGGCGACAACAAAGGCGCGCCTTACGCCTCCGACAACTTCTGGACCATGGGCGATACCGGCCCGTGCGGCCCCTGCACCGAGATTTTCTACGATCACGGCGACCACATCTGGGGCGGCCCACCGGGTTCGCCGGAAGAAGACGGCGACCGTTACATCGAGATCTGGAACAACGTGTTCATGCAGTTCAACCGCACCGCCGATGGCGTGTTGCATCCGTTGCCAGCGCCGTCGGTCGACACCGGCATGGGCCTGGAGCGGATCAGTGCGGTGATGCAGCACGTCAATTCCAACTACGACATCGACCTGTTCAAGAACCTGCTCAAAGCCTCGGCTGAAGCCATTGGCTGCGAAAACGGCGATCAGTCGTCGCTCAAAGTGGTGTCCGACCACATCCGTTCGTGCGGTTTCCTGATCGCCGACGGCGTACTGCCGTCCAACGAAGGTCGCGGTTACGTGCTGCGCCGGATCATTCGTCGTGCCTGCCGTCACGGCAACAAGCTGGGCGCCACTGGCAGCTTCTTCTACAAGATCGTCGCGGCGCTGGTTGCCGAGATGGGCGAAGCCTTCCCGGAGCTGCAGAAGCAGCAGAGCAACATCGAGCGCGTACTGAAGGCCGAGGAAGAACAGTTCTCCAAGACCCTGGAGCACGGTTTGAAGATCCTCGAACAGGATCTGCTGGAACTCAAAGGCACCGTGGTGCCGGGCGACGTGGTGTTCAAACTCTACGACACCTACGGTTTCCCGATGGACCTGACCGCCGACATCGCTCGCGAGCGTGGCTTGACCGTCGACGAAGTCGGCTTCGAGCGTGAAATGGAAGCCCAGCGCGTGCGCGCGCGTTCGGCCAGCTCGTTCGGTCTGGACTACAACACCCTGGTCAAGGTTGATGTGGCCACCGAGTTCACCGGCTACACCGACACCAGCGGCTCGGCAAAAATCGTCGCTATCTATAAAGATGGCCAGTCGGTCGACGTTTTGAGTGAAGGCGAAGAGGCGGTGATCGTCCTGAACCAGACGCCGTTCTACGCTGAGTCTGGCGGCCAGATCGGCGACTGCGGTTTCCTTCAGGCCGGTAACGCACGTTTCGACGTCCGTGACACCACCAAGACCGGCGGCGCGTTCCTGCACCACGGCGTGCTGGATTCCGGCAGCCTGACCATCGGCGCGCCAGTGGAAACCCACGTCGATGCCGAAGTGCGTCACGCGACCTCGCTGAACCACTCCGCGACTCACTTGCTGCACGCTGCGCTGCGTCAGGTGTTGGGCGAACACGTTCAGCAAAAGGGTTCGTTGGTGGATAGCCAGCGTCTGCGCTTCGACTTCAGCCACTTTGAGGCGATCAAACCAGAGCAAATCAAGGCGCTGGAAGACATCGTCAACGCCGAGATCCGCAAGAACTCCGCGGTTGAAACCGAAGAAACCGACATCGAAACCGCCAAGCAGAAGGGCGCGATGGCGCTGTTCGGCGAGAAGTACGGCGACAACGTGCGCGTGCTGAGCATGGGCGGCGATTTCTCCGTCGAGCTGTGTGGCGGTATCCACGCCAACCGTACCGGCGACATCGGCCTGCTGAAAATCATCAGCGAAGGCGGTGTGGCATCGGGTGTGCGTCGTATCGAGGCAGTCACCGGTGCTGCGGCGCTGGCCTACTTGAACGCTGCTGAAGAACAACTCAAGGAAGCGGCCAACCTGGTCAAGGGCAGCCGCGACAATCTGATCGACAAGCTGTCGGCTGTGCTGGAGCGCAATCGCGCGCTGGAAAAGCAACTCGAGCAGTTGCAGGCCAAGGCTGCCAGCGCCGCCGGCGACGATCTGTCGAACTCGGCAGTCGACGTCAAAGGCGTGAAGGTGCTGGCTGCACGTCTGGATGGTCAGGACGGCAAGGCGCTGCTGGCGCTGGTCGATCAGCTGAAAAACAAACTCGGCCGCGCAGTGATCCTGCTCGGCAGTGTCCATGAGGAAAAGGTCGTACTGGTTGCAGGCGTAACCAAGGACCTGACTGGCCAACTCAAAGCCGGTGATTTGATGAAACAGGCTGCTGCGGCAGTGGGCGGGAAGGGCGGTGGTCGTCCGGACATGGCGCAGGGCGGCGGTGTCGACGCCGGCGCACTGGATGGCGCCCTGGCGCTGACCGTTCCATTCGTCGAGCAGGGTTTATAAGACGGCCCGCCGGGCCCGCAGTCTAGTGGCGGGTCCGGCGGCTGTTCGAGTGATTATTGGGCGCCCTTCATGGGCAGAGGCGGCTTTGAAATGGCTTTGATCGTACAGAAATTTGGAGGCACCTCGGTCGGCACTGTCGAGAGAATCGAGCAGGTCGCCGACAAGGTTAAGAAATTCCGCGATGCCGGCGATGACCTGGTGGTTGTGCTGTCTGCAATGAGCGGCGAAACCAACCGTCTGATCGATCTGGCCAAGCAAATCAGTGGCGACGTGCAACCGGTTCCGCGTGAGCTGGACGTGATCGTTTCCACCGGTGAGCAGGTGACGATTGCCCTGTTGGCCATGGCGCTGATCAAGCGCGGTGTGCCGGCGGTGTCGTACACCGGTAATCAGGTGCGGATCCTGACGGACAGTGCGCACAATAAAGCGCGTATCTTGCAGATTGATGACCAGAAGATTCGCGGTGATCTGAAAGCAGGTCGCGTGGTGGTTGTCGCCGGTTTCCAGGGCGTCGACGAGCACGGCAACATCACCACCCTCGGTCGTGGCGGTTCCGACACCACGGGCGTGGCACTGGCGGCTGCATTGAAGGCTGACGAGTGCCAGATCTACACCGACGTCGATGGTGTCTACACCACTGACCCGCGCGTGGTGCCAGTCGCTCAGCGTCTGGACAAGATCACCTTCGAAGAGATGCTGGAAATGGCCAGCCTCGGTTCCAAGGTGCTGCAGATCCGTGCGGTGGAGTTCGCCGGCAAGTACAACGTTCCGCTGCGCGTACTGCACAGCTTCAAGGAGGGTCCGGGCACCCTCATTACTATTGATGAAGAGGAAACCATGGAACAGCCGATCATTTCCGGCATCGCTTTCAACCGCGATGAAGCCAAGCTGACCATCCGTGGCGTGCCAGACACCCCGGGCGTGGCGTTCAAGATTCTCGGCCCGATCAGTGCCGCGAACATCGAAGTCGACATGATCGTGCAGAACGTCGCGCACGATAACACCACCGACTTCACCTTCACCGTGCACCGCAACGACTACCAGGCCGCACAGACCGTGCTGGAAAACACCGCTCGCGAGATCGGTGCCCGTGAAGTCGTAGGCGATACCAAGATTGCCAAGGTCTCGATCGTCGGCGTCGGCATGCGTTCCCACGCAGGCGTGGCCAGCCGCATGTTCGAGTCCCTGGCCAAGGAAAGCATCAACATCCAGATGATCTCGACGTCGGAAATCAAGGTTTCCGTGGTGATCGAAGAGAAATACCTGGAACTGGCTGTGCGCGCCCTGCACACGGCTTTCGAACTGGACGCTCCGGCCCGTCAGGGCGAGTAATCCGGTCACCTGAAGGGCGCGGTCTGACCGCGCCCTTTATTTTTTGAATGGCGCGAGCCCCCTGAACTGTTCTTTTGCTCGCGCTGGTCAATACTCAGGCATGTAGGGCTACGATCGCTCCGGTTGTAGGTCGGGTGCCTTTTTTTTGCAGACTGTTGTCCCTGAAATGAAATGCGTGAGGAGAAAGGTATGCTGATTCTGACTCGTCGGTGCGCAGAAAGCCTGATTATCGGTGATGGCGAAATCACCGTGACCGTGCTCGGCGTCAAAGGAAATCAAGTGCGCATCGGCGTCAACGCCCCGAAAGAGGTTGCCGTGCACCGTGAGGAAATTTACCTGCGTATAAAGAAAGAGAAGGACGAAGAACCAAGCCATTAATTTTTATCGATTTTTATGTTTGCAAACGGGGAAGAAGGTGGTTAATATACGCCCCGTGTTGCGGAGAGCTGGCCGAGTGGCCGAAGGCGCTCCCCTGCTAAGGGAGTACACCTCAAAAGGGTGTCGGGGGTTCGAATCCCCCGTTCTCCGCCATTATTTGCTTAGTACGTTGTAATCTGGCTTTTTCTGTAAGTTGTTGAATTTATTAGAAAAAGTGGTTGGAATAGAGATTAGACGGGCTATAATGCGGCGCAACAAATGCACTCGTAGCTCAGCTGGATAGAGTACTCGGCTACGAACCGAGCGGTCACAGGTTCGAATCCTGTCGAGTGCACCATTTAAGAGTTGTTTATAGCGATATAAAAAACTCGGCTTCAGCCAGTTGTGGTCTGGTCAAAAAACACAAATGCACTCGTAGCTCAGCTGGATAGAGTACTCGGCTACGAACCGAGCGGTCACAGGTTCGAATCCTGTCGAGTGCACCATTTAAGAGTTAGTTGCAGTGATGCAGGTAACTTGGCTTCAGCCAGTTGTGGTCTGGTTTAAAAACACAAAATGCACTCGTAGCTCAGCTGGATAGAGTACTCGGCTACGAACCGAGCGGTCACAGGTTCGAATCCTGTCGAGTGCACCATATTCAAGAAGCCCGCGTTTAACGCGGGCTTTTTGTTGTCTGCGATTTGGTTTTTCCTTTCACGCATCCCCTCTCATCAAAATCGACTTGAGCACTACGGCCTCGTTTCAGGTCATAGCGATAGCTCGTTGTCGACGTTCGAATATTCACCTTGTCCGGTTTGCCGAGAGCGCTCTCGACATCCCGCTGGCTCATCCCGGCGATAACGCGACGATTGATGATCGCTTCGCGGCGCTGCCTGGCATTGATCAGGTTGCCGCATTTGTCCTCCAGGCGGCCAACGATGCCCGGTTCACGTCCCTTGATTGTCATACCGGATATTTCTTCGTGATTGTGTTCCGGCATGATCGGCACGACGGAGCCGGGCATGTAAGGGTGAGCCTGCTGCACCGAGAGCTGTTCATCGTTGGCACAACTCAGGCTGGTGAAGGTGATGCCGCCGTCGGGCGCTTCGCATCGGTGAAGGGTGGTAGCGGCCCCGGCGGGTGGCAGGCAGAGCAGGCTGGCGACTACAAAACGGGATGTTCTGGATAGCATTCGACGTCCTCCGTGACGGTCTACGCTCAAGGGTAGTCGCTACATTTTTCAACGCCGGTGTGTTTTCTTTTCAAGATGAGTCGTCGCATCTGCACGGGTCAGGACAGCGCTCAACTTTGTCGCGCAAGCACTTGTTTCGACCGCGATTTTTTAACGTTTAAAACCGTCAGGCGGTGTATCATTGCGCCCGTCAGCCCCGCCGGGGCTTATGGAAAACCTCCATGGACTTACCCAGTAGTTACTCAGTAGCCCGTTTCACCAATCATGAATTGACTGATTGATCCTTCCGGCGTGCCCCGCTGCTGGGAGTGGAGTTCGCCTATGTCCGAAATCGAAGTAAAGAAAACACAGGAAAGCCTGCAGGATCGCCTGGCTCAGGTGGTTGAGCTGCTGCAGCGCCAAAAGGTCGTCGAAGACCTGACTCATCGCCAGGAAGGCGCGCATCACGACCGGGTCGAGAACCTGGTTCACCGGCAGAACCTCGTCGAACTGCAACGCAAACTCGATGATCTGCACTCCGCCGACGTTGCCTACATCCTTGAAGCCCTGCCGCTGGACGACCGTCTGACGCTCTGGCAACTGGTCAAGGCTGATCGCGACGGCGACATTCTTCTCGAAGTATCCGATTCCGTTCGGGAAACGCTGATCGCCGACATGGACGATCACGAGCTCCTGGCTGCGGCCAAGGACATGGACGCCGACGAACTTGCTGACCTGGCCTCCGAGCTGCCGCGAGACGTCGTCCATGAGCTGATGGAAACGCTCGACCAGCAGCAACGCGAGCGCGTGCGTTCGGCCTTGTCCTATGACGAGGAGCAGGTCGGTGCGCTGATGGACTTCGAGATGGTGACCATTCGTGAGGACGTCAGCCTCGAAGTGGTTTTGCGTTACCTGCGTCGTCTCAAGGAGCTGCCGGGCCACACCGACAAATTGTTCGTGGTCGATTACGACGGCGTGCTCAAGGGCGTACTGCCGATCAAGCGTCTGCTGGTCAACGACCCCGAGAAGCAGGTGGCTGAAGTCATGGCCAGCGATCCGGTGAGTTTTCACCCGGACGAGGACGCCTATGACGCTGCTCAGGCGTTTGAGCGTTACGACTTGATCTCGGCCCCGGTGGTCGACAAGAACGGCAAGCTGATCGGCCGTCTGACCATCGACGAAATGGTCGACCTGATTCGTGAGGAGAGCGAAAGCGAAGTCCTCAACATGGCGGGTCTGCGCGAAGAGGAAGACATCTTCGCCTCCGTCTGGAAATCCCTGCGCAACCGTTGGGCGTGGCTGGCAATCAACCTGATCACTGCCTTTGTTGCGTCGCGGGTGATCGGTCTGTTCGAAGGCTCGATCGAGAAGCTGGTGGCGCTGGCGGCGCTGATGCCGATCGTGGCGGGTATCGGGGGTAACTCCGGTAACCAGACGATTACCATGATCGTGCGCGCCATGGCGCTGGACCAAGTCAGCACCGGCAACACCTCGCGCCTGATGCGCAAGGAGCTGGCGGTCGCGTTGATCAACGGTCTGGTCTGGGGCGGGGTGATCGGTGTGGTCGCCTACCTGCTTTACGGCAGTTGGTCGCTGGGCGTGGTGATGACGGCAGCGATGACCCTCAACCTGCTGCTCGCGGCGCTGATGGGGGTGTTGATCCCAATGACACTGGCCAAGATGGGCCGCGACCCGGCGATGGGCGCCAGCGTGATGATCACGGCCATGACCGACAGCGGTGGATTTTTCATCTTCCTGGGGTTGGCGACGATCTTTCTGCTCTGATTCGCCACCATGCAAAAGCCCGCCGAAATGGCGGGCTTTTTTGTGCCTGTGTAGTTATCTGTGCTTGTGTATTGATCTGTGGTGAGGGGATTCATCCCCGATGGGTTGCGCAGCGACCCCGGAAGAGGGCCTGCTGCGCAGTCCATCGGGGATAAATCCCCTCGTCACAAGGGTTGCTCGGGGGCAGATTTCAGGCAAAAAAAAGCCAGCACTTAAGCTGGCTTGAGATGTTCGGTGTTACTCAGGACGCGTCTGCGGCCATTTCGGCGTCGTGAGCAATCAGCGACACCAGAGCGTTCTGTTGACGGTGCGACAGCTGACGGAAGCGTTGCAGCAGCTCACGCTCGTGCAGCGACAGCTCCGGACTGTCCAGGCGCATGCTCAGTTCTTCGCCCAGTGCGCCTTCCTGAATAAGACTCTGCTCAAGGCGCGCAATGATTTCGGAGTTCATGCTGCGATGATGATTGCGAGCCACCTCGGCAATGCGTTCACGCATTCCGTCTGGCAGACGTACGACAAACTTGTCAGCCGTACGGCTGGAATAAATTGCCTGTTTCAATGGGCGCATATATTTAACCGGTTAGTTCAGGGGAGCGGTTCTCGGGATTGGCCGCAGGATGTGTGATAGGACAAGCATCCGCGCCAAATGGTTCAACCTGAATTGTTAAGAGGCCCGCATCATGCCTCAAAATTGCCAGATCATTGGCGTCAATTCTGTGACAAATATTGAGCTGGGTAAAGGCGTAATGCCAGCACCAATTATCAGAAATGCGGACTGGTTTGAAAACTTTGCCTTGGTCCGCATCAATGACCGCTTCCGGGTGCACATCTGTTGATGTCCGAAGACGTCAGAACGTGCATGCTATGCGGCTTTCAATCCTTGTTCCTTACCTGTACAGGATAGTGGCAATTTGCCGATTTACTAGGGCAAACACCCGTTGGAGGGCGTTTTCAGGATGGATGGCAGGCTTATTTATCTGATGGGACCCTCCGGTTCAGGCAAGGACAGCCTGATCGAGGCCGCGCGTGAGCCTTTGCGTGAGTTGAACTGCGAAATCATCCGCAGAGTGATTACCCGATCAGCGGAATCGGTGGGAGAGGATGCCATCGGCGTAACGCCCGAAGAATTCGAACGACGTCAGCAGGCCGGGGATTTCTCGCTTTCCTGGCACGCCAATGGGCTGGCTTATGGCATCCCGGCAGAAATGGATGAACGGTTGCGTGCAGGGCGATCCGTGCTGGTAAATGGCTCACGGGCCAATTTGCGTCAGGCGCATGAGCGCTATCCGACATTGCTGCCGGTGCTGCTGACGGTCAAGGATGAGATTTTGCGTGAACGCCTGCTCAGGCGCGGCCGGGAAACACCTGAGCAGATTGATGCGAGGCTGGCGCGCAATGCGCAGTTCAAGGATAGAAGGGCCACTGACTTGCCCGTGCATCTGATCGACAACTCGGGCGACCTGACAGCCGCCGTCAAGCAACTGCTGGACTTGATCCGACTTAACGCAGTACCGGATCAAACTTGATCTTGCGCCCGGCCACCAGGGCCAGCACAAACAACACTGCAAACACGCCGCAGCCAATCAGCGGCAGGGTGACTTCGGTTTCCTCGAACAGCGAAAAATGCACAACGCCACTCAATAAGGCGAGGATCAGAAATCCTGCGGCTGATTTGGACATTCTGTACTCCTGAAGATATTTCAAAAAACCAGACGTTCGGTGTCGCGCGTCGGCAGTGCTTGCTCAGGCTCATTGACTGCCTGCGCCGCGAAGTCGCCCTGATCGCTCAGCACCGCCAACTGCGGCGCTTTCTGCACCTGCAAGTAATGCGGCATACGCTGAGCCACCGGTTCAGCACGCTCTGGAACAAAATGAAAGCCAACCAAAACCGCCAGTGCGATTGCGTTTGCAAGCAAGAGAGTGCTGTTCATGGGGCGGACTCCGTTTGTTCTGTTATACGAACAGACAAAGCACCCGGCGTGCCAACAGTCTAACCGCTGTGAAGTCCTTTAAAAACAAGCATTTGGAAGGGTTTTTCATAAGGCGCGGGTTGCAATCTGCAATGATGGCTTTTTGAGGTAGTGCAAATTGCACGGTAAATGTTCTCGCAGCATTGCAAGGCGCCTGCCTACACTTAAAAAGCCCACGGACGACATGACAAATCAAGGGCTGGCCGTTAACATGCACGCCGTCCGTCGCGCCGTCTCCGGCCGCGATAACTCAGTGTCTCAGTAGCTCAATTGGATAGAGCATCCCCCTCCTAAGGGGAAGGTTGGCAGTTCGAACCTGCCCTGGGACACCATATTTTCTTAGGTTTCCTCAATATGTGGAACCGAGACTGAGGTAACGTACCAGCGAGATACCAGCAGGTGTATTTTTTGTACCTGGGTCTCTGTAGGAGCTTTACCTAAGAGGCTGACTTAGCCCCAACTCATTTTTCAGCATCAGTCGCGGGACAGGGAAGATATGTCGATTTCGAATCTGGAAAAGTACAGGAAGGATCTAGACGCCCTATTGACCGAGGCTACCTTGGTCAATTTATCTCTGACCCTCGAAGCATATGGGCGAATAGAATTCGCCAAGACAGTTCTCGCGAAGAGCCAGAAAGAAGAAGCAGAAGCCTTTATGAACAAGCTAAAGCCCTTCGCCTCAACATATCAGCATTGGTACTCTGAGGCGTTGCCTCTGGTGCGGCAGCTGCTTCCCGATCGCGTTTCTGACTTCATCCGATTCTATGAAAAACCAAAATCGCGCAAAGATATTGATTTTGAAAACTATCGTATCGAGGACGCCTGCCAAGGTCTTCGCGTGACCCGCGGATCGGATGTGAAAGCCGATAAGAAGTCAGCCATCCCTCTCCTTGGTCAGCAAATTGCTATCGTCGAAGCAATTAAGCGCCGATTTGATAGCTCTCTTTTTGACATCAAGCAGTTGGTTCAGGCGGATCTTTATGACTCGGAGCTGGATACTGCTCGGGACCTGTTGAAAGCCGGATTTACTCGTGCAGCGGGCGCTGTTTGTGGGGTGGTGCTAGAAGGGCATTTAAAGCAGGTCTGCGACAACCATAGCCTACCCAAAAAATCTGGGACCATTTCAGTTTTGAATGATGCGCTCAAGGCAGCAGCAGTTATTGACCTTCCCCAGTCACGTCATATCCAATTTTTGGGTGATATTCGCAATAAATGCGGACACAAGAATACTAGCGACCCTAGCGCGAGTGAAGTTGGTGACCTCATTGAAGGCGTTGATAAAGTCATCAAAACCATATTTTGAGACAGAGACAGGATCTCACCTAGCTGTTTTGGCTGGTGTATCCGGGTGTTTAAATGGTGTGGTTCGTCAGCTTGTCTCTAAATCTGCCCCCAAAAATACTCGAGGTAAGGATGCTCAATCCAGGGAGAGCATTTTCGCCAATAGCGGATCGTTCGATCCCATTACCGCGGCCTGCAGGTCAACGAAGTACATACCGCCGGTGATCTCACCAACTACCTCACCTTCCTCAATCCACTTCTTCAATTGCTGAAGGCTTGGCTTGTTCCCGGCGTATCTCAGCTTTCGATACTCCCCGACCTCCATTAACCGGGGTAGTCGAACGGTTACCTGCGTGACAATTTTGGTCATGGAAGCTCCAACCAGGCTGTTTGGCTTACACGGCCTTCCCGTCGATCCGTACGCTGGCTTTTCCGCTGCTTGAGTTTGGAATCCTCAACTCAACCACCTTCCCGGACTCTGTAGTGACCTTGATTACGACGTTTTTCGGAGGCGGGCTGAGGTCGTCTCCACATATCAATCCCACCACGTCCTCACATGAAGCCTCTTCTTCCAAAGGATCCCACAAGTCACCATTAACGAGCGGCGCGGCCAGCGTGATCATCGGCATTCTGTTTCTCCAAGTAGAAATATGTGGCTCGTAGTGTCTTATTGACACTAAACCATACAGTGGCAGTATCCAAACTCCTCAGCAAGCAAATGGATGTGGATATGCCTCAGTACATTGTGAGTTACGACCTGCATCAGGTAGGACGAGATTATGCTCGGATAAAAAAAGGGATCGAGGATCTTGGCGAGGCCGCGAAGCTGCTTGAATCGTTGTGGCTCGTTAACCACGGGTCGACTGCTGCCGAGATACGGGATTATCTGACCAAGTTTTGCGACTCAAACGATTCGATTGCGGTCATAGAGATCGGACCCAATTGGGCTACCAAGCACTGCCTGTCAGACGGATTGGCCTTCATGAAGAGACATCGGCCCTAAAATGAGAAGCCCTCCTGCTATCGCTTTGCGGGGGGGCTAAGGCGATCGGTAAAATTTTGCTAGTCCTCGAGAAAACCGCCGGCGCTGCCGACGATCAGTCTCATTGAACGTAAGTGTTGACCGACCGACTTATACCTTGTCTTCGGCGTAAATTGAGGCCGAGATGATCATCCCGCCCCACCGGCGTTCGCCGATGCAGATCGGTACCGGGTTGCCGCTGGCAGTGGTGTTTTTGGCACTGCCAAAGGAATAGGACGGGGAGTTTTCTGGGGATGCACTCTGCTTGAGGCCTGGTGCTTGTGGGCTGAGCATCTGGATCACGCCGCCGGCGGCCAGCGCAATCCCCGGCGCTAGTGTCGCGCCGTTCGTGATTGAGCTCGCAGCGATCAGGATCACACCAAGGACTGTCTGCAGTAAGCCGGCACGCTTGCTGCCCGATACTACCGGCACGATCTTCAGCGTCTTGATGCCGCCCAGGTCAAAGTCCTTCTCTCCCACGTTTTTGCCATTGCGGACGATAGCGAACCTCATACCCAGTCTGGCGAGGCGCGCAACCTCCTCGGTGAATCCGTCGACTGTCGCCCTCAACGCCTTGAACACCTCCCAAGTGCTGCCGGTTTCGAGGTGATAATCCTTCTGCCGGAAAAACTTTCTCCCCAGGATGCTGCTGAGCTGAATGGTCGTCATGCGGTTGTAGTGCGCTGCTGTTGCGGCCATGGTCTGGCTCCTACGTGTTTGAGGCCGGCGCGGGTACGCCGAGGCGGATTGCGAGAAGCGATCTCGACACAAGTGCTTGGTCTAAAGTGAGCTGCTCACGCTGCGGGGTGTAGTTCCAGATTCGGTCGTAGATCGCCTGGTAAGCCCGGGCGCCGCGGAATGTACCTCGCAATAAGTCAGCGGAAACGCGCGCCTCTTCTTCGGTGACATATGGCCCGTCGATGGTCACCTTTTCACCATCACGAACGTGTTGAACATCCCAAACCACATAGCCCGAGTCTGGACCTTGCGAGAGGGCGTGCGACTGGAAGCGATGCACCTTGCAAGCCTCGGCGAAACGCTCTTGGTGGGTAGTCATTGCAAACCTCAATTTTGGAAATCTAATTTTGACGGCGCGAAAAAAGCCTTCGGGCGCGGTCGAGAAGCGAAAGTGCCCAGACTTCTGACCCACCCCTCCCGGATCGTAAAAAAGGCCCGCTCCGAGCTGTCGGGCGAGCCTTTTCATGCTCCCTGATCTGATCAGCCACCAGCCGGTGGGGTGATATCTACGGACCGCACTGCACCAGTGGAGAAGACTGCCAAGCCGGCGCGCAGCTCTGCCAGCAAGGTGACCATGTTGCTGGTGAAGTTGTTGCCGTCTTCACGGCTGAGCATCAGCGTAGGCTGCTCGCGGTCGAGCATGGCCACCTGCGACGTATCCAGGAGAAGGACGGTGCCGGCCGGCATCGAGCCGGAAGTGATCAGCGGCACGCCCCACAGAACTGGCGGCGCTGGATCTCGTGGAGAGCCCAGCACATATTGACCATCAGCATCGCGTTCGCTGGAGATATTGAACCAGTCGTTTGGGTTCATGATGATCAGGCGGGCTTGCCAGCCGCTGGTCTTCATGGCGGTGACCGCCTGACCAATTGCGTCCACGGGCAGAAGGGTGCCGACGACAGTGTGCGGCACTGCATAACCGAGCAAGCCTTTGATCTTACCCTTACCGCCGGGGCCGGCGATCAAACGGGCCTCAAGCTTTTCCAGCAGACCGTAGTCCAGCAGGTTGCCGATCTGCTGGCCCAGGGCTGGGGTGTCGTCCAGCACTTGCTTCGAGGCCCGAGTCCAGTGGGCCACGGTGGCGATATTGGCAGTTTCCAGCTCGGCGTCGATCTTGCTTTCTGCCTTCTGCTGGCCTTCTTCTTCCTGCTCCGTGGCGTTGTTCACGTAGTCCTTTAGCTGCATATACTCGAAGGTGCTGGAAGTTGCGGGCAGGGAAGGCAAGTAGTCCAGAAGGGAGAGATCCCGGCGGGGATCGTTATGCAGGCCTGGCTGACGCTGGGCGGTGGCGGAGTAGCTGGTAGAACCGGTGACACCCTGGCCGGCGTTGGTCAGCGCTTTGATGCTGACACTATCGACAGTGACCCGGCCAGTGGTCGGGCCACCAGACTTCATAGCGGCGAACTGGCCCGACTTCGTGAACTCCTCGGCCATCTTCCCGACTGCGTCATCACCACCGGCTGTCGCGTTGCTGCCACGGCGCTGGCCTTTCTGCTCCAGGTCCTGCAGGCGGTCTTTGAGGGCGGTGATTTCTTTTACTGCGTTCTCGCTGAAATTCTTGATTTCAACGTCGCGGGACTGAAGCTCTTTGAGGATCACGTCCTCGAGTTGATCGCCACCGCTTTTGGTGTGCAGCTCACGGCGGGCGTTGTTGCTCATAGCATTAAACATGATGATGACCTTTTTTCCGAAATGGGGGACGCGCCTTGTCCACGCTGGGTGCGTGACTCTTGCGCTGTTGCTTGCTTTCGCGTCCCGCCGGACTCGCTCCGGAACTGGCCTCATCTATCACCGCGCAGCCTCGCGCCGTCGATGATTTCAAAGTTGTCGCGCCGGAGGACCAAGGCCCAACCGACAATCCAATTCTACTGGCCCATTCACTTAACGCAAGCCATATGCGGGCCCGCAGCGGTAAAAGCCTTCGAACAACGTGGTCCGGCACCAGTCCGGTGAATTGAACGGCAAGGGATCTTGGGACACCCATTGATCGAAGGTGCCGCTCAAGGGCTCTCAGCCTGGGAATATCTCGTTTCATGCCCAACTCCTGAATTTTTAATTTCGCGGGTGTGAGAAAACGATTGAGGGCGCGGTCTAGGTCGACAAGTGCCCAGACTTTTGAGCCTCCCCCTGCGGGTCAGGCTCGGCGGGAAGGCCCATCTCCCGGGCGATGGCTTCCGCCGTGATGCCGCGATCCAATGCTCGCTGAGCGTCGCGCACCATTGCTCTGATCGCCTGCTCCTCGAGTCTGATGGCCATGATCGAGGCCTTGCGGGCGATTCCTGCCGCAAGAACTCGAGGGAATGGCGCACGCGGCGGCCGGCTGTAGTCGTTCTGCTTCATTTCAACCTCCACTTTCATTGTTTGTTGAATGGTCGCGCAGCCCTCGCGGCGCGTGGCCTGTAGCGATTTATGCGAATTTCCGAATCAGGCGCCTGTCAGGTCGAGAACACGGAAGCCACAGATGCGATCTAACTTTCTATTCCTCGCAGCTGGTGGATTACTGTCCGGCCTGCACGCCTTGCACCCCGTGGCCTGTAGCTAAATGCCTGATGCGGCCGATCAACAGCGGGTCATTTTTGATTTCTGTCCCCATCGAGATGCGAGCAGGTTTGCTCACATCTGAGTCTGTCAACATCGGCTTGGGGGTGTCGTTTGCGAGAACGACACCCGGGCGTGGAGCCGATCTTCGCCATCCACTAACGCTGCCTCCGTTACCTTTGCGTTAGTGAGTCCAAATCTGGACGCATCCCTTCTAAGCCGAGCTGCTCACCGGCCCCAAGAGCCCTGGACTGGAGAAACTCCTCTGGTGCGTCAACTGCACCCCGTTCTTGCAGCGCTTGCACTCCGCGCAGACCAACTGCCTGAGCTGCCTGATAGATCAGGTCCTTCCGTACCTCTTCAGCACACGGCCGGCACATACCGATCAATGTCCAAGGAAGCCAATCAGCAACAAGGAAGTGGTAACCCCCAGCACGCTTGCAGTGCCCTGCATAGCCGTGGCTGCAACGCTTCTGCTTGTAGGTTTGTGGTGCCATGTAATAAGCCCCGGTGGTGGTAATTTAATAAGGGTGGGATTTTTTCCGTTTGCCCACCCCCCTTGGAGGCCCCGGTTTTATTGGGAAGTACTGGGAAAAAATCCCACTACTCAGCCACGCGCCCACATCAACGGGACACAACGGGACTCTTTAAGCACAACGACTAGGAAAAATTCCCAGTACTAGGCGGAAAATATCCCACCGAAAAACTCGAATTCAGATGAATCGGAATTGCGGTGGCCCCGGCCTTACCTCGAGGTCTTTGCCTGGGCAATCATCGATTGCAGCCCAGGTGATGGCGTACAGCGCACAACGCGCCATCCCGTGCTCTCGACCACCCTTCCTGTTCTCCCGCGTGCGCACGATCAGGCCCGCATCGATGAGCTCGGCCAGTGCAGATGCAAGCGTCTTCGCGTCCATCGGCTTTCCCTTGGCCATCGTCGAAGCCGTACAGGACAGGTCGCCGTTGTTCCTGCCGTTGTAGCCCCTTGCCAGCTTGATAAGCACCGCGATAGCTTTGGGCGACAGGTTGTCGAATGCCGGATGGACAAGGAGCCGGTAGGGGAGGGCGAGCACGCGCCCACCGCCGAAGTCGACCTTGTATTTTGTCTTTCTGGCCATTACTCAGCTCGCAGAATGGCTGCAGGCCTCCACCGTCGGCGGGAGGCTCCACAGCGCTATTCAAATCAGGACGGTTCGCTGGCCAATACATATAGGCCAACCCTATGCGGCCGGCGGCCTGGCTCGGTGGTCTTGTAGGTCCACTCTGTCTTGATCGAAAACCCGCGGTTGCGAAGCCATCGCACTGATGATGGTGGGTGCACTATGTCGAGGCTCTGAGCCGCCTCGATGGTAGATACCGGTCCCAGTCGAAGGGCGACGGCCAGGCGCAGGGCCTGGGCTTCTGTACAGTGATTGTCTGTTGGGTGGGAATCTGTCACGATTCTTTCCTCATGTTGGTGCTCGCCAATGTGTTCTCGCCTTGGCGGTGCTGTAACACCGCCATGGGCGCCTTAACCGGATTAATCATCTGAATCTCACCCAGTTGCCTGGCTGAGCTTTTCCGGCTTTTTTCTCCCTCTTCTTCTTCCAGGTCATCAAAAAACACACTTTCGAATACCGGCTCCCCGGCGTCGCGAATGTGAACTTTTTTCCCAAAAAGGGCTTTGTTGAACTCGAGGCGTGCTTCGGCGTACCTTCCGTAATCAGCCTGCGTTCCCACGTACTGGGTTTTTACCCATTCCGGCAGATCCCCCCGGCAGCGCATCTCATTGAGAAACGTCCACCAGCGCAAACTCTGCTTTCGCTCCGCTTCAATCAGGTCGGCCAACTTAACCCGGACTTCGTGTGGCAGCGTCAGAAGTGCTTCATCGAGCGCTATATCGGTCGTATTCATTTGGCGTTGTCTCTCGCAACTCGGTTAATCCAAACCTCCAGCTCGCGAACAAGAATTAGGCGGCGCTTGCCCGTCTTGAATGATTTGAGCTCGCCGCCTGCGATTGCCTTGTAAATTCCGCTGCGACTGTGTGCAGTCATTCGTGCAGCCTCGTCAGGGCCCACGACAAGAGTTGGAGGTAGGGCCGGTTCCGCTTTCGAAGTTTGCTGTTCCACTTTTCTCTCCCGCTGGCGTTGGTGTATTGCCAGATATGGCCACCTTAGCGACAGAAAAAACTGGTGTCCATATTTTTCTTACACGTACCGACACTTGGTGAGACGCGTTGACAAATATTGACGCTGTGGCATCCTCCGATCACCTCCCTACGTCACTACCGAGAGCAAAAATGGCAAAGCCGGCCCCCAACAGAGCCAAAGCTGAAACTCTGTCGCTACGAATTTCTCCTAATTTGAAATTTGGATTGGAGCTGCTCTCGAGAATGGAGGAGCGCTCTCTAACGACCGAAGTTGAAAAAGCTTTGGGGGAGTTATTCGATAGGACACCGGTAGATATTGGATATCTAGGGACGGCTACAGTTGAAAATAATGGGAGGTTCGACGACCTTTGTTTCTTCGAATTGATGACTCTTATCTACTCTATTGATGCGCCGACAAGGCTCATGCGAACGGCCGTCTTGCTCCCGCGAACATTGACCCAAAGGGAAATGGCACTGCTCGATCTTGCTGCTGATCAGCCACAACTTTTTGGAGATGAACCGAACTATTTTTCATTAAATATCGGCCATGAGGAATTACTTGCGGAAGTAATGAAAGAGTACTGCAGGTTTAATCAGCCGCTTGATTTGAAGGCCCTACGGAGAAACTGGCAGGCGTTAAACGATGCGGTGGATTACGCTCTTGATAATGGGCACTATCCAGAAAAAATAATGCTGGTGTAATCACCCGATCAGTTCAACAGCCGCCGCTTTGGTTCCAGGTGCAAGGTGAGCGTAACGAAGGGTCATTTTTATATCTGAGTGCCCAAGCAGATCGCGAACAGTATTCAGTGGGACGCCCGCCATCACGAGTCGTGATGCGAAGTCGTGGCGCATATCGTGCCAGCGAAAGCCCTGAATCTCGGCGCGCTCAAGCAGCTTGAGCCAGGCGCTTTTCACGTCCGCCATACGCGCGCCTTCTTGGCCAGCGAACACGTAACCTACACCTTCACCCTGTTTTTTCCATTCCCGCAGTGTTGCAAGGGCTTCTTTGTTGGTGGGTATGTGTCGCGTTTCGCTGGTCTTGGCGGTGGCGCCCACCACCGTGACTGTCTTGGTGTCGAAGTTCACATCCGACCACTTGAGGCTGAACAACTCCCCGCGGCGAACACCAGTGTTTAGCGCCAGCAGGATCATCGGCTTGAGGTGGTCGGTAAACGTCACCGCGCGCAGATCCTCCAGCGGCTGCCGATCGCGTTCCTGGCGCCACTTGTTGGCGCTGTCCCTCTCGGCGCGCATCTGTTCCTGGCGGGCATCCAAGGCGCCACGCAGGCGCTCAGCCTCATCCGGCGACAGGTAACGGACCTGGCCCTTTGAATCAACCTTGAGCTGTTTCAGCCGCTCCAGCGGGTGCTCGGCAATCAGCCCCCACTCAGCCGCACGACTGAATACACCGCTGATGGTCCCCATCTTGCGATTTGCGGTCGCCGGCTTGTTCCCGCCGGTGAGCCAGGACGTGCGCACCAGCTCGAGGTCGCGCCCGGTTATTTCGTTGAGGCGGCGGGCCATGATCGAGGAAAAGTTATTGTCCAGAGTGTGCAGCGTTTTGTCGTAGCCCTTGTGGTGGGCCTTGAACCACGGCAAATAGGTGTCGTCGAGGAATTCGCGCAGGGTGGGGGTGTTCGCGTTGCGGCGGTTCTGAGTGACCGCCAGGGGCTCGCCGTGTTCGTGCGCGTCTGCCAGATAGCGGGCGGCCTCTGTTCTGGCCTGGGCGAGCGTCAGGGTACCAACGCGACCCAGGGACCGCTCGCGGTTGCGCGCCCAGGAAACCATATACGCCATGTGCCCGCTCGGCTGTACCCTGATAAACAGGCCTGGCTGGTCCGTGTCGAAGACGCGGTAGTGCTTCTCCTGGGGGGACAGGCTGTTGATGAGTTTCTGAGTGATCTTAGCTTTCATGTCCGTACCAGCAGGCTACCAGCAGAAAGCACAGTATCAGCCAGTATAAGAATACTCAACCAGACACTAGGCCCCAGTATCTGCGGGCTTAGACCCATTTTCATTGGGCTCAATTTGACCCTCCTAAGGGGAAGGTTGGCAGTTCGAACCTGCCCTGGGACACCATATATAATCAGCTCTGCAGCCTAAATCACCTTCTACTCGATATTCCCGTGACAGCAAGGTGGCAGCAGAAAGCAAAAGAGGCCCCTCCAATTGCCTGGTGGGGCTTTTTTACGTTTTTGTCGGGAGTCGGGTGCGAGCCCATTGAGGAGCTGTTTATGGAGCTTAGGGATTACGCGGTCATCGCAGCTGCTATGGTCGGTGCTGCAAGTCTGATCCTTTCAGTGATAACGCTTCTGATGAAGACCGGGGAAAATACTCGAACTATCAGGTCGCAGCTCACGGATGTGCTGGCACGTTTGAACGCGGTAGCAGCTGACTCGAGAAGGTACCGAATCGAAACCGCTGGTGTGCAATTGACTGCCGATCAACGTGCGATGTTTGGCTTCTACAATGACCAGAGGGCATTCCTTGTCGGTCAGGCAAGGTATCTGATTGAGCAAATTCCCAACCAAGTTTCGCATTCAGAGATCAACCTCGTGGCTCAGGCACTGGGGGCGATAGGTGATCACGAGATGGCCTGCCATTACTGGGAAAAGAGCTTCGAGCTGTCTCCTAGCAACTTCATCAGGGCACTTCACAGTCGAGGGTTCGCCTCATATCTGTTCGGGCAGGGTTATACCGATCTTGGACGATATCGGTATCAAAGCAGTATTTCCTTGATTGCCGCTGACAGTGACCAAAGGCGTGTAGATCGAGTGGAAACTTACCTTCGCTGGGCCGCTTCCGAGAGGGGGTTCGATTTCGACACCGAAGCTGCAGTGTTACTTGCTCACGCAGAGAGTGAACTATCCCTAATCCAATCAGGGGGCGTCCGAAATCGTTGTGCGCAGAGGATTAGAGATTATGAAAATGACTGGACTCCGAAGCAAAATCTTAAATCGCCAGATCAAGAAAGCGCTTTATCCGTAGCACCGTAGTAGTTGAACAATCTGCGTGCCTGGCCGTTGCGCGAATCCCTAGACCTGCGCCGAGCAGTTCCGAGACGCGCTTGTGCAGATCCTCATCGACTGGCCGCCCCTGGTATTTTCCGGCAGCCTTCGCCTTTTCTATACCTTGGGCCTGTCTCTCGCGGCGCTGCTCGTAATCCTTGCGCGCGATCGCGGCCATCATTTCCACCAGCATGGAATTGATCGCGCCAAGCATCCGGCCGGTGAACTCGTCACCTTTGGTGTCCTGCATTCCTTGATGGCTGGTTGGCAGATCGAGCGCGACGATCCGCAAACCCTTGGAGTCGATCGCAGCCTTGAGCTTCTGCCAATCCTCCACCGGAAGGCGCGAGAGGCGATCTATCGACTCGACCAACAGCACGTCACCCTTGCGCGCATCTTTGAGCAGGCGCAGCAGCTCAGGCCGATCTGCGGACGCGCCGCTGGCATTCTCCAGGTACACACTCGCGATTACCTTGTTGTGGTCTGTAGCGAATTGCTCGAGCGATGCCCGGGCGCGGCCGGCGTCCTGCTCTTCGGTCGATGCTCGGAGGTATGCGCGGATGAACATGATGTGCTGTCCGTATCAGTTAGGGTGTTCTACTAATACTGTTGCACTATGAGTGTCACTTATCAAGCCGGACGCGCAAATAAACGCGAATTTGCGCGTATCAGCTCAGGCATACTCAAAAGGACGGACCAGCGGAAGGCGGTGGTAACCGATCACAGCTCAAACCTTAAGCTACAACCTGAATTTTTGTTTTTGAGTTTGTTTTGAATCTATTTCCAGAAATTGGAGATTGGTAGATATCTTCGTCTAAGAAACGGAGGAGTTCCTTTAGCCTCCGCTTGTCTTCAGGAAATGTAAGTTTGTACTGCTCCCCAAACTCTTCTATATCTACAGTTATTCCGAAGCCCGCTGCAGCAGTTCTAATCTCACTAGGGGTGCAGCGCTCAAGAATTCCCTCTTGATTTATGAAGGTTACTTTTTTGCGAATCCAATTGTCTAGATTGGCATTAAGCCATTCCTCATTGAATCCGTGAAACTTTTCCGCGTTAAAGAAGTTGTTAACCTCTTCCTGGGTGCTTTCGTGGTAGTAAGCATCCATGTCAAAGAGCCTTCGTACGTTGTGGAGGCTAACAAAACGCAACTCGGCTGGGTCGGTAGCAGCGCTATTCTGACTTAAAACAGCAGTAGGTTTGTTGTCTAGTGTCATACCTACGCCGGTCATGCGACGAAATGTATTTTGATCGTAAAATAAAGAAAATCTACCTGCGGTAATAGCTTGTCGTTTATCGAACGCCTGTAACATAACAGTAGTTTTTCCATCTATGCTAACGCCCGCAAAAAGCGCCTTTACCGTTGACAGCCCTTCCTCTGTTGGCTCCCAAATGCCTACGTCTTGAGGGTTGCGTACGGCTGATAAGACCCCGTCAATGTCATCGAAGTTTCGAATGATAAGTAACTCGTTATCGAGTGGTCTGTAACGTGCGTCAAAATCAATTTCTTCCTTGTCTGCCGTGAAGAAATTGATTTGGCGGCGAACCTCAGTTTCTAGATCGTTTTGCAAAGGTGCGGTCGTTATAACGCGCAAAATTCGCGGCGTGGTTTGAAGTAGTACGAATAAATCCATTTCATTGCTCCTTGCTCGCATCAAGAACTGTATGAGAGGTTACATATCGCACGTGAGTTACTTCGGAGGGGGCGTGTATTTTTGATCTCGTGATCAATAAGAGATTTGCACCGTTGCTCAATTGAATTTCAAAAAATTTGTAACCGCATACCGCGAGTATGGGGTTTGCATAGGAGGCTTTTGAAACCCAGATGAAAACAAAAAATGTCGCTGCGAAAAAAGAAAATGTGGCGGCGTCTACGAAGTAAGATCCACCGCCAAGAATCGGGAGCATGTATGCGACGAAGTATCCTGAGATTTCTTTGTCTGCTGGCTTGGTAGAGCTCACTGTTATTGTGGTTCGATTAAGCCGTTTTGAGCTAGCAACTATGATCTCTAAACAGATACCGCAAAGAATCAGCGAGACCGCGGCGACTAGGAGTGCTTTCAGGCAATCTTGTTGTACTTTGTAAACTAAGAAAGCCAGCGTCAATCCAATCGGCGCAATAGTGGTCGCGACAAGTGCAAATTTCATCAAAAAACCTAGCATTCAGCGATCCTTGAGCTGTGGGATTTCCGTGCATTCGAAAATGCGCTAAGTCGTAATGATAGATCCTTGTCACTGGTTGTATGTACAGTATTTTTTTGCCGTTCGTCCGTATTCCTTAGGTTGACGGTAGGTTTCATTTGAGAGAAGTCAAATGCTGAACACCTATGTTTTGTCTTCGGCATAGATCGAGGTCGAGATAATCATGCCTCCCTACCGGCGTTCGCCGATGCAGATCGGCACCGGGTTGCCGCTCGCCGTGGTGTTCTTGGTGCTGCCGAATGCATAGGACGGAGCGTTCTCAGGGGAGTTGCTTTGCTTCAAGCCAGTAGCTTGAGGGCGCAGCATCTGGATGACTCCGCTGGCTGCGAGTGCAATACCTGGTGGCAGGGTTGCGCCGTTCGTTACGGAGCTCATGGCAATAAAGACCACGCCAAGTACAGTTTGAAACAGACCTGCACGCTAGCTCCCTGCGATTACCTGGATGCTTCCTTCGCTGGCTGCGTCGCGCAGGCGCCCCCCACGCCGCGGCTACCTCTGAGCGAGTCGGTTTGTGTTGTCGACCTCGAGCGGTCTTTGCTGTGCTCGTGGGATGGCCTCTAGTGGATTTGAATTGGCTACAAACCCATCACGATCAGCAATAAGGGAAAGCCTTCGGTTTATCGGCTGAGTATCCAGCGGCTGCGAAAGACCATAGTTTGACACATCGTTTCCTACTCAAATGCACTCAAAGCTGATTGCACTGGCCACGCAAAAGCTATCTGCTCCCATCTGGACTCAATCCTGCACTAGATCAGCTGATATCACGATTTAATGTTGTCCATAAAGCTATCATGTCGTTTTTGAATAACTAACGGCTTTGGTTTCAGCTCGTACGCTTGCAGTAAGCGTTTCGCTGATTTTTTATTCATGTATTTTAATGTTGCTTCAGCTAACACTTCGGCAGTTGGGGCGGCGGAACGATGAAGAAGTAAGCTAAATGCTTCGTTTTTTAAATCGTCGCTTGCAATTTCTATTTCTTCAATTGTTAGATAAGCCTTTGTTATATGCTCCCACACGCAAAGCTCTCTTTCAGGGTTAGAGTCACGAGTGAAGCCCTCTAACCACTCCTCCACTTTAGAAGGAAATATTTTTGAAAGCAACATTGCGACTATTTTGATTCTGTCAGCTTGGTCGGATGATAAGAAACTTGTTCCGATGGGAGCTCTTTTGATTTTATCGTAGGCAATTCTGACTGGTTCTTGGCTATCTTCAGGAATTGAAATTCTACGTTCGATAGCTTCTATGTTGGATTTAGTGAGTTTAGGCTCTCGTAACTTGATCATGTACGGTTTCGGTGGCGTTATCCCGAGCGTTGTGTTGATTTGGGCGCAAGTCTCATAGACTAAGGAGGCTGCGACCGAGGGAGTTGTTCGGAAGAATTCACGTCGACCATGAATTCGAAACGCCTTCAGCCTTTTGTGAATGGCCGTTTCTGCTTGCTTGCAGTCACCTACAGAGTAAGCGGTGACAATGTCAAAAGGGATTGGCACACCCGTCGAGCCATTGTAAATTTGCTTAGCCCGCGTATCCGGCTCGAATCTAGTTAAACCGATTTTTACTACGTATGGACCGAAAAGCTCATTCTGAAGAACATATATGTAGCCTGACGTCATTCGCTTCATCCCTGGTGGTTGAGTATAATTCTGAAGATTTCGATTTGGCGGGCTGGTGTTTAGAAAATTCTTTGGCTTTGCAGTTGCTCTTTGTCACTCGCTTTGATGTGATCTAGGGAAGTGAAAAAACTCGGATTAACATCTAGCTTTCCATCGACGATTTTATGGCAGTGAATTTGCGCTTTCTTGCCATGAGCTTCGAGGTAATGGTGGGCTGCTTTGTGGCCTTCTAGTAGAAGCGAGTCAACATCTATGCCTTCTGTGGTTTTGAGCAATAGCCGAATCACTACGGAGGTATCAATGTCTTCAAAGTACACTATATCTCGGTATTCTAGGTACGCATGATCTGGTAGCTTAACTTTTTTTATTATTGTGTCCACCATTGCGCCGACAGGACGCTTTAGTAGGCGGTCATAGAATTCGTCAAAAACTTTTTTTGCAAAGCAGGTGCCAAGGAATAATATTACCGTACCTGCAACTTCAGGTCCGCCGAGCGCTTTTGGTCTGAAGTCCAATCTTAGAGAGGGTATGTCTTGAAAAGACTTACTCGAGTAATCCCAGTCTTCACTTTCAAGCATAGGATCTAAATAATTTTCTCGGATGGTTGTTACCTCCGAGATAAATCGGCTATGACCTTCTAGCGCGAAAGTATAGGTGGTTTTCATCAGCACTCCATTGGTCATTGTTCTACGCTAAATGCGCGACACCGATTTCTTGGCATATGGCCATCATCGTAGCGGCAGGCCGAATGGTTCGCAAATGCGGAAAGTCGTTTCTGGTGAACGATAGGATGCTAGAAGTTTTGAGTCTTTCCTGTTGCGTTTCAGAACCTTGCCAAGGTTCGCAAAAAAGCCCCGCACAGGATGATCTGGCGGGGCTTTTTCATGCTCGTAATTAAGTGGCTCAGTTCAGTGCTCCACCGTCGGCCTTGCCAATTGAGGTGCTGACTTCGATCACATGCCGGCGCCCGTTGACCTCGTAACTGCGCCCATCTGCATCAACGTCCGGTTTGCGCAGTGCCAGTTGTGCAAACAAGCCGTGTTTCTCGTCGTAGCTGCCAAACCAGTCAATCAGTTTTCCGATGTAGCATTCGTTACCGATAATCACCGGCAGGTCGAAAACATCTTCCACCGAGTAATGCACCGGGCCGTAGCTGTAGTAATCGCTCTCGCCTGCACCTGTTGCAGGAATCGGGCAAAGAGGCGTGCGCTGAGTGTCCGGTTTACGGGGGCGTGCTTCGTTCGCCTTGGTGATTGCCTGATTGAGCGTAAGCCGCAGATCAGGTTCCAACTCAAAGGTGCTGGTGCCGTCATCCTTGTGTTGGGTGGTAGGCACGTTCAAGTAGTAGCCATATCGCACCGTTACGGTGGGCACTTCACGGTTGATCTTCAACGGATTGAGCAAGTAGATGTGATCAACGCCGTAGGCACCGTTGCGGTAGGCGAGGTAAATATTACCCCGAGCCCTGATCCAGTACGCCGACTGGTTGGCTCCGCGATCATTGGTATAGAACAGCGCGCTTTCAGGCTCAGGAGACCTTTTGACAAAATGGTCACCGTCTCGGCGCCAGGTTTCCACGTAGGTAAACATGCCGGTGCCACCGGCGTAAGTCTGGACGATCAGGTCTCGTTGCCCGTCGCCGTCCATGTCCAGCAACGAGTAGGAGGTTTGACCGGTTTCTGCTGCTGCATCGATTTCGGTGGCGGTCAATGCCTTCCATTCATCCGGTGTAACGCCTTTGGGGATCGAAGCTGGAAAGTGCGTTTGCTCGCTGGGGTTTTCTTTGTCGGAGTCGCCTGAAAACGATGTCTCTTCAGAGTTGAAAGCCAGTGAAGCGAGCACTCGTTCAACCGCCACCTCGCGATTGCCGCCCTCGCTGGCCGCTTGAATACTGCGTTGCAGATCTTCCAGAACCTGTTTGTCGATGCCGGTCGGTCTGTGCGCAACGGCATCCATCTGCTGCGCCTGTAATAACTTCAGCCGGTCACGATAACTTTGTTCAAGGCAAGCAATATCCGCTTCGCACTGATTACGTGTCTTGAGCCACAACCGTTGTGTGCGCTTGAGTTCAGATTGCTTATCACCGGAGATCTTCATCAGCTCCCGATAAGCAGCACCCATCTGCGCATCCAGCGCATACAATCCTTTATCCGCACAAACAGCCTTCTCCACGGCACTCGCCGCTTTTGCGCAATCCATTCCGCCCGCCATCGCCTGCTGGAAAAACAGCAGCGCACAGGCGGACACGATGCAACGTCCTTTGTACACGAGATAAACCCTGTAGTGAAAAGATGACCCGGCGCGCAGGGTAATCGCTGCACAAGGAATCTTGAACCCCTCCACTTCAGAGAACCCCACCCCTTGCCGATAACTCATTCGGCGACCTCAGACTCGCACGAAATCGCTTGATAGCATTTGGCCTCCAGCTATCATCTGCGCGCCTGTGAAAACGCCCCCGGTTCACCTACTTCAATTGCCTGGAAATCCTCGATGCTGTCGTATCACCAAAAGAGTTTTCTGATCGTCGATGATTTCTCGGATTTCCGCAGTTCCGTCCGCTCGATGCTGCGCGAACTGGGGGTCAAGGATGTGGATACCGCCGATACCGGCGAGCAGGCGCTGAAGATGTGTTCGCAGAAGTCCTACGATTTCATCCTGCAGGATTTCCACCTCGGTGACGGCAAGAAGAACGGTCAGCAGGTGCTGGAAGATCTGATGTCGGAAAAGCTCATCAGCCATGAAGCGGTGTTTGTCATGGTCACGGCCGAGACCAGTCAGGCCATGGTGCTCAGCGCCCTGGAGCACGAGCCGGATGCTTACCTGACCAAGCCGTTCAACCGCTCCGGTCTCGCTCAGCGCCTGGAGCGTCTGGAGCAGCGCAAGACGTTGCTCAAACCGATTCTGCAAGCCCTTGATCGCGGCAAGCCGGTTGAGGTGCTCAATGCCTGCATTGCGCTGTGCAAGCAGGACATCCGTTATTCGCCGCTGTGCCTGCGTTATCGGGCCGACGCCCTGCGCGACATGAACCAGAACGAAGCGCTGGAACGCCTCTACGACAGCATCATCGCTGACCGGCCTTTGCCGTGGGCGTTTGCCGGGCTGGGCAAGTTGCTGTTCAAGCGTGGGCAAGTGGCGCAGGCCAAGGATGTTTACGAAAAGGCGCTGAAAGTGTTCCCGATGATGCCGGCGTTGTACGACGGCATGGCCGATGTGCTGGTCGCCGAGGGCGATACCAAAGGCGCGCAGCGGGTGCTGGAGGAGGCGATTCGCTTGTCGCCGCTGGCGGTGCGTCGGCAAGCGTTGCTCGGCAAGCTGGCGATGGCCAACGAAGATTTCGACACCGCGTCCCGGGCCTATCGGCAGGCGGTGGCGCAGGGGGCGCAGTCGCGCTTCAAGGACCCGGAAAGCAATCTTGGCCTGGCCCATGCCTTGATCAGCAAGGGCAGTGAACGCGGTCTCGATACGCGCACGCGGCTGGAGATCAACACCACGCTCAGCGCCGTCGCCAAAGAGAACCCGTCGGACCCGGGCCTGCAGATCCGTGCGCGCCTGATGAAGGCCACCAGTCTGTTGCTCAACGATGCCGAAACCGCCGACAAGCTCACCGAACAAGCGCTGATGCGCCTCGACGGCATGGAGCAGTTCATGAGCCCTGAAGCGGCGCTGCTGGTCGCCAAGCAATTGCAGATGCTTGGTCAGGCCGAGGCGGGCACTTCGATGCTCAAGAGCTGTGCGGAGATCTACGGTGACGATCCGGCGGTGATGAAAGACATCGCCAAGCTCACCGACGACCCGACTATCCTCAGTTCGAGCAACGCTGCTGCCGACCTCAACCGGCAGGGTGTGCGCGTGTACAAGACCGGCAACCTGGTGGAAGCCCGCGAGGTGTTCCGCAAGGCGCTGAAGATGCAACCGAAGAACATCAGTATCGCGCTGAACATGGCCCAGTCTCTGCTGCACGGCACCGACACGAGTGTGCCGTCGGCGGAACTGGAAGAATGTCGGGCCTGCCTGAAAATGGTCGGCCTGATGCCCGACACCGACGCGCGTTATGCGCGTTATCAGAAGCTGAAAAGCAAGGCGTTTGGCGAATGAACCAAGACGAGCAGGCGCTGGATTTTTCCACGGTGATCGCCTCCACCGTTCACGACATGAAGAACTCGCTGGCGATGCTGACGCAGGCCCATAGCCAGTGGTTGGCGCGTTTGCCCGAGGGGCAGCGTGGAGGGGCGGAGCAGGGCGTGATCGACTTCGAGTTTGCCCACCTCAACGGCATGCTGGTGCAGTTGCTTGGGCTGTACAAGCTCGGCGTCAACCAGTTGCCGCTGCAACCGGCGTATCACGAGCTGGATGATTTCATCGAGGCGCAACTGGCATCGCACCAAGAGGTGTTCGCCAGTCGCGGGATTATCGCCACCTATGAAGTCGATCCGCTGAGCCCGCTGGGTTTCTTCGATCGTGAGTTGGTTGCGTCGGTGTTGGGCAACTGCATCAACAACGCCATTCGTTATGCCCGCGAGTCGCTGCTGATCACTGTCAGTGACGAAGCCGGGCAGCTGGTGTTGAGCATCAATGATGACGGTGACGGTTACCCGGCCGAGATGCTCGAGCGTCAGGCGGATTACGTGCAGGGCATCAATCACAGCAGCGGCAGCACGGGTCTGGGCCTGTATTTCGCCAACCGCATTGCTGCGTTGCATCAGCGCAACGGCGTGGTCGGGCACACCGAAATTCGTAATGGCGGGCCATTGGGGGGCGGGGTGTTCAGCCTTTACCTGCCGTGACTCGGGTTTTTGTTTGACGCTGCTTGATATTCCGAACAGCCGGAGCCTATTTTGTACGGGTCGCCGTTCGCGGCTCGCACAATAACAAGGATTGCGTCATGACAACCGATGGCCAGCGTTCACTCGCGCAGCGACTGACCGGCATTGATGAGATTGAATGTGTCACGCCGGATTTGAACGGCGTGCCGCGCGGCAAGGTGATGACCGCCGAGGGATTCCTCGAAGGGCGGCGTTTGCAGATGGCGCGGGGGGTGCTGCTGCAATGCATCATGGGCGGTTATCCGCCGGCGCGGTTTTACGGCAGTGATGACGGTGACCTGGCGCTGGTCGCCGAGCCGAGCATGATTCATCCCTTGCCATGGAGCGACGAACCGCGTGCCCTGGCCATCTGCGATGCTGACGAACTGAGCGGCGAAAGCTCAAACCTGTCGACCCGTGGTCAACTGAAGAAAGTCATCGCTCGTTACGCCGCACGTGGCTTGGCGCCGGTGGTGGCGACCGAGCTGGAGTTTTTCGTCTTCGCGCCGAACACCGATCCGACCCAACCGTTCCGTCCGCCAGTCGGCCTCGACGGGCGCCGCGAGGATGGTCAGTCGGCGTTCAGCGTCAGTTCCAATAACGGTCTGCGGCCGTTCTTCAGCGAAGTCTATAAATGCATGGCGGCCCTCGGTCTGCCGCGCGATACCTTCATGCATGAAATGGGCGTCAGCCAGTTCGAGATCAATCTGCTGCACGGTGATCCGCTGTTGCTGGCCGACCAGACCTTCCTGTTCAAACACCTGCTCAAGGAAGTCGCGCTCAAGCATGGTCTGAACGTGGTGTGCATGGCCAAGCCGCTGGCGCACACACCGGGCAGTTCGATGCACATTCACCAGAGCGTCGTCGAGATCGCGACCGGCAAGAATGTGTTCAGTGACGAGAATGGCCAGCCGACGGCGATGTTCCGCCACTTCATCGGCGGACAGCAGGCGGCCATGGCCGATTTCACCGCGCTGTTTGCGCCGAACGTGAACTCCTATCAGCGTCTGTGTCACCCGTATGCATCGCCCAACAATGCCTGCTGGTCCCACGACAACCGCGCCGCAGGGTTGCGCATTCCGGCCAGTTCGCCAGTGGCTCGACGCGTGGAAAACCGGTTGCCTGGCGCCGATGCCAACCCGTATCTGGCGATTGCCGCAAGTCTGGCCGCCGGCTTGCACGGGATCGAACATGAGCTGGAGCCAAGCGCGGCGATTCAGGGCGAATTCGAAGTGCCGGACAATCTTTCGCTGCCGTGTACCTTGCATGCCGCGCTCGAGCGTCTGAAACGTAGCCAATTGGCCAGGGAACTGTTCGGACAGGAGTTCATCGAAGGCTACATCGCTTCGAAGACCATGGAGTTGACCAGCTTCTTTGATGAAATCACTCCCTGGGAACGGCGTGTTCTAGCAGCCCAGGCCTGACGAACTGTCGCCATCGGGCTATCGTTTGGATAGCCCGATACTCACTGCAAGGAGCCGCTCGGAACGCCGATGCGCCAAATCTGGAAATCCTTTCGAGCGCTGTATTTCGCCTCGCTGATGATGTTGATCGGCTCGGGCCTTCTTTCTACTTACCTGGCATTGCGCCTGGCCGCTGACCATGTCGATGGGCTGTGGGTTGGTGCGCTGATGGCGGCCAACTATTTCGGCCTGGTGCTGGGCGGCAAGATCGGTCACCGCTTGATCGCCCGTGTCGGACACATTCGAGCGTATTCGGCGTGTGCCGGGATCGTCGGCGCGGCGGTGCTCGGGCATGGCCTGGTGGACTGGCTGCCGGCGTGGCTGGTGCTGCGGACCATCGTCGGTCTGGGCATGATGTGTCAGTACATGGTGATCGAGAGCTGGCTCAACGAGCAGGCCGACGCCAATCAGCGCGGGCTGGTGTTCAGCGGTTACATGATCGCTTCTTACTTGGGGCTGGTGCTCGGTCAGTTGATTCTGGTCATGCACCCGGGCCTGGGGTTGGAGCTGCTGATGCTGGTCGCGCTGTGTTTTGCCCTGTGCCTGGTGCCGGTGGCGCTGACCCGAAGGATTCACCCGGCGCCGCTGCATCCGGCACCGATGGAGCCGCGCTTCTTTATCAAGCGCGTGCCGCAGTCGTTGAGCACGGTGCTCGGCGCAGGCCTGATCATCGGCTCGTTCTACGGTCTGGCGCCGTTGTATGCGTCGCAGCAGGGGCTGTCGACCGAGCAGGTCGGTCTGTTCATGGGTAGCTGCATTTTTGCCGGACTGCTGGTGCAGTGGCCGTTGGGCTGGTTGTCCGACCGTTATGACCGAGCGCTGCTGATTCGTTGTTTTGCCGGATTCCTCGCGGTGGCGGCGTTGCCGTTGGCGATCTTGCCGCAGGTGCCGCTTGAGGTGCTGTTCGTGGTCGGCTTCCTTTGTTCGCTGGTGCAGTTCTGCCTGTATCCGCTGGCGGTGGCGTTCTCCAACGACCATGTCGAGGGCGATCGCCGGGTGTCGCTGACGGCGATGCTGCTGGTGACCTACGGGGTCGGCGCGAGTATCGGTCCGCTGCTGGCGGGCGTGCTGATGAAGCTGTTCGGCAGTCAGAGTTTGTACGCGTTCTTCAGCTTCTTTGCGTTGGTGCTGGTGTGGCGCATTCGGCCGAAAGCGGTGACCAATCTGCATCAGGTCGACGACGCACCGCTGCATCACGTGGCGATGCCCGACAGCATGTCCAGCTCGCCGCTGGTGGCCGCGCTCGATCCGCGGGTGGATGAGCAGGTGGTGCAGGAGCAGATGCAGACCACGGTTACGCCGGAGCCAGAACCGGAGCCAGAACCCGAAGTGCAGCCTGAAGCAGTGGCCGAACCTGATCCGGCTGATGAGGGCGATAAACCGACACCGGACATCAGTGGGGCCAGACCCTGAGTCGGGTGAGGGCAACAATGTTCAAAGAGTGATTCTTTAACTGTGGTGAGGGGATTTATCCCCGATGGGTTGCGAAGCGACCCTAAGCCATTCAGTGCGGTGTGGCAGTGGAATCGAGGCGTCCGGTCTGGGGCTGCTGCGCAACCCATCCGGGATAAATCCCCTCGCCACAGGTATCTCCAGTCCAGGACGGGAACGTAGAAATAAAAAAGGGCAGTCCCGCCAGGGACTGCCCTTTCTATTTGCCTGTGCGAATCACAGATCGTCTTTATCGAACCGGCGTGCTTCACGCTGCAGTTGATAAACGAAGCGCTCGACGTTGCGCGCCGCTTGGCCATTGATGTTGTGGAAGCGCAAGCCGGCGAAGGTGATGTTGAGCTTTTCTTCGAAGTGCAGGTAGCGCAGCTCGACCGAGATCGGTTGATTGCCGAACAGCGGGGTGGCGATCATGCGGTCATAGACTTGGCCCAGTTGCAGGCGGTCGGTGATGTCGCCTTCAAAGCGCAGCTTGCACCCGGTGGCGGAAATATCCAGCAGTTTGCCGCTGATCGGCGCCTTGAGTTTTTCGCCGCCAAGTTCGACGCTGACCAGATCGGTCAGCTTCAACGCGGCACGGAAGGCATTACGGCGCTGGTGGTAGACCACTTCGGTTGGCAGTTGACCGGTGTAGAAGCGGTCACCGTCGGATTCTTCGATGTTCAGCGTGCCAGTGCATTCCCAGGCGATGCGCACGCCCTCGTGGAAGCCTTCGACCTTGAACGGTTCGCCCGCCTGCAGAAAACGCTCGCCATCGCGCGGGATCATTTCGTCCAGGGCAATCGTCGCGGTTTCCCGGTCAACCTTGATCAGGTAGCTCTGGAAGCGCTGGCTGCGCTCATGGAAAGTGATGATCAGCGGATCGTGGCTTTCCTGCAGCTGGCGCAGGTTGCTGGAGATTTCCAGGGGCGTGGTCAGCACCTTTGGTGGCTGCGGAGTATCATCCGCGCTTAGGGCGTTTGGCACGTTTTCTCAATCTCCAGACAAAATTTGACTACGACTAGCCAGCATTTTGCCAGCATGTTTCGCGGGTTGATAGTGCAGGCACATCGAATGGCTCACGCCTGGCTGAGCGTACGCGGCTTGGTGGGTTTGGCGAAAGTGCCCGAGGCGTCATACAGCGCTGGCGGTTCGCCCCCGGTGAGGATTTTCAGCTGATTGGCCGTAGCGGCCTGCTGGATCTGGATCGACTGGCCGTTCTTGACGTTGGCCGCCTGGCACTGGGCAATCAGGTCGGTCAGCACATCGCTTTGGGACAGCAACTGGTCGCCAATGCTCGACTGGCTGGCCAGTTGCTCCAGGCCCTGGCGGTCGAGCGGCAGGTTGAGGCTGGCAAGGATTTCGCTGCGCTTGCGGCCATGCTGTTCAAGCAGAATGATCAATGCCTGTTTGCGCGCCAGAATATCTTCGAGCAGAGGCATGTCGCGACCGTGCAAAGCGAGGGACTCGGTTTGCAGCAACTCCAGCAATTGTTGAGCTGGAGCAAAGTCGTCAGTGATCAGTTGCAATAAATTAGTGTCGTGCATGGCTGGCCTTGGGTTCTAAGCGTCCAAAAGCCTGGCGCCGGCAAAAGCCTAGCGCTGGGCTTCGAAGTTGAGCAGTTTGCTGGCTACACGGTTGCTGTCGACCTTGTAGCTGCCATCGGCAATCGCTGCTTTCAACTCGGCCACGCGGGCTTTGTCGACGGCAGGCTGATCGCGCAGCTTGTCAGTGACCTTCTGCAACTGTTGAGCCTCATTGCTGAGGTGTACCGATTCCCCGCTTTTTGCGGTACCGGCCGTTTCGGCCTGGGTATTCAGCGGCGCGGAGGTGCCGGTTTCGGCGGTTTCCTTGGCGTTGCTGGTACGCGTACTGCCCGTAAGTGACGAGGAGCTGTTCAAACGGCTGAAATCGATGACCATGTTAAAAACCTCTGGGAATTTGGACGCTTGCCATGTTCTCGGCCATTCCCTGGAAAACTTTAGGCTCACTTTGCAATGAGCTGCATGTGCCGAAGCGTGTCCTGCTGCGGCACAGTTTAGGGAAGCGTCGGGGCTGGCGCCAGTTTTCTGCTCGAGCGTTTTACATGGCGACTTCCACTTGGCCCGGCGCGATGACCTGCGCCTTGATTACCCGGTTGGAATTGAGGTTTTTCACTCGGATCTGTTCTTTCAAACCGCCATTGGCCAGGGCTTCACCGGGCATGCGCACGGCGAGTGTGCCGCTGCGGGCGATGATGACCACCTGATCGCCCTTGCGCACCACTTCTGCCTGTTCCAGATGCACGAGGGTAATCACCTGATCGGCTACCGTTGGTCGGGTTAATTTCTGCCCGATGGCTTCATCCACCGACGTCAGAAAACCCTGATTGATCTGGCTGATGTCGCGTTCACGCAAGGTCACGTCTTGCGGCTCGATAATGCCGGCGCGTTTGAGCGGTCGGGTGGTGGTGACAATCTCGCGAAACAGGCGGACTTGAGCGGGCACGAACACCGTCCACGGCGAGCTTCCTTCGCACCGGACCTTGACCGTAACCCGGCCCAGCGGACGTGCAGGACTCTCCAGCGACGCTGTCAATTCCTTGTCGCACATAGGCATGCGCATACGCGGGTCGAGCTGGTTGACCTCGATTTCGTAGCGGCCTTCGGTTTGACTGGTAGCCAGATAGTCTTCTACGGTGAACTCAAGAAAGCCCTGAGTGACGCCGATAAGCATGTCAGGCAAGGTAACCGTATCAGCACCGGCAGGGCTGCCAGCGAAAAACAAGCAGACGGCAGACGTCGCGCACAGCGCTTTGCGGGTGCGGGAGGTCAGGCGTCGGAAAAATGTCGTTTGAGCGTTCATACGAGTTAAAAAGCAAGCGCCGTGCCGTTTAGCAATGAATGTGCGTCGCAACAACACTTGGCGTTGGTGTAGGAGTCTGGGCATGGCTGGTGTAATGGATTCGGTGAACCAGCGCACGCAACTGGTAGGGCAGAATCGCCTGGAGCTGTTGTTGTTCCGTCTTGACGGTCAACAGCTCTACGGAATCAACGTGTTCAAGGTGCGGGAAGTGCTGCAATGCCCGTCGCTGACGTTGATGCCCAAGTCCAGTCCTGTCGTGTGCGGGGTGGCGAATATCCGGGGGGCGACCATTCCGATCCTTGATCTGGCAATGGCGACCGGTTCCGGGGCGTTGAAAGACAAGAACAGTCCGTTCGTGATCATCACGGAGTACAACACCAAGACCCAGGGTTTCCTGGTTCGCTCGGTGGAGCGCATCGTCAACATGAACTGGGAAGAGATCCATCCGCCGCCCAAGGGCACGGGGCGCGATCATTACCTGACCGCTGTGACTCGAGTCGACAATCAGTTAGTCGAAATCATCGATGTCGAGAAGGTGCTGGCGGAAGTCGCGCCGACGCCGGAAGCGATTTCGGTCGGCGTGGTCGATGTCGAGACCCAGAGCAAGGCGTTGTCGCTGCGGGTGCTGACGGTCGATGACTCGTCGGTGGCGCGCAAGCAGGTCACGCGCTGCCTGCAGACGGTCGGGGTCGAAGTGGTGGCGCTGAACGATGGCAAGCAGGCGCTGGACTACCTGCGCAAGCTGGTCGATGAGGGCAAGAAGCCGGAAGAAGAGTTCCTGATGATGATTTCCGACATCGAGATGCCGGAGATGGACGGGTACACCCTGACGGCGGAAATCCGCAGCGATCCACGCATGCAAAAGCTTCATATCATCCTGCATACTTCGTTGTCGGGGGTATTCAATCAGGCGATGGTCAAGAAAGTCGGTGCCGATGACTTCCTGGCCAAATTCCGTCCTGATGACCTGGCATCCCGGGTAGTCGACCGGATCAAAGCAGCAGATATCAGCTAGGGGCCTTCTGCCCCTGGCGGTCAACACGATTTAAGAGGCGGCATCATTGTCTACGGGTAATTTGGATTTCGAACAGTTCCGGGTCTTCCTGGAAAAAGCCTGTGGCATTTTGCTCGGTGAAAACAAGCAGTACCTGGTCTCGAGCCGTCTCAACAAACTGATGGAGCAGCAAGGCATCAAGTCCCTGGGTGAGCTGGTACAGCGCATCCAGACCCAGCCGCGCAGCGGTTTGCGCGAGCAGGTGGTCGATGCCATGACGACCAACGAAACCCTGTGGTTTCGCGACACCTATCCGTTTGAAGTCTTGAAAAACAAGGTGCTGCCCGAGGCGATCAAGGCCAGCCCCAACCAGCGTCTGCGGATCTGGTCGGCGGCATGCTCGTCGGGTCAGGAACCGTATTCGCTGTCGATGTCGATCGACGAGTTCGAGCGCAGCAACCTTGGTCAGTTGAAGATGGGCGTGCAGATCGTTGCCACCGACCTGTCCGGCAGCATGCTGACCAACTGCAAGACCGGCGAGTACGACAGCCTGGCAATCGGTCGCGGTCTGTCCGCTGATCGCCTGCAGCGCTACTTCGACCCGAAAGGGCCGGGGCGCTGGGTGATCAAGGCGCCGATCAAGAACCGGGTGGAATTCCGTTCGTTCAACCTGCTCGACAGCTACGCCAGTCTGGGCAAGTTCGACATCGTGTTCTGCCGCAACGTGCTGATCTACTTCTCCGCCGAGGTGAAGAAAGACATCCTGTTGCGCATTCACAGCACGCTGAAGCCGGGCGGCTATCTGTTCCTTGGCGCGTCCGAAGCGCTGAACGGTTTGCCGGATCATTACCAGATGGTTCAGTGCAGTCCGGGGATCATTTACCAGGCGAAGTGAAACAAAGCATCAGGCATACAAAATCGGGAGCCCCAAGGGCTCCCTTTTTTATGCCTGATGCTTTGTTTCATGTAGGAGCTGCCGAAGGCTGCGATCTTTTGATCCTGTTTTGAAGGATCAAGATCAAAAGATCGCAGCCTTCGGCAGCTCCTACAGGGAGAGGTGTTAACAGGACGAAGCGGCAGAAAAGCGGCAGGCAGCGGAAACCGGTTGCCGCTTTTCTGGCATTGCCGCTTTGCCGATTCCCCGCAAAGCCCCGGTTTACGTGGGTTTTTGTGTTTGGCACGGCGCTTGCTAAAGCTCAGGTACGAAAAACCGCTCACCCGAAGGTTCCCGACATGAGCATCAGCTTCGATAAAGCGCTCGGCATTCACGAAAAGGCATTGGGTTTCCGTGCCCAGCGCGCTGAAGTGCTGGCCAACAACATCGCCAACGCCGATACCCCGAACTACAAGGCTCGGGATCTGGACTTCTCCAAAGTGCTCGAAGCACAGAGCCAGAAAAACGCCAACGGCACCATCGCCCTGAACATGACCAACAGCCGTCACATCGAAGCTGAAGGCCTGGGCAATGGCGACGAGTCGCTGATGTATCGCACGCCGATGCAGCCTTCGATTGACCAGAACACCGTGGATGCTCAGCTGGAACAGTCCAATTACGCGGAAAACGCCGTGGGCTTCCAGGCCAGCTTCACCCTGCTCAACAGCAAATTCAAAGGGCTGGTATCGGCCCTGCGCGGAGAGTAATCCATGTCCCTGTCCAGCGTTTTCAACATTGCCGGCAGCGGCATGAGCGCACAAACCACGCGTTTGAACACCGTGGCGTCGAACATCGCCAACGCCGAAACCGTTTCGTCGAGCATCGACCAGACTTACCGCGCCCGTCACCCGGTGTTCGCCACCATGTTTCAGGGCGGCCAGAACAGCGGCAGCAACTCGCTGTTCCAGAGCCAGGACGCCGCAGGGCAGGGCGTGCAGGTACTTGGCGTGGTCGAAGACCAGAGCAACCTCGAAGCACGCTACGAGCCGAACCATCCGGCCGCTGACGCCAAGGGCTACGTGTACTACCCGAACGTCAACGTGGTGGAAGAAATGGCTGACATGATTTCCGCGAGCCGGTCGTTCCAGACCAACGCCGAAATGATGAACACCGCCAAAACCATGATGCAGAAGGTACTGACCCTCGGTCAGTAATAAGGGGCGACTGCCATGAGTGTTTCCGATACCACCAGCAGCCTGAGCATGAATGACATCCTGGCGAACTCCTCGAAGAAAACGAGCAGTACGACCACTGATGGCATTGCCTCGGCCACCAACAGCTCCACCGGCGGCCAAGCCCTGGGCAAGGATGCGTTCCTGCAATTGCTGGTCACCCAGTTGAAAAACCAGAACCCGCTCGACCCGCAGGACAACAGCGCCTTTGTTGCGCAGCTGGCGCAGTTCAGCAGCCTTGAGGGCATCACCACCCTCAACAGCACCGTCAGCTCGCTGGCCGGCAATTACAACTCGTCGCAGGCACTGCAGGCGTCGTCGCTGGTCGGTCGCAACGTGATCGTGCAGACCAACACCGTTCAACTGGACGACCCGAGCAAAGGCATGACCGGTTCGGTCACCGTTCCATCGTCGATTGCCGGCGGCACCGTCAGCATTACCGACAGCAGCGGCGCGGTCGTTCGCACCCTCGATCTGGGCAGTCGCGCCGCAGGCAGCGCGAGCTTCACCTGGGACGGCAAGGACAAGGACGGCAACCTGGTGAAGACCGGTACCTATACCGTCAAGGCCAACGCCTCGATCAATGGCACCTCGACCGATATGGCGACCTACCTGCCAGCCACGGTCAACAGCGTGACGATCAGCCAGACCGGTGGCGAGCTGATGCTCAACCTGTCCGGCAAGGGCACCGTCGCCCTGTCCAAAGTACAAACCATTGGTATATAGAGCCGACTAACCGGCACAAAGGAGTGGAATATGTCTTTCAATATCGGCCTTAGCGGTCTCTATGCAGCCAACAAACAACTGGACGTGACCGGCAACAACATCGCCAACGTCGCGACCGCCGGTTTCAAATCGTCCCGTGCAGAATTCGAAGACGTCTACTCGGCCACTCGCCTGGGTAGCGGCAGCAAGGTCATCGGCAACGGCGTGCGCCTGGCCAACGTGTCCCAGCAGTTCACCCAGGGTGACATCAACAACACCGGTAACGTGCTGGACATGGGCATCAACGGTTCCGGCTTCTTCACCATGAGCAACAACGGCTCGATCACCTACACCCGTGCCGGTACGTTCAAGGTCGACAACGCCGGTTTCATCACCAACACCGACTACACCTCGCGTCTGCAGGGTTACGGTGTGGACGCCAACGGCAAGATCATCAACGGCGTGTTGACCGACCTGAAGATCGACACCTCGAACCTGGCGCCGAAGTCGACTTCGTTGGTGACTTCGAGCATCAACCTGAACTCCTCGGCAACAAAAATCGTCGATACGGGCGCCAACGCTGTCGTGTTCGATCCGACCAAGCTTGCGACGTACACCAAGTCATTCAGTACCCCGATCTATGACACTCAGGGCAACTCGCACGTCATGGATCAGTACTTTGTGAAGACTGATGACAATACCTGGAAGGTTTACACCTTGGTGGATGGGCGCAATCCGGACGCTACCGGTAGCGATCCAAGCGATCCTGCCACTCCTCCGGTTGCTTCGACACTGACCTTCGACAGCTCTGGCAATTTGACTCAGGTCAGCACGCCAGACCCGCTGGATCCCCTCAAGCCGATCATCAGCAGTGACTTGAAGCTGACCGGCTGGGTACCGGGTACCGTGACCAACGGCAAATTCACGCCTAACGGCGCGGCTGCCAACGCCAATGGCGTGACCATTTCCATGGCCAAGACCACTCAGTTCAACGCAGACACCGCGCGTTCGATTCCGACTCAGGACGGTTACGCCACCGGCCAGATCACCAACCTGACCATCGACGGTACCGGTACCCTGTTCGCCAACTTCAGCAACAACCAGAGCAAGGCCATCGGCCAGGTTGCGCTGGCCAGCTTCACCAACGAACAAGGCCTGCAGGCTGTCGGCGGTACCAGCTGGAAAGAAACCTTCGCCTCGGGTATCCCGGGTTACGATGCACCGGAAACCGGTACGCTGGGTTCGATCGCGTCCAACTCGCTGGAAGAGTCCAACGTTAACCTGACCAACGAGCTGGTGGACCTGATCAAGGGCCAGAGCAACTATCAGGCGAACGCGAAGACCATTTCGACTCAGAGCACCATCATGCAGACCATCATTCAGATGACTTGATTGCTGGAGCCGGCTCTACTAAAAACCGACGCCTTGATGCGTCGGTTTTTTTTTGCGTAAACGGAATTTAATTTTTCAATTCTCTACCGTTCGTCGGCTCGTCTGGTGTGGAACTTGCTGACGCCACGAGTAACAAGCGGTGTCCGTCAAATTTTCGTACGGTCTGCCTCACATTGCAGCGACAGGCTGCTCGGAAACGGATGTCATAAAAAACACTGCCTCGCCTGCTCAACCCCACAAATAATCAAACCCAGTACACCTTCAAGAGAGGGTCAACCCCGGAGTGTCTGGCGTTTCTGCGTAGTTTCGACACACAACACAAGGAAGATGTAATGGCAGTTATAAATGGCACCAACGCGGCAGATACCCTGGTGGGTACCGCGGGTGATGATCAGATACGTGGCTTTGCCGGTGATGACATTTTGAATGGTGGCGCCGGCAATGATGTGTTGATGGGCGGGGAGGGGGCCGACCAGATCAATGGAGGAGCGGGGATCGACATCGCCAGTTATGAAGATGTGACCAACGTCATCCCCGTGACGCTGAACCTCAAGACGGGTGTGCACACCGGTGCCGCCAAGGGTGATACGTTTACTGACATTGAAGTTTTCAGAGGTACGAATTGGGGGGATACCTTCGTCAGTGGCGCCGCCGCCGATAGCTTCGATGGCCTGCAGGGCGGCGACGTCCTTGATTACTCAACGTCGGCTCAGGCCATCAGTATCGTCTCGGCCGTTGCTGCAGCGGGCACTGGCACGGGTGGTGACGCTCAGGGCGATACGTTCACTAACGTGGAAACTGTCATCGGTTCGGCCTTCAACGATACATTCACCCTCACCGGTGGTGGACTGACCCTCAATGGCGGCGCGGGCAATGACGTCTACATCATCAATGGCAATACCAACGCCGGCATCATCGAAGCCTTCGGCGGTGGTGATGACGAAGTTCGCACGACACAGAACACCTCGTATCTGGCGGCCAACGTCGAGCGCCTGACCTTCACGGGTACGGGTAACTTCAAGGGTGTTGGTAACGCAGGTGACAACATCATCACCGGCGGTGCGGGTGACGACGTGTTGACGGGTGGTGCAGGGGCTGACCAGTTGATTGGCGGTGCCGGTTTCGATATCGCCAGCTATGAAGAAGTCGTGAATGGCATCGGCGTGACCCTGAACCTCAAGACCGGTGTAAACACAGGTATCGCCTTGGGCGACAGCTACTCCGGTATCGAACTCTACAAGGGCACCAACTACGGTGACACCTTCGTCAGCGGTGCAGCAGTCGATAGTTTTGATGGCCTGCAGGGCGGCGATGTCCTCGATTACTCAACCTCGGCGCAGGCCATCAGTATTACTTCGGCCGTTGCTGGGGCGGGCACTGGCACGGGTGGTGACGCTCAGGGCGATACGTTCACTAACGTGGAAACTGTCATCGGTTCGGCCTTCAACGATACATTCACCCTCACCGGTGGTGGATTGACCCTCAATGGCGGCGCGGGCAATGACGTCTACATCATCAATGGCAATACCAACGCCGGTATCATCGAAGCCTTCGGCGGTGGTGATGACGAAGTTCGCACGACACAGAACACCTCGTATCTGGCGGCCAACGTCGAGCGCCTGACCTTCACGGGTACGGGTAACTTCAAGGGTGTTGGTAACGCAGGTGACAACATCATCACCGGCGGTGCGGGTGACGACGTGTTGACGGGTGGTGCAGGGGCTGACCAGTTGATTGGCGGTGCCGGTTTCGATATCGCCAGCTATGAAGAAGTCGTGAATGGCATCGGCGTGACCCTGAACCTCAAGACCGGTGTAAATACAGGTATCGCCTTGGGCGACAGCTACTCCGGTATCGAACTCTACAAGGGCACCAACTACGGCGATACTTTTGTCAGCGGCGCTGCTGCTGATAGCTTCGACGGTCTTCAGGGTGGCGATATTCTCGACTATTCGACCTCTGCCCAAGCCATCAGCATTCTGTCTTCCGCTGTGAATGCGGGAACAGGCACTGGTGGTGACGCTCTAGGGGATTCGTTCATCAACGTGGAAACCGTGATCGGCTCTGCGTTCAACGATACCTTCACCCTCAATGGCGGTGGGCTGTCGTTGAATGGCGCGGCGGGTAATGACGTCTACATCATCAATGGCTATTTCAACGGCGCCATTATCGAGGCTGCTGGCGGCGGTATTGACGAGCTTTTTACCAACCAGGCTGACATGACCCTGGCAGCCAACGTCGAACGCCTGACTTACACGGGCACGGGCAACTTCACCGGGCGTGGTAACGCGGGCGAAAACATCATTTCAGGTGGCGCTGGCAATGATGTGCTCATCGGCGGCGCAGGTGCTGACCAGCTCATTGGCGGCGCCGGTATGGACACCGCGAGTTATGAAGATGAAAGGACGGGTGCCGGTGTCACCATCAACCTGAAGACAGGTGTGCATACCGGTCTGGCTCAGGGCGATACCTTCGACAGCATCGAGGCCATTCGTGGTTCAGCCTATGGCGATACCTTCTTCGCCGGAACGGGCGCCGACATTCTGGATGGTGCGGGTGGTCTGGACAAACTGGACTATTCCCTCTCCGATCAGGCAGTCAGCATCACCGTCGCCAATGGCGCCGGTACAGGCTTGGGAGGCGACGCTCAGGGTGATCAGTTCAGTAATATGGAGTGGGTTATCGGTTCGGCTTACGGCGATCGGTTCACTGTCAATGCAGGCCTCACGGTGGCGGTTGGTGGCGCTGGCAACGATGTCTACGTCGTCGACGGCACGGGCGGTTTCAATATCGTTGAAGTGGCAGGCGGCGGCGATGACGAGGTGCGTACCAGTCAGATCAGTGCCGGGTTACACGCAGAGGTCGAGCGCCTGACTTATACCGGTAGCGGCAATTTCACCGGGCGCGGTAATGCCAGCGACAACGTCATCACCGGTGGTGCAGGCAATGATGTGCTGTCGGGTGGCGCAGGTGCTGACCAGCTCATCGGTGGTGCTGGTATCGATACCGTGAGTTATGAGGATGATGCCAGTGGTGCAGGGGTAACGCTCAATCTGAAAACGGGTGTGCACACTGGAATAGCGGCCGGGGATACCTTCTCCGGTATTGAAGCCTTCCGTGGTTCAGCCAATGGCGATACGTTCGTTGCCAGTTCTGCTGTTGATACCCTCGATGGTGCCGGCGGCGTCGACAAGCTGGATTATTCCGGTTCTGCGCAAGCCATCGTCATGTCTGTCGCCAATGGCGGCGGCGTTGGGGGGGGCGGTGATGCGCAGGGCGATGTGTTCAGCAACTTCGAGAACATCATCGGGACCGCCCAGGATGATCAGTTCACCCTTACTGCGGGCTCGATGACGTTCACCGGTGGTGCGGGCAACGATGTCTACATCGTCAACGGTAACTACACCCTGAATGTCATTGAGGGCGTCGACGGCGGGTATGACGAAGTACGTACCAGTCAGGCCGACGTGACACTGGCAAACAATGTCGAGCGCCTGACCTATACCGGTGTCGGCAATGGCACTTTCACCGGCCGGGGCAATGCGAGCGACAACGTCATCACTGGCGGCAGCGGCAATGATTTGCTTATGGGGGGGGGCGGTGCGGACCAGTTGATCGGCGGAGCCGGTACGGACACTGTCAGCTATCAGGACGATTACAGCGGTGCTGGCGTGACGCTGAACCTCAAGACCGGCGTACACACCGGGATTGCGGCCGGGGACACTTTTTCCGGAATCGAAACGTTCCGTGGCTCATCCTTCAACGATATCTTCGTTGCAAGTGCCCAGGTCGATATCCTTGATGGTGCTGCTGGAACCGCCGACAAGCTGGATTACTCCAGTTCTGCCCAGGCTGTCGTCATGACGGTCGCCAATAACGCCGGCACGGGCGTCGGTGGCGATGCACAGGGCGATGTGTTCAGCAATTTCGAGAACATTATCGGGACAGTCTTCGACGATCAGTTCACGGTTACGGCCGGAACCATGACATTCAGTGGTGGGCTGGGTAATGACGTCTATTTTGCCACCGGCACAGGTTCGGTACTGGTTAACGAACTGGCGGGAGAGGGAGACGATGAGGTCCGTACCAATCAGGTCAACTACACCCTGAACGCAGAGGTGGAGCGTCTGACCTATACCGGCACCGGTAACTTCATCGGTTTCGGTAACGCCGGTGACAACATCATCACCGGCGGTGCAGGCAATGACACTCTGTATGGTGGTGCGGGTGCGGATCAACTGATTGGCGGGGCAGGTTTTGATATCGCCAGTTATGCCGACAGCGGTTCGGCGGTTATCAGCACCAAAACCGGCGTTGCCAATGGCGGATCGGCTGCAGGGGATACTTACAGCGGTATCGAGCAAATCAACGGTTCCAATACTGGCGATATCTTTATTGGCGGTGCTGGATTGGATCGGTTTGATGGTGGCTTCGGTGTCGATTTCCTGAGTTTTGCATATGAAACCGAGGGCGTTACCTTCAATCTCAGTGCTCCTCTTGTGACGGGTGCTGGTGCGGGAGATGTGTACACCTCCATTGAAGCCTTCCAGGGCTCCAGTTATGCGGACACCTTCACGGGTAGTGCCGGCGCGGTTGAGAGTTTTGTTGGCGGCGGCGGTGCGGATGTGCTGACGGGCGTGGGGCGCGGTGATGCCGCGTGGTACGTCAACAGCGCTGCCGGGGTTCAGGTGAGCCTGTTGACCGGTGCTGGCACCGGGGGCGATGCCGAGGGAGATGTGTTGAGCAACATTGATAACCTGGTCGGTTCCGCGTTCAACGACACGCTGACGGGTAACGCATTGGCCAACATGATTGAGGGCGGAGACGGTAACGATATCATCGACGGTGGTGACGGCAATGACGTCCTCTACGGCAACAGCTTTACCATTACCGGTGCACTGACGGGCGTGTCCTCGACCGACAATCAAGCAGATATCATCCACGGCGGCAATGGTAATGACTACATTTCGGGCTACGTGCGCGACGTTGGTTCGATCTATTACGGGGATGCCGGCAATGACAAGATCACCGTCGTTTCCGGTATCGCCGATGGTGGCGATGGCGATGACGAGCTGATAGCTATCGGTAATGGCTACGAGCTGCGTGGCGGAGCGGGTAACGACAAGTTGTACCTGAGTGCGTCGGGTGATGGCTATGGTGGTGAAGGAAGCGATCAGTACTTCGTGGCCTCAAAAACCATGGTGGCGATTTTTGATGAGGGCAGCTCGGGCAATGACACTGTTACCCTGAGGAATATTCAGACGTTCAGTGACGTCGTACTCAAGTCCAATGACCTGGGAGTCTATATCTTCAATAAAGCCGATTTCCAGAGCGGCAACCTGAATTCCGGTGTATTCCTCAAGGACTGGAATGCGGGCGCCAATACCATCGAGAAGTTCTACACCAACAACGGTGAATCCTTCACCATTCCTGTCGTAGGGCAGGCAATGTCCGAGTCATTCACAGTCTGACAAAAGGCGTTGTATGAATAAAAACGGCGAAGCCTACGTTCAGGTTTCGCCGTTTTTTTTGCTTCGATTTTTATTCCAGACAAAGAAAACCCCCGACATACCAGAAGTCTGTCGGGGGTTTCTTTTGCCTGGAAGCATCAGGCGTCTCGCGACGCCTGATCCGACTCAGCTTATTGGCAAGCTTCGCAATCCGGCTCGTCGATCGCGCAAGCCTTTGGCACTGGCGCCGGACCTGCCGGAGCGGCCAGAACCGAATCGTCGCCGTGGTTGCCGCCGCTGGAAACAGCGTTCAGCTTGCCGGTGTTGATGGTCGACTTCTCGGTGCTGGTCGCGGCCAGGGCACGGAGGTAGTAAGTGGTTTTCAGACCACGGTACCAGGCCATGCGGTAGGTCACGTCGAGTTTCTTGCCCGAGGCGCCGGCGATGTACAGGTTCAGCGACTGGGCCTGATCGATCCACTTCTGACGACGGCTGGCGGCGTCAACGATCCACTTGGTGTCCACTTCGAACGCGGTCGCGTAGAGCTCTTTGAGTTCTTGCGGGATGCGCTCGATCTGCTGCACCGAACCGTCGTAGTACTTCAGGTCATTGATCATGACCGAGTCCCACAGACCGCGAGCCTTGAGGTCGCGAACCAGGTACGGGTTGATCACGGTGAATTCGCCCGACAGGTTCGATTTCACATACAGGTTCTGGTAGGTCGGTTCGATCGACTGCGAGACGCCAGTGATGTTGGCGATGGTCGCGGTCGGTGCGATGGCCATGATGTTGGAGTTGCGAATGCCTTTCTGTACACGGGCGCGAACCGGTGCCCAGTCCAGGGTTTCGTTCAGGTCAACGTCGATGTACTTCTGGCCGCGCTGTTCGATCAGGATCTGTTGCGAATCCAGCGGCAGGATGCCTTTGGACCACAGCGAACCGTTGAACGTCTCGTACGCGCCGCGCTCGTCGGCCAGGTCGCAGGACGCCTGGATCGCGTAATAGCTGACCGCTTCCATCGACTTGTCGGCGAACTCGACGGCCGCGTCGGAACCGTAAGGGATGTGCTGCAGGTACAGCGCGTCCTGGAAGCCCATGATGCCCAGACCGACCGGACGGTGGCGGAAGTTGGAGTTCTTCGCTTGCGGCACCGAGTAGTAGTTGATGTCGATCACGTTGTCGAGCATGCGCACGGCGGTGTTCACGGTGCGTTGCAGCTTGGCGGTGTCCAGCTTGCCGTCGACGATGTGGTTCGGCAGGTTGATCGAGCCCAGGTTGCAAACGGCGATCTCGTCCTTGTTGGTGTTCAAGGTGATCTCGGTGCACAGGTTCGAGCTGTGAACCACGCCGACGTGCTGCTGCGGGCTACGCAGGTTGCACGGATCCTTGAAAGTCAGCCACGGGTGGCCGGTTTCAAACAGCATGGAGAGCATTTTGCGCCACAGGTCTTTGGCCTGGATGGTCTTGAACAGCTTGACCTTGCCCGGGTACTCGGTCAGGGCTTCGTAGTACTCGTAGCGCTCTTCGAAGGCTTTACCGGTCAGGTCGTGCAGATCCGGTACTTCGGAAGGCGAGAACAGGGTCCACTTGCCGTCATCGAAGACACGCTTCATGAACAGGTCAGGGATCCAGTTGGCGGTGTTCATGTCGTGGGTACGACGACGATCATCACCGGTGTTCTTGCGCAGTTCGATGAACTCTTCGATGTCCATGTGCCAGGTTTCCAGGTAGGCACACACAGCGCCTTTGCGCTTGCCACCCTGGTTAACGGCTACAGCGGTGTCGTTCACTACTTTGAGGAACGGAACCACGCCTTGCGACTTGCCGTTGGTGCCCTTGATGTACGAACCCAGTGCACGCACCGGCGTCCAGTCGTTGCCCAGGCCGCCAGCGAATTTGGACAACATGGCGTTGTCGTGGATCGCGTGGTAGATGCCCGACAGGTCGTCTGGAACGGTGGTCAGGTAGCAGCTCGACAGCTGTGGACGCAGGGTACCGGCGTTGAACAGTGTTGGGGTCGAAGCCATGTAGTCGAAGGACGACAGCAGGTTGTAGAACTCGATCGCACGGTCTTCTTTCTGCTTCTCTTCGATCGCCAGGCCCATGGCCACGCGCATGAAGAAGATCTGCGGCAGTTCGAAACGCACGCCATCCTTGTGGATGAAGTAACGGTCGTACAGGGTCTGCAGGCCCAGGTAGGTGAATTGCTGGTCGCGCTCGTGGTTGATCGCCTTGCCCAGTTTTTCCAGGTCGAAGGAGGCCAGCACAGGGTTCAGCAGTTCGAACTCGATACCTTTGGCGATGTAAGCCGGCAGCGCCTTGGCGTACAGGTCGGCCATTTCGTGGTGAGTGGCGCTTTCGGCCACGCCCAGGAAGCCCAGGCCTTCGGCACGCAGGGTGTCCATCAGCAGGCGGGCGGTGACGAACGAGTAGTTCGGCTCACGTTCAACCAGGGTACGCGCGGTCATCACCAGTGCGGTGTTGACGTCGTTCAGGGCCACGCCGTCGTACAGGTTTTTCAGGGTTTCGCGCTGGATCAGGTCGCCATCGACTTCAGCCAGGCCTTCGCAGGCTTCGGTGACGATGGTGTTCAGGCGGCCCATGTCCAGCGGCGCGAGGCTGCCGTCGGCGCGGGTGATGCGGATCGACGGATGCGCGTCGACTGCGGCTTCGACCGGGGTATGGGCTGCGCGTTCTTTCGAACGGGCGTCACGGTAGATCACGTAGTCGCGAGCGACTTTCTGCTCGCCGGCACGCATCAGGGCCAGTTCGACCTGGTCCTGGATTTCTTCGATGTGGATGGTGCCGCCCGACGGCATGCGACGCTTGAAGGTCGCGGTGACTTGTTCGGTCAGGCGGGCAACGGTGTCGTGGATTCGCGACGAAGCGGCAGCGGTGCCGCCCTCAACTGCGAGAAACGCTTTGGTGATAGCGACGGTGATCTTGTCATCGGTGTAAGGAACGACAGTGCCATTACGCTTGATCACGCGCAGTTGACCAGGCGCGGTGGCGGCCAGATCCGAATTCGAATCGGCGGCCTGCGGCAAGGTGCCCTGCGGGTTCTCGCGAGTTGTGTCGGTTTGCATGGGTGTCTCCACGTTCTCTATGTTTGTTTGGGCACCATGAAGGTGCCCACCGTTCCGTCCTGAAGCACTACAACCGGCACGCGCCGGGCATAACGACTTCGGGACAGTTCAGGAAGGGGGCCTTGTGGGCGCCGCTTCCATGCCGAAGTCTTCGGTTCGCGCTTTACGCGTGAAACCGCATTCCTTTCGGGGAGCAGATTCGTCACTGCAACACCCGTACCGTTATCGTCGTGGTCGACCGAAAAACGGTAGCCATCCGCAGGCGCGGTTTGGGCTTCTGAAAATACGTTTGGTTCAACCCGACAATGGCAATAAAAAGCCTTGAATTCACTGTCCGGTTTGTGTTTGGTTTTTTAGCGCTAACCCCTACATGTAGGGTTTTTTTGCGCACGGGCTACAAGATAATGCGTTTCGGGGGAGTATTGCAACGTATAGCCTGTGGATAAACCTGTGCGTAAATTGTGTGCGAAAGGGCTGATTCGCGTGTAGGCCGCGAACCTGCTGAGCTAGACCGTTTGTCACTGTTTTTCACGCGGGAAAAACGCTTCAGCGGATTTTTAAGGGCGCGAACCCTATCACAAAAAACCGCCGTGTCCGAACGCATTTGCCGACTTGTGTTCTGCCGGTACGCCGTTTATACAATCGGGCGGCGTTTACCCATTCTTATGCTCCCAAAAGATGACAAAAAGACGGGAGCATCGGAATCTGCGGGCAACCGCACGCCTGTGTAGGAGCTGCCGCAGGCTGCGATCTTTTGACCTTGCTTTTTAAAAGCAAAAGATCGCAGCCTGCGGCAGCTCCTACAGGGGGCAGTGTGTTTCTGCCTTATTAACAAAAACAGCAAGCAGAGGTCACCGGTGGAGCAAGAAGCCTGGCAGGTATTGATAGTCGAGGACGACCAGCGACTGGCCGAACTCACCCGCGAATACCTGCAAGCCAATGGATTGCGCGTGGAGATCGAAGGCAACGGTGCGTTGGCGGCGGCGCGGATCATCAAGGAGCAGCCGGACCTGGTGATCCTCGACCTGATGCTGCCCGGTGAAGACGGCTTGAGCATTTGCCGCAAGGTCCGCGACCGTTACGACGGGCCGATCCTGATGCTCACCGCGCGCACCGACGATGCCGACCAGATCCAGGGCCTCGACCTCGGTGCCGACGATTACGTGTGCAAACCGGTGCGCCCACGGCTGTTGCTGGCACGGATTCAGGCTTTGCTGCGGCGCAGTGACAGCGCCGAGCCGGTCACGGAAAAAAGCCGCCGCCTGCAATTCGGCCCGCTGGTGGTGGACAACGCCTTGCGCGAAGCCTGGCTCAGTGACAGCGGCATCGAACTGACCAGCGCCGAATTCGACCTGCTCTGGCTGCTGGTGTCGAATGCCGGACGAATCCTCTCTCGCGAAGAAATTTTCACTGCGCTGCGTGGCATCGGCTATGACGGCCAGGACCGCTCGATCGATGTGCGCATCTCGCGCATCCGCCCGAAAATCGGTGATGACCCCGATCATCCGCGCCTGATCAAGACCATCCGCAGCAAAGGCTATCTGTTCGTTCCGGAAGCCTGTGTGGATCTGGCGCTGTGAACTCGATCTTCCTGCGCATCTATGGCGGCATGTGCGCGGCGCTGATTCTGGTGGCGGTGCTTGGGGTGCTGGCATTGCACCTGCTCAATCAGGTGCGCAGCGAGCAATACCGCGAGCGCCTGGCCCACGGCACGTTCTCGCTGATGGCCGACAACCTGCAACCGATGAACGCAACCGAGCGCCACCGGGCATTGTTGGTCTGGGAGCGTCTGCTGGGGATTCCGCTGGCGCTGAAGACGTTTTCCGAGACCGATCTGGACCTCTCTCAGCGCGCCCGGGTGCAGCGCGGTCAGGCCTTGGTAGAGCAGACCGGCCCGCATGCGGCGCGGGTCTATCGACTGGTCAGCGACAAGGAACAGTTGCTGCTGACCGGCGACGTCCAGCAGATCAGCGAACAACTGGCCCGCGCGACTATTTACCTGCTGGCCGATGAACTGGTGCGGGTGCCGGTTGGCGAACAGCCCAAGCGGCTGGCGCAGTTAAAGGAGGAGAAAGGTTTCGGTTTTGATTTGCGCCTGGTCACGGTCAACGAGGCCGACATGGACGAAGACCAGAGCCGCCGTGTGTCCGAGGGCGATACGGTGATGGCGCTGGGCAAGGGCGGGGATTCGATCCGGGTGTTTGCCGGCATGGTCGGCACGCCGTGGGTGCTGGAAATCGGTCCGCTGTATCAGATGAATCCGTATCCGCCGCAATGGCTGGTGCTGATTGCGGCCCTCGGCCTGAGCCTGATCGGCCTGATCGTTTATCTGTTGGTGCGCCAGCTCGAACGACGTCTGCGCGGTCTCGAAGCCGCAGCCACGCGCATCGCCAAGGGCAGTCTGGAAACCCGCGTGCCGGCCCGTGGCGCTGACTCGGTGGGGCGGCTGGCGGCAGCGTTCAACGGCATGGCCGAGCACTTGCAGCAGTTGCTGGCGATCCAGCGCGAACTGGTGCGCGCGGTGTCCCATGAGTTGCGTACACCCGTGGCGCGTCTGCGATTCGGGTTGGAGATGATCGGCTCGGCCACCACCCCGCAGGCGCTGGAAAAGTACCGCGAGGGCATGGATCACGACATCGAGGATCTCGATAAGCTGGTGGACGAAATGCTCACCTACGCGCGGCTGGAGCAGGGGTCGCCCGCGCTGACCTTTCAACGCATCGACCTCGATGCGCTGGTCAATCAAGTGATTGAAGAACTGGCGCCGTTGCGTGCCGAGGTCACGGTGCAGCGCGGGTTATGCCTGTCCGCTGCCGATAATGACGGCGCCTGGGTCGAGGCCGAGCCGCGCTTTTTGCATCGCGCGTTGCAGAACCTGGTGAGCAACGCGATGCGCCATGCGCACTCGAACGTCACGGTGAGTTATCAGGTTGGGCAGCTGCGCTGCCGGGTGGATGTCGAGGATGACGGGCCGGGTGTGCCGGAGTCGGCGTGGGAGCGCATCTTCACGCCGTTCCTGCGTCTGGATGACAGCCGCACGCGGGCGTCGGGCGGGCATGGGCTGGGTCTGTCGATTGTGCGGCGGATCATTCACTGGCATGACGGGCGGGCGCTGATCAACAAGAGCAAGAGTCTGGGTGGGGCCTGTTTCAGTCTGAGCTGGCCGAGGAATCAGGAGCGCCGCTGAGTTTTGTGCTGGTTTTGCCGGCCCCAATCGCTGGCAAGCCAGCTTCCACAGTGTCCGTGGTGAGCACAGATTTTGGATACACCCCTGAAACCTGTGGGAGCTGGCTTGCCAGCGATGGGCCCCTCAGCGGCGCTGAAAAATCTTCAGGCAGGGATGCTGACCAGACTCAACAACTGCCCATCCTGCACACCAAACTGCGCGTCCAGCTCGGTGCCATGACGCCATTCACCTGAAAGATCGGTCAGCAAGCGCAAGCGAACCTGACCCTGTTCCGTCCACTCCAGCACCTCGGCGTGCTCGAAATAAAAGCGCTTCTGCACAATCGGGTACAGCGCCTTGAACAGGCTCTCTTTCACCGAAAACGTCAGGGTCACCCACAACCCCAGTTGCTCTCGCGAGCCGGCGGCCATGCGCTGCAACTCCGCTGGCGTGAGGATCTCCCCGGCCAGGCGTTTGGCACGCTCGGTCTCGAGCAGGTTTTCCAGATCCATGCCCAAGCCGCGCCAGTGTCGCTTGTTGGCGACAATCGCCGCCGCGTGTCCGGTGCTGTGGGTGATCGAGCCGCAGATGTGCGCCGGCCACACCGGCGCACGGTCTTCGCCAATCGCCGGAATCACGTTTGAGCCTTCCAGTTGCTGCAGCGCAGCCCGGGCACAAATCCGCCCGGCGAGAAACTCGGCCTGCCGTTTGGCCACCGAGCGCTGAATGCTCGGCGGCGGCTCGATGGCGCTGCGCTGGAAGTCATCGCCGAGCAGTTGCTTCGGGTCGAAACGGGTACTGAGCAGGACGGTGTCGGGCAACACGTTGGGCAACGGCCAATGGGCGTCGAGCGGGGTGCAGCAGGCGGGGAGGGGCGGGCTGGAATTCATGGCGGGTATTTTGCCGGTTGGCGCGGATGCTGGGTAGAGCCAAAACCTGTATCAGGCGTCGCTGACCCTGTAGGAGCTGCCGAAGGCTGCGATCTTTTGTTCTTGATCTTAAGAAGCAAGATCAAAAGATCGCAGCCTTCGGCAGCTCCTACAGGGGGCGAAGTGGGTCAGCTGAAGATTTTCTGGAAGAACGCCTTCATGTCCGCCCAGGATTTTTCATCGGCCGCTTTGTTGTAGCCGATATCCGGGCCACTGTGATCGCCGTGGCTCAAGCGATCGGCATCCGGATTGGTGAAACCGTGCTTGGCGCCGTCGAGGCTGACGAATCTGTAGTCGGCGCCGGCCTTGTCCATTTCGGATTTGAACGCGGTGACGTTGTCGGCAGTGACCATGCTGTCCAGCGCGCCATGCTCGACCAGAATTTTCGCTTTCACACTGCCGGGCGTCGCCGGGGTGGTGGTCGCCAGCGCACCGTGGAAACTGACCACGCCCGCCAGCGGCTCGCCCTGACGCGCCGCATTGAGCACCACGCCACCGCCGAAGCAGTAGCCGATGGCGGCGATTTTATTGACGTCGGTCTGCGGCTGCTTTTTCAGCAGATTCAGCCCGGCCTCAAAGCGCTTGCTGGAGGCGGCGGCATCCTGGGTCGCGGCCTGCATGAACGCCATCGCATCTTTCGGGTGCTCGGTGTTCTTGCCCTCGCCATACATGTCGATTGCCAAGGCGCTGTAGCCCAGTTCGGCGAGGTCGCGGGCGCGGCGTTTAGCGTAATCGTTCAGGCCCCACCATTCATGCACCACCACCACGCCCGGGCGTTTGCCCTTGATTGCGTCGTCGTAGGCGTAATAACCGATCAGTCGGGTGCCGTCGGCACTCTGGTAGGGAATCTCCTGAGTCTTGATCGCGGCGTTGGCCAGGCTGCTGGCGGCGAGCAGGGCAAGGGCGAAAAACAGGCGCATGGTCGGTCTCCTTATCGAAAGTGGTCAAGACAGCCTAGTCGATTTGATTCAGCGCAGGTTCAGAGAGTGTTCAGGGCAGGTACAGGGGCAGGTCAGTAACCTTGCGCCATACCCAAACAGCACTGTGAAAGAGGAAACGCGATGAATCGTCTGAACAAACTGCTGCTGGCTTTTACCTTGTTGGGCTCCAGCCTTGCGGCACATGCCGATGACACCAGCAACTTCGCCGGCCTGACGTTCGGCCAGACCAGTGACAAGGTCAAAAAGTCCCACGCGCTGAACGACAACCTTGGCCACCCGGACGCCAGCGGCGCAATCGACGGCAACAACACTTACGGTGTGCGCCTCGGTCAGCAAAATTCGCAAGGTCGCTACTACGCCACTTACGACAACGTGTCCGGTTCGCACAATGGCATTAAACTGCGCCAGGAAAATCTGCTGGGCAGCTACGATCTGTTCTATCCAGTGGGCGGCAGCACCAAACTGTTCGGTGGTGCCACGGCCGGTTTGACCAAGCTGACCCAGGATTCGCCAGGCTACAGCCGTGACAGCGACATCGGGTACGCCGTTGGTGGTCAGTTCGGTGTGCTGCAACAAGTGGCGCAGAACGTTTCGGTGGAACTCGGTTACCGTTACCTGATGAGCAACGCCAGCACCGAAATGAAAGAGAGCGGTGGCAGCAAGCAAGGCTCGCTGGACTTGACCAGCAGCGCCCAGACTTACCTGTCGGCGAACTACGCTTTCTAAAGCGCGGTCCGCTCTAGACCCTGTGGGAGCGAGCTTGCTCGCGAAAGTGGTCTATCAGTCGACAACACTGTTGGCTGGTACATCGCCTTTGCGAGCAAGCCCGCTCCCACACATGCGTTGTTGGAGTTTTTGATTTGCCCGGGAGAGCGTTATGAAACTGTTGGTCGTCGAAGATGAAGCGCTGTTGCGCCATCACCTGCAAACCCGCCTGACGGAGAGTGGCCACGTGGTCGAGTCCGTGGCCAATGCCGAAGAGGCGCTGTACCAGACCGGGCAGTTCAACTTCGATCTGGCGGTGATCGACCTCGGTCTGCCCGGCATGGGCGGTCTGGACCTGATTCGCCAGTTGCGTTCGAGCGGCAAGACCTTTCCGATCCTGATCCTCACCGCCCGTGGCAATTGGCAGGACAAGGTCGAAGGCCTCGCCGCCGGTGCCGACGACTACGTGGTCAAGCCGTTCCAGTTCGAAGAACTCGACGCGCGCCTCAACGCCTTGCTGCGCCGCTCCAGCGGTTTCACCCAGTCGACCATCGTTGCCGGGCCGCTGTTGCTTGATCTCAATCGCAAGCAGGCGTCACTGGATGAAGAGCCGCTGGCGCTGACCGCCTACGAATACCGCATCCTCGAATACCTGATGCGCCACCACCAGCAAGTGGTGCCCAAGGATCGCCTGATGGAACAGCTCTATCCGGACGACGACGAGCGTGATCCGAACGTGATCGAAGTGCTGGTCGGCCGCTTGCGCCGCAAGCTCGAAGGCCCGGGCGGGTTCAAGCCGATCGATACCGTGCGCGGTCTCGGCTACCTGTTCAATGAGCGCTGCACTTGATTCGTTCTCTTCGCGTTCGCTTGATGCTCGCCGCCACCACGTTGGCGGTGTTGTTCATGCTCGGCTTGCTGCCGGCCATGCAGGGCGCGTTCAGCCTGGCACTGCAGGACTCGATCGAGCAGCGCCTGGCCTCGGATGTCACCACGCTGATCTCGGCGGCGCGCATCGACAGCGGCCAACTGGTGATGCCGACGCAGTTGCCGGATGAACGTTTCAACCTCACCGACAACCGCTTGCTCGGCTACATCTACGACCGCCAGGGCAAACTGGTCTGGCGCTCGAAAGGTACGCAGGAAGAGCAGATCAACTACAAGCCGCGTTACGACGGCATGGGTAACGAGTTCGCGCGAATCCGCGAGAGCAACGGCCAGGAGTTCTTCGTCTACGACGTCGAAGTCAAACTGCTCGGCGGCAAGAGCGCGGCTTTCAGTATCGTTGCGCTGCAACCGGTGCGCGAATATGAAAACACCCTTGAAGGCCTGCGCGAGAACCTCTATCTGGGCTTCGGCGCTGCCTTGTTGGTGCTGCTGGCGCTGTTGTGGATCGGCCTGACCTGGGGCCTCAAGGCGCTGCGTCGGCTGAGTCAGGAACTCGACGAAATCGAAAGCGGCACCCGCGAAAGCCTCACCGAACAGCACCCGCGCGAACTGCTGCGCCTGACCGGCTCGCTCAACCGTTTGCTGCACAGTGAACGCCAGCAACGCAGCCGGTACCGCGACTCTCTCGATGACCTGGCGCACAGCCTGAAAACCCCGTTGGCGGTGTTGCAAGGGGTCAGTGAAGACATGGCCCAACGCCCGGAAGATCGCGATCAGGCCTGGGTGCTGCAAACCCAGATCGAACGCATGAGCCAGCAGATCAGCTATCAACTGCAACGGGCCAGCCTGCGCAAAAGCGGTCTGGTACGCCATCAGGTGCGGCTGCAACCGGTGCTCAAGAGTCTGTGCGACACGCTGGACAAGGTTTACCGCGACAAACATGTTCGAGTGGCGTTCGACCTGCCGGAGCAATGTTATGTGCCGATCGAACAGGGCGCGTTGCTGGAGATGATGGGCAACCTGCTGGAAAACGCCTATCGCCTGTGCCTGAGCGAAGTGCGCATCAGCGTGCGCGAGAGCCTCGCCGGCATCGAGTTGTGCATCGAAGACGACGGCCCCGGCGTGCCGCCGAATCAGCGCGCGCGAATCCTTGAGCGCGGCGAACGACTGGATCGTCAGCATCCGGGGCAGGGCATCGGGCTGGCGGTGGTCAAGGACATCATCGAAAGCTACAACGCCAAGCTGATGCTCGGGGATTCGCCGATGGGCGGGGCGGCGTTCAGGATTCAGTTTCCTGCGGTTTAGGTGTTGGTCTTTCGGGCGCTATCGCTGGCAAGCCAGCTCCCACAGTGTCCGAGTCGTATACAAATTCCTTGAACGACATCAAAACCTGTGGGAGCTGGCTTGCCAGCGATGAGGCCAGTCAAGGCGTCACAGACGGCGAACAGATCACTGCTCCTGCGCCCGATAAGCCCCCGGTGTCAGCCCCGTCCATTTCTTGAACGCCCGGTGAAACGCCGACGGTTCGGAAAACCCCAGTTGCTCGGCAATCTGCTGCAACGACAGATCCGCCCGGCCCAGGTGATAAATCGCGATGTCGCGGCGCAACTGATCCTTCAATTCCTGAAAACTGCTGCCTTCCTCACGCAAATGCCGACGCAGGGTTTGCGGGCTGATGTGCAGCTGCGCGGCCACGGCTTCGAGGTCCGGCCACTGTGCGCTGTCGCGGCTGAGCAAACGGCGCAGGCGGCTGCTGAGGCTGTCGCCGTCGTCCGGGCGCGACAGCAGGTCGGCGGGGGAGCGTTCGAGGAAATGCTTCAAGGTGCGTTCGTCCTGCAACAGCGGCATGTGCAGGTAGCGACTGTGAAACAGCAGGCTGCTCTGCTCGGCGCAAAACACCAAAGGGCAGGGGAACAGCAGGTCGTACTCGGCACCGTGCGCCGGTTTCGGGTAACTGAAGGTGGCCTGCTCCAGACGAATCCGCTGGCCGATCAGCCAACTGCCGAGGCGATGCCAGATCACCAGCAGGCTCTCGCTGAGAAAGTGATCCGGGTCCCATAACTGCGCATCATCGAGGCTCAGGCGCACCCATTCGTCTTCGCGGCTCAGGCTCAGGCGCGGGGCCTCGGGGAATAGGCTATAAAACAATAAACCGCGTTGCAGTGCCTTCTCCAGATTGCGGCAGTGGATCAAGGCGTGGCACATCATCGCGAAGCTGCCGGGTTTGCTCGGCGCGTTGCCAAAGCCCAGGTATTCGTCATCCAGCGCCAGCCACAGGCTCTGGATCAGTTGGGTGAATTGTTCCGGGGCGATGCGCGCCCGTGGCTCATCGAGCAACTCGGGGCTGATCCCCAGTTGCTGCAGCAACGGCGCATAGTCGAATCCCGAACGGCGTGCGCCACCGAGGGCGGCGCGGGCGAAATGACTGGCGATGGTACGTTCGCGCATAAGCGGCTGATCCTTCCTCAGGCGCCGGATGGTAGCCGGGGCAAGCGCAGGGCAACAAGGCGGATTTCCGCCAAATTGTAGGACGAGATCCGCTGACTTGGCGGAAATCCGCCACACCGGCGTCACCGGGCTGTGACAAAAAATACCCTGCATACCCTGATATCAAAAGGCTTGCAGCGAATCGCACCAAAGTGGCACGGCGTTTGCGATAAGAGCGACAGAAGTGTGCGTCTTTCCGCTGGAAAAACGCTGCTCGACACAACAAATCCCTCCAGTGCAGGAGGGTTCGCAATTCAGGTTCTGCGCTCAACAGATGGATGTTGCCCGCGGGACGCTTGAGGACACTTGCAATGACGACTCGTCAGCCACTGTACAAATCCCTGTATTTCCAGGTGATCGTCGCGATCATCATCGGTATTGCCCTTGGTCACTACTACCCGCAGTTCGGTGTGGCGGTTAAGCCGCTGGGCGACGGGTTCATCAAGCTGATCAAAATGATCATCGCCCCGATCATTTTCTGCACCGTGGTCAGCGGCATTGCTGGCATGCAAAGCATGAAGTCGGTCGGCAAGACCGGCGGTTACGCACTCCTGTACTTCGAAATCGTTTCGACCATCGCCCTGCTGGTCGGTCTGATCGTGGTCAACATCGTGCAGCCGGGCAACGGCATGCACATCGACGTCAGCACTTTGGACGCCTCGAAAGTCGCCACTTATGTGCAGCAAGGCGCAGACCAGAGCGTTGTCGGCTTCCTGCTCAATGTGATCCCGACCACCATCGTCGGCGCGTTTGCTACCGGTGACATCCTGCAAGTGCTGATGTTCTCGGTGATCTTCGGTTTCGCCCTGCACCGCCTGGGTGACTACGGCCGTCCGATCCTCGACTTCATTGATCGCTTCGCCCACGTGATGTTCAACATCATCAACATGATCATGAAGCTCGCGCCAATCGGTGCCTTCGGTGCGATGGCGTTCACCATCGGTGCCTACGGTGTCGGTTCGCTGGTGCAGCTCGGTCAACTGATGGCCTGCTTCTACATCACCTGCCTGGCGTTCATCCTGATCGTGCTGGGTGCCATTGCCCGCATGCACGGCTTCAGCGTGCTGAAGATGATCCGCTACATCCGTGAAGAGCTGCTGATCGTACTGGGCACTTCCTCGTCGGAATCGGTACTGCCACGCATGCTGATCAAGATGGAGCGTCTGGGCGCGAAGAAATCCGTCGTGGGTCTGGTGATCCCGACCGGTTACTCGTTCAACCTCGACGGTACCGCGATCTACCTGACCATGGCCGCCGTGTTCATTGCTCAGGCCACCGACACGCACATGGACATCACCCATCAGATCACCCTGCTGGTGGTGCTGCTGCTGTCGTCCAAAGGCGCCGCCGGTGTGACCGGTTCGGGCTTCATCGTGCTGGCCGCCACCCTGTCGGCGGTCGGTCACCTGCCGGTGGCCGGTCTGGCGCTGATCCTCGGTATCGACCGCTTCATGTCCGAAGCCCGCGCCCTGACCAACCTGGTCGGCAACGCCGTGGCGACCATCGTGGTTGCCAAGTGGGTGAAAGAGCTGGACACCGACGTGCTGCAAGCCGAGCTGGCTTCGGGTGGTCGCGGTATTGCTGACACCCGTCCGGAAGACGACCTGGGTGTGGCTGAAGGTGCTACCCCGAGCAACGTCAAGTAATCTGAATTGGCTCCAGTGTAATGCTGGAGCCTGATAACCCTTGTGGTGAGGGGATTTATCCCCGATGGGTCGCGAAGCGGCCCCTTCTTAGATAGAAGGGGGCTGCTGTGCAGTCAATCGGGGATAAATCCCCTCGCTACAGGGGTTTTTTATTGCCTGCGATTTGAGCATTACGGTCACTGCCGCTGACACATCCGGTGATTGCCGTGCGCGGCATCGCTGCCTAGTCTGAGTGCATCGCACAAGGAGTTCGCCCATGTCCGCACCGCTGGCCTCACTGAAGATTCTCGATTTTTCGACCCTGCTACCGGGGCCATTCGCCTCGCTGTTGCTGGCCGACATGGGCGCCGAAGTGCTGCGCATCGAGTCGCCCACGCGCATGGACCTGCTGCGGGTGTTGCCGCCGCACGATCAAGGGGTGTCCGCCAGCCACGCTTACCTCAACCGCAACAAGCGCAGCCTGGCGCTGGATCTCAAGCAGCCGGAGGCGCTGGAGGTGATCAGGCAGTTGCTGGGCGAATACGACATCGTTCTGGAACAGTTCCGTCCCGGGGTGATGGAACGTTTGGGGCTGGGCTACGAGGCGTTGAAGGCGATCAACCCGAAGCTGATTTACGTGTCGATCACTGGCTACGGCCAGACCGGCCCGTACAAGGATCGCGCCGGGCATGACATCAATTATCTGGCGCTGGCCGGGCTCTCCAGCTACACCGGCCGCACCGATAGCGGGCCGTTGCCGTTGGGCATGCAGGTGGCGGATATCGCGGGCGGTTCACTGCATGGGGTGATCGGCCTGCTGGCGGCGGTCATCGCCCGGCAGCAGAGCGGGCAGGGCACGCATCTGGACGTGAGCATGACCGATTGCGCCTTCAGCCTGAACGCCATGGCTGGCGCCGGATATCTGGCCTGTGGCGAGGAACCGCACTGGGAAGACCAGATGCTCAATGGCGGCAGCTTCTATGACTATTACCGCTCGCGCGACGGGCGCTGGTTGTCGGTGGGCAGTCTGGAACCGGGGTTCATGCAGCAGCTGTGTCAAGCGCTGGGCCGGCCGGAGCTGGCGGCGCAGGGCTTGTCGCCGAAACCCGAACACCAACGGTTATTGAAGGATGCGCTGAAAGTTGAGTTTGAGAGGCACGACTTTGCCGAGCTGTGTGAATTGTTCGCCGGAGTCGATGCCTGTGTCGAACCGGTCTTGAACCTGAGCGAGGCGGTGCAGCATCCGCAATTGCAGGCACGGGAACTGGTGACCCAGGTGCCGCGTGGCGACGGTACGACTCAGGCGCAGATCGGCTGTCCGTTGAAATTCTCCGAGGCGCTGCCGGCGCCGCGGCATGTTGGCGCGAAGTTGGGACAGCACACGGCACAGGTGTTGGGGGAGTTGGGGTTTGATGCTGAGCGGATTGCTCAATTGCGTGCGGCCAAGGTCATTCTCTAGCGTTGGTGCTGGCCTCATCGCTGGCAAGCCAGCTCCCACAGTTTCTTTGGGGTGTTCACAGGCTCTGTGTTCGGCACAAAACCTGTGGGAGCTGGCTTGCCAGCGATGAGGCCCTCCAATGCAGCAACGAACCGGCTATTCCACCCGCATCTCACCACTGAACACCAAAGTGTTGCGACAACGCCGGCACAAATACCGCCGCCCCTGGCGCACCAGGCTATGACGCTGCGCCGAAAACGGAAAATCACTGTCGGCGCACGGGCATTTGTAGATATAGCGGGTCACGCTGCGGCGTTTCACGGCGTAGGTGTGGCAACGATCCGGTGGCAGTTCATAAACCCCGCGCATGATCAGTTGCCACTCCTCGCCGTGCGGCTGGATGCGGTCGCCGAACAGTTGATGGGCGATCAGGTGCGCGACTTCGTGGGCCACGGTCTGCTTGAGGAAGTGTTCGGTGTTTTCCCGGTACAGCTGCGGGTTGAAGCGCAGCAGGTTCTCGTGCAGATGCGCGACACCGGCTTTTTGCCCGCGCAGCTTGAGGCTGACGACCGGGCGTTGGAAATGACGTTTGAAAAAGGCTTCAGCGAGTTGGTAACAGTCTTCGACGCGGGTATTGAGTTGCTCGGGCATGCTTGATGGATCTCCAGAGGCGTCGAGTATGCCGCAACGTTCCTGACTTGCGAATCGCTGACCTGCCGAATGGTCATCCGCCAAACGAGAAGGCCGCCTTGCGGCGGCCTGTATTGGCAGATCTTGTTTTTCTCTGGGATAAAGCCTATCAGTTGGTATACACCGGCCCCACGCCGAGGCCCCAGACAATCACGGTGAACGCCATGATGGCCACCAGCACCACCAGACCCACCGCCAGCACCGAGCTGGAAAACAGGAAGCCTTCGTCCGACGGAATGTTCATGAACGTCGGCAGCCCGACGTACAGCAGGTACACCGTGTAGCAGATGGCCGCCGTGCCGACGATCATCCCCAGCCACATATGCGGATACAGCGCCGCCAGCCCGCCGACGAACAACGGTGTCGCGGTGTAGGTCGCGAACGCCACGCAACGCGCCAGGCTTGGATTGGCGTCATACGTGCGGGCCATCCAGTGCACAAAGGCGCCCATCACCGCGACCCCGCCGAGCATTGCCAGGTATGACATCACCGTCATCCAGATTGCGCTTTCGACGGTGAGCATCACCGGCGCGCGGTTGCCGATCACCCAGCCGACCTGAGTGGTGCCGATAAACGCCGAAACCGCCGGAATCGCCGCCAGGATCAGCGTGTGCGTCAGGTACATGTGGCTGATGCTTTCCTCTTGGTCGCCACGGATTTCCTTCCATTCCTGATCGGGGTGGGTAAAAAGTCCCACTACGTGATGGATCATGCCAGTCACTCCTCTTGTTATTGCCATCGCCCCCCAGCGGAGCGCCTACGGGCCAAGGTGGCCGAGCAAATACAGGTCTTCAGATGTGTGCGACCTTATGTCGCAGTATAGAAAGGACTTAACCGCACATGGACTAGGGACTTAGAGCAAATCGCGCTGTAAACGGACGGGTTAATCGCAGTTATCTCTGTAGGAGCTGCTGAAGGCTGCGATCTTTTGATCCTGTTTTTAAATTCAAAAGATCGCAGCCTTCGGCAGCTCCTACAGGGTGCGTCCGTCAGGAGGCTGCGCCGCCGGTGGGTTTTTGCGTAAAATGCCCGCCTTTCGTCACACCTCACGGATTTCGCGTCATGGGCACTCTTACGGTCAACCAGAACAAACTGCAAAAGCGCCTGCGCCGCCTGGCCGGCGAAGCGGTCGCCGATTTCAACATGATCGAAGACGGCGACAAGGTCATGGTCTGCCTGTCCGGGGGCAAGGACAGCTACACCATGCTCGACGTGCTGCTGCACCTGCAGAAGGTTGCACCGATCAAGTTCGAGATCGTCGCGGTGAACATGGACCAGAAGCAGCCGGGTTTCCCCGAGCATGTGCTGCCGGCCTACTTGAAAGAGCTGGGCGTCGAGTACCACATCGTCGAGAAAGACACTTACTCGGTGGTCAAGGAATTGATTCCCGAAGGCAAGACCACCTGCTCGCTGTGCTCGCGCCTGCGTCGCGGCACGCTGTACACCTTTGCCGATGAAATCGGTGCGACCAAGATGGCCCTCGGTCACCATCGCGATGACATCGTCGAGACGTTCTTCCTCAACATGTTCTTCAACGGCACCCTCAAGGCGATGCCGCCGAAGCTGCGCGCCGACGACGGGCGCAACGTGGTGATCCGTCCGCTGGCCTACTGCAACGAGAAAGACATCCAGGCCTACTCGGACTTCAAGGAATTCCCGATCATCCCGTGCAACCTCTGCGGTTCGCAGGAAAACCTGCAGCGCCAGGTGGTCAAGGAAATGCTTCAGGACTGGGAGCGCAAGACTCCGGGCCGCACTGAAAGCATCTTCCGCAGTCTGCAGAACGTCGTGCCGTCGCAACTGGCCGACCGCAACCTGTTCGACTTCACCAGCCTGAAGATCGACGAAACGGCGGCTTCGCGCTTCGTTAACGTCGTCAACCTGTAAACCCCTTCCCTGTGGGAGCGGCCCTGTGGTGAGGGGATTTATCCCCGATGGGCTGCGCAGCAGCCCCAGCTTTTCTGGGGGAGCTTTGCTCCTCATCGGGGCGGTGCGACGTTTCGCTAAATCCCCTCACCACAGGGCCTGCCCCCACATGGGGTTTTTCGTTTCATTCAATAGGAGAGGGCATGCGCGATTACAAGTGGCTGCACGAATACTGTCTGAACCGCTTCGGTTCGGCGGCTGAACTGGAAGCCCATCTGCCCGTTCCCAAGACTCCCGCGCAATTGCGCAAGATCAGCGACGACCGCTACCTCTCGACCATGGCCCTGCGCGTGTTTCGCGCCGGCCTCAAGCACAGCCTGGTGGACGCCAAGTGGCCGGCTTTCGAAGAGGTGTTCTTCAAGTTCGACCCGGAAAAAGTCGTGCTGATGAGCGCCGAACATCTTGAACGCCTGATGCAGGACGCGCGGATCATCCGCCACCTGGGCAAGCTCAAGAGCGTGCCGCGCAATGCGCAGTTCATTCTCGATGTCGAGCAGGAGAAGGGCAGTTTCGGCGCGCTGATCGCCGACTGGCCGGTGACCGATATCGTCGGTTTGTGGACCTACCTGAAAAAACACGGGAGTCAGTTAGGTGGGCTGTCGGCACCGCGCTTCCTGCGCATGGTCGGCAAGGACACCTTCGTGCCGAGCTATGACGTGGTCGCGGCGCTGAATGCGCAGAAGATCGTCGACAAGGCGCCGACCAGTCTGCGTGATCTGGCGATTGTGCAGAACGCGTTCAATCAGTGGCATGAGCAGAGTGGCGGGCGGCCGATGAGCCAGATTTCGATGATGCTCGCGTACACCGTCAATCATTGAATCGCTAAAAGATCGCAGCCTTCGGCAGCTCCTACATTTGGAATGCGTTCCCCCTGTAGGAGCTGCCGGAGGCTGCGATCTTTTTCATCAGGCTACGGACATCTCGCCCTCGCCAGCCAGCTTGCGATTCAACTGATACCGCCACCGCACATACAGCAGCGCCGAGCAGAACAGCGCCAGGCTCGCGGCCATCTCCAACACGCCAAACAGCTGCCGGTTCGGGTCATAGGCCGCCAGTGCACCTTTGATGAAGTACAGATTCACCACAAAGCACATCCACGAGTGCGCACGTGCGTTGCCCATCAGCATCCCCGGCGCAAGGATCAGCCACGGGATCAGCTCGACCAGCAGGATCACCCACGGTCGAGCGCCGTGCAGGTCGGCGAACACCAGGTAATAAGCCGCCAGCAATCCTGCCAGGCCGAAAAAGCACAGCAGACTGATAACCCGCATCGCCCGTACACGCGGCTCCAGCCATTCAACGCTGGGCAGGACTTTCGGCTTCCGGGCCATGTCAGCCCTCCAGTTTTTGCGCGGTTTTCGCCAGGCGTGCGCCGAGTGCGCGACACAGCGCCATCTCGTGCGGATCCAGACCTTTTTTGCCATCGGCCCCGGCGTGATGACTGGCGCCATACGGCGTGCCGCCGCCCTGGGTTTCCAGCAACGCCGACTCGCTGTACGGCAGGCCGGTGATCAGCATGCCGTGGTGCAACAGCGGCAGCATCATCGACAACAAGGTGGTTTCCTGGCCGCCGTGCAGGCTGGCGGTGGAGGTGAACACGCCAGCCGGTTTGCCGACCAGTGCGCCGGTCAGCCACAGATTGCTGGTGCCATCGAGGAAGTACTTCAGCGGTGCGGCCATGTTGCCGAAACGTGTCGGGCTGCCGAGGGCCAGGCCCGCGCAATTCTTCAGGTCATCGAGCGTGGCGTACAACGCGCCTTCATCCGGGATGTCCGGCGACACGGCTTCGCACTCGGTGGAAATGGCGGGCACCGTACGCAAGCGCGCTTCGAGACCCGCCTGTTCGACACCGCGCGCAATCTGCCGCGCCATCTCATTGGTCGCGCCGTTGCGGCTGTAATACAGCACCAGAATATAGGGCGCGCTCACGGCAACAACTCCAGCACATTTTCCGGCGGGCGACCGATCACGGCTTTGTTGCCGACTTCAAGAATTGGCCGTTCCATCAGTTTTGGGTGCTGGACGATGGCGTCGATCAATTGCGCTTCGCTGAGGCTTTCGTCAGCCAGCTGAAGCATTTTGTATTCATCTTCTCCGGTGCGCAGCAACTGACGCGCGCTGATCCCGAGCTTGCCGAGCAGTGCCTTGATTTGCACCGCATTCAGTGGGGTTTCGAGGTAACGCACCACGTTCGGGGTCAGGCCACGGGCCTCAAGAAGTTCCAGCGCGCCGCGGGATTTCGAGCAGCGCGGATTGTGATAAAGCGTCAGATCGGTCATGGCAGGTCGCTTCTGGCGTAAAGTGGCGGCTATTCTAACTGTGCAGCGCGCAATCCAGAACCTTCAGAGGCAACGGGTCGCAGGCGTCTTCAATTTTTGACCAGGGAACATGACATGACACGGCGATTGGCAGCGGCATTGACGATAATCGGGGCGTTGATGCTGGGGGGCTGCGGCAACGACTACGGCATTGACCAGAATGGTCAGAAAGTGGCGTCCGAGCGCCTGGACAAACAATGGGTAGTGCTCAATTACTGGGCCGAATGGTGTGGCCCGTGCCGCACTGAAATCCCGGAACTCAACCATTTGGCGGACGAACTCAAGAGCAAGAATGTCGGTGTGTTCGGGGTCAACTTCGACAACGTCCAGGGTGAAGACCTGAAGAGCGCCAGCGAGAAACTCGGCATCAAATTCACCGTGCTGGCGCAGGATCCGGCCGACCTGTTCGACCTGCCGCGCAGTGAGGCCTTGCCGGTGACCTACATCATCGACAACAAGGGCAAGGTGCGTGAGCAGTTGATGGGTGAGCAGACGGCGGCGGGGGTGATGGCGAAGCTGGAGGCGTTGCAGGCGACGAAGTAGGGCAAGTGAGGTTTTGTGGTGAGGGGATTTAGCGAAACGTCGCACCGCCCCGATGGGCTGCGCAGCAGCCCTGAAACCCGAGAGCTCGGTTTACCCTGACCCTCCGAAGGGGGGGCGCTCCGCGCCCCATCGGGGATAAATCCCCTCACCACAGGGTAGTCTCAGCAGCAGGAGGGGGTTAACCCTCTTCCAGCCACCAACGCAACGGCTTGCCTTGCGCCGGCCAGAAGCGCATCTGCTCGATCGGCGAGATGTCCCAGCGCTCAACGCCTTGCAGCGCCTGCAGGAAGCGTTGTTCCTGCTCCATCAGCGCCGGGGCGCAGAGTTTGCGGGTCTTGCCGATCGGGCCGAAGCTCAGCTTGTCGCCTTCGAGGGTGTACGGCGCGAACCAGTGGTTGCAGCCGCCGTTGCCGTAAGCACGACCATCGTCGCCGAGGGTCACGGTCAGGTGGCTGTAATCCATCAAGGGCCGCTCGCCGATCCATTCCAGAATGTAGCTGCGGTTCTGTTGCAACTGCACTGGCTCTGCGGCGCAGCCCACCAGACCGGCACCGACCAGCAGCGGCAGGGCAAGGCGTTTCATCACGCAGGCTCCTGGCATTTCGGGCACAAGTGCTTGTCGCCGACGGCTTTCCAGCCCAGCTCGGCGATGCGCGCGGTGGCGGCCGGCTTCTCGGCGCTCTTGCCCAGCTTGGCGTCCACGGCGAACTCGAAGTTCAGCTCTTTGGCGCAGCTGTCGCAGTTGACCTGCCAGGTGTGGATCGCCAGTTCGCCGAACACCGGGCCGGTGGTCATCGCGGTCCATTGGCCCGGCGGATTGATCAGGTGGCGCACGGTGTCGACGGTCAGGCGCATGGACAAGTCCGTGCTGCCTTTGAGAGTGACCAACAGGACGTCACCGTTGCGAATCGAGCCACCATTGCCGGTGACCTGATAGCGGCCCGGTACAAGGGCGCGGCATTCGGTGAGGGTGTGTTGCGGGTTCATCAGGGTGTAGCGGAAATCGTGTTCGACCATGGGTCCTCCAAATCTGCGCGACATGCTAGCACGGGCTGGATTGCAGGATGGCGTACGTGTGCGACCTTCGATCCGGTTCAAATCGGCTGGCGCTCATGGCAAACTGCCGCCCTTCAATCTGAGGGAACGGAACATGGCGTTGATCGAATGTTATGAATGCAAGCGCAGCATCAGCTCGGAAGCAAAGGCGTGCATTCATTGTGGTGCTCCGATGGCGCAGCAGCACGAGCACACACCGGCGCAAGCCGCCGCGACGATTTCATTCGGCAGCCTGCCGCGCAACAAATCCGTGCCCGAAGCCTTTGTTCCGCCACCAGCTCCGGAGCCGACGCCGAAAGTGACACCGGCCGCTGTCGGCCGGCGCCGTCGGCAGCCCGAGCCCGCGCCGCAGCCTCAGGCCAACGCCGATGGTTCGCGTCCGGTGGAAGGCTGGTTGAAGATCATGGTGTTTCTGTTGCCGATGGTCTTTGTCTGGTTCCTGCTGCGCAACGGCCACTCGATGAAACAGCGCTTTTTCGGGTTTGGCTGGCTGGCGCTGCTGATTCTGGCCTCGTCGCTGTCGCCCAAATAAGCCGCCAATCCTCAGCCTTCGACCTGGTTCTGCGGCGTGCCTGCGGCCCAGGTCGCGATGTTGTGCAGGGTGGTCGCGGCAATCGCACCCAAGGCTTCATGGGTCAGGAACGCCTGATGCGCGGTGATGATCACGTTCGGAAACGTCAGTAACCGCGCCAGCACGTCGTCCTGCAACGGCAGGTCGCTGCGGTCCTCGAAAAACAGCTGCGCTTCTTCCTCATACACATCCAGTCCCAGATAGCCCAATTGGCCGTCCTTCAGTGCATCGATCAACGCCGGTGTGTCCACCAGGCCGCCGCGCCCCGTGTTGATCAGCATTGCCCCCGGTTGCAGATGGGCCAGTGACTCCCGGTTGATCAAGTGTTTGCTTTGCACATTGAGCGGGCAATGCAGGCTGATGATCCGCGACTGCGCGAGCAGCTCCGGCAGGCTCAGATACCGCGCGCCCAAAGCCAAAACCTGCGGATTTGGATAAGGATCGTAGGCCAGCAACTGACAACCGAAACCGTGCATGATTTTCGCGAACGTCGCGCCGATCTGCCCGGTGCCAACGATGCCGACCGTTTTGCCCACCAGATCGAAACCGGTCAGGCCGTGCAGGGTGAAATCGCCTTCGCGGGTGCGGTTGTAGGCGCGGTGCAGGCGCCGGTTGAGCGCCAGAATCAGCGCCACCGCATGTTCGGCCACCGCATGTGGCGAATAGGCCGGCACCCGCACCACGGCCAACCCGAGGCGTTTCGCCGCGAGCAGATCGACATGGTTGTAGCCCGCCGAACGCAGGGCGATCAGGCGCGTGCCCCCGGCCGCCAGACGCTCCAGCACTGGCGCACTGAGATCGTCATTGATGAAGGCGCAGACCACCTCGTGGTGCTCGGCCAGGGCGGCGGTGTCGAGACTGAGCCGGGCCTGCTGAAAGTGCAGTTCTATCCCGCCCGGGCAATCGACGGCGAGGAAACTGTCGCGGTCGTAGGTCTGGCTGCTGAAAACGAGCGTGCGCATGTATTCCTCCTGGAACGGGGTGGCGAGTCAATATTGACCACCACCACTTTAACGGCGGTTGCGAACGCCGGTATTGCCATGGGTCAGGCGCTGATTCTGGCCTGGGTCGCGAGGCGATTGATCGCCCGCTCCAATTCCTCCAACGCCGCCGGTGCTTTCGGGTCGCCCTGTTTGAGCAGGGTTTCACTGCGCTGGCAGGCCGCGCGCAATTGCGGCACGCCGCAATACCGGGTCGCGCCGTGCAGGCGATGCACGCGCTCGATCAGTGCATTCTGATCGCGGGCTTCACTGGCGGCGCGAATCGCTTCGCGGTCGGCTTCCAGCGAGGCAAGCAGCATCGCCAGCATGTCCGCCGCCAGATCGGCCTTGCCGGCGGCCAGGCGCAAGCCTTCTTCGTGGTCGATCACGGGCAGTTCGTTGCTGCCCGTCGCACTCTCGCTGGCGCGCTCCGCGCCTTGATTGCGCAAGGCCAGCCCCGTCCATTTCAGCACCACTTGCGCCAGTTGCCGCTCGCTGATCGGTTTGGTCAGGTAGTCGTCCATGCCACTTTGCAGCAAGGCGCGTTTTTCGTTGGCCATGGCGTGGGCGGTCAGGGCGACGATCGGCAGCGGTGTGCAATGCCGTTCGCTTTCCCACTGGCGGATGGTTTCGGTGGTCTGGCGTCCGTCCATGCCCGGCATCTGTACGTCCATCAGCACCAGATCGAAGGATTCGCTCTGCACCGCTTTGACTGCTGCGTAGCCGCTTTCCACGGCCAGCACCTTGGCGCCCATGTCTTCGAGCAGCGTCTGCACCAGCAACAGGTTGGCTGGGTTGTCGTCGACGCACAGCACTTTCGGAGCACGGCTCGACAGCGGTTCGCCTGGTTCATTGCGCGGCTGGCGCGGGTTGGCCAGATCCGCCAGCGCCCGACGCAATTTGCGCGTGCAGGCCGGTTTGGCTTGCAGCTGACTGTGCGGGTTGGGCACCGAGAGATGGAACAACGTCTGTTCGGTGGTCGGGCACAACACCAGCACTTTGCAACCGAGGTGTTCCAGATCCCAGATGTGCTGGTTCAGGCGCTCCGGGAGCATGTCGTTGCTGGTGATGCCGAGCACCGCAAGGTCGATGGCCTGATCGGTCTGGTGCGCGCCGGTGACGCCGTTGGTCAGGCTCTCCAGGGTATTGAATGGCGTGACATCGAGGCCACAGTCTTCCAGTTGATGCTGCAAGGCCTGGCGCGCCAGTTCGTGATTTTCCAGCACCGCCACGCGGCGTCCGAGTAGCGGTGGGGCCGGCAAATCTTCGGTGTCGTCGCGGGTTTTCGGCAGGCTCAGGCTGATCCAGAACTCCGAGCCTTCGCCCGGGGTGCTGTCGACGCCGATTTCGCCGCCCATCTGTTCGATCAGGCGCTTGGAAATCACCAGACCCAGACCGGTGCCGCCGGGCTGGCGCGACAGCGAGTTGTCGGCCTGACTGAACGCCTGGAACAACGCGCGCACATCCTGACTCGACAGGCCGATGCCGGTGTCCTGAATGCTGATGCGCAGTTGCACGCTGTCTTCATGTTCTTCTTCAAGCATGGCGCGCGCGACGATGGTGCCTTCGCGGGTGAACTTGATCGCGTTGCTGACCAGGTTGGTGAGGATCTGTTTCAGCCGCAGCGGGTCACCGACCAGCGACAGCGGCGTGTCGCGATAGACCAGGCTCACCAGCTCCAACTGCTTGGCGTGCGCCGCCGGCGCCAGAATCGTCAGGGTGTCCTGCAACAGGTCGCGCAGGTTGAACGGGATATGGTCGAGCACCAGTTTGCCGGCCTCGATCTTCGAGAAGTCGAGGATCTCGTTGATGATCCCGAGCAGGCTGTCGGCGGACTTTTCGATGGTGCCCAGATAGTCGAGCTGGCGCGGGGTCAGCTCGCTTTTCTGCAACAGATGCGTGAAGCCGAGAATGCCGTTGAGCGGCGTACGGATTTCGTGGCTCATGTTGGCGAGGAACTCGGATTTGATCCGGCTCGCCTCCAGCGCTTCTTTGCGCGCCAGGTCCAGTTCGATGTTCTGGATCTCGATGGTTTCCAGGTTCTGCCGCACGTCTTCGGTGGCCTGATCGACGCTATGCTGCAATTCTTCGCGCGCGTTCTGCAGGGTCCCGGCCATGCGGTTGATGCCCGAGGCCAACTCGTCCAGCTCCTGGCTGCCGAGCGGTGGCAGACGGGTTTCCAGATGACCGTCCTTGAGTTGCGCGACGGCGTGTTTGATCTGGCTCAACGGGCGGTTGATGGTGCGGCCCATGCGCAAGGCGAGCAGGGCCGCGCCGGCGAGGCCCGCGGCGATCAGCAGCAGGCTGGCAAACAGACTGCGATAACCGCGCAGCAGCATGCCGTTGTGCGACAGCTCCAGTTCGACCCAGCCGAGCAGGCGCTCGGATTCTTGCGGGATCACGTCGCCGGCGAGGTTGCGATGCTTGCCGAACACCGGCATCAGATAACGTGTGGCGTCATTGCCGCTGCGCCGTTGCAGTTGTGCACTGTCGCCACTGGGGGCTTGATTGAGCATGGTCGGACCGGCGTGCGCCAGCGGTGTGCGATCAGGGGCGAGGAAGGTGACGGCGCGCACGTCAGGCTGTTCCAGCGATTGGGTGGCGATGCGTTCGAGCAGATCGGTGTTGCCGTGGCCCATGGCGGGCGCTACCAGCGGCGCCAGTTGCTCGGCGATCATTTCACCGCGTTGCATCAGTTGGGTCTGCAAATCGGACTGTTGCATCCAGGTGAAATAGCCACCGAGCACCAACGCCATCAGGCTGGTGGGCAACAGGGTCAGCAACAATACGCGACCTTTGATTCCCAGTTTCTTGAGCACACCCATCTCCTGCATCCCGCTGAACTGTTGACTCGCACGTGCGTCCGGCACGCGACATTGGCGCAGTGTAGCGATTTGCAGGCAGGCAATCTTCGGAAAAATCATCTCGCCCTCGGCCGTCAGGGCGAGGCGCGTTTGTCCGGCCGGTCAAGCTTGGGTTGCCCGATGGCGGGCAATCTTGAATAATCGGCCAACTGAGAATTATTTGCAGATACTCATGACTCCTGTTTCCACCGACCTGCCACGCATTCTTGCCATCGAGGACGACCCGGTGCTCGGTGCCTATGTTCACGAACACCTGGGCCGGAGTGGCTTTGCGGTGACCTGGTGCCAGAACGGGCAGGAAGGGCTGAACATCGCTCGCCATCAGCCGTTCGACGTGGTGCTGATGGACATTCTGTTGCCCGGGCTCGATGGCCTGAAGGTGCTGACGCAGTTGCGCCAGAGCCATTCGACGCCAGTGCTGCTGATGTCGGCGCTGGGCGCCGAGGCCGATCGCATCAGCGGCTTTCGTCTGGGCGCCGATGATTACCTGCCCAAGCCGTTCAGCATGGCCGAGCTGCATGTGCGGATCGAGGCGATCCTGCGCCGGGTGGCGCTGGATCGGCGTCCGGCAGCGATTGCCCCGGCGGCGATTCATGGCGCGCTGCGTTTCGACGAAGAACAGTGCGAGGTCTTCTATAACGCGCAAGCTGCCGGTTTGACCCGCAGCGAATACCGCTTGCTGGAAACCCTCAATCGCAACGATGAAGAAGTCCTGAGCAAGGCCTTCCTGTATCAGCACGTGCTGCAACGCGGCTACGCGGCCCACGACCGCAGCCTCGACATGCACATCAGCCAGATCCGCCGCAAACTCAAGGCCATCGGCTACACCGAACGAGAAGTGCGCACGGTGTGGGGCAAGGGTTATGTGCTGAGTGCGCCCGATGAAAGTCTCTGACTTGCCGGGGCGGCATTCGCTGTTCTGGAAACTGGCGTGTCTGCTGGTGGCGTTCTGTCTGCTGATGATCTGGCTGAGCTGGTCGTGGGGGCGCTACATGGAGGAGCGCAACCAGTTCCTCTCCGACGAGGCGCGCGGCACCCTCAGCCGTTATGCCGGCGAGGCCGAGCGGGCGTGGCAGCGCGGTGAGCGCGACGGTGTCGATAACTGGTTGCAGAGCATGGAGTTGCGCGAGGCGGCCTGGGTCGGGGTGATCGACCGCAATCTGCAATCGTTGAGCAGCGAGCCGCTGGATGAACAGGAAATCCAGCACCTGACCTTTTTGCGCGGCCTCGACTGGCCGATCCACAAAAAGGGCCGGCCGTGGCTGCGCGTGCCGTTTCCGAAGGACCCGTCCGCCGGCAGTCTGGTGATCGAACTGCCCGAGCGATTCCTGCCGGGGAAATACCGGGTGTTCTGGCGGGTGATCACCAACGGCTTGATTCCGGGGCTGTTCACCTTATTGCTGTGCATTGGCCTGTATCGCTTGCTGGTAGTGCCGTTGAATAACTTGCGTGAGCAGGCCAACGCCTGGCGTGCCGACCAATTGCATGTGCGTCTGTCGAGCGGCATCACCCAGCGCCCGGACGAGCTCGGCGAACTGGCCCGGGCCTTCGATTCGATGTCCGAACGTCTGCAATCCACCGTCGCCCTGCAACAGCAATTGCTGCGCGACCTGTCCCATGAACTGCGCACGCCGCTGAGCCGGCTGCGGGTGGCCAGTGAAAGCGAACAGGATCTACGGCAACTGCGCGAGCGCATCAGCCGTGAAGTCGACGGCATGCAGCGACTGGTGGAAAACACCCTGCAACTGGCGTGGCTCGACACCGAGCGTGCGCCGCTGCCTGACGAAGCGATCCAGATTCAGGCGCTGTGGGAAATGCTCACCGACAACGCCTGTTATGAAAGCGGCTGGCCGAGCCTGCAATTGCAGTGCGCGGTGCCGGCGTCGTGCTGGGTGCGCGGCAACCTCAATACTTTGGCGCAGGCGCTGGAGAACATTCTGCGCAACGCCATTCGGCATTCACCCGAGGGCGGCATCGTGCGCCTCGATGGACGGCGTGACGGCGATTACTGGCATTTGTGGCTGGAGGATCAGGGCGGCGGGGTGGCCGAGGGCGATCTGCAACGGATCTTCTCACCCTTCACCCGCCTCGACGGCTCACGCCCGGGGGATGGCGGGTTTGGGTTGGGGTTGAGCATTGCGAGGAATGCGGTGCAGCGTCAGGGCGGGATGGTGTGGGCGGAGAATACCGGGGCGGGGTTGCGCCTGAATCTGCGCCTGGTGGCGGATGACGCTGCACTCAGTTCCGACGCCATCGCTGGCAAGCCAGCTCCCACAGTGAACTTCTGTCAGACAAATACCGTGTGAACACCTGAAGCCCTGTGGGAGCTGGCTTGCCAGCGATAAGGCCATTTGCATCACTCTGGAAACTTCAGAACTGCCCGATCATTTGTCTCACCACTGGTGAGACTTTTACTGCTTATTCCCAGAAACCATAAGCACCGCACTTTGCGTGATATGGCCTGCGAACGTTTGCCGGTATGATAGGCGCCCCCGCACGTCTGGATTGCGAATACGCCATGACCCTGCAGTACCCAACCATCGCCGATTGCGTCGGCAACACTCCGCTGGTGCGTTTGCAGCGCCTGCCCGGTGCCACCAGCAACACCCTGTTGCTCAAGCTCGAAGGGAACAACCCGGCGGGTTCGGTCAAGGACCGTCCGGCGCTGTCGATGATCACCCGTGCCGAACTGCGCGGGCAGATCCACGCCGGCGACACGCTGATCGAAGCGACCTCGGGCAACACCGGGATTGCGCTGGCCATGGCCGCCGCGATCAAGGGTTACAAGATGATCCTGATCATGCCGGACAACTCCAGTGCCGAACGTAAAGCGGCGATGACCGCTTACGGTGCCGAGCTGATTCTGGTCAGTCAGGAAGAGGGCATGGAAGGCGCTCGCGATCTCGCCCAGCGGATGGAAGCCGAAGGCCGTGGCAAAGTGCTTGATCAGTTCGCCAACGGCGATAATCCGGAGGCGCACTACACCACCACCGGCCCGGAAATCTGGCGTCAGACCCAGGGCACCATCACCCATTTCGTCAGCTCGATGGGCACCACCGGGACCATCATGGGCGTGTCGCGCTACTTGAAAGAGCAGAGCGACAGCGTGCAGATCATCGGGCTGCAGCCGATGGAAGGTTCGGCCATTCCCGGCATCCGTCGCTGGCCGCAGGAATACCTGCCGAAGATCTATCAGGCCGACCGCGTTGACCGCATTGTCGACATGGCGCAAAGCGAAGCCGAGGACGTCACCCGACGTCTGGCCCGCGAAGAAGGCATCTTCTGTGGCGTGTCCTCGGGCGGTGCGGTGGCAGCCATGCTGCGCCTGTCCAAAGAAGTTGAAAACGCGGTGATCGTCGCGATCATCTGCGACCGTGGCGACCGTTACCTGTCGACCGGCATTTTCGACGCGGCCAACTGATGGCCAAGCATGAGAGAGGCCTGCGCTTCCAGCCCACCGGCGGCAGCAAGGCCGCGCAAATCCCGACCGGCAAAAAGCAGCGCTTGAACATCGAGCGCCTGGCCAATGACGGTCGCGGCATCGCGTTTTTCGAAGGCAAAACCTGGTTCGTCCTCGGCGCCCTCGCCGGTGAAGAGGTCGAGGCGCGGGTGCTTGGCGCCCGCGGCAAAGTGGTTGAAGCGCGCACCGAGCGCGTGTTCAAGGCCAGCGAGTTGCGTCGCCCGGCAGCCTGTCAGCATGCCGGCCGCTGCGGCGGGTGCAGCGTGCAACACTTGCCCCATGCCGAACAGCTTGCCCTGAAACAGCGCATGCTCGCCGAGCAGTTGTCGAAGGTTGCAGGCGTTGCGCCTGAAGAATGGGCGGCGCCGTTGACCGGCCCCGAGTTCGGCTACCGCCGCCGCGCGCGGATTGCCGTGCGTTGGGACATGAAGGCGAAAAAACTCGAAGTCGGTTTCCGCGCCGCCGGCAGCCAGGACATCGTTGCCATCAACGAATGCCCGGTGCTGGTACAGCCCTTGCAGCCGATCATGACCCGATTGCCGGAGATGCTCCGTCGTTTGAGCAAACCGCAAGCGCTGGGGCACGTCGAGTTGTTCAGTGGTTCTTCGCTGGCGGTGTTGTTGCGCCACATGGCGCCGTTGTCTGAAGCCGACCTGACGATCCTCAAGGAATTCTGCCAGTTCCATGACGCGCAACTGTGGCTGCATGGCGACGGCGAGCCGCAACCGGTGGATGCCACGCAGTCTTTGGGTTATCGCCTGGAACAGTGGGATCTGGATCTGGCCTGGCGGCCGGGGGATTTCATCCAGGTCAACGCCGGGGTCAACGAGGCGATGGTGGCGCAGGCACTGGACTGGCTGAAACCGACCGGTGACGAGCGCGTGCTCGACCTGTTCTGCGGTCTGGGCAACTTCGCCTTGCCGCTGGCCAAAAGCGTGCGTGAAGTGGTGGCGGTGGAGGGCGTGCAGACCATGGTCGACCGTGCCGCTGCGAATGCCGCTAGCAACAATTTGCATAACACAAAGTTTTTTCAAGCCGATTTATCCCAGCCTTTGACCGATGTCGAATGGATCGGAAACGGCTTTTCTGCGGTACTCTTGGACCCACCGCGTGACGGTGCTTTCGAGGTGGTAAGCAAGCTCGCGACCCTGGGTGCCGAGCGGTTGGTTTATGTGTCGTGCAACCCTGCAACTCTGGCGCGCGATACGGTCGAATTGATCAAGCAGGGCTACCGGTTAAAACGTGCCGGGATTCTCGATATGTTTCCTCAGACGGCGCATGTCGAGGCCATGGCGTTATTTGAAGCGAGCCAGGATGGCTCGTCTGAATCCGTCTGATCTGTCCGCGCAGCGCTCGCTTCAGCCCCGCGAGCGCAAACGGGCATTAGGGATCAGCGATTTGACGCATTGAATCTGCGTCGTAGGGAAGGTAAAGCAGCATGGTACAGGTGAGAGCACACCAGCCGATCAACACCGACGGCAGTATCAATCTCGAGGCTTGGCTCGATCACGCGGTCAGTGTCGACATGGCACTGGATCGCGAAGCCTTGAAAGAAGCCTGCGAGTTCGCTCGCGAGGCCGAACAGCAGTCCAATGCCAAGAAGAACCTCTGGGCCGAGGGCAGCGGCAGTTTCAGTACGGGCCTGGAGATCGCCGAGATTCTCGCCGACCTCAAGCTCGACCAGGACTCGCTGGTCGCGGCGGTGCTGTACCGTGGCGTACGTGAAGGTCAGATTGAACTCGCGGCCGTCAGCCAGCGTTTCGGTCCGGTGGTGGCCAAGCTGATCGACGGCGTGCAGCGCATGGCGGCGATCAGTGCCAGCCTCAGCCCGCGCCAGTCGATGGTAATGGGCACCCAGGGCCAGGTGGAAAACCTGCGCAAGATGCTGGTGGCGATGGTCGACGACGTCCGCGTCGCGCTGATCAAACTGGCCGAACGTACCTGCGCGATCCGTGCGGTAAAAACCGCCGACGACGAGAAGCGTAACCGCGTCGCCCGGGAAGTCTTCGACATCTATGCGCCGCTCGCGCACCGACTCGGCATCGGCCATATCAAGTGGGAGCTGGAGGACTTGTCCTTCCGTTACCTGGAACCCGATCAATACAAACAGATCGCCAAGCTGCTCCACGAGCGGCGGCTGGACCGTGAGCGCTTCATCAGCGATGTGATGACCCAGCTCAAGGATGAATTGCAGGCCACCGGCGTCGACGCCGACATCAGCGGCCGGGCCAAGCACATCTATTCGATCTGGCGCAAAATGCAGCGCAAGGGTCTGGAGTTCAGCCAGATCTACGACGTGCGCGCGGTGCGCGTGCTGGTGCCGGAAATGCGCGACTGCTACACCGCGCTCGGCATCGTCCACACCCTGTGGCGGCACATCCCGAAAGAGTTCGACGACTACATCGCCAACCCGAAAGAGAACGGCTACCGCTCGCTGCACACGGCGGTGATCGGTCCGGAGGGCAAGGTGCTTGAGGTGCAGATTCGTACCCACGCCATGCACGAGGAGGCCGAGCTGGGCGTGTGCGCGCACTGGCGCTACAAGGGCACCGACGTCAAATCCGGCTCCAACCACTATGAAGAGAAAATCTCCTGGTTGCGGCAGGTCCTCGAGTGGCATGAAGAACTGGGCGACATCGGTGGTCTGGCCGAACAGCTGCGGGTCGATATCGAACCGGATCGGGTCTACATCTTCACCCCGGACGGCCACGCCATCGACTTGCCGAAAGGCGCGACGCCACTGGACTTCGCCTACCGCGTGCACACCGAAATCGGTCACAACTGCCGTGGCGCGAAGATCAATGGGCGGATCGTGCCGCTCAACTACAGCCTGCAGACCGGTGAACAGGTCGAGATCATCACCAGCAAGCACGGTACGCCGAGCCGCGACTGGCTGAACCCGAACCTGGGCTATGTCACCACCTCCCGGGCGCGAGCGAAGATTGTTCACTGGTTCAAGTTGCAGGCCCGTGATCAGAACGTCGCGGCGGGTAAAACCCTGATCGAGCGCGAACTCAATCGCCTCGGTCTGCCGGCGGTGGATTTCGACAAGCTGGCCGAAAAGGCCAACATGAAAACCGCCGAAGACATGTTCGCCGCCCTCGGTGCCGGCGACCTGCGTCTGGCGCAACTGGTCAACCTGGCGCAGCAACTGGTCGAGCCGGAACGCGGCAACGAACAACTGGAGCTGATTCCGCGCAAAGCGACCGGTTACAAGCCGGGCAAGCGTGGCGATATCCAGATTCAGGGCGTCGGCAACCTGATGACGCAGATGGCCGGCTGCTGCCAGCCGCTGCCGGGCGACGCGATTGTCGGCTACATCACCCAGGGCCGCGGCGTGAGCATTCACCGGCAGGACTGCGCCTCGGTGCTGCAACTGGCCGGGCGCGAGCCGGAGCGGATCATCCAGGTCAGTTGGGGCCCGGTGCCCGTGCTCACCTATCCGGTGGACATCGTCATCCGCGCCTACGACCGTTCCGGTCTGCTGCGTGACGTCTCGCAGGTGCTGCTCAACGAGCGCATCAACGTGCTGGCGGTCAACACCCGCTCGAACAAGGAGGACAACACCGCGCTGATGTCCCTGACCATCGAGATTCCGGGTCTGGATGCGCTGGGGCGTTTGCTGGGGCGGATTTCGCAGTTGCCGAACATCATCGAAACGCGGCGTAACCGTACCCCATAACGCGGTCCCCTGTAGGAGCTGCCGAAGGCTGCGATCTTTTGATCTTGAAAATCAAAATCAAAAGATCGCAGCCTTCGGCAGCTCCTACACGGTTGAGTGAGATTTTGTATGTACAGCCTTAAAGACCTGCTCCACCTGATGAATCGCCTGCGTGACCCGCAGTACGGTTGCCCGTGGGACATCAAGCAAACCTACGCAACCATCGTCCCGCACACCCTCGAAGAAGCCTACGAAGTGGCTGACGCCATCGAGCGCGGTGACTTTGATCATTTGCAGGGCGAGCTGGGCGATCTATTGTTTCAGGTGGTCTATTACAGCCAGCTGGCCCGGGAAGAAGGGCGCTTCGAATTTGCCGGGGTGGTCGACAGCATCACCCGCAAGCTGATCCGCCGTCATCCACACGTCTTCCCCACCGGCGATCTGTATGCGCCGCTGGATGTGCCGCGCCTGAGCGAAGAACAGGTCAAGCAGCGCTGGGAAGAGATCAAGGCCGAAGAACGCGCCGAGAAATCTGCCGCGCCCGAGCAGCTGTCACTGCTCGATGACGTGCCCGCCGCATTGCCGGCGCTGTCGCGTTCGGCCAAGTTGCAAAAGCGTGCCGGGCAGGTCGGTTTCGACTGGCCGGATGCCCTGCCGGTGCTGGACAAGGTGCGCGAAGAGCTCGATGAAGTGCTCGAAGCCATGTCCGAAAATGATCCGCAAGCGGTGGCCGACGAGATCGGCGACCTGCTGTTTTCCGTGGTCAATCTGGCCCGGCATCTGAAGGTCGATCCGGAAACCGCGCTGCGTGGCGCCAACGCCAAGTTCGAACGACGTTTCCGTTTTATCGAACAGGCATTGCGCGACACCCGTCGTCCCATGGAAGATTGCACCCTCGAAGAGTTGGACGCCCTGTGGGGTGAAGCCAAACGCCAGGAAAAGAATCTGCCCAGCTGCGGCTGAGCCGTTGCCCAAGTGAGTAAGCATTAATGAGCCTTTCCCTTCGCGACCAGTTGCTCAAAGCAGGCCTGGTCAACCAAAAGCAGGCCAAGCAGGTCAGCAAAGACAAGCAGAAACAACAGCGCCTGGCCCACAAAGGGCAGGCCGAACTGGATGATTCGCAGCAGCGCGCCGCTCAGGAAGCCATGGCCGAGAAGGTCAAGCGCGACCAGGAGCTGAACCGTCAGCAGCAGGAAAAGGCCGAGGCCAAGGCCCGCGCCGCGCAGGTCAAGCAGTTGATCGAAGTCTCGCGTCTGCCCAAGCTGACCACCGAGGACTACTACAACTTCGTTGACGACAAGAAGGTCAAGCGCATCTCGGTCAACACGCTGATGCGCAACAAACTCAGCAGCGGTTCGCTGGCGATCGTGCACCATGCCGGCGGTTACGAAGTGATCCCCCGTGAAGCGGCCCTGAAGATCCAGGAGCGCGACCCGCAGCGTATCGTGCAGCTCAACGTGCAGACCGAGGAGGTCAATGCCGAGGACGATCCGTACGCGGCCTATCAGATCCCTGATGACCTGATGTGGTAAACCGATAAAGCTGTAATAACGACAAACCCCGCTCATGGCGGGGTTTGTCGTTTTCAATGCTGTGGTTGCTTCAGGCGGATTTCAGATCCCGCTGCTGTTCCTGCAGTTCAAGTTCGGCCTTGTAGTTGTGGGCGTCGATCTCGTTGTGGAACATGCCGACCAGCAAGTCTTGTTGATGCACATCCCAGATCCGTACACCGGCGGCTACGCCTTCATGGGACATGTGTGAATCGTCGCGTTCAGTTACTTTTACAGTCATCTGCTAGCTCCAAATCTCAAGTTATCTGCAGCAAGGCGTGTGCAGGACTCTTTTATATGATTTGTTAGCTTGCTAAGTAAACGCTTGATTTGCGCAAGGTGTTGTTGCGGTTTTTGCAACAGTGCTGCAGCCCGCGTAATCCGCGACATTCGGTCGCAGGGCGGGGAGTTTCATGACAGAAGTTTCATCTTGGAGGCTACTGATGTCCTCTGTAGGAGCTGCCGCAGGCTGCGATCTTTTGACTTTGATTTTTAAAGACAAGATCAAAAGATCGCAGCCTTCGGCAGCTCCTACAGGGCTTATGCATTACTCAGTCATTTCTGCAGGCCAAAAAAAACGCCCCGAACCAGTCGGGGCGTTTTCCTGAGTGGCGCAAGCCTGGGGAATTACTTGCCTTCCCAGCGCTTCAGTACCAGCGTGGCGTTGGTGCCGCCGAAGCCGAAGCTGTTGCTCATCACGGTGTTGATGGTGGCGTTCTCGCGGGTCTTGGTCAGCACCGGCAGATCGGCCACTTCAGGGTCCAGCTCGTCGATGTTGGCGGAACCGGCGATGAAGTTGCCTTCCATCATCAGCATGCAGTAGATCGCTTCGTGAACGCCAGCGGCGCCCAGGGAGTGACCGGACAGGCTCTTGGTCGAGCTGATCGCAGGCGCTTTGTCGCCGAACACTTCACGCACACCTTTCATTTCCGCGACGTCGCCGACCGGGGTCGAAGTGCCGTGGGTGTTCAGGTAGTCGATCGGGGTGTCGACGGTGGACATTGCCATCTGCATGCAGCGGATCGCGCCTTCGCCGCTTGGGGCAACCATGTCGTAGCCGTCGGACGTGGCGCCGTAGCCAACGATTTCGGCGTAGATCTTGGCGCCACGGGCCAGCGCATGTTCCAGCTCTTCAACCACGACCATGCCGCCACCGCCAGCGATGACGAAACCGTCACGGTCGGCGTCGTAGGCGCGGGAAGCTTGTTCCGGGGTGTCGTTGCGCTTGCTGGACAGGGCGCCCATCGCGTCGAACAGGAACGACTGGCTCCAGTGCTCTTCTTCACCACCACCGGCGAAGACGATGTCCTGCTTGCCCATCTGGATCTGTTCCATGGCGGTACCGATGCAGTGAGCACTGGTGGCGCAGGCAGACGCGATGGAGTAGTTCAGGCCCTTGATCTTGAACGGCGTGGCCAGGCATGCGGAAACGGTGCTGCTCATGGTCCGCGTTACACGGTATGGGCCGACGCGCTTCACGCCTTTCTCGCGCAGGATGTCCAGCGCTTCCATCTGGTTCAGGGTCGACGCGCCGCCGGAACCGGCGATCAGGCCGGTACGCGGGTTGGACACTTGCTCTTCGGTCAGGCCGGAGTCAGCAATGGCGTCTTTCATGGCCAGGTAGGCGTAAGCCGCTGCATGGCCGACGAAACGATAGATCTTGCGATCGATCAGTTCTTCAAGGTTGAGGTCGATGGAGCCGGAAACCTGGCTACGCAGACCCATTTCAGCATATTCCGGGTTGAACCGGATGCCAGGGCGGCTTGCACGCAGGTTAGCGGAGACGGTCTCTTTGTCATTGCCCAGGCACGAAACAATGCCCAGACCAGTGATAACGACGCGGCGCATGCGAATAACCCTTAGAAGTTGTCAGTGGAGGTGAACACGCCGACGCGAAGGCCTTCGGCGGTGTAGATTTCGCGACCGTCGACAGTCACCGAACCATCGGCGATGGCCAGGTTCAGCTTGCCCTTCAGGACGCGTTTGATATGGATGTTGTAGGTGACTTTCTTGGCGGTCGGCAGGACCTGGCCGAAGAATTTCACTTCGCCCGAACCCAGCGCACGGCCACGGCCCGGCAGGCCTTGCCAGCCCAGGAAGAAACCGACCAGTTGCCACATGGCGTCCAGACCGAGGCAGCCCGGCATCACCGGATCGCCTTCGAAGTGGCACGCGAAGAACCACAGGTCAGGGTTGATATCCAGCTCGGCGACCAATTCACCTTTGCCGTACTTGCCGCCTTCTTCGCTGATCAGGGTGATGCGATCCACCATCAGCATGTTCGGGGCGGGCAGTTGCGCGTTACCTGGGCCGAACAGCTCACCGCGACTGCAGCGCAGCAGGTCTTCCCGAGTAAAGGCGTTTTGTTTGGTCATGCGAGCTCCTCAATAATCCCATGCGGCAGGTGGGGCAAATCTTCCCGGCCGATCGACGCGTTCATGCCTCGTACCGGCAGCCTACTCATAGACTATTGCGTTGTGGTGAAAGTCACAGCACCAAGGACATGAATGTACACTTGTGCACTGAAATTTTTATTCAAGCCTCTTTTGAGGCTCGTTCGGGTGCCTAAGACTGCCGCACTTTCGCTTTTCACGCCAGTCGCAGATGGTCGAAAAACCGTCACTACTGCACCCAGCGCTGCAGAATCTGTTGTAGGTCATTGCGTTTGAACGGCTTCGCCAGGTAATCGTTCATGCCCGCCGACAGGCAGGTTTCGCGGTCGCCCTGCAGCGCGTTGGCGGTCAGCGCAATGATCGGCACCTCGCCGCGTCCAGGCAGTTGGCGAATCTGCCGGGTCGCCTCATAGCCGTCGATGATCGGCAGCCGGCAGTCCATCAGAATCACTTCGAAATCATTGCCTTCAGCGCTGCGCACCGCCTGCGCGCCATCGGTGGCGACGCTGACGGTGAAGCCAAGGCTGCGCAGCATCGCCTCGATCACGGTCTGGTTGACCGGATTGTCCTCCACCAGCAACACATGGCGCCCCTCGCCATGCCCGTTGCCATTGGCCGCGCGCGGTGCCGCCAGCGGCGGCAATATCTGCTTATATAAGGCCAGCGGGATTTCCAGGGTGAACACCGATCCCAGGCCTTCTTCACTTTGCGCGCGCAACGTTCCGCCCATGCGTTCGGCCAGGGTGCGGGCGATCGGCAGGCCGAGGCCGGTGCCGCCATAGCGCCGGGAAATCGAACTGTCGGCCTGCTGGAAGGCGTTGAACATCAACTCCAGACTTTCCGAGGAGATGCCGATGCCGCTGTCACGCACCGAACAGGTGAACCACAGCAGTTCGTGATCCAGCGCCTGCCATTGCGCTTCGATACTGACCCGGCCACGCTCGGTGAACTTCAAGGCATTGCCCACCAGGTTAACCAGAATCTGCCGGATCCGCGTCGGGTCGCCCTGCACCTGCAACGCGCGCATGTCCTCGGGGATCCGCAGGTTCAGGGCCAGGCCACGTTGCACCGCGCTGTGCTGGAACGACTGGGCACACGCACCGATCAGGTCGGCGAGGTTGAACGGGATGTGCTCAAGCTCCAGCTCCGAGCGTTCGATCCGCGAGAAATCGAGGATGTCGTTGATGACTTTCAGCAAATGTTCGGTCGATTCCGAAGCGAGCGCCGCGTACTCGATCTGCTCCTCGGTCATGTCCGTGGTTTCCAGCAACTGCAACATGCCCAGCACACCGTTCATGGGGGTGCGCAGTTCGTGGCTCATCATCGCCAGGAAATCGGATTTGGCATTGTTGGCCTTTTCCGCTTCTTCGCGGGTCTGGATCAGTTGCGCCATCGCCTGATGCTGTTCGCGGCTGGCCTGTTCCAGTGCCTGGGCGAGGTTGTTGATGTGCTGCGACAGGGCGCCCAGTTCCGTGTCATCGACAATCGGCAGCGGGGTCTTGTAGTCGCCTTGCTGAATCGCCTTGACCGCGTTGCCGATATCGCGGATCGGCGCCGACAGGCTGCCGGCCAGACGCCGCGCCAGCACAAACGTGAAGAGCAGGGCGAACAACGCCAGAATCCCGGCCTTGAACAGAATTTCCTGCTGACGCTGACTGAAGGCATCGTTGGACAGGCCGACGATCACCCGGCCCAGATAGTCCTCGCTGGTCACGTTATTGCTGGCTTTGGCGTCGTGGAAAAAATCACTGTTGAGGGCGATCCGTTGCAGGCGCACCGGGGCCTGAAACACCTCGACCTGATGCGGGCGGTTGTGCGCATCGGCGGCCTGTTCTACGTAGGCCAGGATCCGGTTGGCGCTGTCCTGTACTTCCAGGAAACGTACGTTTGGTGTGGCCAGGGTCGCTTTGAGCAGGCTTTCCAGCACTTCGTTGTTGCCGGAAATCACTCCGTACTCGGTGGCGGGCGCCAGTTGGTTGGCGATCAGTTGCCCGGTGTGATTGAGCTCCTGCCGCAAATCCTGAATCCGCACGAAGGTAAAGAAACTGATCAGCAGCAGCGTAAGCAGCAGGGCCGGGCCGAGGCTGATCAATTGCGTGCGGGTGTTGATGTCCCAACGGCGACGCAGATTCATGGGTGGCTTTCTCCTTCAGCCAACTGGCGGGCGACAGATGCTTCATCGATTGGCTCGATACCCAGGGAACGAGCGACCTGTGCATTACTTGAGACCTTGAAGCGATCGGGGTAGAGCGCGCGCGGCCACGTCGCCGGGGGACGATCCAGCAACCCGTCAAGGATCGCCAGCCAGTCGGGCTGATCGCTGTAAGTGCTGGCGAGGCTGCCGGCACGCACGAACGCAACGTTCGGCCCGACCAGTGCCACTTGCCGGGAGTAACTGCTGAGCAACAGGTTTTTCACGGTTTTCGGGTTGTACAGATCGGGGTCGTCGAGGCCCAGCAGCACCTCGCTGTTTCTCAGCACGCCTTGCAACGGGCGACTGTCCTGGGTGTTGTCCCAGCGCTGGCTGACGATTTGCAGATTCAGCGGCGCTGCGGCCTGATGCAGCTCCTTGAGCAGGAATTCGCTGTGCTGGTCGAACAGCACGCCGACCCGCCGCACCTGCGGCAGAATCCGCCGAATCAGTTGCAGTTGCCGCCCCAGCGGCGGATCGCTCCACAGCAGACTCAAGTGCGGTGGTTGTGCGGCACCCAGGCGTTTGCGGGCTTGCAGACGGCTGATGCGCAACACCAGCGTCGCCGGCCCCTGAGACTCTTGCAGGCGCCAATCGAGACTGGGCAGGTCGAGCAGAATCATCCGCAAATTGCCCGGCAACTTGCCCGGCGCCGGCAGGCTGGCCAGCGGCTGAAACCGCACGTTGTCGGTGGGGCGCAGCTCGCTCAGGGCCTGGACGAAGGCTTGCACCCCGGGGCTTTCTTCGGCGCCGGTCAACAGGATATCGGCGGCTTGCACCGCCACGCCGTGCAGCCACGCGGTCAAGAACAGACAGGCACCCGCCAGCCAGTGGCCAAGGGTGGGCGTCTTGTTTGCCGTGGCGTAGCGCACCCTAGAACTCCAGCTCGGCGCTGAAGTACAGCACCCGGCGTTCGTCGTAATTGTTGTCGACGAAAGTGGTCGGCTGGTTGTCGAGCCGCTGCTGCAGCACGCCGGCCAGTTGCAGTTGCGCCTTGCCCAGCGGGATGCGTTTGGCGATGCGCGTGTCAACGCGCTCGAAGCGGTAGCCGTTAAGCGCGTTGTCGCCGTAATAGAACAGGGCGCTGTTCCAGCCGTGGCCCCAATCACGCAGCCAGCCGGCAGAACCGCTGTTGCGCGAGGTGAATTGCTGATCCAGCGGATTGCTCGCTTCGGCGTCGACGAAAGCGTAAGTGAAGCGCAGGCGATCGATCATGCTCAGGCGCCAGTCGAGCTGGGTTTCGCTGCCGCGAAAGCGTGAACTGTTGGCGTTGCTGGCGATGTACTGATTGTTGCGCAGCGGCTCGCTGATCATCCCGGTGATTTCGTCGTAGAACAGCTTCACGTCCACGGCCAGCCCCCACTCGGCGAAATAGCCGTTGTAGCCCAACTCGCGCGAACGCATGTGTTCCTGATCGAGATCGCCGGGGCCGCGAGTCTTGACGAAGTAGCGCGCCGAAGACTGGCCATAGGCGGACGGCCGCAGGTTGCTCACCTGATAGCTCCAGTTGACGTTGTTCTCGAACATGTCCGGCGAGCGGATCGCCTCCGAGTACACCGCGCGCAGGCCATGGCGTGGGTTGATCAGGTAGTTGATCGCGAAGCGGGGCGTCAGCGAACTGCCGATCAGTTGGGTGTTTTCGAACATGGCGCCGCCCTGCAACAGCCAGTGTTCACTGGCGCGCCACTCCAGTTGGCCGAACGCGCGCCAGGTGGTGTCGTCCAGCGTGCCGTTGAAGTAGGTCTCGGAGTCGGCCCGGTCGTAACGATAGTTCATGCCGCTGACCAGTCGCAGGCTGTCGGACAGGCTGAGAGTGTCCTGCAATTCCAGATCGTAGCGTGATTCGCGGGCGCTTTGGTCGATGTCGCCGCACAGGGTCTGGCTGGCACCGTTGCGCCACTGATCCAGCACTTGATTGGCCAGGGCCATTTCCTGCGGGGTACCCGGCGCGGCGCCAGGGCCGGTGAAGCGGGTGATATTGCGTGCCAGGCGTTCGGTGTAGTTCGGGTTGAGCTGCCACAGTTGGGTCAGTTGCGGGCTGAACGACACTTCGGCATCGCAGGCGCGCCACACTTGCTGGCGATCCCAGTGCTGCGCCGAGCCTTGTATATAAAGGCTGTGTTCGGGATTGATGTCGAGATTCCAGCGCACCGAGCCGGCGTAATCCTTGGCGATCACGTCGGAATTGTTCCCGGCAGCGGTAATCCCCGAGAAAACCGGGCGGTAGGTATAAGGCCGCTGGTTGGTACCGTCCTTTGCATTGACCTGCCAGTCGAGGCTCTGGTTGTCACTCAGAGTCTGGCTGACGGCGAGGCTGAAGCGGTTCAAACGGCGGCTGTCGCGGTAATCGGCGCCGGTGCGGTCGCTGTCGAAGCCATCGTCTTCCTGGCCGGACAGCGACAGGCGCAAGTCGCCGCCGCTCCAGCCCGTACCCTGGCTGGCATAGAAGTCGTTGATGCCGCGCTGGCCGCGGGTGTACTTCAGGCGTGTGCCGTGGCTGTCTGCGGGGTTGCGGGTGATGATGTTGACCACCGCCATCAGCGCGTTGGCGCCGTAGCTGACCGTGTTCGGCCCACGGAAAACCTCGATCCGCTCGATGTCTTCCATGGCCACCGGAATATCACTCCAGTCCACCGTGGCCAGGCCCGCGCGGTACACCGAGCGGCCATCGATCAGCACCTGCATGCGCCGCGCTTCGCTGGCATTGGTCCCGTGATAGTTGACCGCCGCCTGATTGCCGCTGATGTTGCCGACCATCATTCCCGGCACCAGCCGCAGCAACTCACTGATGTCGCGGGCGCCACTGGCGTTGATCAGTTCACTGTCGAGTACGGTCATGCTCCCCGGCACTTCCGCCGGTGTCTGTTTCAGGCGTGTGGCCGTCAGCACCTGCGGCAGCGTTTCGCTGTCGACAAACAGGTCGTCCGCCTGCAACACCGGGCTGAACAGCAGCGCCAGCAACAGGGACGAACGTGAGGGGGGAGAGCCAAAAGACACGACACAGCCTTGATCACAAAGAATTGGCGCGCATGTTAACCGAGCACAGTGACTTTTCCAGTCACGATGCTGGCATTTTCCTAGGTTTTATTGGTCTTCTTCCTACAAGTGTCGGTAATTGACGCAGGGGCTGGCCGCGCTCCGGTCGCCCCGTATAATGCCGGCATCGCCACTGGTATGGATTAACGGATTGCATATGACTGAACAGCGCCCGATTGCGGTCCTGGGAGGCGGAAGTTTTGGTACCGCCGTGGCCAATCTTTTGGCCGAGAACGGCCATCAAGTCCTGCAGTGGATGCGCGACCCCGAGCAGGCCGAGGCCATCCGGGTCAATCGCGAGAACCCGCGTTACCTCAAAGGCATCAAGATCCTGCCGGGGGTGACTGCGGTCACGGACCTGCAGGCCACCCTCGACGCCTGCGAGCTGTGCTTCGTCGCGCTGCCGTCGAGCGCCCTGCGCACGGTGCTGGCCGCTCATGCCGAGCGCCTGAGTGGCAAGATGCTGGTCAGCCTGACCAAGGGCATCGAAGCCCACACCTTCAAACTGATGAGCCAGATCCTCGAAGAAATCGCCCCGCAGGCGCGCATCGGCGTGCTGTCCGGGCCGAACCTGGCGCGGGAGATCGCCGAGCACGCGCTGACCGCCACGGTGGTTGCCAGCGAAGACGAAGAACTCTGCAAAGCGGTACAGGCTGCGTTGCATGGTCGCACCTTCCGCGTTTACGCCAGTGCTGACCGTTTCGGTGTCGAACTGGGCGGCGCGTTGAAAAACGTCTACGCGATCATTGCCGGCATGGCGGTGGCGCTGGAGATGGGCGAGAACACCAAGAGCATGCTGATCACTCGCGCCCTGGCCGAGATGACCCGGTTCGCGGTGAACCAGGGCGCCAACCCGATGACCTTCCTCGGTCTGGCCGGGGTCGGTGACTTGATCGTGACCTGCTCGTCACCCAAAAGCCGCAACTATCAGGTCGGGTTTGCCCTCGGTCAGGGCTTGAGCCTTGATGAAGCCGTGTCGCGCCTGGGCGAAGTCGCTGAAGGGGTCAACACCCTGAAAGTGCTCAAGGCCAAGTCCCAGGAGGTTGGCGTGTACATGCCGCTGGTCGCCGGGCTGCATGCGATTCTGTTTGAAGGACGCACGCTGGAGCAGGTGATCGGTCTACTGATGCGTGCCGAACCGAAAACCGACGTCGACTTTATTTCCACCAGCGGTTTCAACTGATTCAACAGGAAGCGAGCCATGAACGATCCGAAAACCGAAGCCAAGTACGAATCCATTCTCCTGCGGGTGCTGTGGATGATCGTCTACGTGCTGGTCTGGCAAGTGGCGCAGTTCATCCTCGGCGCCGTGGTGCTGGTGCAACTGATCTATCGTTTGATTTACGGCGCGCCGAGCGCCAGCCTGATGAATTTCGGCGACAGCCTGAGCCAGTTCCTCGCGCAGATCGGCCGCTTCGGCAGCTTTCACAGCGACCAGAAACCCTGGCCGTTCGCCGACTGGCCGACCCCGCGTGCCCCGGAAGGCGAGGCGCCGCACGCCGTGCCGCCAGCCCCGCATCCGGCCCGCGATGAGGAACCCAAGCTATGAAACTCTGGGTATTGCGTCACGGTGAGGCCGTGCCTTATGGCTCGTGCCCCGACTCCGAACGGGAACTGACCGCGCACGGTCGCCAAGAGGCCTTGAGCAGCGCAGCCCGATTGATCGGTCAGCCGCTGACGGCGATTTACGCCAGCCCTTATCTGCGCGCACAACAGACTGCGCAGATCGTTCGCGAGGCTCTGGGGTTCGAGCCGGAGATCCGCACCGTCGAATGGTTGACGCCGGAAACCGATCCGGACAAGGTCACCGATCAGTTGGTGTCGGTGAGCAATGTGCTGCTGGTCAGCCATAACCCGCTGGTGGGCAATCTGCTCAGCTATCTGCAGCACGGCGCCGGTTATCCGCCGGAGAAGGTCAGCACCGCTGGCCTGGCCGAATTGGAAAGTCCTGAGTTGTTGATTGGCTCGATGACCCTCAACAGCCTCAAGCATCCTTAACAGCAAAAGATCGCAGCCTGCACAGATGTCTGGTGGAGCTGCCGCAGGCTGCGATCTTTTGATCTTGTTTCTTTTGGTAAAAAATCCAACCAAGCACTTGCTTGGTTGACTACGCTTGCTCCAGACCCAAAAAACAGGAGCGAGTCGCATGTCTGCCGCCTTCCGTTTGCCGCTGGACGTGTTCTACGAGCGTGAGGCCCGGCATCCGCGCCAGCGTTTTCTGGTGCAGCCCATCGGCGGCGGGCAGGTCGAGACGCTGACCTGGGCCGATGTCGGCCATCAGGCCCGTTGCGCCGCGCACTGGCTGCGCGCACGGGAATTGCCGCAAGGCAGCCACATTGCACTGATCTCGAAAAACTGCGCGCACTGGATCATTGCCGATCTGGCGATCTGGATGGCCGGACACGTCTCGGTGCCGCTGTATCCCAACCTCACGGCAGACTCGGTGAATCAGGTCCTGACACATTCGGAAAGCGTGCTGGCGATCATCGGCAAGCTCGATGACTGGCCGGGCATGTCGGTCGGTGTGCCGGCGGATTTGCCAACCATCAGTCTGCCGCTGCATCCGCCCGGCGAGTTTGATTTCAGTTGGGATGACCTGCTAAGGAGCTCGCCGATCCAGGACGATCCGCGCCCGGCGGCCGAACAACTGGCGACCATCATCTACACCTCCGGCACCACCGGGTTGCCCAAAGGCGTGATGCACAGTTTTGCCAATCTGGGCTTTGCCACGACACGCGGCACGCAACTGTTCGGGCTCAACGAGCAAGACCGCCTGCTGTCGTACCTGCCGCTGTGCCATGTCGCCGAACGAATGTTCGTTGAACTGGCGGCGATCTATACCGGGCAAACCGTGTTCTTTGCCGAAAGCCTCGACACCTTCATCACCGATCTGCAGCGGGCGCGGCCCACGGCGATGTTCGGCGTGCCGCGCATCTGGACCAAATTCCAGATGGGCGTCTACGGCAAGATCCCGGCCAAGCGCCTGGATTTCCTGCTTGGCCTGCCATTCATTGGCAAGCGGGTCGGGCACAAGGTGTTGGCCGGGTTGGGCCTTGATGCCTTGCGCGTTGCCCTGTCCGGTGCGGCACCGGTGCCGCAGACCCTGCTCAGCTGGTATCGGAAACTCGGCCTCGATGTGCTGGAGGTGTATGGCATGACCGAGAGTTGCGGCTATTCGCACATCTGTCTGCCGGGTCAGTACAAGCAAGGCTGGATCGGCAAGCCGTGCCCGGAGGTCGAGGTGCGGATCGACGAGTCCGGTGAGGTACAGGTGCGCAGTCAGGCGAACATGCTTGGCTATTTCAAGGAGCCGCAGAAAACCGCCGAGACCCTCACCGAGGACGGCTTCCTGCGTACGGGTGACAAGGGCGAACAGGATGCCGAGGGGCGTTTGCGCCTGACCGGCCGGCTCAAGGAAATCTTCAAGACCAGCAAAGGCAAATACGTGGCTCCGGCGCCGATTGAAAACCGGCTGGCGGTGCACTCGCGGATCGAACAGGTCTGCGTGGTCGGCGATGGCCTGAGTGCGCCGCTGGGCTTGTGCGTGCTCTCCACCGTCAATCAGGACGAGGGACGGGCCAGCCTGTATTCGAGCCTGGAAAAACTGCTGGAAGAGGTCAACGCCGTGCTCGACAAGCACGAGCGCCTGCGGCGGCTGGTGGTGGTCAAGGACAGCTGGGCGGTGGAAAACGGCTTTCTCACGCCGACCTTGAAGATCAAGCGCAACGTCATCGAAGACACTTACGGTGCGCGGTTTGAAGAATGGAGCGCGCGCAGCGAGGCGGTGCTGTGGCAGGATTGAGTGACGATCAAAACAACAAAGGAAGCCTGCGATGACCTTGTGGCGCACCACTCCGAACATCGAGCAGTTGAACGCAATCCAGAAAAACACTATCGGCGAAGTGCTGGATATCCGCTTTGAGTCCTTCGACGAAGCGTCGTTGACGGCGAGCATGGTCATCGACCACCGCACCCATCAGCCTTATGGTCTGCTGCACGGCGGCGCTTCGGTGGTGCTGGCGGAAACCGTCGGTTCCATGGCCAGTTACCTGTGCATCGATGCCAGCAAATTCTATTGCGTGGGGCTGGAGATCAATGCCAACCATCTGCGCGGTTTGCGCGGCGGGCGGGTGACCGCAGTGGCTTCGCCAATTCACATCGGTCGCACCACGCATGTCTGGGACATTCGCCTGACCAGCGATGAAGGCAAGGCCAGTTGCGTCTCGCGTTTGACCATGGCGGTGGTGCCGTTGGGTGAGCAGCCGCCGCTGCGGTGACGATCCATAAGATCAAAAGATCGCAGGCTGCGCCAGCTCCTACAGAATGTAAGCGATTTCAATGCAGGAGCTGGCGCAGCCTGCGATCTTTTGCTTTTCACGACATCTCCACCACCCTTTCTGGCAGTTATGGTCATTGCTGCCGATCCCGGTCTTACGGACAATCAACATCACGTTTTCCCGTTCATGGATAAGTCCGCATGTCGCAACCGATCTTTTTCGCCCACGCCAACGGGTTTCCCTCGGGCACCTATGGCAAGTTGTTCGCGGCGCTGGCGCCCGAGTACCGGGTTGCGCATCTGGAGCAGCATGCCCATGACCCGCGTTTCCCGGCGGACGACAACTGGTACAACCTGGTCGACGAACTGATCCACCATTTGCAGCAGCAGGATCAACCGGTGTGGGGCGTCGGCCATTCCTTTGGCGGCGTGTTGCACCTGCACGCCGCATTGCGCTGCCCAGAGCTGTATCGCGGCGTGGTCATGCTCGACTCGCCGGTGCTGACCCGCACTGACCAATGGGTGATCCGCGCGGCCAAGCGTTTCGGCTTCATCGACAGGCTGACCCCGGCCGGACGTACGTTGGGGCGGCGCGAAGAGTTCGCCGACCTCGACACGGCGCGCAGCTACTTTGCCGGCAAGACCCTGTTTCGCGGTTTCGATCCGGAATGCTTCGATGCCTACCTGCAACACGGGCTGCAGACGGTTGGCGACAGGTTGCGTCTGCGCTTCGACCCGGCCACCGAAATCAGCATCTATCGCGGCGTGCCGCACACCAGCCCGGGCCGTACGCGCCAATTGCAGGTGCCGCTGGCCGTGGTGCGTGGCCACAAGAGCCGGGTGGTCATGCGTCATCACACGCGGTTCGTCGGGCGCCTGCCCCAGGGTGAAGCCCTGAGCATGCCCGGCGGGCACATGTTCCCGCTCGAACGTCCGCAAGACACCGCGCGCCTGCTCAAGGAGCTGTTTACGCGTTGGGAGCGCCGCCAGCAGAAGGACTGCGCATGAGCCCGACCTTCGAAGAAGTGCGCCTGAGCCTGCCGCATATCGAACTGGCGGCGCACTTGTTCGGCCCCGAGGACGGTCTGCCAGTGATCGCCCTGCATGGCTGGCTCGACAACGCCAACAGCTTCGCGCGCCTGGCGCCGAGGCTCAAAGGCCTGCGCATCATTGCCCTGGACATGGCCGGGCATGGGCATTCCGGGCATCGCCCGAACGGCGCCGGTTATGCGCTGTGGGACTACGCCCATGATGTGCTGCAGGTCGCCGAGCAATTGGGCTGGAAACGCTTTGGCCTGCTCGGGCATTCGATGGGCGCTATTGTTTCGCTGGTGCTGGCCGGTTCGTTGCCGGAGCGTATCAGCCACCTGGCGTTGATCGACGGGGTGATTCCGCCTACAGACAAAGGCGAAAACGCTGCCGAGCGTATGGGCATGGCCTTGCAGGCGCAGCTGGACCTGCGCGAGAAGCGCAAACCGGTCTACAACACCCTCGATCGTGCCATCGAAGCCCGGATGAAGGGCTTGGTGGCGGTCAGTCGCGAAGCCGCCGAGCTGCTGGCGCAACGCGGCCTGATGCCAGTGCCCGGCGGTTATACCTGGCGCACCGACAATCGCCTGACCCTGCCATCACCGCTGCGCCTGACGCAGGAGCAGGCGATGGCGTTCGTCCAGCGCATCACCTGTCCGGCGCAACTGGTGGTGGCCGCCGACGGCATGCTGGCCAGACATCCGGAGTTGCTGGAGCGTCTACCCTTTAGCCAGGAACAGCTGGCGGGCGGGCATCATTTGCACCTGAACGATGAGTCCGGTGCCGACCTTGTCGCAGACTGTTTCAATCGCTTCTTCGCCATTCCTTGACTTGCACCGGGCAACTGTCGAGGCTGGGCGGGTTGAAATGGGAGACAAACACGATGGATTTCTATACCGCTGCGACCCCGACCCGCCAAGCCATGCCGATCCGATGAGCCTGACTATGCGGTCACTCAGTCTGTTGGCGCTGTGCTGTTTCAGTCCCGTTCTCTTCGCTGCCGATGTGCCAGGCAGCCATGATCTGCAGATCGTGCCGCGCCTGGCCGATGCGCAGATTGTCGACTATCGCCCTCCGGTGGAGCTCGAGCGGATCTATCCGCTGGGCTCGATCCGCAAGATCAGCGGCCAGTTGCGCTTCGACGGCCAGGTCACCGCGCGCGGCCAGACCACTTCGGTCACCTACGAATTGCCCCCGGAGCACTCCGCCACCGAAGCCTTCACTGCTGCTCGCGAAGCCCTGCAAAAGCAGGACGCCGAGTTGCTGTTCTGGTGCCAGGCCCGCGACTGTGGCGAAAGCAGCCTGTGGGCCAATGAAGTGTTCGGCAATGCCAAGCTGTACGGTGCCGACGAGCAACAGGCCTATCTGCTGTTGCGTCTGGCCGCACCGAAGGACAACACCTTGGTGGCGCTCTACAGCATCACCCGTGGCAATCGCAAAGCCTACCTGCATGTCGAACAGTTCGAAGCGAGCGCGCCGTTGGGCGAGTTGCTGCCGACCTCGGCCACGCTGTTGCGACAGCTCAAAAGCACCGGCGAACTGGACTTTCCCAAGCTGACCGGAGACCCGGATGACACCTGGCTACGACTGATTTCCCGTGGCTTGAACCTCGACACCACCCAGCGCGTGACGATCGCCGGGCCGAAGGCCGAGGCCTGGCGTCAGGCATTGATCGGTCAGGGCGTGCGCGCGGCGCGGATGGAGGCGGGGAGCGCCGACGGCGCTGGCCTGCGCATTGATCTGTTGCGATAAGCTGCATCGTACGTGCACGCGGGGCGTGTTCGCCTACGCTTTGACCGACTGACTTCTTCGAGACTTTATATGCTCAATAATGATCGGCTGTTGGTGCAGATCCTCCTGCTGGTGCTGTTTGGTGCCAGCCTATGGGTGATGGCGCCGTTCTGGTCGGCGCTGTTCTGGGGGGCGGTGCTGGCGTTCGCCAGTTGGCCGCTGATGCGTCTGTTGACCCGTTGGCTCAATGGCCGCGAATCACTCGCTGCGGCTATTTTGACCCTTGGCTGGATGCTGCTGGTGGCGGCGCCGCTGGTGTGGCTGGGGTTCAACCTGGCCGATCACGTGCGCGATGCCACGGCGTTCATCAAGGATGTACAGGTCGACGGCCTGCCGGAAGCACCGACCTGGCTTGGCAGCGTGCCGCTGGTCGGCGAGCGGCTGGTCGGGGTCTGGAACAGCATCGATCAGCAGGGCGCAGCGCTGATGGTGTCGATCAAGCCGTATCTGGGGCAGGTCGGCAACTGGCTGCTGGCGCGCAGTGCGCAGATCGGTGGCGGGATCCTCGAGCTGACCCTGAGCATTGTCTTCGTGTTCTTTTTCTATCGCGACGGGCCGCGACTGGCGGCGTTTGTGCACGGTCTGCTGGAGCGGCTGATTGGCGAGCGTGCCGGGTATTACATCGAGCTGGTGGCCGGCACTGTGCAGCGGGTGGTCAACGGGGTGATCGGTACGGCAGCGGCGCAGGCGATTCTGGCGTTGATCGGATTCCTGATTGCCGGGGTTCCGGGGGCGCTGGTGTTGGGGATCGTGACGTTCCTGTTGAGCCTGATTCCGATGGGGCCGCCGTTGGTGTGGATTCCGGCGACGGCCTGGCTGGCGTGGAAGGGCGAGTACGGGATGGCGGTGTTTCTCGGGATCTGGGGCACGTTCATCATCAGTGGCGTGGATAACGTGTTGAAGCCTTATCTGATCAGCCGGGGCGGGAATCTGCCGTTGGTGATTGTGTTGCTTGGGGTATTTGGCGGGTTGATTGCGTTTGGGTTTATCGGGCTGTTTATCGGGCCTACGTTGTTGGCGGTGGCTTATAGTTTGTTGACGGATTGGAGCAAGAGTCAGGCTCGGGTTTAGATTTGGCTGGGGTGGTTTGACTTGGCGGCCTCTGGGCCGACCAGGTTCTTGGGGTTTTGGGTGTTTATCCGTTGCTTCGGGTGTTGCGGCTGGCGGTTTCGCTCTTACAGCGACTCCCTTTGGCAAACGCCCCAAAGGAAGCAAAGGTCTTGGCCCCGGCGTACGGCCCTCGCCTAGGCTCGGGTTCCTTCGTTACGGGATTCATCCGGGGGCATCGCCTCCGGTTTGCTTCGCTGCACCTCCTCTCGATGTGTTCGACTGCGTCGAACGGTCGCTGCGCTCCCACCCCCGGATAAACCCCTCCACTCAGCCTGCCGATGGGGCCGGCACGGCAAGATCAAGAGCTGCAGTCGAGCTAACGCTCATCCTGTTGAGTGGTGAAAAGCATGCAGTCTGCCTGGACTGCTTTGCTTTTTTGTGGGGGGCAGCCTGCCAGCGAAGGCGGCCTATGGGCCGACCAATTTCCAACTGAACACACCCATTCCACCTGTGGGAGCGAGCCTGCTCACGAAGGCGGCCTGACAGCCGACCAATCTCCAACAGACCGCACCCATCCCCACTGTGGGAGCTGGCTTGCCAGCGAAGGCGGCCTGACATCCGACCAATTTCCAACTGAATACACTCATTTCCACTGTGGGAGCGAGCTTGCTCGCGAAGGCGGCCGGACAGCAGAGCAATCTCCAACTGAACCCACCCAATCCATCTGTGGGAGCTGGCTTGCCAGCGAAGGCGGCCAGACAGCCGACCAATCTCCAACAGACCGCACCCATCCCCACTGTGGGAGCTGGCTTGCCAGCGAAGGCGGCCTGACATCCGACCAATTTCCAACTGAATACACTCATTTCCACTGTGGGAGCGAGCTTGCTCGCGAAGGCGGCCGGACAGCAGAGCAATCTCCAACTGAACCCACCCAATCCACCTGTGGGAGCTGGCTTGCCAGCGAAGGCGGCCAGACAGCCGACCAATCTCCAACAGACCGCACCCATCCACTGTGGGAGCTGGCTTGCCAGCGAAGGCGGCCTGACATCCGACCTATCTCTAACTGAACCCACCCAATCCACCTGTGGGAGCTGGCTTGCCAGCGAAGGCGGCCTGACAGCCGACCTATCTCCAACTGAACACACCCAATCCATCTGTGGGAGCTGGCTTGCCAGCGAAGGCGGCCTGACAGCCGACCTATCTCTAACTGAACCCACCGAATCCACCTGTGGGAGCTGGCTTGCCAGCGATGGCGGCCTGACAGCCGACCAATTTCCAACAGACCGCACCCATTCCCACTGTGGGAGCGAGCTTGCTCGCGAAGGCGGACTGACAGCCGACCAATCTCTAACTGATCACACCCATTCTCACTGTAGGAGCCAGCCTGCTGGCGATGAGGCCCTCTCAGGCAACACTCTCTTCTCGCTGTACTCAAATGACCGTTCCCACACCACTGCATGGAAACGATCACTCATCACTACATCAACTCAAGTCGCCACATTCAGGTACTTGCCCACCGGCGCAGCATTGTCCAGCGAGTACTGTTTGCTCAAGTTGGCAATCATCCGGTTCAGCGCTTCGCTGGTGGTCTGGGTGCTGGCGGTCCTTTCTTCAGGCGGGCGTTCCCGACCTGCCTGTAGCGCCGCTTTCAGTTCGTCGCTGCTCACGTCGCCGCTGCTGTCGCTGTCCAGCGCTTTGAGCAGTGCGGCGCTGGTGTCGGTGCTGTTCGTTGAGGTGTTGTCGCGGGTCTGTAGCGCGCTGCTCAGTTCGTCGCTGCTGATGGCGCCGTCGCCATCGGTGTCGAGGGCGCTGATCAGGGCGTCGGCGAGGTCGGTGTTCGGGGCCTGGTCGTTGGGCGGCGGAGGGGGCGCCATGGCGGTCATTTCTTCGGCGCTGAGGCTGCCGCTGGCGTCGCTGTCCAGATCGCCGAATTGCTTGCTCAGGTTGACCAGCAAACCGTCGTCGGACTTCTGCGACAGGGCGCTTTTCAGTTCGTCCTGGTCCACCGCGCCGTCGCCGTTGCTGTCGAGTTTGGCGAACAGTTGCTTTTGCAGTTGCTGGCTGCGGGCGTTCTGGGTGCTGCTGGTGCTGGTATAGCTCGTGTAGTTGCTGACGCTACCGATCATGGGCTCACTCCTTGGACTGTAAAGCCGGTCGGTGTACCGGCTGGTACAGACTCAAGGAGCTAGTTGTCCTGGGTATTTGGATTTTGTACCGGGTGGTACACAGTCGCGGAAACACCAGAAACCCACAGGGGGACAGGTGTTCTTCTCAGGCGCGCGGCAGGCGGATGATTGCGGTCAGGCCGCCGCCGGGAGTTTCTTCCAGGTTCAATTGCCCGCCCAAACGCTGCGCCGCTTCACGGGCAATGGTCATGCCCAGGCCGACGCCGCCGGAGTTGCGGTTGCGGGAGCCTTCCAGGCGATAGAACGGTTCGAACACCGCTTCGCGTTGGTCTTCGGCTATGCCCGGGCCGTGGTCAATCACGCGGATCAGCAGTTGTTCGCGTTGATCCTGCAGTTCGATGCGCGCCTGCCCGGCGTAGCGCAGGGCATTGTCCATCAGGTTATTGATGCACGAGCGCAGCGCCATCGGTTGCACCAGCAGCGGCGCGCAATGGCCGCTGACTTCAACGTCCGCGCCTTGATCCTGGGCGTTTTCACACAATGATTCGACCAGCGCCTGCACATCCATCAACTGCAGGGCTTCGCTGGTGCGCTGTTCGTGCAGGTAGGTGAGGGTGGCGTCGAGCATGCCGATCATGTCGTTGAGGTCCTGGCGCATCTGACCTTGCAGTTTTTCGTCGTCGATCTGTTCCAGTCGCAGTTTCAGTCGCGACAGCGGGGTGCGCAGGTCGTGGGAGACGGCGCCGAGCATGCGTGCTCGTTGTTGCACCTGTTCGCGGATGCGTTGTTGCATCAGATTGAAGGTGTGCGCCGCTTGCCGTGCCTCACGCGGGCCGGACTCGTCCAGCGGTGGACTGTCGAGGTTTTCGCTCAGACGCTCGGCGGCGTCGCTCAGGCGCTGGATCGGTCGGCTGAGCAGTTTGGCGCCGTACCACGCAGCAATCATCAGCGAGATGAACTGGAACGTCAGCGGCACCAGCGGCCCGCCGAACCACGGACGTGGCGGGCGATGGGCGAAACGCGGATCCGGTGGCGGCCGTTGGCCGTCGACGCCCTCGGCAAATTCCGGCGGGGGCGGCGGTGGGGGCGGGCCGTAGTGGTGAAACCAGGCAAAAGCCAGCAGATGCGCGAGGACGATCGCCACGAACAGCATGCCAAACAGGCGGCCGAACAACGTGTCGAAGCGCCCTCGCATCAGCCGATATCCCGCGCGTCGAACAGGTAACCCTCACCGCGCACGGTCTTGATCAGCTGCGGGGCTTTCGGGTCGTCGCCGAGTTTTTGTCGCAGGCGCGACACCAGCAAATCGATGCTGCGGTCGAACGCTTCGATCGAACGGCCCCGGGCGGCGTCCAGCAGTTGTTCGCGGCTGAGTACCCGACGCGGGCGTTCAATGAACACCCAAAGCAAGCGGAATTCGGCATTGGACAGCGGCACCACCAGACCATCGTCGGCAATCAGCTGACGCAGCACGCTGTTCAGGCGCCAGTTGTCGAAGCGGATGTTGGCCCGCTGTTCGGTGCGGTCATCGCGCACCCGGCGCAGGATGGTCTGGATCCGCGCCACCAGTTCCCGTGGCTCGAACGGTTTGGCCATGTAGTCGTCGGCGCCCAGTTCCAGACCGATGATGCGGTCGGTGGGTTCGCAGCGGGCGGTGAGCATGAGGATCGGGATGTCCGATTCGGCACGCAGCCAGCGGCACAGCGACAGGCCGTCTTCGCCGGGCAGCATCAGGTCGAGCACCACCACGTCGAAATGTTCGGCCTGCATCGCCTGGCGCATGGCTGCGCCGTCGGTGACGCCGCTGGCGTGGATGTTGAAGCGCGCGAGGTAGTCGATCATCAGCTCGCGGATCGGCACATCGTCATCGACGATCAGCGCGCGGATGCTCCAGCGCTTGTCGTCTTTCTGCTCATCAGTCATGGTCGTTTGGGTGTTGTGCATGGGGCTGTTCATCTGCCAGTAGGCCGCCAACCACAAAGATGGGCTGCGAGGTGGTGGTTTCAGCATAGGCGTCCTGCCGTGAGGCGGGAAGTGCTGATGTAAGGACGTGTTGCGGCTGGCGAGGCTAGCGCGGACGCTTGTTGGCGGCGTGTCGGTTGTGTATCGGGTTCGACACAATAGCAGCGAGCGCTATGCTGATCACGGTTGCGGCGACGATTTACCGATCATCGGGTGCCGCGCCGTCGCCGCTTCCGCTACAATGCGCGCCGATTTCGACTTGCCTGAGAGCCCATCCATGTCCGCCTGCCAGACTCCTATCATCGTCGCCCTGGATTTCCCCACCCGTGACGCCGCACTGAAGCTGGCCGACCAGTTGGACCCGAAACTGTGCCGGGTCAAAGTGGGCAAGGAACTGTTCACCAGTTGTGCCTCGGAAATCGTCGGCACCCTGCGTGACAAAGGCTTCGAGGTGTTCCTCGACCTGAAATTCCATGACATTCCCAACACCACCGCGATGGCCGTGAAAGCCGCTGCCGAGATGGGCGTGTGGATGGTCAACGTGCATTGCTCCGGTGGCCTGCGCATGATGGCCGCTTGCCGTGAAGAGCTTTCCAAGCGCAGCGGCCCGCAGCCGTTGCTGATCGGCGTGACCGTGCTGACCAGCATGGAGCGCGAGGATCTGGCCGGCATCGGTCTGGACATCGAGCCGCAGGAGCAGGTGCTGCGTCTCGCTGCGCTGGCCGAGAAGGCCGGAATGGACGGTCTGGTGTGCTCGGCGCTGGAAGCCACCGCACTGAAGTCGGCGCATCCTTCGCTGCAACTGGTGACCCCGGGGATTCGCCCGGCGGGCAGTGCGCAGGACGATCAGCGCCGTATCCTGACCCCACGTCAGGCACTGGATGCCGGTTCCGATTACCTGGTGATCGGCCGTCCGATCAGCCAGGCGGCGGATCCAGCCAAGGCGCTGGCGTCGGTCGTGGCCGAACTGGCCTGATCAGTTTCCGCAGGTATTAGGATTACCTGTAGGAGCTGCCGAAGGCTGCGATCTGTTGATTTTGCTTGTTAAAGGCAAGATCAAAAGATCGCAGCCTTCGGCAGCTCCTACAGAGGCTGCGATCTTTTGTTTAGATTTTCAGCACCAACTTGCCGAAGTTCTCCCCGCTGAACAATTTCATCAGTGTCTCCGGAAAGGTCTGCAGACCTTCGACGATGTCTTCCTTGCTTTTGAGTTGTCCCTTGGCCATCCAGCCGGCCATTTCCTGCGCGGCACTGGCGTATTGCGCGGCGTAGTCCATCACCACAAAGCCCTCCATGCGTGCGCGGTTGACCAGCAATGACAGGTAGTTGGCCGGGCCTTTGACCGCTTCCTTGTTGTTGTTGTACTGGCTGATGGCGCCGCAGATCACCACCCGGGCTTTTGGCGCCAGACGACTGAGCACGGCGTCGAGGATCTCGCCGCCGACGTTATCAAAATACACATTCACGCCTTTCGGGCACTCGCGCTTGAGCCCGGCCAGCACATCTTCGTGCTTGTAATCGATGGCGCCGTCGAAGCCCAGTTCATCGATCAGGTACTTGCACTTGTCGGCTCCGCCGGCGATGCCCACCACCCGGCAACCCTTGATCTTGGCGATCTGCCCGGCAATGCTGCCTACCGCGCCCGCAGCCCCGGACAGCACCACGGTGTCACCAGCCTTTGGTGCGCCGACGTCGAGCAACGCGAAGTAAGCGGTCATGCCGGTCATGCCCAGTGCAGACAAATACACCGGCAGCGGCGCCAGTTTCGGATCGACCTTGTAGAAACCTCTGGGCTCGCCGAGGAAGTAATCCTGCACACCGACGGCGCCGTTGACGTAGTCGCCGACGGCAAAGCCCGGGTTATTCGAAGCGATGACTTTGCCGACGCCCAGAGCGCGCATCACTTCACCGATTTCCACCGGCGGGATGTAGGACTTGCCCTCGTTCATCCAGCCACGCATGGCCGGGTCGAGGGACAGGTATTCGTTCTTGACCAGAATCTGCCCTGCCGCAGGTTCGCCGACCGGGACTTCCTGATAAGTGAAGGTCTCGCGGGTGGCAGCACCCACTGGGCGTTTGGCGAGCAGGAATTGGCGATTGGTCTGGCTGGTCATGGCAGGCACTCGAACTGAATGAAGCCTTGTTGATAGACCCTCAAGGCCAATGCTGCAAGGTGGGCTGATGCGGCGAATGCACAATGATCCAGTGCAGTGATAGTCGCCCGGCGGGTTTTATCACTGCGACGCATGAAGGCATAAACAGCCTTCTGATAGTGCTGATGCGGGGCGGGCCGTGATGGCTATGCTGCGAGTCTGCAAACCCTCCTGCATCTCTCCTCCGAGGACATAACAATGAGCATGACGTTTTCCGGTCAGGTTGCCGTAGTCACTGGCGCGGCCAATGGCATTGGCCGCGCGACTGCCCAAGCATTCGCTGCCGAAGGCCTGAAAGTGGTGGTGGCCGATCTGGACGCGGCAGGGGGCGAGGGTACGGTGGCGCTGATTCGTACAGCCGGTGGCGAAGCGACCTTCGTGCGCTGCAACGTTACCGTCGAAAGCGAAGTGAAGAATCTGATGGACGAGGTGATCAATACCTACGGTCGCCTCGACTACGCCTTCAACAATGCCGGGATCGAAATCGAACAGGGCAAGTTGGCAGACGGCTCGATGGACGAGTTCGACGCGATCATGGGCGTCAACGTCAAGGGCGTCTGGCTGTGCATGAAGTACCAGTTGCCGTTGCTGCTGGCCCAGGGCGGCGGGGCGATCGTCAACACTGCTTCGGTGGCAGGGCTTGGCGCGGCACCGAAGATGAGCATCTATGCGGCGTCCAAACACGCGGTGATTGGCCTGACCAAATCGGCGGCGATCGAATACGCGAAGAAAAAAATCCGCGTCAACGCTGTGTGCCCGGCGGTGATCGACACTGACATGTTCCGCCGGGCCTACGAGGCCGATCCAAAAAAAGGCGAGTTCGCCAATGCGATGCACCCGGTGGGGCGTATCGGCAAGGTCGAGGAAATCGCCAGTGCCGTGCTGTATCTGTGCAGTGATGGCGCGGCGTTCACCACCGGTCACTCCCTGGCGGTGGATGGCGGCGTCACTGCTTTCTGAAACGGTTCTGTCAGCCATGAAAAAACCCGCCATCGTGCGGGTTTTTTCATGGCTGGCGATCCGTCCCGTTAAACCGCTAAACAATGTGTATCAAACGGTTAGAACGGCTGCTTTTGACGGCGTTGTCGCACAGCCTGAACGACGCGGCTGTGATTTACTGCCGCCAGCAAAACGGACAGGAGTTTGCGTGCTCATGGAATTGAGAATTGACCGACAGGCAATGGTGCCGGTCGTACAGCAGATTGTTGATGGAATGACCGAGTGGATCTCGCGAACGGGTGTGGCGCCGAGCACGCGACTGCCCTCCGTCAGACAGATAGCACGCTCCAATCTGCTCAGCCAGTCGTGTGTGGCCGAGGCCTGCGAGCGGCTGGTGGCGCAAGGTATCCTGGCCCCGCGGCAGGGCGCGGGATTCATGGTCGCCGCGCACAGCCGCGCTTTGCTCGGGCTTGAATACGGGCGGGCCGAGAGCAGTTTGAAACTCGGCGAGGGCGGTTTGCCGCAAAGCTGGCGCGAGTCCGATGACCTCAGCTATGCAATCCGTCAGGTGGCGCGAACCGACATGGCGAGTCTGTTCAATTACAGCACCCCGCTGGGGTTTGCGGCGCTGCGTGCGCAGATCGTCAGGCGTCTCAGGCTGATCGACATCCAGGCCCCGGCGGAACAGGTGCTGACGACCTCCGGTGCCAGCCAGGCGCTGGATCTGCTCGTGCGCACGCTGGTTAAGGCCGGGGACTGCGTTGTTGTCGAAACCCCGGGCTATGCGCCGCTGTTCGAGCTGTTGCGCCTGCGTGGCGCGCAGCTGCTGGAAGTCCGGCGTACGCCAAGCGGGCCTGACCCTCAGGCGCTGGAGGCACTGTTGCGCCAGTGCCGGCCCGTCGCGATGTTCGTCAACAGCCATCACCACAATCCCACCGGCTCCTGCCTGAGTCCGTGTGTGGCACAGCAGATCCTGCGATTGTGCAACGCGCACGATGTGCAACTGATCGAAGACGATGTCTACGCCGATCTGCACAATGGCAACGGTGTACGCCTGGCGGCGCTTGATGAACGGGTGATTTATGTCGGCAGTTTTTCCAAGACGCTGAGCAGCTCGTTGCGCGTCGGGTTTGTGTACGCCGGGCCAGAACTGATCGCGCGTCTGGCCCGGGTCAAGATGATCAGCAGCATGGGAGCTTCGAGTTTCAATGAAGCGGTGCTGGCGAGCCTGCTGGCCAGTGGCGCCTATCGAAAAATGGTCCAGCGCCAGCGTCAACGCCTGAATACCGACCGCGTCGCCGCATTGCAGGCATTGGAGGACGCAGGCTGGGAGGTTTTCGGCAAGCCGTGTGGCGGCCTGTTCATCTGGGCCCGCTCCCCGCTGAGTGATCCGGACCGCTTGCACAGGCATGCGCAGTGCAGTGGTGTCAGTCTCAGTCCTGCGGGGGCTTTCAGTCCGAGCGGCGAGATCAGTGAGTGGCAGCGAATCAATGTGGCCTATGCCTGTGATCCACGGGCCCGGCAGTTTTTTCGCAGTACCGGCGTGAATCGACCTCAAGCGTTCTGAAAACGACGCGTGCGTAGCTTTTTGCCATTATTCCGACGCCAGAGACTTGTGCTGCTCCATGACCGTTGCGAATCTTCGGCAACAGACTTTGGCAGGGGACTACGCGCAATGATTTCGGCCGTGCAAGGACGTTTTGCCAACCTCGGTATGGCAAAGAAACTGGGTCTCGGGTTCGTACTGGTGCTGCTGTTGACTGCGCTGGTGGCTGCCATTGGAGTCTGGTCCCTGCAGACCATCAGCCAGCGCTTCGACGGCTTGAAGCAAATGTCGTCGCTCAACAGTGCCTTGCTCAAGGTGCGGTTGCTGGAGCAGGACTATGCGCTGCACAGCAACCCGAAAACGGTTGATGCCGTGCACGAGGGCGTCGACGGTCTGTTGGCCCAGGCCGCGCAACTCAAGGCGCAGACGCCGGCGAACGGGGCGGTGATGAGCGATGTCGAGCAAGCCTTGGGCGACTATCGCAAGGCGTTTGACGAGTTCGTTTCACTGACCCAGGCCAAGGATCTGGCGCTGGAAATGGCCAGTTGGTCGGTGTCCAGCGTGGCCAATAACCTGGACGTACTGCAAGCCGGGCTGGCCGATGATGGCGCGTACACGTTAAAGGACAGCGAAGGCAAGGATGGTGCGCAGTTCATCGAACAGGCCAGTCAGGTCAGTCAGGTGTCGCGGTTGATGCTGCAAGCGATGAACGAGGCACGGGTTCGTCTGGATCAGAGCCGCAAGGGCGATGCCGACAGTGCCGACAAGGGCAGCATTGAACAGGCGGCCCAGGCCCAGGCTCAGGCCGAGCAGTTGAAGACCACGGTCAAGGATGAGGGCTATCTGACGGTACTCAATGAAGTATCCGGGCACATCGCCGGTTTCAACGACAAGCTCGCCGAGTACACCGGCCTGCTGGCCCAGGAGAAAACCGTCTACGAACAGTTGCACCAGCGTGCGGCGCAGGTGATGGAGCGCGTGGATCAGGCGTATGGCGCCGAGGATGGAGCGATGCAGGCGGAATTGAAGAAAAACTCGGTGTTGATCATCGGTTCTTCGGCGCTGGCATTGCTGGTCGGGCTGATTGCCGCGTGGCTCATCACCCGGTTGATCGTCGCGCCGTTGCGCAGTGTGATGCGGGTGGCGCAACAGATTGCGGCCGGAGATTTGAGTGCGAGGGTGGAGGTCACCCGGCGTGATGAGATCGGGCAACTGATGCTGGCGATGCAGCAGATGGGCACTGGGCTGAGCACGATCGTCAGCGGTTTGCAGGCGGGCATCGAGCAGTTGGCCAGTTCCGCGCAATCGCTGTCGGCGGTCACCGAGCAGACCAACCTTGAGGTCAACAGCCAGAAGGAAGAGACCGAGCAAGTGGCCACGGCCATGAACCAGATGACCGCCACCGTGCATGACGTGGCGCGCAATGCCGAGGAAGCCGCGCTGGCCGCACAAACGGCGGATGCCAAGGTCGAGAGCGGGCAGCAGGTGGTGCGCCAGAGCATGGTGCGGATCGAGCAACTGGCGGATTCGGCGACATCAGCCAGTTCGAGCATCGAAAGCCTCAGTGCGCAGATCCAGAATATCGGTACGGTGCTGGATGTGATCAAAAGCGTCGCCGAGCAGACCAACCTGCTGGCGCTCAACGCGGCGATCGAAGCGGCGCGGGCCGGGGAGCAGGGCAGGGGCTTTGCGGTGGTGGCCGATGAGGTTCGTGCGTTGGCGCGACGTACGCAGCAGTCGACGGAGGAGATCGAGCGGCTGGTCAGCGCGTTGCGTTCGGCAGCGCATGCTTCCGTGCAGCAAATTCAGAGCAGCGGCGAGTTGGTGAAGCTGGCGGTCAGTGATGCCCTGCAGACTGAAAGTGCGCTGGGGAGTATTGCGGCGGCGGTGTCGTTGATTCAGCAGATGAATCAGCAGATTGCGGCGGCGGCCGAGGAGCAGAGTTCGGTGGCCGAGGAGATTAATCGCAGTGTGACGAGTATTCGTGCGAGTGCGGATCAGTCTTCGATGGCGATGCAGGGGAATGCGGTTTCGAGTGTTGAGCTGGCGCGGTTGGGGGGGGAGCTCAAGGGGATGGTGGGGCATTTTCGGCTTTGACTTGGCGGCCTCTGGGCCGACCAGGTTCTTGGGGTTTTGGGTGTATATCCGTTTTTTTGGGTGTTGCGGCTGACGGTTTCGCTCTTACAGCGACTCCCTTTGGCAAACGCCCCAAAGGAAGCAAAGGTCTTTGGCCCCAACGTACGGCCCTCGCCGTGGCTCGGGTTCCTTCGCTCCGGGATTCATCCGGGGGCATCGCCTCCGGTTTGCTTCGCTGCACCTCCTCTCGATGTGTTCGACTGCGTCGAACGGTCGCTGCGCTCCCACCCCCGGATAAACCCCTCCACTCAGCCTGCCGACGGGGCCGGCACGGCAAGATCAAAAGCTGCAGCCGAGCTTGCGCTCATCCTGTGTAGGAGCTGCCGAAGGCTGCGATCTTTTGATCTTGATCTTGATCTTGATCTTGATCTTGATCTTGTGGGAGCTGGCTTGCCAGCGATGGCGGCCTGACAGCCGACCAATCTCTAACTGAATGTTCTCAATGGCAGCCAGCTCACCCCCCACAAAAAAGCCACCTCTCGGTGGCTTTTCTTAACTCTCGACACTTAGTCGTAGATCACTTTCTTCTTCCAGTCCGCATCGGCTTCAACTTCCTTGAGGCCTTCGGTCAGCTGGTTCACTTCGCCTTCGACCGGTGCAATTTTGTCCATGACTTGGGCATTGGCGCGGGCCAGCAGTTTTTCCAGGTATTGCAGTTGTTCCGAGTACATCTGCGGGTCTTGCTGTTTGCGCAGGTATTGCACGCCGCGTTCGAAGGCGAGGCGGGCCTGGCCTGGCTGGTTTTGTTGCAGTGATTGTTGGCCGAGGTTGTTGAAGAACTCGATGTGCAGCAGGACCAGGATGTGGCGGACTTCCTTGATCCAGTGTTTGGCTTCGTTCGGCGGCAGGAAGCCGTCGTGGGCGGCGCGGGTGATCTGGCCGTGCAGGGCTTCGAGCAGGAAGCGGACGTCCTTGGCTTTGGCTTCGGTCAGGATCGGTGCCGGCGGGTTGTTGACCGGGATCGATTCGCCCTGAGCCACCAGTGCGCTGAGTTCAGTGATCCGTGCCTTGATTGTGGCGCTGGTTTTTTCCAGGTTCAGCAGACGCTGGCAGACGTTCAGTTCCAGACGCGTCAGCAGCAGCTTGAGTGCCGGCGTCATGAACTGACCGGGGAAGGTTTCGGTCAGTTCGCCGCAGCGGCGCAGGCGGTCGTTGAGTTCGACTTTGGTGCGGGCCTTCTCCAGTTTGTTGTTTTCCACCACATGGTTCATGTAGCCAATGGCGATCAGAATTGCGATCCCGGCTACGACTAGCAGGGTGATCATGAGTGGTGTCACCGGTAAGACCTCTTTATAGGGTTCGCATGCGAGTGTAGTGGCTGGACATTCAGGCGCCCAGCGCCGCTCGACGAGTTGATTCAGCAGCTTCTGTGTATATCGGCTGCACACTGCTTATATGAATGCTGGCGCAGAGTGCGCAGATTGCCATCATCGTGTTGCGGACTATAACGCCTTGGCGAGTGGCGGAATATAGGCGTCAATCGTCGGGCGACGGAAAAGCCCGAATGCTCTCGTAAAGCAGGTCGAAGTCATTGATTTAAATAAATTTATATTCGGGGGTTGACGACCTCTCAAACCATCCATAGAATGCGCGCCACTTGCAGCGTAAAGCACACAGCGAAACGCGGCAGGGAGTGAATGTTGTAGTGTGTCCCCTTCGTCTAGTGGCCTAGGACACCGCCCTTTCACGGCGGTAACAGGGGTTCGAGTCCCCTAGGGGACGCCAATGCGGGAATAGCTCAGTTGGTAGAGCACGACCTTGCCAAGGTCGGGGTCGCGAGTTCGAGTCTCGTTTCCCGCTCCAATTTTAAACAGCATTGCTTTCGGGCAGGGCTGAGTGAAACCAGAACCTGATCTTCGGAGACGGCTCTGGACACCGAAACACACACCATGTGTTCCGGGTAGCGTGTCCCCTTCGTCTAGTGGCCTAGGACACCGCCCTTTCACGGCGGTAACAGGGGTTCGAGTCCCCTAGGGGACGCCATTTGCGGGAATAGCTCAGTTGGTAGAGCACGACCTTGCCAAGGTCGGGGTCGCGAGTTCGAGTCTCGTTTCCCGCTCCAAATTCTAAAAGCGCCGCTCAGTGAGCGGCGTTTTTATTAGTGAAAGTTGTAGCCTGTCCCCTTCGTCTAGTGGCCTAGGACACCGCCCTTTCACGGCGGTAACAGGGGTTCGAGTCCCCTAGGGGACGCCATTGCGGGAATAGCTCAGTTGGTAGAGCACGACCTTGCCAAGGTCGGGGTCGCGAGTTCGAGTCTCGTTTCCCGCTCCAATTTCACAAAAACGCCGATCAGTGATGATCGGCGTTTTTGTTTGTGCAGCATTTTGCACGCAACAAAAAAGGACCTTCGGGTCCTTTTCTGTTTTCACGTCAGGCCCGCTGAATCACGGGCCCGTGTCTTATCAGAGCTTCGGCAGTTGGCCGACACGGCCCATCATCTCAGTGACGATCTGCAGGTCCAGCAGGAACTGGTCAACCGTCTTGAACTCACCGTCAGTATGGCCGGTGTATTTGACTTCAGGACGGGCCAGGCCGAACTGCACGCCGTTCGGCAAGTCATGCACCGAGGTCGCCCCGGCCGAGGTGCCGAACTCGTGCTTCATGCCCAGGTTCTCCGTGGCCACCGCCAACAGTGCTTTGACCCATTCGCCTTCCGGGTTGCGGTACATCGGTTCGTCGATCGAGTAGGTGAAGTCCGCGGCGACGTGGGTTTTCTTGCTCCAGGCGGCGAGTTTGTCAGCGATTTCCTTCTGCAGCACTTCTGGCGATTTACCCTTCGGCACGCGCAGGTTGACAGCCAGTTTGAAAGCCTTGTCGTCCACACCGACGTAGGTCAGCGAAGCAGTCAGCGGGCCCATGAACGAATCGGAGAAGCCGACGCCAAGTTTTTTCCCCAGATAATCCAGGCCCCAGTTGTTGGACGCATAGCGTGCAGCGTCGGTGATCTGGTTGTGCTTGAGCGCCACCTTGCCGTCGAGAGCGTTGATGAAGTCGAGCATCCGCGCGACCGGGTTGACGCCGGACTCGGGTTCGGAGGAGTGCGCGGACACACCGGTGACGCTCAGCTTGACGTCTTTGCCGTCAACTTTTGCCGCCACTTTGAAGTCGCCACCGTGTTTTTTCGCGTACTCGTTGCCGGCCTTCTGCAGGCTCGCCGCCAATGGCTCCGGCTTGTCGGTGACGAGGGTGGCGACCGAAACCGACGGAATCTGGTTGGTCGCCAGGCCGCCGGTCATCGAAGTGATTTCGGCGCCACTGCCTTCAGCCTTGCGCAGCGGGAAATTGGCCATGACCGTGCCGTAGCCTTTCTCGGCGATGACCACCGGGTAACCGCCATCCAGTGCCATGTTGTAGTTCGGCGTCGGGTTGTGCTCGAAGTAGTAGGGGATCGCGTCACCCGTGGTTTCTTCAGTGGTGTCCACCAGCAGTTTGAAGTTGCGTGCCAGTGGCAGCTTTTCTTCCTTGATCACTTTCATGGCGTACATGGCGACGACGATGCCGTTCTTGTCGTCCTCGGTGCCACGGCCATACATGCGGTCGCCGATCAACGTCACTTTGAATGGATCAAGTTTGGTGCCGTCCTTCAGCACCCAGTTTTCCGGGGTGACCGGTACCACGTCGGCATGCGCGTGAATGCCCACGACGTCATCGCCGCTGCCGTCGAGGGAAATTTCATAGACGCGGTTGTCGACGTTGCGGAATTTCAGGTTGAACGATTCGGCGAGGTTTTTGATCTTTTCGGCGATCTTGATGAACTCGGGATTGTCGTGCTGGGCCACGCCTTCTTTGCGGAAGGTCGGGATTTCCACCAGCTCGCGCAGGGTCTCGAGGGCGGCCTTGCCGTACTTGGCGCGGGTGTACAGGCCCAGTAGACGGTGGATCTCGTTCTGCTGCTCGGCGGTCAGGGTCTTGTTGTCGAGAAAACCATTGATCGCCGGGGCGAGGTTGTCGGTCTTGCCCGGATTGCTGTTCGCTACCGCACCGAGAAACTGACGAAAATCGCTGACCGTCGTATCGCTGAAGGCCTTGAGGATCGCAGCACTTTGCTCGGGGCTGATGTTGGCCTGGGCCGGCAGGGTGAACGACGAAAGACTGGCCAGAATCAGGCTGGCGGCAGCCAGACGCTTGAGGGAAAAATTCATTGCAGTGGGCATTCCTTTGCAGGCATTTGAAGGGAAGTGTTTGAAAGTTGAAACAAATCTTTTCCAAACTAACACCGCGAAGGTGTTGAAGGGGAGCCCCTGAAGTGGGATCCGTCGCACAGAAATGCAAAAGCGGCGCACAAACGAAAAAGGCCCGAGCAGTGTGCAACTGATCGGGCCTTGTCTTTGGGCGCAGCGTTTACATCGACAGCACCAGCCTGCCGGCGAACAGAATCAGGATCACGCCCATGCTGCGTTCGAACCAATGGCCCATGCGCATGAACAGGGTCCGCACCCGGCTGCTGGAAAAAAACAGTGCGACGATCACGAACCAGAGCGCGTTGACGAAGCACATCCACACCCCGTACAGCGCCTGGATGTTCAGCGGGGTAGTGGCGCTGATGATCGTGGTGAAGATCGCCAGGAAAAACAGCGTGGCCTTGGGGTTGGTGGCATTGGTCAGAAAACCGGTGCTGAACGCCTTGAACAGTGACTGCGCGACCAGCGGCTCGTCGCTATTGTTTTCACCCTCGAGCGTGGACTTCGGTTTACTGCGAATCAGGCTGATGCCGAGGTAAAAGATGTACGCGCCACCGATCACCTTGGCCACGGTCAGCAACCACGGCGTGGTGTGCATGAGCGCGCCAACGCCGAGCAAGGTGTAGAGAACGTGCACGGAAATGCCGGCGCCGATGCCCAGTGCGGTGCAGATGCCCACCAGTCGGCCGAAGCGTACGCTCTGGCGGATGGTCACGGCGAAGTCCGGGCCGGGAGCGACCACGGCCAGAAAGTGAATGGTGGCCAGTGCCAGAAACTCGCCCAGGTAGTTCGATAACATCTCAGCTCCAGAAGGTCAGGGGAGAAGCATTGCCGCGATAGCCGACAAAGAATGAAAGGCTCAGTCGCGGATCCGCTACGCCCGGCGTCACCGAGTGCATGCAGCGCGAATTGAACATGATGAAATCGCCCGGCTCCGGCCGCACTTCCAGGGTCGGTGGGCCGAGCAGCGCCGGGTCGATGCCGTAGCTGTCGCCGCGCATCTCGTCGAAGCGGTCCGGGCTGATATCGTCGTCCCACATCTGCAGTGCACCGCCCTCGGTCGGCATGTTCAGGTACACGTTGCAGGCGAACTGCGCTTCCAGGCTGCGGGCCTGAAAGCTGTCCGGGGCGTCCTTGGCGAAAATGTCGTGATGAGCGAGGAAACACACACCGGGTTTGACCACCCGCGACAGGCCGACATACATCTTGCGGCCATAGAGGTTTTCCAGATGAGCGCCGGCCGGCCAGGACTCGTCGAGCATGCAGCGCAGGGTATCGACCGGCGAGGAGTAGGGGGCGCAACGTTCGCGCAGTTCCGCGATGTTGCGGGTGGCGCGTTCGAAGTAGTCCTCGATCAGCAGCGGCTGGTTCTCCGCCTCGTAAAACGCCATGCCGATGCGGCCGATGCTCGGCGCGTTGATGTAGCCCTCAAAGCCCGGAGCCAGAATCTTGTCGCCAAGCTGAACCGCCAGCGGCTCCGGCAGAAAGCCTTTGACGCGGATGGCGAGGACTTCTTCGTTGGCCAGTTTTTTTATGCACGTCTCATCGAGACGCTCGACGTCTAGCATCATTGTTTTAGGTCCATCTATCGATAGTCAACGGAACCGGCGAGTGCGGTTCCCCCGGCGCCGGACGCTGCGCGAGGCAGCGCCCGAGATGCTTAATCCACGCTGTAGTGGACGGATAACGTGCCTTTCTTCTGCGAAAGGGAAGCGATCGTGACTGTGCCCAAATCCTTCAGGCTGCGTACATGGGTGCCACCACAACCGTAGGCCGGGAGCTCGCCAAAACCGATTTCCCGCGCGCCTTCGCGCAGCGAGGTCAGGCGGGGCAGGTCGTGTTCGATCCACTCACGAATACCGTATTGAACGGTTGGTGCGTCGACTTCCTGAGCAGCATCGCCCGGTTTGAACTGCACCCGACCTTCGTCTGGCCAGTGGTGCGCCTTGACCGGCGTCCAGCCCATCGCTTGCACGAAATGCCCGATCAGGTGCCCGGCTGAATGCATGCGGGTGTTGTAGCGGCGACGTTGTTCATCGACGTGGATGCAGGTCATGCCCAGTTTCACCGGACGGTCGACGTAATGCACGATCCGATCCGGCTCCTGGACCACGCGCAGCACCTGGCTTTCGCCGATCATGCCGGTATCGCAAGGCTGCCCACCGCCTTGCGGATGAAACAGCGTGGCGCGCAACACCACGGCAAATTCGTTCTCGTGGGGCGTGCAGTCGAGGACTTCCACATTAGCCTTGAGGTCATCACTATGGAAAAAGAGGCGAAGCGTCATATTCCATGCCCTTATTAAAGTGTCTGTTTTTATTATATGAATCGTGCAATAACGTGATAATCCGTTCAAACATCAAAGGACTTGTGCGCTGTGAGCATCAATCTTCCGCTGCCACTGCTCGGTGAAATGGCGATCTTCGTCAAGGTCGTGGAGACCGGCAGTTTCTCCGAAGCCGCCCGCCAGCTGGGTTCCTCGCCGTCGGCGATCAGTCGCAGCATTTCCCGACTGGAAAAGGCTCTGGCCACGCGTTTGCTGCAGCGAACAACGCGCAAATTGCGCCTGAGTGATGGTGGTGAAGAGGTGTTCAAGCGCTGTCAGGAGATGGTCAGCGCCGCCAAGTCGGTGATGGAGATCAGTGGGCAGTTCACCCACGAGGCGGAAGGGCTGGTGCGGGTCAGTGTGCCGAAAGCGGTCGGACGCTTCGTGATTCATCCGCACATGCCCGAGTTTCTGCGGCGTTATCCAAAGGTCGATGTCGAGTTGCTGCTGGAAGACCGCCAGGTTGATTTGATTGACGATCATGTCGACCTGGCGATTCGAATTACGGACCGTCCGCCGGCCGGGCTGGTCGGGCGACAGTTGCTGACCATCGACCATTTGCTCTGCGCCACCCCGCAATACCTGGCCGACCACGGCACACCGACGCATCCGCATGATCTGCTCAATCACAGTTGTATCTATCTGGGAGAAACCCCGAGCGATGCCCGCTGGAAATTCAAGAAGGGCAGTAAAGCAGTGACGGTCGGCGTGCGTGGCCGCTATGCCGCCAACCATACCGGCGTGCGGCTCGGAGCCGTGTTGCAGCACATTGGTATCGGCAGCTTGCCGTACTTCACCGCGCGTTATGCGCTGGAGCAGAAACTGATTGTGCAGGTGCTGCCGGAGTGGACATTCCTCGCGTCCTATCACGGTGGGCTGTGGCTGCTGCATTCACCGACGCGTTATCTGCCGCCGAAGCTGCGGGTGTTCATCGATTATTTGGTGGAATGTCTGGAGAAAGAGCCGACGTTGAGCAAGCCGGGCAAGGCGGGGGCGCCGAATAATCTGGCGCTTGCGTATGAATTGCCGGAGAGCGAGGGGCTGCTTTAAAAGCAAAAGATCGCAGCCTGCGGCAGCTCCTACACAATCCCTGTAGGAGCTGCCGAAGGCTGCGATCTTCTGATCTTCAAACCATTAAATCAGTGCTTGCTGTCCTGAGCAGACATCGCCAGCAGCTGTTTTTCCTGATTCCAGTCGAACGGTTCGTCGTTCTGTTCGGCTTCGTAGCGACGTTCTTCCAGTGCCTGATACAGGTCGATTTCTTCATCAGACAAGTAGTGCAGGCAGTCACCAGCGAAGAACCACAGCAGATCCCGCGGGATCAGGTGGGCAATTTGCGGATAGCGGGTAATCACTTGGGTCAGGATGTCCTGGCCCAGGTACTGGCTTTCGATCGGATCGATCGGCAGGGATGCCAGCAGTTCGTCAAAGCGCTCCAGGAACAAGGCATGGCTTTCTTCGGGAACCTGATCGGCCTCACCTACGGCGACCAGGATACTGCGCAGGTGGTCGAGCAAAACCAGATGATCGGCAACGACGTTGGACACGAGATAAGTCCTCAAGAGCAAAACGGGCGCGGGAGTATAAAGCTCTCGCGCCCGTTTTTCACAAATAAACAGCTACACGGTCGTCAGCATCAGCGGACTTTGCCTTCTGCCTGTTTCAGTTCTTCCTTGTCGAAATCATCGACATCAATCACCTTGCGCCGAGCCGCTTCAGCATCGCGCAGGGTTTGCGCCTCCGCCGCTTGCAACACCCCGGCCTCCAGCGCGGCGTCGATGGCGTGTTCGCCCGCCGCCGGTTTGACCTGGCCGCTTTTCAGCGCAGTGTGCAGTTTCTTGTGCAGGGGTTGCGCGGCACCCAGCAGATCGCTGGCGTGTTGCAGGGCACCCACGGCATCGTCGGCGGACTGCGGGCGATAGCAACCGGCGAGCAGTTCTTCGAGAGTCGGATCACCTTTGGCGCGACCAATAACAGCTGCCACTTCGGCACCGAGCTTGTCCGATGGGCCTTTGTGGCGACGGCCGAACGGGAACACGATCACCCGCAGCAGGCAGCCAAACACTTTGTTCGGGAAGTTGCTCAGCAGCTCATCCAGTGCCCGTTCCGACTGACCGAGGCTTTCTTCCATCGCCCAACGGAACAGCGGCTCCATATGCGCCGGCGAATCCAGGTCGTGATAACGCTTGAGCGCGGCGGAGGCCAGGTACAGGTTGCTCAATACATCGCCGAGACGCGCCGACAGGCGTTCGCGCCGCTTCAGTTCGCCACCCAGCAACATCATGCTGAAGTCGGCGAGCATGGCGAAAGCCGCTGCCTGCCGATTGAGTGCGCGGAAATAACCTTGGCTGATCCTGTCCCCTGGCGCATGTTCGAAGTGGCCAAAGCCCAGGTTCAGCACCAGGGTACTGGCGGCGTTGCCGACGGCAAAACCGATGTGCTTGAGCAGCAGGCCGTCGAATTCTTTCAGTGCCTGATCCTTGTCCTCACGGCCGGCGAGGGCCATTTCCTTGAGGACGAACGGATGGCAGCGAATGGCGCCCTGACCGAAGATCATCAGGTTGCGCGAAAGGATGTTGGCGCCCTCCACGGTGATGAAGATTGGCGCGCCGTTCCAGCTGCGCCCGAGGTAGTTGTTCGGCCCCATGATGATCGCCTTGCCGCCGTGCACGTCCATGGCGTGGGTGATGCACTCGCGGCCGCGTTCGGTCAGGTGGTACTTGAGGATCGCCGACAGCACCGACGGTTTCTCGCCCAGATCCACCGCGTTGGCGGTGAGCATGCGCGCGGCGTCCATCATCCAGGCGTTGCCGCCGATGCGTGCCATGGCTTCCTGAATGCCTTCGAAGGCCGACAGCGGGACGTTGAACTGCTCACGTATCTGCGCGTATTGACCGGTCACCAGACTGGTGAATTTGGCCGCGCCAGTGCCGACGGCTGGCAGCGAGATCGAACGCCCGACCGACAGGCAGTTCATCAGCATCATCCAGCCCTTGCCGAGCATTTCCTGACCGCCGATGAGAAAGTCCAGCGGGATGAATACGTCTTTGCCCGAGTTCGGGCCGTTCATGAATGCGGCGCCCAGTGGCAGGTGCCGACGGCCGATTTCCACGCCCGGTGTATCGGTGGGAATCAGCGCCAGACTGATGCCGAGATCTTCCTTGTCGCCCAGCAGATGCTCCGGGTCATAGGCTTTGAAGGCCAGACCGAGCAGGGTCGCCACCGGACCGAGGGTGATGTAGCGTTTTTCCCAGTTCAGACGCAGACCGATGACTTCCTGGCCTTCCCATTCACCTTTGCAGATGATCCCGGTGTCCGGCATGGCGCCAGCATCGGAACCGGCCAGCGGACCGGTGAGGGCGAAGCACGGAATGTCGTCGCCACGGGCCAGTCGGGGCAGGTAGTGATTGCGCTGTTCGTCGGTGCCGTAATGCAGGAGCAATTCGGCCGGGCCGAGGGAGTTGGGCACCATTACGGTGGAGGCGAGGTCGCCGCTGCGGGTGGCGAGTTTCATCGCCACTTGCGAGTGAGCGTAGGCGGAAAAGCCCTTGCCGCCGAATTCCTTGGGAATGATCAGGGCGAAGAAGCCGTGTTCCTTGATGTGGCTCCAGGCTTCTGGCGGCAGGTCCATCGACTGGCCGATCTGCCAGTCAGTGACCATCGCGCAGAGCTCTTCGGTGGGGCCGTCGATAAAGGCCTGCTCCTCTTCGCTCAGTTGCGCTTTCGGGTAGGACAGCAGCTTGTCCCAGTCTGGACGGCCGCTGAACAGCTCGCCGTCCCACCAGACGGTACCGGCATCGATTGCGTCGCGTTCGGTCTGCGACATCGGCGGCAGGGTTTTCTGGAACCAGTTGAACAGCGGCGCGGTGAAGTGTTTGCGGCGCAGGTCGGGCAGCATCAACGGCGCGGCAACCACCGCGAGCACGACCCACAGCACCAGCAGCAACCAGCCCGGAGCATGGCTGAAAATACTCATCGCCAGCAGGTAAATGGCGACGATGCCCAACGCGGGCAGGGGGGCGATGCGGCGGTGAGCGAGATACGCCACACCGACGATCAGAACCAGTATCCACAACAACAGCATATGTAATCCTCCGTGAACCAAGGCCAACCAACCCACCAGAGCTTAGACGGCATCTGTAAAACGGGTGGTCAGAACATGGTGATTGAACTCGTGGGAAACCCCGGATGGTTTTCGTAGGTTCGGTGGGCAACACCCGTGGGAAATCGTTCGCCGTTCCCGCATCTTCGCGTGCATGTTTGGCCGAAACGTCGTTATCTCTGTGCTTGAGCTGTCGCTAGACTCGGGGCTCCCCCAGGAGAACATCGTCATGCGCGAGTATCTGAGTCCCGGCCGCTTCATCGATAGTGACCACCCGGCGGTGGTGGAGTTCGCCGAACAACACCGCGGTCCCAGCCGCGACCCGCTCGAGCAGGCGCTCGGTCTCTATTACGCCGTGCGCGAAGCAGTGCGTTACAACCCGTACACGTTCAGCCTCGACCCGCAGACCCTGTGTGGCAGCCATGCGTTGGCGACCGGAGAAAGTTATTGCGTGCCCAAGGCCACCTTGCTGGCCGGGTGTGCGCGGCATTGCGGCATCCCGGCGCGTATCGGTCTGGCCGACGTCAGGAATCACCTGTCGACCCCGCGTTTGCTGGAACTGTTGCGCAGCGATGTGTTCGCCATGCACGGCTACACCGAGCTGTTCCTTAACGACCGTTGGGTCAAGGCCACGCCGGCCTTCAACCAGCAACTCTGCGAACTGTTCAATGTCGCACCGTTGGACTTTGACGGCATCAGTGACAGCGTTTTCCACCCGTACAACCGAGACGGCGCGCTGTTGATGGAGTATCTGGTCGATCACGGGCAGTTCGCCGATGTGCCGGAACAGTTCTTCTTCGAACATCTGGAAAAGTGCTACCCGCACCTGTTCGGCGAACATCAGGCGAAGGTGCTGGGCGATATGCAGAGTGATTTGAGCCGCACATGATCCGGCGTATGCTGCCTGCCCACGCATTGGAAAAGAGGCGGTCATGCTGAAGATCTGGGGACGGAAAAACTCATCGAATGTCAGGAAGCCACTGTGGGCCGCCGAGGAGCTTGGCCTGGCTTATCAGGCGATTGACGCCGGTGGCGCTTTCGGGGTGGTCGACACACCTGAATATCGTGCGATGAACCCGAACGGCCGGGTCCCGGTGATCGAGGATGACGGCTTCGTGCTGTGGGAATCGAATGCGATCGTGCGTTACCTGCTGGCCAAACATGCGCCGAACAGCCAATGGTTTCCGGCAGACCTGCAAGCCCGGGCCATCGCCGACAAATGGATGGACTGGACCACCTCGAGTTTTGCCGGACCTTTCCGCACGGTGTTCTGGGGTGTGCTGCGTACGCCAGCGGACAAGCAGGATTGGCCGGCGATCAACGCCGCGATCAAAGAATGCACGGCGCTGCTGGCCATGGCCGATCAGGCCCTCGCCAGCCAGCCATACCTGTCCGGCCGCGAAATCGGCATGGGCGATATTCCCCTCGGCAGTTTCATTTATGCCTGGTTTGAGATGCCCATCGACCGTGCCGCGCAGCCGCATCTGGAGGCCTGGTACGCACGTTTGAAGCAGCGTCCGGCTTATCAGAAAGCGGTCATGACCGCGTTGACTTGATAATAACTATCGACACTCTTGACTGTACTTGTGTGGCGGCGGCAAGCACCATTGCGTTCACGCGCCGTGGTTGTTTTGTTCGCCGCCCGGCCCAATCTTTCCTTTTCTTCCCTTCTTGGTGCGTAAATCCGATATGAGTTCCGCTCTGTCCATCCGGCAGCTAACCAAAACCTACGGCAACGGGTTCCAGGCCTTGAGTGGTATCGATCTGGACGTCGCCGAAGGTGACTTTTTCGCCTTGCTCGGCCCCAATGGCGCGGGCAAATCTACGACCATCGGCATTCTCTCGACCCTGGTCAACAAGACCAGCGGCACGGTGAATATCTTCGGTCATGACCTGGACAAGAACCCCGCCGCGCTCAAGCGCTCGATCGGCGTGGTGCCCCAGGAATTCAACTTCAACCAGTTCGAAAAGACCTTCGACATCGTCGTGACCCAGGCCGGTTACTACGGCATTCCGGCGAAGATCGCCAAGGAGCGCGCCGAGCAGTACCTGACCCAGCTTGGCCTGTGGGACAAGCGCGATGTGCCGTCGCGTTCGCTGTCCGGCGGCATGAAACGCCGACTGATGATTGCCCGCGCCCTGGTGCATGAGCCGCGCCTGCTGATCCTTGATGAGCCGACCGCAGGCGTCGACATCGAACTGCGTCGTTCGATGTGGACATTCCTCACCGAGCTGAACCAGAAAGGCATCACCATCATCCTCACCACGCATTATCTGGAAGAGGCTGAGCAGTTGTGCCGCAACATCGGCATCATCGACCACGGCACCATCGTCGAGAACACCAGCATGAAACAGCTGCTGGGCCAATTGCACGTCGAGACCTTCCTGCTGGATCTGAAAAACGACTTGCACGCTGCGCCACCATTGATCGGCTATCCCGCGCGGTTGCTCGACGGCCATACGCTGGAGGTCCAGGTCGACAAATCCATGGGCATCACCGCGCTGTTCACTCAGTTGGCGCAACAGAACATCGAAGTGCTGAGCCTGCGTAACAAAACCAATCGCCTCGAGGAGCTGTTCGTGTCCCTGGTGGAGAAAAATCTGTCGAAGGTGGCGGTATGAGTTCCGAATTGCGCCCCAACCTCGTCGCCCTCAATACCATCGTTTACCGTGAAGTCCGGCGTTTTACCCGGATCTGGCCGCAGACCCTGCTGCCGCCGGCGATCACCATGGTTCTGTATTTCGTGATCTTCGGTAACCTGATCGGCAAGCAGATCGGCGGCATGGGTGGCTTCAGTTACATGGAGTACATCGTGCCGGGGCTGATCATGATGTCGGTGATTACCAACTCCTACGGCAACGTGGTCTCGAGCTTCTTCGGCAGCAAGTTCCAGCGTTCCATCGAGGAACTGATGGTCTCGCCGGTGTCGCCGCACACCATTCTGATCGGCTACACCATCGGCGGCGTGCTGCGTGGTCTGATGGTCGGGGTGATCGTGACCATCCTGTCGCTGTTCTTCACCCATCTGCAGGTGCATCACCTCGGCGTGACCTTGTTGGTGGTAATTCTGACCGCGACGATCTTCTCGCTGCTGGGCTTCATCAACGCGGTGTTTGCGCGCAACTTCGATGATATTTCGATCATCCCGACGTTTGTGCTGACGCCGCTGACCTACCTCGGTGGCGTGTTCTATTCGATCACCTTGCTGCCGCCGTTCTGGCAGACCGTGTCGCTGGCCAATCCGGTGCTGCACATGGTCAACGCCTTCCGCTACGGCATTCTCGGGGTGTCGGATATCCGCATCGGTATCGCGATCACCTTCATGCTGGTGGCGACCGTGGTGTTGTACCTCGGTTGTGCGCGGTTGCTGGTGAGTGGGCGCGGAATGCGGACCTGATCCGATACCACGTCGCTGCCATCGCGGGCAAGCCCGCTCCCACAGGGATTTGTGTCGTTCAAATAATTTCGGGCAAACCAGATTCTGTGGGAGCGGGCTTGCCCGCGATGGGGCCCATTCAGACGCTACAAAAAACGGCCTCCCTTGCGGAGACCGTTTTGCATTCAATGCATGCGGTTTTTTTTGCGCCGCGCCCATTGCCGCGCCACCCACCAGCGCCAGTACAGCATCACCGTGAAGTAGGCGAGGATGCCCAGAAGCAGTCCGCATACCACCGACCCCAGCAAAAACGGCTGCCACATGGTCGAGAGCTCTCCGCTGATCCATTCCCAGGTCAAGGAGTCGGGCAGGGTGCGAGCGGGCACATTCATCAACCAGGCTCCGGCCTGATAAGTACAGAAAAACACCGCCGGCATGGTGATCGGGTTGGTCAGCCACACGAGGCTGACGGCAATCGGCATGTTGCCGCGCACGGTGATCGCCAGTGCGGCCGCCACCAGCATCTGCGCCGGAATCGGCAGGAACGCGGCGAACAGGCCGACGGCCATCGCCCGGGCCACCGAGTGACGATTGAGGTGCCAGAGGTTCGGGTCATGCAGCAACTTGCCGAGAAAGCGTAAGGATTTGTGTTCCCTGATGCTCGTCGGGTCGGGCATGTAACGTTTGAATAAGCGCCGGGGCATAAGGCTTCTCGGTCGGTTAAGGCGGCAAGTATGTCTGGATTCTACGAAGCGCCCATTCAGACTTTGTGACAATTGTTGACGACGACCCTCCCTCATACCAGCTACCCCTAATGCAGGAACTCTCAAGGACGGGCTTATGCGCACAGGGATGATGGCGCTGGCAGTCGGTCTGCTGGTTCCGGTTTTTTTGCCGGTTTTACCGCCGGTCGGGTTGATGATGTTGTTGCCGCTGGTGGGGCTGATGTTGCTGCCGTTTCGCAGCTATCCGCTGGCGTTTCTGCTGTTCGGTTTCACCTGGGCGTGCGTCAGTGCGCAGTCGGCGTTGAATGATCGCCTGCCCGCAGCGCTTGATGGCGAAACCCGTTGGGTCGAGGGGCGGGTGGTCGGCTTGCCGCAAACCGGCGAGGGCGTCGTGCGTTTCGAACTCGCCGATGCCCGCTCGCGACACGAGAAATTGCCGTCGTTGATGCGTCTGGCGTGGCACGCCGGGCCGCCGCTCAACAGCGGCGAGCGTTGGCGGCTGGCGGTGAAGCTCAAGCGCCCGAGTGGCCTGCTCAATCCCGATGCGTTCGATTACGAAGCGTGGCTACTGGCGCAACGCATCGGCGCGACCGGCACGATCAAGGACGGTCAGCGCCTGGCCGAGGCAGGTTGGGCGTGGCGCGACAGCATTCGCCAGCGCTTGCTTGAAGTGGACACGCAGGGCCGGGGCGGTGCATTGGCGGCGCTGGTGCTCGGTGACGGCTCCGGGGTCAGTCGCGAGGATTGGCAGATCCTGCAGGACACCGGCACCGTGCATCTGCTGGTGATTTCCGGTCAACACATCGGGATGTTGGCGGCGGTCATGTATCTGCTGGTCGCCGGGCTGGCGCGCTACGGCTGGTGGCCGCTGCGCTGGCCCTGGCTGCCATGGGCCTGTGGGCTGGCGTTTGCCGCAGCGCTCGGCTACGGCTTGCTCGCCGGGTTCGATGTGCCGGTGCAACGGGCCTGCGTGATGGTCGGGCTGGTGTTGTTGTGGCGCCTGCGCTTTCGCCATCTCGGCGCGTGGTGGCCGCTGTTGCTGGCATTCGATGCGTTGCTGTTGCTCGACCCGTTAGCCAGTTTGCGTCCGGGTTTGTGGCTGTCGTTCGCCGCGGTGGGGATTTTGATTTTCACCTTCGGCGGGCGGCTCGGCGCGTGGAAATGGTGGCAGACCTGGACTCGGGCGCAATGGCTGATTGCGCTGGGTCTGTGCCCGGTGTTGCTGGCGCTGAACCTGCCGATCAGCCTCAGCGGACCCTTGGCGAATCTGCTGGCGGTGCCGTGGGTCAGTCTGCTGGTGCTGCCACCGGCGCTGCTCGGCACGCTATTGTTGCCGGTGCCCTACGTCGGTGCAGGCTTGTTGTGGCTGGCCGGTGGTTTGATTGACTGGCTGTTTCGTGGCTTGTCGGTGATCGCCGGCGCCTGGCCGGCATGGATCTCACCGTCGCTGCCGTGGTGGACCTTGTTGATTGGCAGTCTCGGGGCCGTATTGTTGCTGTTGCCGCGCGGTGTGCCATTGCGACCATTGGGCTGGCCGTTGCTGTTGATTTTGCTGGCGCCGCCTCGCGAGCGGGTGGCCGAGGGACTGGCTGATATCTGGCAACTCGATGTCGGTCAGGGCCTGGCGATCCTGATCCGCACGCGTCATCACACGCTGCTCTACGACGCCGGTCCACGTTTCGGCGATTTCGATCTGGGGCAGCGGGTGGTGTTGCCGGCGCTGCACAAACTGGGGGTTGAACGCATCGACCTGATGCTGCTCAGTCATGCCGATGCCGACCATGCCGGTGGTGCGCTGGCGGTATCGCGGGGCCTGAAAGTGACGCGGGTGATCAGCGGCGATCCTCCGGGGCTGCCCGCCATCCTGCGGGCCGAAGCCTGTGAAAGCGGACGTCAATGGCAGTGGGACGGGGTGCGGTTTCAACTGTGGCAGTGGTCGGCGGCCCATGACCGCAATCAGCGCTCCTGCGTGTTGCAGATCGAGGCCAATGGCGAGCGTCTGCTGCTGACAGGCGATATCGACACGGCTGCCGAACGGGCTCTGCTGAAGAGTCCGTTGGCGCTGCCGACGCATTGGCTGCAAGCGCCGCATCATGGCAGTCGCAGTTCGTCTTCAATGGCTCTGCTTCGGGCTCTGAGGCCGCATTCGGTGCTGATCTCCCGGGGGCAGGGCAATTCGTTCGGGCATCCGCATCCGCTGGTGCTGGCGCGTTATCGCCAGCAAGGGCTGCGCATCTACGACAGCGCGCAGCACGGCGCCATTCATCTGCGCCTGGGCGGCTTTCAGGCGCCGTGGCTGATGCGTCAACAGCGGCGTTTCTGGCGTTGAATCACCACTGATCGCGGGATCGCCGAATGCGGCATCAGGTCGTCGGGGCAGCGGGTCTTAATCGCGAAACGGTATGGTAAAGTGGCGCACTTTTTCGAGGGGACTGTCACTGTGTGGGAATTGGTCAAATCCGGCGGCTGGATGATGTTGCCGATCATTCTGAGTTCCATCGCGGCCATGGCGATTGTCGCCGAGCGCCTGTGGACCCTGCGCGCCAGCCGCGTCACCCCCGAGCATCTGCTGGGCCAGGTCTGGGTCTGGATCAAGGACAAGCAGCTCAATAAAGAAAAGCTCAAGGAATTGCGCGCCAACTCGCCGCTGGGTGAAATTCTCGCCGCGGGCCTGGCCAACTCCAAGCATGGTCGCGAGATCATGAAGGAATGCATCGAAGAAGCCGCGGCGCGGGTGATTCACGAGCTCGAACGCTACGTCAACGCGCTGGGCACCATTGCTGCCATGTCGCCGTTGCTGGGGCTGTTGGGCACGGTGTTGGGCATGATCGACATTTTCAGCGCTTTCACCGGTTCGGGCATGACTACTAATGCATCGGTCTTGGCCGGCGGTATTTCCAAGGCGCTGATTACCACGGCGGCGGGCCTGATGGTCGGTATTCCGTCGGTGTTCTTCCACCGTTTCCTGCAGCGCCGCATCGATGAGCTGGTGGTGGGCATGGAGCAGGAAGCGATCAAACTGGTCGAAGTGGTGCAGGGCGACCGTGACGTCGATCTGGCCGGGGATAAAGCGTGAAATTCCGTCGCAAACCCCGGGAAACGATCGACATCAACCTCGCGTCGCTGATCGACGTGGTCTTCATCCTGTTGCTGTTTTTCGTCGTGACCACCACCTTCACCCGCGAAACCCAGCTACGTGTCGATCTGCCGGAATCGGTCAGCGGCTCGCCTGCCGAAGACCAGCAGCTCAAGCAACTGGACGTCGCGATCAGCGCCGAAGGTGTGTTCTCGGTGAACAACAAGATTCTGCCGAAGAACGACCTGGCGACGCTGATGGAAGCCATGCAGAAAGAAGCCAACGGTGACACCAACATGCCGTTGTCGATCAGTGCCGACGGCAAGACCCAACACCAATCGGTGATCACCGCCATGGATGCGGCCGGCAAGCTCGGTTTCAGCCATCTGCGCATGACCACGGTCGAGGCGGCGCCCAAATCCTGATGAGCCTGTCCGATCGTTTGCTCGCCGCTTGGTATCAGGGGCATCCGGCCCTGACGCTGCTGCGGCCGCTGGAAATGCTCTACCGCCGCGTGGTGGTCAACAAGCGCCAGCGCTTTCTCGACGGTGAAGGCCCGATCTATCAGCCGCCGGTGCCGTTGATCGTGGTCGGCAACATCACGGTGGGCGGCACCGGCAAGACGCCGATGATCCTGTGGTTGATCGAGCATTGCCGCCGTGCCGGCCTGCGCGTCGGCGTGGTCAGTCGTGGTTACGGCGCCAAACCACCGCAACTGCCATGGCGGGTCACCGCCGAGCAGGGCGCCGATATCGCCGGCGACGAACCGCTGTTGATCGTGCAGCGCACCGGCGTACCGCTGATGATCGACCCTGATCGCAGCGCAGCGGTCAAAGCCTTGCTCGCCAGTGAACCGCTGGACCTGATCCTCTCCGACGACGGCATGCAGCATTACCGTCTGGCGCGGGATCTGGAGCTGGTACTGATCGACGCCGCCCGAGGTTTGGGCAACAAACGCTGCCTGCCGGCAGGCCCGTTGCGCGAGCCGATCGAGCGCCTGCAAAGCGTCGATGGCGTACTGTTCAACGGTGCCACGGCGGATCGTGAAGAGGGTTTCGCCTTTCACCTGCAGCCGACGTCGCTGGTCAATCTGCGCAGCGGCGAGCGCCAGCCGCTGGCGCATTTTGCGCCCGGTCAATCAGTGCACGCGGTGGCCGGGATCGGCAATCCGCAACGTTTCTTCAATACCCTCGAAGCGCTAGACTGGCGGGCAATCCCCCATGCGTTTGCCGACCACGCCGAGTACAGCGTGCAGGCCTTGAATTTCACACCGTCATTGCCGTTGGTGATGACCGAGAAGGATGCGGTGAAGTGCCGTGCCTTCGCGGCTGACGACTGGTGGTATCTGGCGGTCGATGCCGTGCCGTCTCCGGCCTTCGTGGCCTGGTTCGACACCCAGTTGATGCGCCTGTTGCCCGATCGTCTTTTGCCTTAACTCTTTATCCAGGGAATGTTCATGGACACCAAATTGCTCGATATCCTCGCGTGCCCGATCTGCAAAGGCCCGCTCAAGCTCAGCGCCGACAAGACCGAACTGATCAGCAAGGGCGCCGGTCTGGCCTATCCGATCCGCGACGGCATCCCGGTGATGCTCGAAAGCGAAGCGCGCACCCTGACCACCGACGAGCGTCTGGATAAATGACCACTGCTTTCACCGTTGTCATCCCGTCGCGCTACGCCTCGACCCGCCTGCCGGGCAAACCGCTGCTGGATATCGCCGGCAAGCCGATGATCCAGCACGTCTGGGAACAGGCGAGCAAAAGCAGCGCCAGCCGTGTGGTGGTGGCGACGGACGATGCGCGCATCGTCGAAGCCTGCAAGGCGTTCGGCGCGGAAGTGGTGCTGACCCGTGAAGATCACAATTCCGGGACTGACCGCCTCGCGGAAGTCGCGGCGAAGCTGGGCCTTGCGCCGGACGCGATCGTGGTCAACGTGCAAGGCGATGAGCCGCTGATTCCGCCAAGCGTGATCGACCAGGTCGCCGCCAACCTTGCGGCCCACACCGAAGCGCGCATGGCCACCCTGGCCGAGCCGATCGAAGACGTCGAAACCCTGTTCAACCCCAACGTGGTCAAGGTCGTCAGCGACATTAACGGTCTGGCGCTGACCTTCAGTCGCGCCACCTTGCCGTGGGCCCGCGATGCTTTCGCCAAGAGCCGTGACGTGTTGCCGGAAGGCGTGCCGTACCGTCGCCACATCGGCATTTATGCCTACCGCGCCGGCTTCCTTCAGGACTTTGTGAGCTGGGGCCCGTGCTGGCTGGAAAACACTGAATCGTTGGAACAGCTGCGTGCTCTGTGGCATGGCGTGCGGATTCATGTGGCCGATGCGTTGATCGCGCCGCCAACCGGGGTCGACACCGTTGAAGACCTCGAGCGCGTTCGTCGCCTGCTGGAGGCCTGATGCGCGTTCTGTTCGTGTGCCTGGGTAACATCTGCCGTTCGCCCACCGCTGAGGGCGTGTTGCGCCACAAACTGCGCGCAGCGGGGCTGGCGGATCAGGTCGAAGTGGCCTCCGCCGGCACCGGTGACTGGCACGTCGGCAATCCGCCGGACAAACGCAGCCAGGCCGCAGCCAAAGTGCGGGGTTATGACCTGTCGGCGCAACGCGCGCAGCAGGTCAGCCGTGCCGATTTCGCCAGCTACGACCTGATTCTGGCCATGGACCACAGCAACCTGCGCAACCTCAAGGCCCTGCAGCCGTCCACTGGCAAGGCTGAACTCGATCTGTTTTTGCGGCGTTACGCCGGTGTGGTCGATGAAGTGCCGGATCCGTACTATGACGGCGATCAGGGCTTCGAGCAGGTGCTGGACCTGATCGAGGCGGCGTGTGACCAACTGTTGATTGAAGTGAAGGGCCGGTTATGAGTTTGCAGCTTCAATCACAGGTTTCGCTGAAACCGTTCAACAGTTTCGGCGTCGATGTCCGCGCGCAGTTGTTTGCCGAGGCCCACAGCGATGCCGATGTCCGTGAAGCCCTGGCCTACGCGACTGCCCATGACGTGCCGTTGCTGGTGATCGGCGGCGGCAGCAACCTGCTGCTGACTGCAGATATTCCGGCGCTGGTGCTGCGCATGGCGACCCGAGGCATTCGGCTGATCAGTGACGACGGCAACCGCGTGGTGATCGAAGCGGAAGCCGGCGAGCCATGGCATCCGTTCGTGCAGCACACGCTGGTGCAGGGTTTTTCCGGTCTGGAAAACCTCAGCCTGATCCCCGGCACTGTTGGCGCGGCGCCGATGCAGAACATCGGCGCCTACGGCGTCGAGATCAAGGATGTGTTCGCCGGGTTGACCGCGCTGGACCGCCAGACCGGCGAACTGCGCGACTTCAGCCTGGAGGAGTGCAACTTCGCCTACCGCGACAGTCTGTTCAAGCAGCAGCCGGGACGTTGGCTGATCCTGCGGGTGCGCTTCAAGCTTGATCGTGTCGCGCATCTGCATTTGGAATACGGCCCGGTGCGCCAGCGCCTGACTGAGCAGGGCATTGAGCAACCAACGCCGAGCGACGTCAGCCGCGCAATCTGCAGTATCCGCAGCGAAAAACTGCCGGACCCGGCGGTGCTCGGCAATGCCGGCAGTTTCTTCAAGAATCCACTGGTGTCGGCCGCACTGGTCGAGCAGATCAAGGCGCAACACCCGGATCTGGTGGCCTATGCGCAAGCGGACGGGCAGATGAAACTGGCCGCCGGCTGGTTGATCGAGCGCGCTGGCTGGAAAGGTTTCCGCGAGGCCGATGCCGGCGTGCATAAATTGCAGGCGCTGGTGCTGGTCAACTACGGCACCGCCACCGGCCTGCAATTGCTGGAGCTGGCGCAACGCATCCAGAAAGATATTGCCGAACGTTTCAATGTCGAGCTGGAAATGGAGCCGAACCGTTATTGAGGCTACGCTTCAAGTCGGTATCCAAAGCCCTGCACTGAGCGAAAGTGCAGGGCTTTTTTGTTAACGGTGGGTTAACTTAGCCAGCTAACGATAACCGTCATTTGCTCCACCAAAGGCCCGGTGCAGACGTTCGCGTCGGCACAAGAGAGCCCATTAGCCTGAGTCGATCTGCGTGAACCACCGCCAGTTCTGCTCGACCCCATAACCACTAATATGCGGGCGTGCCCATGATTACCCTGAAACTAAACGGTCAAGACCATTCCCTCGATGTCACGGATGACATGCCGCTGTTGTGGGCTATTCGTGATGTCGCCGGTTACAACGGCACCAAATTCGGCTGCGGCATGGGCCTGTGCGGTGCCTGCACCATTCACATCGACGGCTTGCCGGCGCGCAGTTGCATTACGCCGATCGGCTCGGTGATCGGGCAGAACGTCAGCACCATCGACAATCTGCACGCCGATCCGGTTGGACAAGTCGTTCAGCAAGCCTGGCTCGACAGCGCCGTGGCGCAGTGCGGTTTCTGTCAGGGCGGGCAGATCATGTCTGCCACGGCGTTGCTTAAAACCAATCCGAATCCGAGCGATGAGCAGATCGAAGAGGCAATGGTCGGCAACATTTGCCGGTGCGGCACGTATAACCGGATCAAGACCGCGATCCGTCAGGCTTCAACTCACCTGAAGGAGGCCAAGGCATGAGCCGCTTGCCGAATGATTTCGCCCTGAGCAATCTCAGCCGCCGCGGTTTTCTCAAAGGCGTCGGCGCCACGGGCGCATTGGTGCTGGCCGCGAGCTGGGGCTGGCAGGATGCATTGGCTGAAGACGCGCCGAAGAAGTTTGGCGCTGATGGCATGCCCAACGGCTGGATCGACGATCCCAAGGTTTACGTGAGCATTGCCGCAGACGGCACGGTCACCGTGGTCTGCAACCGCTCGGAAATGGGCCAGGGTGTGCGCACCAGCCTGACCATGGTGGTCGCCGATGAACTGGACGCCGATTGGGCCAAGGTCAAAGTGCAGCAGGCGCCGGGCGATGAAGTGCGGTTCGGCAACCAGGACACTGACGGTTCACGCAGCATGCGTCACTGGTATGAACCGATGCGCCGTTGCGGCGCGGCGGCCCGGACCATGCTGGAACAAGCCGCCGCTGCGCAGTGGCAGGTGCCGGTGGGCGAGTGCCATGCGCAGTTGCACAAAGTGCTGCACACACCGTCCGGCCGCGAGCTGGGTTACGGCGAACTTGCCGCCGCAGCCAGCGCGCTGGCGGTGCCGGCCCGTGACAGCTTGCGCCTCAAGCAGCCGTCGGAGTTTCGCTACATCGGCAAGGAAGGCACCAAGGCCATCGACGGTGACGACATCGTCAACGGGCGCGCTGTGTACGGCGCCGACGTGCATTTCGACGGCATGCTCTACGCGACCATCGCCCGTCCGGCGGTGTACGGCGGCAAGGTCAAGTCGCTGGATGACAGCGCCGCGCTGAAGGTTCCGGGTGTGCTGAAGGTCATGCAGATCGAAAGCCGTCCGCTGCCGTCGGAATTCCAGCCGCTGGGCGGCGTTGCGGTGATTGCCAGCAATACCTGGGCGGCGATCAAGGGTCGCGAGGCGCTGAAGATCCAATGGGACGACGGCCCCAACGCCAGTTACGACTCGATCGCTTACCGCAAAGCGCTGGAAGCGGCGTCGCGCAAACCCGGCAAAGTGGTGCGCAATACCGGTGATATCGACAAGGCACTGAGCGGCGCTGCCAGTAGCCTCGAAGCCTCCTACTATTTGCCGCATCTGGCGCAGGCACCGATGGAGCCGATGGTCGCCATCGCTCGCTACGACAAAGGTGTGTGTGAAGCGTGGGCGCCGAGCCAGGCGCCGCAGGTGACTCGCGAGCGCATCGCCGAGCGTCTGGGGCTGCCGTTCGACAATGTCACCTTCAACGTCACGCTGCTCGGTGGTGGTTTCGGCCGCAAATCCAAGCCGGATTTCGTCGTCGAAGCGGCGATCCTTGCCAAGGAGTTCCCCGGTAAAGCCGTGCGAGTGCAATGGACCCGCGAAGATGACATCCATAACTCGTATTTCCACACAGTGTCCGCCGAGTATTTGAAGGCGGCTGTCGGCAAGGACGGCATGCCGTCCGGCTGGCTGCACCGTACCGTGGCGCCGAGCATTACTGCGCTGTTTGCTCCGGGCATGAACCATGAGGCGGCGTTCGAGCTGGGCATGGGCTTTACCAACATGGCCTACGCGATTCCCAACGTGCGTCTGGAAAACCCCGAAGCCACGGTGCATACCCGCGTCGGCTGGTATCGCTCGGTGTCGAACATTCCTCACGGGTTTGCGATTCAGAGTTTTGTCGATGAACTGGCGCACAAGGCCGGCGTTGATCCACTCAAATATCAGATCAAGTTGCTCGGCCCGGATCGGCAGATCGATCCACGCACCCTGAGTGAGGAGTGGAACTACGGCGAATCCCCCGAGCGCTACCCGATCGACACCGGACGCATGCGCACGGTACTGGAAACTGCGGCCAAGGCTGCCGGTTGGGGGCGTCAGTTGCCCAAGGGCCGTGGTCTGGGTCTGGCGGTGCATTACAGCTTCGTCACCTATGTGGCGGCGGTGATCGAAGTCGAGGTCAAGGACGACGGTACGCTGATCGTGCACAAGGCTGACATCGCCGTCGATTGCGGGCCGCAGATCAACCCGGAACGCATCCGCTCGCAGTTCGAAGGCGCCTGTGTGATGGGCCTGGGCAACGCGGTGCTGGGTGAAATCAGCTTCAAGGACGGCAAGGTCCAGCAGGACAACTTCCACATGTACGAAGTGGCGCGCATGTCGCTGGCGCCGAGGGCAATCGCGGTGCATTTGGTGGCGCCGCCGGGCGACGTGCCGTTGGGTGGTGTCGGTGAACCCGGCGTGCCACCGATTGCGCCGGCGCTGTGTAACGCCATCTTCGCTGCCACCGGCCAGCGCATCCGCAACCTGCCGGTGCGTTATCAGTTGCAGGGTTGGCAGAAGGCGCAAGCGTGATGGACGGCGCCGATCTCAACGTTCTGCGCAGCGTGCTCGAATGGCGCCGCGCCGGGCAGCGAGTAGTGCTGTTCAGCGTGGTGCAGACCTGGGGCACCGCGCCCCGGGCGCCGGGTGCGATGCTCGCGTTGCGCGAAGACGGCGTGGTGATTGGCTCGGTGTCGGGCGGTTGTGTCGAAGATGACTTGATCGCCCGTCTGCACGACGGGCGCATCGCCAGCGACGGGCCACCGGTGCAGCTGATTACTTATGGCGTCACCCGCGAGGAGGCTGCGCGCTTTGGCTTGCCCTGTGGCGGCACGTTGCGTCTGACCGAAGAGCGGGTCGCTGATCCGGCGTGGGTCGCCGAATTGCTCGCGCGGTGCGAGGCGCATGAAATTGTCGCCCGTGAGCTGAACATCGAAACCGGTGAAGTGGTGCTATCAGCGGCGAGCAAATCCGATGTGCTGGCATTCGACGGCAAGACCCTGCGCGCCATTTATGGCCCGCGCTGGCGTCTGCTGTTGATCGGTGCCGGGCAACTGTCGCGCTACGTGGCGGACATTGCCCGGCTGCTGGATTTCGAAGTGCTGATTTGCGATCCGCGTACCGAGTTCGTCTACGGTTGGGAAGAGCATCACGGGCGCTTTGTCCCGGGCATGCCGGATGACGCTGTACTAAGCATTCAGACGGACGAACGCACAGCCATTGTCGCGCTGACCCACGACCCACGTCTGGATGATATGGCGTTGCTTACGGCGCTCGATTCGCCGGCCTTCTATGTCGGTGCACTCGGCTCTCGGGTCAACAGTCAGAAACGCCGGGACAATCTGGCTCAGCTAGGCTTGTCAGAATCAGCCATTGCGCGATTGCATGGGCCGATCGGTCTGCACATCGGCAGCCATTCACCGGCGGAGATTGCCCTGTCGTTGTTGGCGGAGATTGTGGCGATCAAGAATGGTGTCGAGTTGAAACAGAAGAAAGCCGTGGAGGGCGCATGAGTCGATCCATCGCAGTGATCGTATTGGCGGCGGGCGAGGGCAGTCGCTTTCGCCAGGTTGCCGGTGCCGACAAGGACAAGTTGCTGGCCGATTGCACCGGGCGTGATGGCGCGGTGCGCTCGGTGATCGAGCAAGTGTTGCTGAATCTGCCGGCCAACCTCGACAAGCGGGTGCTGGTGACCACTGAAGCACGGCCGCAGGCGATGCGCATGGCTCAGGCTTATAGCTGTGACGTGGTCTCGATTGAATCGAGCGGGATGGGTGACAGCATTGCGGCGGGCGTTGCCGCCTGCCCCGAGGCGGATGGCTGGCTGATCGTGTTGGGGGACATGCCGTTTATTTTGCCGTCGAGCATTGAGCGGGTGGTGGCGGCAATGACCGATGACGCGGTTAGTGTGCCGGTGCAGGAGGGCGAATTTGGCCATCCGGTGGGGTTTGGGCGTTCGTTCGGGCCGGGCTTGCAGGCCTTGAGTGGTGATCGCGGCGCCAGGCCTTTGTTCAAGCAGGGCAGGGTGATTGAGGTAGCGGTGGATGATCCCGGGGTGTTGTGGGATATCGATGTGCCAGAAGCGTTGGTGTTCAAATAAAGCCAGATCAAAAGATCGCAGCCTTCGGGAGCTCCTACAGGAGACCTATGTAGGAGCTGCCGAAGGCTGCGATCTTTTGATCTTCTAAATGAAATAAAAAAGCCCCGCCAGGTTTTCACCCGGCGGGGCTTTTTATTGGCTTTCGGAATCAGACGAGCGGTTTAGGCTCGTGTTCTTTTTCCTGGGCCTCTTGGTGATGCTCGACCGCGTCCTGAACGGAGCGTGGTGCTTCGGCGATGACCGATTCAACCACGGTTTCTTCAGTCACGGCAGCAACCTCGACCACTTCAGTAGCCGCAGCAGCAGCGGCAGCCAGTTCGGCTTCCTTCTGCAGGCGCTCGGCTTCACGCTTGCGGCGACGCACTTCACGTGGGTCGTTCGGTGCACGGCCGTTTGGCGTCAGGGCGCTGACCGGAGCGGCTTCAACCACTGGAGCAGGCTCTTCGGCCACCACAGGTGCTTCGACCGGTGCTTCAACGACTGGCGCTGGAGCAGGTGCAGCGGCTTCGACCACTGGCGCGGCAGCCTTGGCTTCTTCAACCACTGGGGCTTCAACGACTGGCGCTGGCGTTTCAGCGACGGCAGGCTCGGCAACCCAGTTGAACGCAGTCTGTTCTTCGCGAACTTCACGCACGCTTTCGGTCACGGTTTCAGCGACGGTTTCAGCAACCGGCTCTGCGGCCACGACTGGCGCTTCAACCACCGGAGCAGGTTCGGCAGCGACGTCAGCTTGAGGCTGAGCTTCGCGAACCGGCGCGACTTCGACTTCCGGAGCAGCAATCACTTCCACCGGGGTAGTGGCCTCAACAACCGGCGCTTCCACTGGAGCGGTTTCCTGAACCGCGGCGGTAGCGCGTTCGGCTTGCTCGTGAGCCTGTGCTTCGGCCGGAGCGCTGATCACGCTGCTGGCAACAGCGGCGGTCACGGCCAGGCCGGCAGCCAGATCGGCAGCGCTTGGAGCAGCGGCGTTTTCGCCGGACTCGGATTCTTCCGAACCTTCGATCACGTTGCCGTTGGCATCACGCTGACGCTCGCGACGATTGCTGCGACGGCGCTGACCACGGGAGCGACGACGTGGACGATCGCCTTCGGCGTTGTCCTGACCGTCTTCCGGCAGTTGCTCTTCGTTAGTGTTCACTTCTTCTTCGGCGACGGCAGCAGCGGCCTGCTCGGCGCGCGGTTGACGCTCTTCACGCGGCGGACGCGGTGCGCGTTCTTCGCGTGGCTGACGGGCCGGACGTTCTTCTGCCACCACGGCGGCAGTGGCAGCCGCTACGGGTGCAGCCGGAGCGGCGTCCAGAGGCTCGCGCAGTTCACGCACGCGCTCTTCACGCTCGCCACGTGGCTTGCGGTCTTCACGTGGAGCACGTGGCGCACGTTCTTCACGTGGAGCGCGTGGAGCACGTTCTTCGCGAGCGGCTGGCGCCTCGGTACGGGCTTCACGTGGCTCGCGGACTTCACGGGCTTCACGTGGCTGACGCTCTTCACGCGGCTCGCGTGGGGCGCGTTCTTCACGCGGTGCACGTTCTTCGCGCGGCTTGCGCTCTTCATCGCGGCGACCGTTACGGTTGCGGCTCTGCTGACGACCGTTGCGACGCTCTTCGTTGCGGGCCGGACGCTCGGTGGCCGGTTTTTCAACGACGACCGGAGCGGCTGGCTCTTCTTTGGTCGCGAACAGGCTGACCAGCGATTTCACCAGGCCCTTGAACAGGCTTGGCTCTGGCGCGGCAACCGGAGCCGGTGCAGCAGCGGCAGGCGCGGCGACTTCGGTCGGCACCGGCGCATTGGCACGGGCCGGCGCAGTCTTGACCGCGGCTTCCTGGCGAACCAGGGTGCGGGTCGCAGCGGCTGGCTGGACTTCTTCGACTTCGGCAGCGGCAGCAGCGATTTCGTAGCTGGACTGGTTGGTCGCAGCTTCCGGGCTGTCGTCACGCAGACGCTGAACTTCGAAGTGCGGGGTTTCCAGGTGATCGTTCGGCAGAATGACGATACGGGCACGGGTGCGCAGTTCGATCTTGGTGATCGAGTTGCGTTTTTCGTTGAGCAGGAACGCGGCGACCGGGATCGGCACCTGGGCGCGCACTTCGGCAGTGCGGTCTTTCAGGGCTTCTTCTTCGATCAGGCGCAGGATCGCCAGCGACAGCGATTCGACGTCACGGATGATGCCGGTGCCGTTGCAGCGCGGGCAGACGATGCCGCTGCTTTCGCCCAGGGATGGACGCAGGCGCTGACGGGACATTTCCAGCAGGCCGAAGCGCGAGATGCGGCCGATCTGCACGCGAGCGCGGTCGGCTTCCAGGCATTCGCGGACTTTCTCTTCCACGGCACGCTGGTTCTTGGCTGGGGTCATGTCGATGAAGTCGATGACGATCAGGCCGCCGATGTCGCGCAGGCGCAACTGACGGGCGATTTCTTCGGCGGCTTCAAGGTTGGTCTGCAGCGCGGTTTCTTCGATGTCGCTGCCTTTGGTGGCGCGCGCCGAGTTGATGTCGATGGACACCAGGGCTTCGGTCGGATCGATGACGATGGAGCCGCCGGAAGGCAGTTCGACGACGCGCTGGAAAGCGGTCTCGATCTGGCTTTCGATCTGGAAACGGTTGAACAGCGGCACGCTGTCTTCGTACAGCTTGATCTTGCTGGCGTACTGCGGCATCACCTGGCGGATGAAGGTCAGGGCTTCGTCCTGGGCTTCAACGCTGTCGATCAGCACTTCGCCGATGTCCTGGCGCAGGTAATCGCGGATGGCGCGGATGATCACGTTGCTTTCCTGATAGATCAGGAATGGCGCGGAGCGATCCAGCGAGGCTTCTTTGATGGCAGTCCACAGTTGCAGCAGGTAGTCGAGGTCCCACTGCATTTCTTCGCTGCTGCGGCCCAGGCCGGCAGTGCGCACGATCAGACCCATGTCGGCTGGAGCAACCAGACCGTTCAGCGCTTCACGCAGTTCGTTGCGCTCTTCGCCTTCGATGCGACGGGAGATACCGCCGGCACGCGGGTTGTTCGGCATCAGCACGAGGTAACGACCGGCCAGGCTGATGAAGGTGGTCAGGGCGGCGCCCTTGTTGCCACGTTCTTCTTTTTCGACCTGAACGATGACTTCCTGGCCTTCGCTCAGGACGTCCTTGATGTTGACGCGGCCTTCAGGGGCTTTCTTGAAGTATTCGCGGGAGATTTCTTTGAGGGGCAGGAAGCCGTGGCGCTCGGAGCCGAAATCGACAAAGGCAGCCTCAAGGCTTGGTTCGATGCGAGTGATACGGCCTTTGTAGATGTTGGCCTTTTTCTGCTCGCGTGCACCGGATTCGATGTCCAGGTCGTAGAGGCGTTGGCCATCTACCAGTGCAACACGCAACTCTTCGGGTTGAGTTGCGTTAATCAGCATTCTTTTCATGTAGTACCGTCGGTTTCCGGGCTGCCGGAAACGGCGTTCGGCACACACGACTTCTCACGGTCGGTGTCAGGTGCGTCGGGAGTGGTTGGCCATTCCCGTGTCCAGCGATGTCAGGCCAATTGGGCCGATATCGCGACGTACGCGTCCTGCTTGCTGTGGCTACTTAAGCACTCAGTCAGGAGGAGGAATCAACCAGCGGCTGTGGACGAGATGAAGCGTCTTGATAAAGCCTATTGCTACACAGTCCGGCGGTTGTGCATCTCCACCCTACACGTATCCCTGATAATTCGGGTGCTGCCGCGCGCAGAATCCGCAGCGGGTTGGCATTTACCGTGAGCTCCGAAAGGGGAGGTCACGCATCATGGCTAATTCAGGCGATGTTTCCGAAGCCTTCGCTCGGGGTCATCTGCAGCTGACTGCACTTTGTGAACTGGCCTTGAATATGTGCCTGTCAGGCGAGTGAAAACTCTGCTCGACGGTGTAATTCAGGCCTCATGTCACCTGCGCTTGTTACAACTGCAAACTCCACCGTTACGTAGCGAAAGCCCCGTAGGACGGCCTCGCGTCCTGGTGAATTGCGTTGGTCAGGGCCGGTTTTTGACCGTGGTTCCGCTGTCCAGGCCGCTTTTGGCGGCGTTCGCGACTATAGCAGCAATGATTAAGTGCTTCAATTCCATAAAAATTGTTATCATCCGCGGCATGACAACTACTGCCCCTTCGACTCCAGGCGTTCAACTGCTTGAAGTCTCGCCGGAGTATGCCGGCCAACGAATCGACAATTTCCTCCTTGCCCGGCTCAAAGGCGTGCCCAAGACCTTGATTTACCGCATTTTGCGTAAAGGCGAAGTGCGCGTGAACAAGGGGCGGATCAAGCCCGAATACAAGCTGCAGGCCGGCGATATCGTGCGCGTGCCGCCGGTTCGTGTGCCTGAGCGCGACGAACCGGTGCCATTGGCTCAAGGCCTGTTGCAGCGTCTGGAAGCCTCGATTGTCTACGAAGACAAAGCTCTGATCGTGATCAACAAGCCCGCCGGCATTGCGGTTCACGGCGGCAGCGGCTTGAATTACGGGGTGATCGAAGCCTTTCGTCAGTTGCGTCCCGATGCCAAGGAGCTGGAGCTGGTTCATCGTCTCGACCGTGACACTTCCGGCCTGCTGATGATCGCCAAGAAGCGCAGCATGTTGCGGCACTTGCACGCCGCCTTGCGTGGCGATGGTGTCGACAAGCGCTACATGGCACTGGTGCGTGGCAATTGGGCGACTTCGATCAAGCAAGTCCGCGCGGCGCTGGGCAAGAGCAACCTGCGCTCCGGCGAACGCATGGTCGAGGTCGACGAGGAGGAGGGCAAGGAGTCGGTGACCGTGTTCAAGGTCCTGCGCCGCTTTGGCGACTTTGCCACCCTGATCGAAGCCAAGCCGATCACCGGGCGCACCCACCAGATCCGCGTCCACACGTTGCACGCCGGGCATTGCATTGCCGGCGACACCAAGTACGGCGATGACGGTTTCAGCAAGGAAATCCGTGATCTGGGCGGCAAGCGCCTGTTTCTGCACGCCTACATGCTGACCGTGCCACTGCCCGATGGCGGTGAACTCAAGCTGCAAGCCCCAGTGGATGAAATGTGGGCCAAGACCGTGGAGCGATTGAGTGCGCCCATCTGATTACAAACTGCTGATTTTCGATTGGGACGGCACCCTCGCCGATTCCATTGGTCGGATTGTCGAGGCGATGCATTCTGCGTCCGCGCGTTCCGGTTTCGAGTTGCGTGATGATTTTGCCGTCAAGGGCATCATCGGTCTGGGCTTGCCCGAGGCAATCCGTACCTTGTACCCGGACATCAGCGATGCCGAAATGACCCTGTTTCGTGAGTACTACGCCGATCATTACATCGCGGCAGAAGCCGTGCCTTCGCCGCTGTTCGAGGGTGTGGTCGAGTCGATGGCGTCGTTTCGCGAGCAGGGCTATCACCTGGCGGTCGCGACCGGCAAGAATCGTCGCGGACTGGACCGGGTGCTCAAGGCTAATGGCTGGGAAGATTATTTCGATATCACCCGCGCCGCCGACGAGACCGCGAGCAAGCCGCATCCGTTGATGTTGGAGCAGATTCTCGCGCATTGTCGCGTGCGGCCCGAGCAGGCGCTGATGGTCGGGGATTCGTCCTTCGATCTGCTGATGGCGCGCAATGCGGGCATGGCGTCGGTGGCTGTCAGCTATGGCGCGCAGTCGATCGAGTCGTTGCAGCAGTTCGAACCGTGCCTGTCGATCGACCGTTTTAGTGAATTGCACGCCTGGCTGGGGCAGCAGGCTTAATACGTTTTTGCTGGGGTACAGCGCATGACCGACGAATGGAAAGCACCGGCCAAGGCAAGTGCCGACGACGGTGACGAGAAAAGCTGGAAGCTGCTGGAAAAGACCTTGCTGGCCAGTGTGCAGGAGCAGCGTCGCTCACGGCGTTGGGGGATTTTCTTCAAGCTGCTGACATTTGTTTACCTGTTTGTTGCGCTGATCTTGTTCACGCCGCTGATGGACATGGAGAAGAGCGCCACTCGTGGCCCGAACTACACCGCGCTGATCGACGTCACCGGCATGATTGCCGACAAGGAGCCTGCCAGTGCCGATAACATCGTCGGCAGCTTGCGTGCCGCCTTCGAAGACAAGAAGGTCAAGGGTGTCATTCTGCGGATCAATAGTCCTGGCGGCAGCCCGGTGCAGTCGGGTTATGTGTATGACGAGATCAAGCGTTTGCGCGGCCTGCATCCGGATACCAAGGTGTACGCGGTGATTTCCGATCTCGGTGCGTCCGGTGCCTATTACATCGCCAGTGCGGCGGATCAGATCTATGCCGACAAGGCCAGTCTGGTCGGCTCCATCGGTGTAACGGCGGCCGGTTACGGTTTTGTCGGCACCATGGACAAGCTGGGCGTCGAACGTCGCACCTATACGTCGGGTGAGCACAAGTCGTTCCTCGATCCGTTCCAGCCGCAGAAGCCTGATGAGACTGCGTTCTGGCAGACCGTGCTGGACACCACGCACAAGCAGTTCATCAATAGCGTCAAGCAGGGTCGTGGCGAACGTCTGAAGGACAAGGAGCATCCGGAGCTGTTCTCCGGGCTGGTCTGGTCTGGCGAGCAGGCGCTGCCGCTGGGCCTGATCGATGGTTTGGGGAATGCCAGTTCGGTGGCGCGGGACGTGATTGGCGAGAAAGAGCTGGTGGATTTCACGGTTCAGGAGTCGCCGTTCGACCGCTTCTCGAAAAAGCTCGGTGCCAGTGTGGCTGAGCAGTTGGCGATGTGGATGGGGTTCCACGGGCCTTCGTTGCGCTGATTCGTTGTAAAGATCAAAAGATCGCAGCCTGCGGCAGCTCCTACAGAGATCAATGTAGGGGCTGCCGCAGGCTGCGATCTTTTGCTTTAAGGGATTTGCACGCCTTCGGCCAGCAACATGTCGATCAGGCGAATCAGTGGCAGGCCGATCAGGCTGGTGGCGTCAGATCCTTCGGTGGACTGAAACAGGCTCACGCCCAGGCCTTCGGCCTTGAAGCTGCCGGCGCAGTCGTAAGGCTGCTCCAGGCGCAGGTAGCGCTCGATGCGCGCCTCGTCGAGCTGGCGCATGTGCACGGTAAATGGCACGCAGTCGACCTGGCAGTGGCCGGTCTGGCTGTTGAGCAGGGCCAGGCCGGTGAGGAAGGTCACGCTGGCGCCGCTGGCGGCCAGCAGTTGCTCGCGAGCCCTATCGAAGGTGTGTGGCTTGCCGATGATCCGTTCGCCGAGCACTGCGACCTGGTCTGAGCCGATAATCAGATGAGCGGGGTAGCTGGCGGCCAGTGCGCGGGCTTTCTGTTCGGCGAGGCGCTTGACCAGTTCGATGGCGGATTCGCCCGGCTGGTGGCTTTCGTCGATATCCGGCGAGCTGCAGACGAACGGCAGGTGCAGGCGGGCGAGCAATTCACGGCGATAAGTCGAGCTCGAAGCAAGTAATAAAGGCAGCATTGACGTCTCCTGAGGCAGGCGCGAATTCTAGCGGAGGCACGCAAGTGACGGACAGGGCACAATTTCCTTTGACATGGGTGGGGGCATCCCTATAATGCTGCGCCTATGTTGAATGACCCGATTCCACCTCACGTTGACCCGCGCAAATTGGCTGACCGTGGCACCACCCTTCAAGGTGAACTGCTGCTGGCCGATTTGAAGAGACTCTGCGACCCGCTTTCCGACGATGTCGGTACGGTGCAGGCCAAATTCGTTTTTGAGCGAGATGAACGTAAATCTGTGGTGATCCACAGCTTTATCGACACCGAAGTCAAAATGGTTTGCCAGCGTTGTCTTGAGCTGGTCACCCTGCCGATCCACAGCGAATGCAGTTACGCTGTTGTGAAGGAGGGTGCGAATACCCAGTCGTTACCGAAAGGTTATGACGTGCTGGAACTGGGCGAAGATCCATTGGATCTGCAGTCACTGATCGAGGAGGAGCTTCTGCTCGCCTTGCCCATTGTGCCTGCTCATCATCCGGAAGAATGCCAGCAGCCGGCGGGAGCAGATGAGCCCGAACCGAGCGAGGACGAGGTAACGCGGTCCAACCCGTTCAGTGTATTGGCGCAGTTAAAGCGTGACCCAAACGTTTAGGAGTTAATCAATTATGGCTGTTCAGCAGAACAAAAAATCCCGCTCTGCCCGTGACATGCGCCGTTCGCACGACGCTCTCGAGGCTAGCACCCTGTCTGTAGAAAAAACCACTGGTGAAGTTCACCTGCGTCACCACGTATCGCCAGAAGGCGTATACCGTGGCCGTAAAGTGATCGACAAGGGCGCTGACGAGTAATCACTTGTCCGCTCAAGTCATCGCGATTGACGCAATGGGCGGGGACTTCGGTCCCCGCAGCATTGTTCAGGCCAGCCTTGCTTGCCTTTCTGCTACGCCCTCGCTGCACCTGACCCTCGTCGGTCAACCCTCCCTACTTGAAGAACTGATCAACGGCCAATCGGCTGCCGATCGCGCGCGCCTGACAATTGTCCCGGCGTCTGAAGTCATCACCATGGACGAAAAGCCGACCCAGGCCTTGCGTGGCAAGCCTGACTCGTCGATGCGTGTCGCCCTGGAACTGGTGCGTGACGGAAAGGCCCAGGCCTGTGTCAGCGCCGGCAATACCGGGGCGTTGATGGCGCTGTCGCGATTTGTGCTCAAGACCTTGCCGGGGATTGATCGGCCGGCGATGGTGGCGGCGATTCCGACGCAGAAGGGTTATTGCCAGTTGCTCGACCTGGGCGCCAACGTCGATTGCAGCGCCGAGCATCTATTGCAGTTCGCGGTGATGGGCTCGGTGGCGGCGCAGACGCTGGGCATCGCCCGGCCGCGTGTCGCGTTGCTGAATATTGGTACCGAAGACATCAAGGGCAATCAGCAGGTCAAGTTGGCGGCGACCTTGTTGCAGGCGGCGCGCGGCATCAACTACATCGGTTTTGTCGAGGGCGATGGCCTGTATCGCGGCGAGGCGGATGTGGTGGTCTGTGACGGTTTTGTCGGCAATATCCTGCTCAAGTCCAGCGAAGGCCTGGCGACAATGATCGCTGCGCGTATCGAGGCCTTGTTCAAGCAAAGCTTCGCTTCCCGCGTGGTGGGTGCTTTGGCCCTGCCATTGATGAAGCGTCTGCAGGCGGATCTGGCGCCTGCGCGACATAACGGCGCAAGTTTTCTCGGCTTGCAGGGCATCGTGGTGAAAAGTCACGGTTCGGCCGGGGTTCAGGGCTTTCAGAGCGCGATTCAGCGCGCGCTGATCGAGATTCAGGAGAACCTGCCCGAGCGCCTCCACGGTCGTCTGGAGGATCTGTTGTCTTAGGCGTTTTCGTCGGACAATGCTTAAATGTGACCGCCCGGTTCAAAGGGCCATCCAACTGTCAGTTTCTTGCGTCCCCCGGTGGGGCGTCACTTTCCGACGACAAGATCATTAGGGGCTTGTTACATGTCTGCTTCCCTCGCATTCGTCTTTCCAGGACAGGGTTCGCAGTCCCTCGGCATGCTGGCCGAGCTGGGCGCGGAACATCCGCTGATCCTCGAAACTTTCAAAGAAGCCTCTGAGGCTCTGGGCTATGACCTGTGGGCATTGACCCAGCAGGGCCCGGAAGAGCTGCTCAATCAAACCGATAAAACCCAACCGGCCATTCTGACCGCCTCGATCGCCCTGTGGCGTCTGTGGCTGGCTGAAGGCGGCGCGCGTCCGGCATTCGTTGCCGGTCACAGCCTGGGTGAATACAGCGCGCTGGTTGCTGCTGGCAGCCTGAGCCTGGCTGATGCGGTCAAGCTCGTCGAGCGCCGTGGTCAGCTGATGCAGGAAGCTGTTCCGGCCGGGCAGGGTGGCATGGCTGCGATTCTCGGTCTGGAAGACGCTGATGTGCTGGCCGCCTGTGCCGAAGCGGCGCAAGGCGAAGTGGTCAGCGCGGTGAACTTCAACTCGCCGGGCCAGGTGGTGATTGCTGGTGCCAAGGCTGCCGTCGAGCGTGCTATTGAAGGTTGCAAGGCCCGTGGTGCCAAGCGTGCCATGCCGTTGCCGGTGAGCGTGCCGTCGCACTGCGAGCTGATGCGTCCGGCGGCCGAGCGCTTTGCCGAATCCATCGCTGCCATCGACTGGCAGGCACCGCAGATCCCGGTCGTACAGAACGTCAGCGCGCAAGTGCCGGCCGATCTGGACACCCTCAAGCGTGATCTGCTCGAACAACTGTACAAGCCCGTTCGCTGGGTTGAATCGGTCCAGACCCTGGCCGCCAAAGGCGCCACCAGTCTGGTCGAATGCGGTCCGGGCAAAGTCCTGGCCGGTCTGAACAAACGTTGCGCCGAAGGCGTTTCGACTTCCAACCTCAATACCCCAGACGCTTTCGCTGCCGCCCGTGCAGCGCTGGCCTGAATCAGGAGAAACTTGCATGAGTCTGCAAGGTAAAGTTGCACTGGTCACCGGTGCAAGCCGCGGTATCGGCCAGGCCATCGCACTGGAACTGGGTCGTCAGGGCGCCATCGTTGTTGGCACCGCGACCTCCGCCAAAGGCGCCGAGGCCATTGCTGCCACCCTGAAAGAGCACGGTATCCAGGGCACGGGTCTGGAACTGAACGTCACCAGCGACGAATCGGTCAGCGCGGTGCTGGCGAGCATTCAGGAGCAGTTCGGTGCGCCGGCCATTCTGGTCAATAATGCTGGCATCACCCGCGATAATCTGATGATGCGCATGAAAGACGATGAATGGTACGACGTGATCGATACCAATCTGAACAGTCTGTATCGCCTGTCCAAGGGCGTTTTGCGTGGCATGACCAAAGCGCGCTGGGGCCGAATTATCAGTATTGGCTCGGTGGTGGGTGCCATGGGCAACGCAGGCCAAGTAAACTATGCAGCCGCCAAGGCCGGTCTGGAAGGTTTCAGCCGTGCGATGGCGCGTGAAGTCGGTTCGCGTTCGATTACGGTCAACTCGGTAACCCCAGGGTTCATCGACACCGATATGACCCGCGAACTGCCGGAAGCACAGCGTGAAGCCTTGCAGACGCAGATTCCGCTGGGTCGTCTGGGGCAAGCTCAAGAGATCGCCTCGGTGGTCGCTTTTCTTGCATCCGACGGTGCGGCATACGTCACTGGGGCTACAATCCCGGTGAACGGTGGGATGTACATGTAAGTAAAATGTGACGGATTGCTTCAAAAAAATGTCATACGAGCTGTCTAAAATCCGTTATAAAGCTGCAATCTATTTATAGGCAGAGGGCCGCAGGGTTTGAGGAGTGAAGCTTTCAGTTGAAAAGCTGAAAAGCCTTTCTATACACTTACCCACTGGCCAGCTGCCTGAATTTGTCCATTAGGAGTGAAAACAAGGTATGAGCACCATCGAAGAGCGCGTCAAGAAAATCGTTGCCGAGCAACTGGGTGTTAAAGAAGAAGAAGTGGTCAACACTGCTTCCTTCGTTGAAGACCTGGGTGCCGACTCCCTTGACACCGTTGAGCTGGTGATGGCTCTGGAAGAGGAATTCGAGACCGAAATCCCTGACGAAGAAGCTGAGAAGATCACTACTGTACAAGCTGCAATCGACTACGTTACTAGCCACCAGGCGTAATAGTTTGTAATCGTTGTCTGCTGTCATGGAAAAACCGCACTGCCATCATGGCGTGCGGTTTTTTCTTTAGGCCTGATGCAAAGTCGTCATTTGAAAAAGGAGAGTGCTGTGTCGCGTAGACGCGTCGTAGTCACCGGTATGGGTATGTTGTCGCCACTGGGCACGGATGTGCCAAGCAGCTGGCAGGGCATTCTGGCTGGCCGCAGTGGCATTGGTCTGATCGAACACACCGACCTTTCTGCCTATTCCACCCGTTTTGGCGGCTCGGTAAAGGGCTTCAATGTCGAGGAATACCTGTCGGTCAAGGAAGCACGCAAGCTCGACCTGTTCATTCAGTACGGTCTGGCCGCGGGTTTTCAGGCTGTTCGCAATGCTGGTCTGGAAGTCACCGACGCCAACCGTGAGCGCATTGGCGTGGCCATGGGTTCGGGCATCGGCGGTCTGACCAATATCGAAGAAACCAGCCGTACCCTGCATGAGACGGGCCCGCGTCGAATCTCGCCATTCTTCGTGCCAGGCTCGATCATCAATATGATTTCCGGTTTTCTGTCCATCCATCTGGGTGCACAGGGGCCGAACTACGCCATTTCCACTGCCTGTACCACCGGTACGCACTGCATTGGCATGGCGGCGCGCAACATCATGTACGACGAAGCCGACGTGATGATCGCCGGTGGTGCCGAGATGGCCGCATGCGGTCTGGGCATGGGCGGCTTCGGCGCGTCCCGTGCGCTGTCGACCCGCAACGACGAACCTACTCGCGCCAGTCGTCCATGGGACAAGGGCCGTGATGGCTTCGTGCTTTCCGACGGTGCCGGCGCGCTGGTGCTCGAAGAGCTCGAGCACGCCAAGGCTCGCGGCGCGACCATCTATGCCGAGCTGATCGGCTTCGGCACCAGTGGCGATGCGTTCCACATGACTTCGCCACCCGCTGATGGCGCTGGTGCAGCGCGCTGCATCACTAATGCCCTGCGCGATGCGAAAATCAACATCGAACAGGTGCAGTACATCAACGCCCACGGTACTTCGACCCCGGCCGGCGACCTTGCCGAAGCCAACGCGATCAAGACCGTGTTCGGTGATCACGCCTACAACCTGGCGGTCAGCTCCACCAAGTCCATGACCGGTCACCTGCTGGGTGCGGCGGGGGCGGTCGAGGCGATCTTCAGTGTGCTGGCAATCAACAGCCAGGTGGCCCCGCCAACCATCAACCTCGACGAGCCGGATGAAGGCTGCGATCTCGATTTCGTGCCGCACACGGCGCGCAACATGGACATCGATGTCGTCCTGTCCAACTCCTTCGGGTTTGGCGGCACCAACGGCACGTTGGCGTTCCGTCGGTTCGCCGGCTGATGGACAGCTGGGTCGACGGTCAGCCGGCTGACGCTCTGTCGCTGAAAGATCGCGGCCTGGCTTATGGCGATGGGCTGTTCGAGACCATCGCCGTGCACGGCGGCCAGCCGATATTGCTGGATCGTCACCTGACGCGTTTGGCCGAGGGTTGCTCGCGACTGGCTATCACTGCGGATATTGATCGGGTTCGCACGGAACTGCGGGCCTATGCCGCGGCAATGGGCGAGGGCGTGCTCAAGCTGATCCTCACCCGTGGTGATGGCTTGCGTGGCTACGCGCCCGATCCTGCGGCGCAGGGTCGGCGCATCCTGCAAGGCAACCCGCCTGCGGCTTATCCTGCCGTGCATGGAGAGCAGGGTGTGCGTCTGTTTCCCTGCGTCACGCGGCTGTCGAATCAGCCGTTGCTGGCCGGGCTCAAGCATCTGAATCGTCTGGAGCAAGTGCTTGCCCGCGCCGAATGGCGCGACGGCGAACACGCCGAAGGCTTGATGCTTGATCAGGCCGGACGCGTCATCGAAGGCGTGTTCAGCAACCTGTTTCTGGTGCGCGACGGCGTACTGATCACCCCGGATCTGAAGCGCTGTGGCGTGGCCGGTGTGATGCGTGCCGAACTATTGTTTCAGGCCGAGTCATTGGCCATCCCCACCCAAATTACCGATGTCAGCCTCGAACAGCTGCAATGGGCTGACGAAGTCTTTATCTGCAACAGCGTTTATGGCGTCTGGCCGGTACGCGCCTACGCTGCACTGAGCTGGCCGGTTGGCCCGCTCACCCGTAAACTGCAAACCATTGCCCGCGCGCTACTGGATGCCTGATTCGTGAGACGTAAATTCTTGCTGCTGCTGGAAACCGGACTGGTTCTGGCAGGGCTGCTACTGGGCGCCAGCGCCTGGAAAATTCATTCGGCGCTGGAACAGCCTCTGAACATCACGCAGGAAGAACTGCTGGATGTGCCGAAAGGCTCGACACCGACCCGCACCTTTCTTGAACTCGAAACCGATGGGGTCATCAAGGACGCCTTCTGGTTGCGCATTTACTGGCGCTTTAATCTGGCCGGCACACCGATCCATACCGGCGAGTACCGCATGTTGCCAGGCATGACCGTCAACGGTCTGATCGACTTGTGGAAGCGTGGCGAAGTGGTGCAATACAGTCTGACGCTGGTCGAGGGCTGGAATTTCCACCAGGTCCGCGCCGCGCTGGCAAAAGATGAAAAGATCGAGCAAACCCTCAAGGGCTTGAGCGACAGCGAAGTGATGGAGAAAATCGGTCATCGTGGATTGTTCCCGGAAGGTCGGTTCTTCCCGGATACCTACCGTTTCGTGCGGGGCGTTTCCGATGTCGAATTGCTGAAGAAGGCCTTTGACCGGCTCGATGAAGTGTTGGCCAAGGAGTGGGAAAACCGCTCGGCCGATGCGCCGTACAGCGAGCCTTATCAGGCGCTGATCATGGCGTCGCTGGTAGAGAAGGAAACCGGTGTGCCGCAGGAGCGTGGGCAGATTGCCGGCGTGTTCGTGCGTCGCATGGCGCTGGGCATGCAGTTGCAGACCGACCCGACCGTGATCTATGGCCTGGGCGACCGCTACACCGGCAAATTGACCCGTGCGCATCTCAAAGAGCCGACGCCGTACAACACGTATGTGATTCCCGGGTTGCCGCCGACGCCGATTGCCATGGTCGGACGCGAGGCGATTCACGCCGCGCTCAATCCGGTGGAAGGCAACAGTCTGTATTTTGTCGCCCGTGGTGATGGTAGCCATGTGTTCTCCGATGATTTGGATGCACACAACAGTGCGGTGCGCGAATTTCAGCTCAAGCGCCGCGCCGATTACCGCTCCAGCCCGGCCCCGGCAAATGCGCCGGCCGCGGCGTCCCCGGACACCGGCCCTGAGGCGCTACCGCAAGTTCCGCCTCAGGAACCTGCGCCAGCCCCTGCTGCCGAACCCGCGACGACCGCACCGCAGAGCGCGCAATGACTTTGATTAAGGACTGCCTGTGACTGGCTTGTTTATTACCCTGGAAGGCCCGGAAGGCGCCGGCAAGAGCACCAACCGCGAGTACCTCGCCGAGCGTCTGCGCGCCGAAGGTATCGAAGTGGTGCTGACTCGCGAACCCGGCGGAACGCCACTGGCCGAACGGATTCGCGACGTGCTGCTGGCCCCGGCCGATGAGGTCATGAACCCCGACACCGAGCTGTTGCTGGTGTTCGCCGCGCGCGCCCAGCATTTGGCCGAAGTGATTCGTCCGGCACTGGCCCGTGGCGCGGTGGTGTTGTGTGATCGTTTCACTGATTCGACATACGCGTATCAGGGCGGCGGTCGTGGTTTGTCAATGGAGCGTATTGCTGCGCTGGAGACGTTCGTTCAGGGCGACTTGCGTCCGGATCTGACACTGATTTTCGATCTGCCGGTGGAAATGGGTCTGGCTCGCGCCAGTGCCCGTGGCCGTCTGGATCGTTTCGAGCTGGAAGGCCGGGCGTTTTTCGAAGCCGTGCGCAATGCGTTTCTCAAGCGCGCTGAGGCTGATCCTGCGCGCTATGTGCGCATCGATGCCGGTCAGTCATTGGTCAAGGTTCAGCAATCGCTGGATACCTTGATTCCGAACTTGCTGGAGCTGATTCGTGGCTGAGGCCTTTCCATGGCAGGACAGCCTCTGGCAGCAACTGGCCGGACGCAGTCAGCACGCTCACGCGTATTTGCTGCACGGCCCGGCCGGGATCGGCAAGCGCGCGCTGGCCGAACGTCTGATGGCCAGCCTGCTTTGTCAGCGTCCTACGCCGGAAGCGTGCGGCGAGTGCAAGTCCTGCCTGCTGCTCAAGGCCGGCAGCCATCCGGACAATTACATCCTTGAGCCGGAAGAAGCCGACAAGGCGATCAAGGTCGATCAGGTCCGTGATCTGGTCAGTTTCGTGGTGCAGACCGCGCAACTGGGCGGGCGCAAGGTGGTGCTGATCGAGCCGGTGGAGTCGATGAACATCAATGCCGCCAACGCCTTGCTAAAAAGCCTTGAAGAGCCTTCCGGCGATACCGTGCTGTTGCTGGTCAGCCACCAGCCTAGCCGTTTGCTGCCGACGATCAAGAGCCGCTGCGTGCAGCAGGCGTGTCCGCTGCCCGGTGAGGCCATGAGCCTGCAATGGCTGGCACAGGCGCTGCCGGAGTGTTCCGAAGAGGAGCGCATCGAATTGCTGACGCTGGCGGCAGGTTCGCCATTGGCGGCAGTCAGTCTGCAGTCCCAAGGCGTGCGTGAGCAGCGGGCGCAGGTGGTCGAAGGGGTGAAGAAGTTGCTCAAGCAGCAGCAATCGCCGACACAATTGGCCGAAGAATGGAAAAGCATTCCGATGCTGCGCCTGTTCGACTGGTTCTGCGACTGGTCCAGCCTGGTCCTGCGCTATCAACTGACCCAGGATGAAACCGGCCTCGGTCTGACCGATATGCGTAAAGTCGTGCAGTACCTGGCGCAGAAAAGCGCTCAGGGCAAAGTCCTCGATATTCAGGACTGGATTCTCGCCCAGCGGCAGAAAGTCCTGAGCAAAGCCAACCTCAACCCGGCACTGCTGCTGGAAGCGTTGTTGGTGCAATGGGCGGGTTTGCCTGGTCAAAGATAAGAATGTGTACCTAGACTCTGAACATCAGCAGTGGAGGTCAACATGAATGAAGCCATCAGCCCTGGGCCGCGCAACGGCATCCTGTCCCTGACGATCAAGGACAAATCGGTGCTTTACGCCGCCTACATGCCGTTCATCAAGAACGGTGGCCTGTTCATCCCGACCAACAAGAGCTACAAGTTGGGCGACGAGGTGTTCATGCTGCTGAACCTGATGGACGAGGCGGAGAAGATCCCGGTGGCCGGCAAGGTCACCTGGATTACCCCCAAAGGCGCTCAGGGCAACCGCGCAGCCGGCGTCGGCGTGCAATTCAACGAGGGCGACAACACCGCCCGCAGTCGCATCGAAACCCATCTGGCCGGAGCCCTGAAATCCGACCGTCCCACTCATACGATGTAAGTAGCCGTCTCTTTTATGCTCGTAGATTCCCATTGTCACCTTGATCGCCTCGACCTCGCCGCCCATGACGGCTCGCTGGATGCTGCACTTGATGCGGCCCGCCAGCGTGGGGTCGGGCATTTTCTGTGCATCGGCGTCAGTGCCGACAACGCCGCCGACGTCAAAGCCCTCGCCGAGCGCTATGACGACGTCGATTGCTCGGTCGGTGTGCACCCATTGGATGTGCAACCGGGCGCGGCGCCGGCGCTGGACTGGCTGCTGCATGAGCTCAATCACCCGAAAGTGGTGGCGATCGGTGAAACCGGTCTGGATTATCACTACGAGCCGGAAGCCGCCGAGCTGCAACAGGCATCCTTCCGCCTGCACCTGCAAGCTGCCCGGCAGACCGGTAAACCGGTGATCATCCACACCCGTGGCGCCCGTGCCGATACCCTCGAACTGCTGCGCGAAGCGGCGTTGCCCCAGGCCGGTGTGCTGCATTGCTTCACCGAAGACTGGGACATGGCCAAGGCTGCGCTGGACATGGGTTATTACATTTCCCTGTCGGGCATCGTCACCTTCCGCAACGCCGACGCTCTGCGCGATGTGGCGAGCAAGGTGCCGACTGATCGCCTGCTGGTGGAGACTGACTCGCCGTATCTGGCGCCGATCCCGTATCGCGGCAAACCGAACCTGCCGCAGTACGTGCGCGAGGTGGCGGAGTTTCTGGCGATGCTGCGTGGGGAAGACTATGAGCGGTTTGCCGAGCAGACCACCGAGAACTTCAAGCGCCTGTTTCCGCTGGCCTCTGTCAAATCTGCCATGTAGGTCATCGGCAAATCGCAGGCAAAAAAAACCCGGGTTCTGGGGGGTGAATCCGGGTTAAGACCATTAGGAGTAAAACAAAGGCACGCGGTCCCTTGGTACCTTTACCGGCACGGCACTTGGGGGAGATGCCGCCCGACAGTTCAAGTATTGATCAGTCTGGCGTTCAGTCCAGTTGAGCGGTCGGGGTTTTTAAACAAATTTGGAATACGTGCGCTTCAGTTGAGTTCTCATTGCCGCCTCAGCGTTCGCAAAATGAACAAGAAACACAGATATGGTCGGATGATCCGTGCATTTTTGTGCAAGTTAGGCATAATACGCGGCTTCGAATTTTGACCCCTACAGACCTTTTCTTATGCACAAAGAACCTCGTAAGGTCCGTGAGTTTCGTCGCCGCGAGCAAGAAATTCTCGATACCGCGCTCAAGCTGTTCCTCGAACAAGGTGAAGACAGTGTCACCGTCGAGATGATTGCTGATGCCGTGGGTATCGGCAAAGGCACGATCTACAAGCACTTCAAATCCAAGGCCGAGATCTATCTGCGGCTGATGCTCGATTACGAGCGCGATTTGAACGAGCTGCTGCATTCGGCCGATGTCGACAAGGACAAGGAAGCGCTGTCCCGTGCCTACTTCGAATTCCGTATGCGCGACCCTCAGCGCTATCGCCTGTTCGACCGTCTCGAAGAGAAGGTGGTGAAAGGCAATCAGGTACCGGAAATGGTCGAGGAACTGCACAAGATCCGTGCCTCGAACTTCGAACGCCTGACCTTGCTCATCAAGGGCCGGATCAGCGAAGGCAAGCTCGAAGACGTGCCGCCGTACTTCCACTACTGCGCGTCCTGGGCGCTGGTGCACGGCGCGGTGGCGCTGTATCACTCGCCGTTCTGGAGCAATGTTCTGGAAGATCAGGAAGGTTTCTTCCAGTTCCTGATGGACATCGGCGTGCGCATGGGCAACAAGCGCAAGCGCGACCCGGAAACACCGAGCAGCTGAATCATTCAGCGGCCTTATTGCGCCATGATTTCGCTACATGACGCAGTACCGCAGGAATATACTCAGGCATAGGGCTTGCTAAAACTTGATTTGTGAGTCAAGTTTTAGCGGCTCGAAATTCTATCGCCGGAGTGATCATGATCGTTGACCGTCAAGGCAGGCGTTTTCGCAATTTGCGCATCAGCCTGACTTCAGCCTGCAATTACGCCTGTACCTACTGCGTGCCCAACGGCAAGCGGCTGGTGGCTGCGCAGGATGAACTGTCGGCCGAAGCCATGGCCCGTGGCGTGGCGTATCTGATCGAAGCCGCCGGCATCGAGCGCTTGCGCATCACCGGTGGCGAGCCGCTGGTCAGCCCCAAACTCGAATCTTTCATGAGTGCCGTCGGCAAGATGGGCCTGGAAGACATCAGCCTGACCACCAACGGTCAACTCCTGGCGAAGAAGCTGCCGCTGCTGGTGGACGCCGGTCTGCGCCGGATCAACGTATCCCTCGATACCCTGGAAGCCGGCGCGTTCCGCAGTATCGCCCGTGGCGGCGATCTGGCGACCGTGCTCGATGGCATGGACCAGGCGAAAGCGGCGGGGATGAAGATCAAGGTCAACATGGTGCCGTTGCGCGGGCAGAACCTGGATCAGGTGATGCCGCTGCTCGATTACTGTCTGGAACGTGGCTACGAGCTGCGTTTCATCGAGTTGATGCGCATGGGCCACCTCGCCACTGACTCCAATGCCTTCCTGCAACAGTTCGTCAGCCTGCAGCAGTTGCTGAGCCTGATTGGCGAGCGTTACGAGTACGCGCAAGCCGATGCGCCAGTCGATGCAACGGCCGTGCGTTATGCGATCCCGGGGCTGGGCCATTTCGGCGTGATTGCCAACGAAAGCGTGCCGTTCTGCCGAACCTGTTCGCGCTTGCGTCTGTCTTCGACGGGATGGCTGCACGGCTGCCTGTCGTCGAGCAACCGTCACTATGTCGGCGATCTGCTCGACAAGCCGCGTCATCAGGCATTACCAGCGTTGCAGCGCTTGCTGGTCAAGGCGCTGGGCGACAAGCAGGAAGTGGCGTTCTCCGGTGGCGCGACCGTTATGAAGATTATCGGCGGCTGAACAACCGCTTTCGCGAGCAAGCTCGCTCCCACATTTCGAATGCATTCTCCTGTGGGAGCGAGCTTGCTCGCGAATACGATCTTACAATCAACGATTTTCCTGAGCTGGCGCAAAAGCTGCATCCAACGGCCATTCGCCGGTTTTCCGTCACCGGCTTCTGGAGGATGAGGATGCGTAGCCTGGTTTTGCTGCTGGCCGTTTTGGCGCTTGGCGGCTGTATGACTGTCAGCGATATGGCCGAAGGCACTCGCTATCAGATGAGCGACGCGGGGCTGCTGGATCACAGCGACAGCCGTCGGTGTGAACAACTTCCGCATTCAGCCGGACTCGTTCATCTACATCGCCCAGGGTTCATTCGCGCCGCCGGGTGGCTCCTATCCGCGCCCGAACGTTGTGGCCGAAGAAGCGTTCAAAGGTTTTGTCGAATACTTCCCGATGGTCCGCCGTGCGCGAGCCCCGGAAGGCCTCGATCAGGCATTGGGCGAAGCCCGCGATGCCGGTGCTCACTACCTGCTGTATACCCGCTTCGCCAAGGCTGACGACCGCATCGGCAACTCCGACGAGTGGCTCGATCAGGAAGCCGTGGATCGCCTCGGCATCGACGGCGGGGTGATTCAGATCATGTTGATCGAGACCAGCACCCAGTATTTGATTGATACTGCACGGATCAAGAGTCGTGGCGGTTTACTGACGTTCCACGACAACAAGCCGGAAGACCTGATCGGCCCGCCGCTGGCGCAATATGCGCGCAGCCTGCTGGGAGTCGGCGACCAATAAACCAAGGAGTACGCCATGAGTGGCCCGCAAAAAGCCAATGACCTGTTGGGACAAATCCCCAAAACCAAAGGCCTGCCGCCGGTGCACTTGTGGAACCCGGACTTCTGCGGCGACATCGACATGCGCATCGCCCGTGACGGCACCTGGTATTACCTGGGCACGCCGATCGGGCGCAAGCCGATGGTCAAGCTGTTCTCCACCATCATCCGCCGCGACGGCGATGATTACTTCCTGATTACCCCGGTGGAAAAGGTCGGGATCAAAGTCGACGACGCGCCGTTTGTGGCGATTGCCGTGGAGGTTGAAGGCGAGGGTGAAGCGCAGTTGCTGCGCTTCACCACCAACGTCGAGGAGACCGCCGAGGCCGGGCCGGAACATCCGATCCGCGTCGAGATCGACCCGGTGACTCAAGAGCCCGCGCCTTACGTGCACGTGCGCACCAACCTCGAAGCGCTGATTCACCGCAATGTGTTTTACCAACTGGTGGAACTGGCGGTCAGTCGCGAAATCGACGGGCAGCGCTGGTTGGGCGTATGGAGTGGCGGCGAATTCTTCCGCATCGGCCTCGAGCCTTAAACAAAAATCCCTGTGGGAGCGAGCTCCCCCATTGGTTTTGAGAATTACCTTAAAATCTCGATTGACGGCTAATCATATGATCATTAGCGTGGACACCCATCGCCAAGCGCTTTGAGGTTTTCATGTCCAGCAGCTTTCATGCATCAACGGTCGATTGGCTGGGCAGCTGGATTGCCGCTGGCCAGGTAAAGCCGGGGCAGACGATCAAGGTCGAGGCCGATCTGGGCGAGCAACTCGGCGTCAGCCGCACGGTGATTCGCGAGGCGATCAAGACCCTCGTCGCCAAAGGCATGCTCGAAGTCGGGCCGAAAGTCGGCACCCGCGTGTTGCCAGTGCGGCGCTGGAACCTGTTTGATCCGCAAGTCGTCGGCTGGCTGTCACGCAATGGCTTGCCGGAAAACTTTGTCGATGACCTGCTCGATCTGCGTCGCACCATCGAACCGATGGCCGTGCGCTGGGCCTGCGAGCGCGCCAGCCTGGAGCAGATTCATGCGGTGCAATTGGCCTACAACGCGCTGGAACGGGCGGTCGACAGCGGCATCGATTACAACCGTGCCGACCAGGTGTTCCACGAGTGCATTCTGGCAGCCAGCCATAACCAGTTCATTGAGCAAATGGTCCCGGCCCTCGGCGCCCTGCTCGCCGTGTCGTTTGAAGTCTCCGCCGCTGACCCCGATGAACTGCGTCGCACATTGCCGATCCACAAGGACATGGCCGACGCCATCGTCGCCCGCGATGCGGCGCGCGGTGTGTGGGCCTGCATGACCCTGATCGACAATGCCGACCTGGCAATCAAGCGCTTTTACCCGCAGGTGATGGCCGACAAAAAAGCCAGCTGACAACACAAATCCCTACCATAAAAACCACAAAAACCAAGGAGTTGCCATGAGCTGGACCGCCGTAACCCAACACCGCGCCAGACTCGGAGAAGGCCCGTTCTGGGACGCCCCCACCCAGGCGCTGTACTGGGTCGATATCGCCGGCCAGCAGGCGCTGCGACTGATCGGCAACAACGTGCAGATCTGGCAGATGCCCGAACACGTTTCGGCGTTTATCCCGTGTGCCAGCGGCGATGCGCTGGTGACCCTGAGCAGCGGCGTCTATCGTCTGGATCTCGACTCACCAGGCCTCGAGCCACGCCTGACGCTGTTCTGTATCGTCGACCCGCAACCGGGCAATCGGCCCAATGAAGCGCGCTGCGATGGTCAGGGGCGATTGTGGCTCGGCACCATGCAGAACAACATCGGCGCCAACGGCGAAGACCTGCCGATCGAGCGTCGTTCCGGTGGCCTGTTCCGCATTGATCCCGACCAGCGTGTCACACCGTTGCTGCGTGGCTTGGGGATTCCCAACACCTTGCTGTGGAGCGACGACGGCACCACGCTGCTATTCGGCGACAGCCTGGACGGGGCGCTCAATCGCTATTTCATTCACACCGATGGCAATCTCGATGTCGCCAAACGCTGGTACGGTCCTGACCAGAACGGCGGCCCGGACGGTTCGGCAATGGACGCCGAAGGCTACGTGTGGAACGCCCGCTGGGATGGCAGTTGTCTGCTGCGCCTGAGCCCGGAAGGCAAGGTCGAGCGCAAAATCGACCTGCCCGTCAGCCGACCGACCAGTTGCGTATTCGGCGGCGAAGACCTGAAAACCCTCTACATCACCAGCGCCCAGAGTCCGCACAACCATCCATTGGATGGCGCGCTGTTGTCGATGCGGGTCGATGTACCGGGCAAACTCTGCACACGCTTCGCTGGCTGAATCCCAAAATATGGGATGCAAAATTATATATTGAGATTGTTCGGCGGTCGGGTTTATAGTCGGCTCCAGCAGTAACACGCACTCACACTTAAAAAGAACAAAACAGGTGAAGTGATGCAGCGGATCTCTATCGCACTCCCCAACGGAGTCAGCGTCTCGCAACGGCCCGGCGTCGCTCGCCGCGCCTGCCTGTTTCGTTTTCACAGTCTTCCAGACCGGACATCGTCAGATGCCCGGTTTTTTTGTGTCGACGAACAGGAGTCCTGATCCATGGCTGAACCTCTTTCCTTGCCGCCGGTGCCTGCGCCGCCGAAGGGTGAGCGTCTGAAAGACAAAGTGGTGCTGCTGACCGGCGCGGCCCAAGGCATCGGCGAAGCCATCGTCGCCACCTTCGCCTCACAGCAGGCCAGGCTGGTGATCAGCGACATTCAGGCAGAGAAGGTCGAGAAGGTTGCCGCGCACTGGCGCGAGCAGGGCGCTGACGTGCAGGCAATCAAGGCCGACGTCTCGCGCCAGCAAGACCTGCACGCCATGGCCAGACTGGCGGTTGAGCGGCACGGGCGCATCGACGTGCTGGTCAACTGCGCCGGGGTCAACGTATTCCGCGACCCGCTGCAAATGACCGAAGAAGACTGGCGTCGTTGCTTCGCCATCGATCTGGACGGCGCCTGGTACGGTTGCAAAGCCGTGCTGCCGCAGATGATCGAGCAAGGTGTCGGCAGCATCATCAACATCGCTTCGACCCATTCCTCCCACATCATTCCCGGTTGCTTCCCGTACCCGGTGGCCAAGCACGGCCTGCTCGGCCTGACCCGGGCGCTGGGTATCGAGTACGCGGCGAAGGGCGTTCGGGTCAACGCTATCGCCCCGGGCTACATCGAGACGCAACTCAACGTCGATTACTGGAACGGCTTTGCCGACCCGCACGCCGAGCGTCAGCGCGCATTCGATCTGCACCCGCCGAAACGTATCGGCCAGCCGATTGAAGTGGCCATGACCGCCGTGTTCCTGGCCAGTGATGAAGCGCCGTTTATCAATGCCGCGTGTATCACCATCGATGGTGGGCGCTCGGTGATGTACCACGACTGAGTGGATCGGGTTTCAAGCGGTGCACTCCGCTTGAAATCCAATCATCATACGATATGACTTTTTTCAACAGGCTTTGCAGCAGTACGTGTCACGCCACCACACCTGTGGCGAGGGAGCTCGCTCCCGCTCGGCTGCGCAGCAGTCGTAAATTCGGGCTGCGCGGTGTGTTTGATTGACCGAGGTAACCGGTTTTAGGGCCGCTTCGCAGCCCAGCGGGAGCAAGCTCCCTCGCCACAAGCTGTTTAATTTGCTCAAGAAAAATAACAAGGAGTCAGCTTATGAAACGTCGTTTCGGGATTCGTACCCTGTGCAGTGCCGCGCTGGCGGTCACCGCGTTCAGTCTGAGCAGTACGCTGCTCGCTGCCGACGCCGTGAAAATCGGTTTCCTGGTCAAGCAGGCTGAAGAGCCATGGTTCCAGACCGAATGGGCCTTCGCTGAAAAAGCCGCCAAGGACAAAGGCTTCGAACTGATCAAGATCGCCGTGCCGGACGGCGAGAAAACCCTCTCGGCCATCGACAGCCTTGCGGCGAACGGCGCCAAAGGCTTCGTGATCTGCCCGCCGGACGTCTCGCTCGGCCCGGCGATCATGGCCAAAGCCAAGCTCAATGACCTCAAAGTGATTGCCGTCGATGATCGTTTCGTCGACGCCAGCGGCAAGTTCATGGAAGACGTGCCATACCTCGGCATGGCCGCGTTCGAAGTCGGCCAGAAGCAGGGCAACGCGATGGTCGCCGAAGCGAAGAAACGCAACTGGGACTGGAAAGACACCTACGCGGTGGTCAACACCTACAACGAGCTCGACACCGGCAAGAAGCGCACCGACGGTTCGATGAAGGCGCTCGAAGACGCCGGCCTGCCGAAAGACCACATCCTGACCGCCGCGCTGAAAACCCTCGACGTGCCGGGCAGCATGGACGCCACCAACTCGGCGCTGGTCAAGCTGCCCAGCGCAGCGAAGAACCTGATCATCGGCGGCATGAACGACAACACCGTGCTCGGCGGCGTGCGCGCCACCGAAGCCGCCGGGTTCGCTGCGGCCAACGTGATTGGTATCGGCATCAATGGCACCGACGCCATCGGTGAGCTGAAAAAGCCCAATAGCGGTTTCTTCGGTTCGATGCTGCCAAGCCCGCACATCGAAGGCTACAAGACCGCCGAGATGATGTACGAGTGGGTCACCACCGGCAAAGAACCGCCGAAGTACACGGCGATGGACGATGTCACCCTGATCACCCGCGAGAACTTCAAGCAAGAGCTGGAAAAAATCGGCCTGTGGAACTGATGGCTGCTCGATCGGTGTGAAGAGGTGACTCAGATGCACGCGCAAGTACAGACACATGCAAGCAGCGCCGGCGGCAGCCTGCGCTTCAACGGGATCGGCAAGACCTTCCCCGGGGTCAAGGCGTTGGACGCGATCAGCTTCGTCGCCCACCCGGGGCAGGTGCACGCCTTGATGGGCGAGAACGGCGCCGGCAAATCGACCCTGCTGAAAATCCTTGGCGGCGCCTACATCCCGAGCAGCGGCGAGTTGCAGATCGGCGAGCAGACCATGGCGTTCAAGTCGACCGCCGACAGCATCGGCAGCGGCGTCGCGGTGATTCACCAGGAGCTGCATCTGGTGCCGGAAATGAGCGTGGCCGAGAACCTGTTTCTCGGTCATCTGCCGGCCAGTTTCGGCCTGATCAATCGTGGTGTCCTGCGCCAGAATGCCCTGGCCTGCCTCAAGGGCCTGGCCGATGAGATCGACCCGCAGACCAAGGTCGGGCGCCTGTCGCTCGGCCAGCGGCAACTGGTGGAAATCGCCAAGGCGCTGTCCCGTGGCGCGCATGTGATCGCCTTCGATGAGCCGACCAGCAGCCTCTCGGCGCGCGAAATCGACCGTCTGATGGCGATCATCAGCCGCCTGCGCGATGAGGGCAAAGTGGTGCTCTACGTCTCGCATCGCATGGAAGAAGTGTTCCGCATTTGCGACGCGGTGACGGTGTTCAAGGATGGCCGTTACGTGCGCACCTTCGATGACATGAGCCAGTTGACCCACGATCAACTGGTGACCTGCATGGTCGGTCGCGACATTCAGGACATCTACGATTACCGCAGCCGTCCACGCGGCGCGGTGGCGTTGAAGGTCGACGGTTTGCTCGGCCCGGGGCTGCGTGAGCCGGTGAGTTTCGAGGCGCACAAGGGCGAGATTCTCGGGCTGTTCGGCCTGGTCGGGGCGGGGCGCACGGAATTGTTCCGGCTGCTCAGCGGGCTTGAACGCAACACCGCCGGACGCCTCGAATTACGCGGGCATGAATTGAAGTTGCGCTCGCCGCGCGACGCGATTGCCGCCGGGATCCTGCTGTGCCCCGAGGACCGGAAAAAAGAAGGGATCATTCCGCTGGCCAGCGTTGCCGAGAACATCAACATCAGCGCGCGCGGCGCCAATGCCAGTCTCGGCTGCCTGCTGCGCGGGCTGTGGGAGAAGGGCAACGCCGACAAGCAGATCAAGGCGCTGAAAGTCAAAACCCCGCACGCCGGTCAGCAGATCAAATTCCTGTCCGGCGGCAATCAGCAGAAGGCCATTCTCGGTCGCTGGCTGTCAATGCCGATGAAGGTTCTGCTGCTCGACGAGCCGACTCGCGGCATCGACATCGGGGCCAAGGCCGAGATCTACCAGATCATCCATAACCTGGCCGCCGACGGCATTTCGGTGATCGTGGTGTCCAGCGACCTCATGGAGGTGATGGGCATTTCCGACCGCATTCTGGTGCTCTGCGAAGGCGCGCTGCGCGGCGAAGTCAGCCGCGACCAGGCCAATGAATCCAACCTGCTGCAACTGGCTTTGCCGCGCCATCGCGCTGACGGCGTGGCGAACTGAGAGGTGACTATGATGACCATCCAAAACAAGGCGCTGCCGACTCCCCGCAAACCGCTGGACCTGCGGCGCTTCCTCGACGACTGGGTCATGCTGCTGGCGGCCATCGGCATCTTCGTCGCCTGCACGCTGCTGATCGACAACTTCCTCTCGCCACTGAACATGCGCGGGCTGGGCCTGGCGATTTCCACCACCGGCATTGCCGCGTGCACCATGCTGTATTGCCTGGCGTCGGGGCACTTCGACTTGTCGGTAGGCTCGGTGATCGCTTGCGCCGGGGTCGTTGCGGCGGTGGTGATGCGCGACACCAACAGCGTGTTCCTCGGCGTCAGCGCGGCGCTGGTGATGGGCCTGATGGTCGGGCTGATCAACGGCATCGTGATTGCCAAGTTGCGGGTCAACGCGTTGATCACCACGCTGGCGACCATGCAGATTGTTCGCGGCCTGGCCTACATTTTTGCCAACGGCAAAGCGGTGGGCGTGTCGCAGGAGTCGTTCTTCGTCTTCGGCAACGGCCAGTTGTTCGGCGTGCCGGTGCCGATCCTGATCACCATCGTCTGCTTCCTGTTCTTCGGCTGGCTGCTGAACTACACCACCTACGGGCGCAACACCATGGCCATCGGCGGCAACCAGGAAGCGGCGTTGCTCGCCGGGGTCAACGTTGACCGGACCAAGATCATCATTTTTGCCGTGCACGGCGTGATCGGCGCACTGGCCGGGGTGATTCTGGCATCGCGCATGACCTCCGGGCAGCCAATGATTGGCCAGGGTTTCGAGCTGACCGTAATTTCGGCGTGTGTGCTCGGCGGCGTGTCGTTGAGCGGCGGGATCGGCATGATCCGCCACGTGATTGCCGGGGTGCTGATTCTGGCGATCATCGAAAATGCGATGAACCTGAAGAACATCGACACGTTTTATCAGTATGTGATTCGCGGTTCGATTCTGTTGCTGGCCGTGGTCATCGACCGCCTCAAACAACGCTGATTCCCGCTCAGCACGCGAACCTGTGGGAGCTGGCTTGCCAGCGATTTCGGTTGATCATTCAACATTAACTTTGAATGTTCCGCCGCCATCGCTGGCAAGCCAGCTCCCACAGGTGGTTGCGCCGCGCCAGACCTTCCGTCATCTCTCCTAAAAATTCCTTGCCCGCTCGCGCCCGTTTCGGGTATCACTTTGTACATGATTAGACAGGTACGATTTGACAAGAAACAACGGGTGGTCGACGAGCTCGTCCGGCGCATCGAAAGCGGCCTCATGGAGGACGGCTTTCTGTTGCCCGGCGAGCATCAGTTGGCGCAGGAATTCAACGTCAGCCGTGGCACGTTGCGCGAGGCGCTGGCCGAGCTGAAGCGGCGCAATTACATCGCCACGCAAAGCGGGGTCGGCTCCATTGTCACGTTCGACGGTGTAGCGCTCGATCAGCGCAGCGGCTGGGCGCAGGCGCTGGCCGACAGCGGGGCGCTGATCAACACCGAAGTGCTGCGCCTGGAAGCCGTGACCCGGCCCGATCTGCTCTCGCGGTTCGGTACCGACCAATTCATCACCCTCGACCGCCGTCGCCGCTCCAACGACGGCACCCTGGTGTCCCTCGAGCGCTCTTTGATGCCGGCCACCGGCGGCCTGGAAAGCCTGCCGCGTGTCGGTCTGATCGACAACTCGTTGACCATTACCCTCGCGGCCTACGGCTACATCGGCGAACGCGGCGATCAATGGATCGGCGCCGAACCGCTGAATGCCGAGGACGCCGAACTGCTCGGGCGCCCGACTGGGACCGTGTTCCTCAAGGCCCTGCGCACCACCTACGACCGACAGAACCGTTTCATGGAACAGGTCGAAAGCCTGCTCGACCCGGTGCATTTCCGCCTGCACCTGCAATTTGGAGAATCGAAATGACCGCGCTCAACCGTGCCCTCGGTGCGTTTTACGGCCTGGCCCTCGGTGATGCGCTGGGCATGCCGACGCAATCGCTGAACCGCGAAACGATCAAGACCCGCTTTGGCCGGATCACCGATCTGCAGGATGCCGGTCCTCTGCAACCGATTGCCGCCAACATGCCCAAAGGCTCGATCACCGACGACACCGAACAGGCGATTCTGGTCGGTCAGTTGCTGGTCGAAGGCAAGGGTCAGATCGAGCCGGCAGTCCTCGCCCAACGGCTGATCGAATGGGAAGCCGAGATGCAGGCCAAGGGGTCGCAGGACCTGCTCGGCCCGTCGACCAAACGCGCCATTGAAATGATCCTCGCCGGGCATTCGCCGGAGGAGGCCGGGCGTTACGGCACCACCAATGGCGCGGCGATGCGCATCACCCCGGTTGGCATCGCCGCAAACGTCGCCGATCCCGAGCGTTTCATTGCGGCCGTGGTGCAGGCCTGTCAGGTCACCCACAACACCACGCTGGGGATTTCCAGCGCGGCGGCGGTGGCGGCGGTGGTTTCGGCCGGGATCAACGGCATGGATCTGGGCGAGGCATTGAACCTTGGCCAGCAGATTGCGCAACAGGCCGAGGCACATGGGCACTGGGTCGCTGGCGGGCGCATCGCTTCGCGCATCAGTTGGGCGCGCAGCATCAGCGTCGACAGCGACAAGGCGCTGCTGGCGGATCTGCTGTACGACGTGATCGGCACGTCAGTGGCCTCGCAGGAATCGGTGGTGGTCTCGTTTGCCCTGGCGCAGCAAGTGGCGGTCGGCGAGATGAGCGCGTTCGACGCGTTGTGCATGGCTGCCAGCCTGGGCGGTGACACCGACACCATCGCGGCGATTCTCGGCGCCATGCTCGGGGCCTGCCTGGGTCTTGAGAGCTGGCCTGCCGAGATGATCAAGACGGTGAAGGCTGTTAATCATCTGGAGCTTGAGCCGTTGGTGCAGGGGCTGTTGGCCTTGCGTTGATTCAATTGACGCCTTCGCTGGCAAGCCAGCTCCCACAGGGATCGTGCATATCTTAAGGTTCACTTTGAACCTGTGGGAGCGGGCTTGCCCGCGATAGGCGCGACGCATTTATGAATTATTCACCCGCAATGGATCGCACAGACAGGCCCGGGAAGGCCACAGATGTCTTGTCGTTTTGCGTCATTGCCACAAACACAATAAAGGCAAACAGGAGCACTGTTCATGAGTTCATCAAACGTCGGGCCAAGCGCCGGGCAGCTGGAAACCCGGGGTATCGAGCCGGTGCCGGAAGCCGAGTGCAACGGCCATCCGCTGCAACTGTTCTGGGTCTGGTTCGCCGCCAACATTTCCATTCTCGGACTGCCGCTCGGCGCTACGCTGGTGGCGTTTCGCGGGCTGGCAATCTGGCAGGCGATCATTGTCGCGATTGTCGGCGCAGCCGGTTCGTTTGCGGTGGTGGGAATCATCTCGATTGCCGGTCGCCGCGGCCGCGCGCCGAGTCTGACCTTGTCGCGGGCAATCTTCGGCGTGCGCGGCAATATCGGCCCGACCCTGGTCTCGCTGATGTCGCGTCTGGGCTGGGAAACCGTCAACACCACCACCGCGGCATTCGTGTTGCTGTCGCTGTGTTCGATCCTGTTTGGCTCACCGGTTGAAGCGAAAAGCGCGCCCGTGCTGACCCTGCTCTTCATCGCCATTTTCGTGTTGCTGACCCTGTCGGTTTCCGGCCTCGGTCACGCGACGTTGCTGGTGATCCAGAAGTGGGCGACCTACGTGTTCGGCGCGCTGAACATTCTGGTCGGCGGCTTCCTTTGCGCGACCATCGACTGGAGCGCCGTGTTCAACGCCACGCCAGCGCCGCTGAGCGCGATGATCATTGGTATCGGCACCATGGCCGCCGGCACCGGGATCGGCTGGGCCAACGCCGGCGCGGACATGTCGCGCTATCAGCACCGCAGCGTCAAGGCTGTACGGCTGGTGGCGTCGGCGGCGTTCGGTGCGGGGATTCCGCTGGTGCTGCTGATCACCCTCGGCGGCCTGCTGTCGGTGGGTAACAACGACCTGGCATCGGCGACTGACCCGATCGTGGCAATCCGCGACATGCTGCCAACGTGGATGGCTGTGCCGTACCTGATCACCGCATTCGGCGGCCTGCTGCTGTCGAACAACCTTTCGGTGTACTCCGCCGGTTTGACCACGCTGACTTTGGGTCTCAAGGTCAAACGCGTCTACGCGGTGGTGGTGGATATCGTCGCGATCTTCGCCGGCTCGATCTACTTCATGCTGATTGCCGACAGCTTCTACGGCCCGTTCATCACCTTCATTTCCCTGTTGGCGGTGCCGATCACTGCGTGGGTCGGGATCTTCGTCGTCGACCTGATTCACCGTCATTACTACAGCCCCAGAGACCTGCTCGATGTCAGCCCGAGCAGCGCCTATTGGTATCGCGGCGGCATCGAGTGGCGTGCGTTCGGCGCCTGGGCGATTGCCATCGTGCTCGGCTTCAGTTTCACCACCATCGGCACCACCGCCGAGAACGTCTGGTTCAAAGGCTTCCTGTCTGACTCGTGGCTGGGCCACAACGGTCTGGGCTGGATCATGACCTTCGTGGTGGCCGGTGGCATTTACCTGGTTCTCGGCGGGGCGAAAGACCGCCGCGCCGCGCAAGTCGAGAATGCTCATGCCTAAGATGTTGCACACCGGCCAGGTCATCATCGACCTGGTCATGGCCGTGGATCGGTTGCCGCAAATCGGCGGCGATGTGCTGGCGCAGTCTGCCGCGTTCGAGGCCGGCGGCGGCTTCAACGTGATGGCCGCAGCCGTGCGCAATGGTTTGCCGGTGGTTTATCTCGGTCGCCACGGCAGTGGGCGTTTCGGTGATCTGGCGCGTCAGGCGATGAAGGATGAAGGCATTCATATTGGCATCTCGACGCCTGCGCAACGCGACACCGGGATTTGCGTGGCGCTGACCGATGCGTCGGCCGAGCGCAGTTTCATTTCCTACATCGGCGCTGAAGGCGAGGTGACCGAGGAGGATTTGAACAGCGTGGCCGCCGAGGCGGGCGATTACGTTTATGTGAGCGGCTACAGCCTGCTGCATGCAGGCAAGGCGCAAGCTTTGCTGGACTGGACGCTGGCGCTGCCGGACGCGATCAACGTGGTGTTCGATCCGGGCCCGCTGGTCGAGTCGCCGGACTCGGCGTTGATGCAAGCGCTGCTGCCGCGCATCGATGTGTGGACCAGCAACGGCGTCGAGGCGTTGCGCTTCACCGGAGCTGCGGACATTGGCGCGGCACTGGACCGACTCGCCGAACACTTACCGCAAGACGTGCTGTTGGTGGTACGCGACGGGCCGCAGGGTTGCTGGATTCAGCAGGCCGGTGAACGTCGGCATGTGCCGGGGTTCGCCGTGAAAGCCGTGGACAGCAACGGTGCGGGGGATGCGCATGCCGGGGTGTTTGTCGCCGGGTTGGCGCAGGGCTTGGATGCGCATGAGGCGGCGCGGCGGGCGAATGCGGCGGCGGCTTTGGCAGTCACGCGATGGGGGCCGGCGACAGCGCCGGGGGCGGCTGAAGTGGATGGGTTTATCCGCGAGTCCTGCGGCGACTGAACTGACGCTTTCGCTGGCAAGCCAGCTCCCACAGGTTTACAGGGTGAAACGCAAATTTGTGTACCCCGGAGTCACTGTGGGAGCTGGCTTGCCAGCGATAAGGCCATCAGCCTCACAACAAATATCAGCCGGCTTTGCGCAACGCCGCAATCAACTCATCCTTGCGCATCGAAGAGCGCCCGGCGATATTCTTCGCCCGCGCCTCTTTCCGCAGACTGTCGACAGTCTGCGTCTCGCGCGAAGTCTTGCTGTCGCGCGCATGTCCCTCGCGACTGGCCACCGCTCGCCGCGATGATTCTTTGCGATCTTCGGACTTGGCACTCGCCGGTTTCCTGCGTCCGGAGCCGCCAGCCTTTTCGCCACCGCCCGACTGTTTATTGACCGTCGCCCAGGCCCGCGCCTCGGCTGCATCCTTCGACAAGCCTTTTTTCTCATAGCTGTCTTCGATGTGATCGGCCTTGCGCTTCTGTTCGGCGGTGTATTTGTCTTTGCTTCCACGAGGCATGGGATTTCTCCTTGCACCAGTAGATGGGTTTCATGTGTAGGAGCTGCCGAAGGCTGCGATCTTTTGATTTTAAAAAGCAAGATCAAAAGATCGCCGCCAGCGGCAGCTCCTAAAAGATCATGTGTTCACACAACCACCGCTTCTAGACATCCAGCTTTCTCGCCGCTTCAACGCCCGCGGCACTGAGCTTGATCGGCAGATTCAAGGAGTGTTCGCCGGCCTCGTTGCAGGTTACATGACCATGGTGAATCAGTCCGCGATCCTGCAGGGCGGCGAGGGCGCTGGCCACGACTTTCTCACCGCGATAGTTGTCCAGCACCTCTTTGCCCAATCCACTCGGATGGGCGTGCAGCAGGCGGGTAAGGACTTCTTTTTCCAGGTTTTTATCGACGTTCATGGTTACCTCTTCATGGATGTGAATAGGACGCTCGCGTCGGCGAACTACTGCCCGCTGCCTTCGGAACCCGAGCCACCGGTGGTGGTTTTCGAGCCGATGCCGGGGCCGGCGTTATCGGGTGTTGCGGGGGAGTCGGGGGTGTTCATGCCACCCTGGCGGCCGGGGTCACTGCCTTGTGTGCGTGGGTCGGTGCCAGTGGCAGGTGGCTGGTTGATCAACGGCACCCCGGAGCCATCGGTGTTCATGCCTGGGGCACTGTTAATGGCCGGGGCGCGCGGTGATGGAACCGGATCGGTAGGGCCGGTGCCCGCTGCAGTGGTAGAAGCGGCGAAAACCGCAGGGCTCAGCAGGGCGGCGAAAACGAGGGCAGTCAACCTTGACGGGATCATAGGGCTTCTCCAGTGATTGGAATCCTTACCTGTGTTTGGTCTGCCCCTGAATCGGATTGGTGCCTGATGATCGACGAACGGTCTATTGGCGAAGTGCGGCATCAATGCCGATCTCTTCCTTGAACTGCTCCATGAAACCCTTCAGACGCTGATGGCGGATCTGCGCCAGACGCTGACCAGCGCCAGTCTGGAAACCGTCGGCCAGGTGCAGCAGCTTGGTCTGAAAGTGGTCGAGGCAGAAGCGTGTGTCGTCGTAGTCGCGCTCCTTGGCTTCAGGGTCCAGCGGGTCATACAACGCACTGCCCATGCGCCCGGCGACGTAGAAGGTGCGGGCAACGCCGAGCATGCCCAGCGAGTCGAGCCGATCGGCGTCCTGGACCAGTTTCGCTTCGAGAGTCAGCGGGGTGATGTTGGCGGAAAAACTGTGGGCTTCGATGGCGTGGCTGACGGCGGCGATTTTGCTTTCGGGCCAATCCAGATCGGCCAACACGTTGGCGGCTTTGTCAGCGGCAAGGCGCGAGGCCTGCGAGCGCAGCGGCGAGTTCTTTTCGACAGCTACGCAGTCGTGCAGCAGCACGGCGGCGAGCAATACTTCGAAGTCGCCGCCTTCCTCGGCCTGCAAGGTGCGCACGGTGTGCCAGATCCGTTGCAAGTGAGCGAGGTCGTGGGCACCGTCGTCGGAGGTCTCCAGAGCGTGGGGCAGCAACTCGGCGGCGAGTGAGGTGAGCGGCGCAAAAGCAGTGGCGTTCATGAACATCCTTGCAGACTTACCTGAATTTTGAAGCCCATGATACTTCTGTGGTGAGGGGATTTATCCCCGATGGAGTGCGAAGCACTCCCCTTTTTCAAGGCTGCTGCGCACCCCATCGGGGATAAATCCCCTCACCACAAGTTTCTCTACCAGGTATGGAATGTGACGAGCGCCGCCCACGGCTTTAGTATGGCGCTTTCCCTTTTCCGACAAGGCCCGTTCATGACGATCGAAATCCGCCCGGCGACCCCCAGCGATGCGCCGCAAATCCTCGCCTTCATCACCGAACTGGCAGATTTCGAAAAGGCCCGCCACGAAGTGATCGCCAGCGTCACCGATATCGAGCGCAGCCTGTTCAGTGAAGGCGCCACGGCCCATGGTCTGATCTGCCTGCGTGACGGTGTGCCGATCGGTTTTGCGGTGTTCTTCTTCAGCTATTCGACGTGGCTCGGCAGCAATTGCCTGTACCTCGAAGACCTCTACATCACCCCCGAACAACGCGGCGGCGGTGCCGGTAAAACCCTGCTGCGGCATCTGGCGAAAATCGCCTGCGACAACGACTGCGGCCGCTTCGAATGGAGTGTGCTGGACTGGAACACCCCGGCCATCGAATTCTACAAATCCCTTGGTGCGCAGCCGCAGGAAGAGTGGGTGCGCTATCGCATGGATGGCAAGGTGTTGCGTGAGTTTGCCGAAGGGTAGTTAACCTGTAAGAAAAGATCGCAGCCTTCGGCAGCTCCTGCACTGATCCTTGTAGGAGCTGCCGAAGGCTGCGATCTTTTTTGCTTCAATCCCACAATGTGGGAATGATATTTATATATTGAGATTTTCCTTCGCCAAGGTTTATAGTCCGTCGCACTCACTGCCAAAAACAAAACAGGTGATGCGATGCAGGCGCAATTGATCGCGCTCGATTGGGGGACGACCTCATTACGTGCTTACAAACTCGCGGCGGGCGCAGTGGTGCTGGAGCAGCGTGCGCTGTCGTCCGGAATCATGCAGTTACCGAAGACGCCGCGAGTCATCAACGGTGGTGAATGCTCCGACGGTTTTGAATTGGCCTTCGAAGAGGCGTGTGGCGACTGGCTTGATGCGCAGCCGGATCTGCCGGTGATCGCCTGCGGCATGGTGGGCAGCGCCCAGGGCTGGCGCGAGGCGGCCTACTGCGAAACGCCGGCAAACGTCGCCAATCTCGGAAACTCCCTACAAACGCTGGTCAGCCTGCGCGGCACACGGGTGCATATCGTGCCGGGCGTGATCCAGCGCTCTCGTCTGCCCAATGTCATGCGCGGTGAAGAAACCCAAGTCCTCGGCGTACTGCAGAACTTGCCGGCCGAGGCGGGCGGCGATCTGTTGATCGGTCTGCCGGGCAGCCATTCCAAGTGGGTGGAAGTGATCGACGGCTGCATCACGCATTTCGATACGTTCATGACCGGCGAAGTGTTCGCCGTGCTCAGTGAACACAGCATTCTCGGGCGTACCCAGCAACAGGGTGCAGCGTTCGATGGGCTGGCGTTTGACCGTGGCGTGCAAGTGGCGCTGTCGGCGGACGGCGAACTGGGTGTGCTCTCCACATTATTCAGTGCACGCGCTTTGGGCCTGACCGGCGAACTGGCCCCGACGGCGCAAGCGGATTACCTGTCCGGGCTGATGATCGGCCATGAACTGGCGGCGCTTGCTGCGGTGCAGCGGCGTCGGCGCCACAGCGTGCATCTGCCGGCAATCATCCTTATTGGCAACGCGCAACTCTGCGCCCGTTACGGCCGTGCCCTCGAGGCTTGCGGTTTCGCTCGCGTCACGCTGGCCGAGCAGGCCACCGAGCGTGGCCTGTGGCAACTGGCGCTGGCCGCCGGGCTGCTCGATTCCTCATCCCGTTAACCCTGACTGGAGGCCTGACATGCTCAAGCAAGCATTGGCACAAAACGGTCTGATCGCAATCCTGCGTGGCCTGCATCCGCAGGAAGCCGCTGCTGTCGGAGAAGTCCTGTATGCCGCCGGATTTCGCGTCATCGAAGTACCGCTCAATTCCCCATCGCCGTATGAAAGTATCCGCATCCTGCGTCAGACCTTGCCCGCCGATTGCCTGATCGGTGCCGGTACGGTGCTGACCCCGGAGCAGGTCGAACTGGTGAAAGAGGCTGGCGGCCAGGTGATCGTCATGCCGCACAGCGATGCCAAGGTGTTGCGTGCAGCGAAAGCGGCGGGGCTGTACCTGTCGCCGGGTGTCGCCACGCCGACCGAAGCCTTCGCGGCACTGGAGGAGGGCGCGGACATTCTCAAGCTGTTCCCGGCCGAGCAGATGAGCCCGGCGGTGGTCAAGGCGTGGCTCGCGGTGTTGCCTTCCGGGACGGTGCTGGCGCCGGTCGGCGGGATCACCCCGGACAACATGCAAGCGTTCATCGATGCCGGCGTAAAAGGTTTCGGCCTCGGTTCCGGACTGTTCAAACCGGGCATGACGGTTGAGCAAGTGGCCGCCAACGCCAAGGCCTACGTGGCCGCCTGGAAAGCCCTTCGCTGAGATTTATCCGGCGCTGCGTGCGCTGCATCTAACAAGAGAGACAAGCAGATGAAAATCACCAAACTCACCACCTTCATCGTGCCGCCGCGCTGGTGCTTCCTCAAGGTCGAAACCGATGAGGGCGTGACCGGTTGGGGCGAGCCTGTGGTCGAAGGCCGCGCACACACCGTCGCCGCTGCCGTTGAAGAATTGTCCGACTACCTGATCGGCAAAGACCCACGCAACATCGAGGACATCTGGACTGTGTTGTACCGCGGTGGCTTCTACCGTGGTGGCGCGATCCACATGAGTGCGCTGGCCGGTATCGATCAGGCGCTGTGGGACATCAAGGGCAAGGCCCTTGGTGTGTCGGTCAGTGATCTGCTCGGCGGTCAGGTGCGTGACAAGATCCGCGTGTATTCGTGGATCGGTGGCGACCGTCCGGCCGACACCGCACGTGCCGCGAAAGAGGCAGTGAGCCGTGGCTTTACGGCAGTCAAAATGAACGGTACCGAAGAGCTGCAGTTCCTCGATTCCTTCGAGAAAGTCGATCTGGCCCTGGCCAATGTCGCCGCCGTGCGCGATGCGGTCGGGCCGAACGTCGGCATCGGTGTCGACTTCCACGGTCGGGTGCACAAGCCGATGGCCAAGGTGCTGATGAAGGAGCTCGACCCGTACAAGCTGATGTTCATCGAAGAGCCGGTGCTCAGTGAAAACTATGAGGCACTGAAGGAGCTGGCGCCGTTGACCAGCACGCCGATTGCCCTCGGTGAGCGGCTGTTCTCGCGCTGGGACTTTAAACGGGTGTTGAGCGAAGGCTACGTCGACATCATTCAGCCCGATGCCTCCCACGCCGGCGGCATCACCGAGACCCGCAAGATCGCCAACATGGCCGAAGCCTACGACGTGGCGTTGGCGCTGCATTGCCCGCTGGGGCCGATTGCGCTGGCGGCGTGTCTGCAACTCGACGCGGCTTGTTACAACGCGTTTATCCAGGAGCAGAGCCTGGGTATCCATTACAACGAGAGCAACGACTTGCTCGACTACGTGAAGGATCCGCGGGTGTTCGACTACGACCAGGGCTTCGTGAAGATTCCGAACGGGCCGGGACTGGGCATCGAGATCAACGAAGAATACGTGATCGAGCGTGCCGTCGTCGGCCACCGCTGGCGCAACCCGATCTGGCGCCATGCCGACGGCAGTTTTGCCGAGTGGTGAGTCCCTTCTGACCCACCCAAAATCCATTGTGGGAGCTGGCTTGCCAGCGATGACGGCGGCACATCCGACATTGATGTAACAGATGCACCGCTATCGCTGGCAAGCCAGCTCCCACAGGGTTCGGCGCAAGTTTTACGACTGTCCTCAAATAATCATAAAAAGAGGCACCCCCATGCCAACGCAAACCCTCACCGGGCAGGCGTCTTTAGTCACGCCCAGCTGCAAGCGATTTTTCATCATGGTGCTGCTGTTCATCACCGTGGTCATTAACTACCTCGACCGCAGCAACCTGTCGATTGCCGCGCCCGCGCTGACCAGTGAACTGGGCATCGACCCGGTTCACGTCGGGCTGATTTTCTCCGCATTCGGCTGGACCTACGCCGCGATGCAGATCCCCGGCGGCTGGCTGGTGGATCGGGTGCCGCCGCGCATTCTCTACAGCGTCGCGCTGTTGTTGTGGTCGCTGGCCACGGTGCTGCTCGGCTTCGCCGCGAGTTTCATTGCGCTGTTCGTGCTGCGCATGGCGGTCGGCGCGCTGGAAGCGCCGGCCTATCCGATCAACAGCCGCGTGGTCACCACCTGGTTTCCCGAGCGCGAGCGAGCCACGGCAATTGGTTTCTACACTTCCGGGCAATTTGTCGGCCTGGCGTTTCTGACCCCGGTGCTGGCCTGGCTGCAACATGAGTTCGGCTGGCACATGGTGTTCGTCGCAACCGGTGCGGCTGGCATCATCTGGGCAGCGATCTGGTATGCGGTGTATCGCGAACCGCGAGACTTCAAGGGCGCCAACAACGCGGAGATTGACCTGATCCGCGAGGGTGGCGGACTGGTAGACATTCAAGCGCAAGCAACCAAGGCCTCATTCAGCTGGACCGATCTCGGCATCGTCCTGAGCAAACGCAAGTTGTGGGGCATCTACCTCGGCCAGTTCTGTCTGAACTCGACGCTGTGGTTCTTCCTGACGTGGTTTCCGACCTATCTGGTGAAATATCGCGGCATGGACTTCATCAAATCCGGCCTGTTGGCGTCGCTGCCGTTTCTTGCCGCGTTCATTGGCGTGCTGTGTTCGGGGTTCTTTTCCGACCTGTTGATCCGCCGTGGCTGCAGCGTCGGCTTTGCGCGCAAGTTGCCGATCATTGGCGGGCTGCTGATTTCCACCTCGATCATCGGTGCCAACTTCGTTGAATCGACACCGCTGGTGATTGCCTTCCTGGCGCTGGCGTTTTTCGGTAACGGGCTGGCGTCGATCACCTGGTCGCTGGTCTCGACCCTCGCTCCGGCGCGGTTGCTGGGGCTGACCGGCGGGGTGTTCAACTTCATCGGCAACCTGTCGGCAATTGCCACGCCGATTGTCATCGGTTTCCTCGCCAGCGGTGATTCGTTCGCCCCGGCGATTACTTACATCGCGGTTCTGGCGCTGATCGGTGCATTGTCCTACGTGCTGCTGGTGGGCAAGGTCGAGCGTATCGAGTTGTAGTCGTCTGCGTCGGGCGACCATAATGCCGCCCGTTCCCTCGCTCAACGGTAAAGGCTGGATATGCAGGAAGACGCCCCGGAAAAAACCAAGGACGCCGCCCCCACCGGCACCCAGACGCTGCTTCGCGGCCTGGGCGTGGTGCACGCGGTGGCCAGTGGCGCCCGCGATCTGAAAGAGATTGCCCGGCTGATCGGCACCACGCGCAGCACCACCCATCGTCTGGCCAGTTGCCTGGTGGACGAGCGCTATTTGCGCGTAGTGCCGCAAATCGGCTATCTGCTGGGGCCGAAGCTGATCGAGCTGGGGTTTCAGGCGCGTGAAGAGTTGCCGCTGGTGAGTCTGGCCGGGCCGTATCTGGACGAGTTGTCGGCGCTGACCGGCGACACCGTGCACCTGGGCATTCGTGAGGGCGATGAGGTCTTGTACCTGCTGAAGAATCCGGGGCGCAACGGCCCGGAAATGCGCTCGCGAGTCGGCCACCGCATGCCGTTGGCGCGCACCGGGATCGGCAAGGCGTTGATGCTCGATGATGCGCCGCAGGATTGGCAGCGCCTGTACGACATCAGCCTGCCGGCGGGTGGGAAAAGTCAGTTCTGGCCGCAGCATCCCCAGCAATCGTGGGAACAGCTCGAGCAGCGCATGACCGAGTACGTGGCCGGCGGCTACGCCTTCGATCTGGAGGACAACGAACCGTCGATCCGCTGCGTGGCGGCGCCGATTCGCGATGCGAGCAAGCGCATTGTCGCGGCGATCAGCATCGCCAGCACCGTGCCGTACATGCCGCTGGAAAAAATGGCCGAGCTGATCCCCCTGATCAAAGGGGTCACAGCCCGGCTCTCGGCGGAGCTTGGCTTGAAGGTTTAAAGCTTCAAGGTCGCCATGTCGATCACGAAGCGGTACTTCACGTCACCGGCAATCATCCGCGCGTAAGCTTCGTTGATCTGGCGGATGTCGAGCATTTCGATGTCGCAGGTGATGTTGTGCTCGGCGCAGAAATCCAGCACTTCCTGGGTTTCGGCAATACCGCCGATCAACGAGCCGGCCAGCACGCGACGGCCTAGCACCAGGTTGGCGGCGTGCACGGGCGGATCGATCGGTTCGATCAGGCCGACCAGAATGTGCACGCCATCAAAGCGCAGGGTTTGCAGGTACGGGTTGAGGTCGTGCTGCACCGGAATGGTGTCCAGCAGGAAGTCGAAACGGCCCGCAGCGGCGGCCATTTGCTCGGCATCGGTGGAGACGATCACATGATCGGCGCCCTGACGACGGCCTTCTTCGGCCTTGCTCGCCGAACGGGTGAACAGCGTGACTTCCGCACCCATGGCCTTGGCGAACTTGATGCCCATGTGGCCGAGGCCGCCCATGCCGAGAATCCCGACCTTGTCGCCGGCCTTGACCCCGTAGTGCTTGAGCGGCGAGTAGGTGGTGATGCCGGCACAGAGGATCGGCGCGGCGCTGGCCAGATCCAGCTTTTCCGGAATGCGTACCACGAAGTGCTCGCTGACGACGATGCTGTCCGAATAACCGCCCATGGTGTTGCTGCCGTCGACCCGGTTCGGGGTGGCGTAGGTCATGGTCGGGCCTTCGAGGCAGTATTGCTCGAGGTTCTGCTGGCAGGCGGCGCAGGTGCGGCAAGAGTCGACCATGCAACCGACACCGACCAGGTCGCCGACTTTATGTTGAGTGACGTTGGCACCGATGGCGGTGACTTTGCCGACGATTTCGTGGCCGGGCATCAACGGATACACGGCGATGCCCCATTCGTTGCGCGCCTGGTGGATGTCGGAGTGGCAGACGCCGCAGTACAGGATCTCGATCGCCACGTCGTCGGCGCGCGGGCTGCGGCGTTCGAATTTCATCGGGGCGAGGGGAGTGGTGGCCGATTGAGCGGCATAACCGATAGCGGTGTACATGAGAAACCTCGCAGAAGCAGTGACAGGTGAGGTGGCGCATTTTGGGCGCCGACTGCCGTTGCGGCCATGACGATTCCTCCGGGTCTCATGCCTAATCCTCCGGCATGCAGGTCTGGGCAAGCGCATTGGCAAAAGGATCTGCGATGATGCTTGCATGCCTTTTTCCGTGACTTTTTTGAAGACCCCTCCGATGCAGTTGACTCGCCACCTTGATGCCAATGCCACGCTGGTTTCGCTGATCGAGCCGCTGGCGCTTTGCGACGGTTACAGCCAGACCGGGTTACCCGGTGTGCAGGTGTTGCGCGCCAGTTGCGACGTGGCGCGTGGCCCGCACATTTATGAACCGAGCCTGATGATCATCGCCCAAGGCAGCAAACTGGCGTTCCTCGGCCCGCGCACCATGGAATATGGCGCCGGGCACTACCTGATTCAGGCGCTGCCGGTGCCGTTCGAGTGTGAAACCTTTGCCTTGCCGGATGCACCGTTGCTGGGTGTGTCGGTGGCCATCGACCGGGTGTTGCTTGGCGAACTGGTGCTGGCCATGGGGCTGGCGCCGGGGCGGCACATTCCGGCGCAGACACCGGAGTCGATGACCTCGGTGGTGCTCGACGATGACATGCGAGGCTGTGTCGAACGCTTGCTGCGTTGCCTGCACGATCCGCTGGAGCGGCAGATTCTCGGACCGGCGCGGGTCCGCGAATTGTTGTTCACTGCGTTGCGCGGGCCGCAGGCCGATGTGTTGCGCGCACTGGTCGAACAGCAGGGGCAGTTCGCCCGGGTCGCGGCGTCAATCAGCCATTTGCATGCGCACTACACCGAGCCGCTGAACGTCGAGACTCTGGCCAGTTGCGCCAACATGAGCGTGTCGTCCTTCCACGAGCACTTCAAGCGCAGCACGCTGTTGTCGCCGGTGCAGTATCTCAAGCGCCTGCGCTTGCTCAAGGCGCAGACCTTGCTGGTCGCCGAAGGGCTGGGTGTGGCGCAAGTGGCGCATCGGGTGGGGTATCAGAGCACTTCGCAGTTCAGTCGCGAATACAAGCGCTACTTCGAGCGTAGCCCTGGTGATGAGCGCGTTGCCTGAGAGTTTGCGTGACCCTGTGGGAGCTGACTTGCCAGCGAAGGCGGTGATCCAGGCTGCCAAGATGTCGACTGACACGGCCCCATCGCTGGCAAGCCAGCTCCCACAGGGGATGATGTGATGCATTAAATTTTGGGCAACAAAAAGGCCCCCATTTCGGGAGCCTCGTTGTTCAGCGATGCGACTTACATGTTCGGGTAAGTCGGGCCGCCAGCGCCTTCCGGCGTGACCCAGGTGATGTTCTGCGAAGGGTCCTTGATGTCACAGGTCTTGCAGTGCACGCAGTTCTGGGCGTTGATCTGGAAGCGCTTTTCACCGTCTTCCTTGGTGATCACTTCATATACACCGGCCGGGCAGTAGCGCTGTGCCGGTTCGTCGTACATCGGCAGGTTGCGGCTCAGCGGAATGCTCGGGTCGGTCAGCTTCAGGTGGCACGGCTGTTCTTCTTCGTGGTTGGTACCGGAGATGAACACCGAGCTCAGTTTGTCGAAGCTGAGTTTGCCGTCCGGCTTCGGATAGTCGATCTTCTTGCAGTCGGCCGCGAGCTTCAGGCAGGCGTAGTCCGGTTTGGTGTCGTGCAGGGTGAACGGCAGTTTGCCGCCGAAGATATTCTGGTCCAGCCAGTTGAAGCCACCGCCGACAATCGCGCCGAACTTGTGGATCGCCGGGCCGAAGTTGCGGCTGGCAAACAGTTCGTCGTAGAGCCAGCTCTTCTTGAACGCGTCGACGTAAGTGGTCAGCTCTTCGGTGCCATCCTTCTCGGCGAACAGGGCGTCGGCCACCGATTCCGCGGCGAGCATGCCGGACTTCATCGCGGTGTGGCTGCCTTTGATCTTGGCGAAGTTCAGGGTGCCGAGGTCGCAACCGATCAGCGCGCCGCCCTTGAAGACCATTTTCGGCAGCGAGTTCAGGCCACCTTTGCAGATCGCGCGGGCGCCGTAGCTGACGCGTTTGCCGCCTTCCAGGTACTGCGCCAGCACCGGGTGATGCTTGAGGCGCTGGAACTCGTCGAACGGCGACAGGTAAGTGTTGCTGTAAGACAGGTCAACGATCAGACCGACCACAACCTGGTTGTTTTCCAGGTGATAGAGGAACGAGCCGCCGGTGTTTTCGGTGCCCATGATGTCCAGCGGCCAACCGGCGGTGTGCACCACCAGGCCTGGCTGGTGTTTGGCCGGGTCGATTTCCCAGATTTCTTTCAGGCCGATGCCGTAGTGTTGGGCGTCGGCCTCGCTGTCGAGGTTGTAGCGCTTGATCAGTTGCTTGCCGATGTGGCCACGGCAGCCCTCGGCGAACAGCGTGTACTTGCCACGCAGTTCCATACCCGGGGTGTACAGGCCTTCTTTCGGGTTGCCTTCACGGTCGACGCCCAGATCACCGGTGATGATCCCGCGCACGATGCCGTTTTCGTCGATCAAGGCTTCCTGAGCGGCGAAGCCCGGGTAGATTTCCACGCCCAGGTTCTCGGCCTGCTGGGCCAGCCAGCGGCACAGGTTGCCCAAAGAAATAATGTAGTTGCCTTCGTTGTGCATGGTCTTGGGCACAAAGAAGTCAGGAATTTTCTGCGCGCTTTCGGCGTTTTTCAGCACGAAAATGTCATCGCGGGTGACCGGCGTGTTCAGCGGGGCGCCGAGTTCTTTCCAGTCCGGGAACAGTTCGTTCAGAGCGCGTGGTTCGAACACGGCACCGGACAGGATGTGTGCGCCGACTTCGGAGCCTTTTTCGACCACGCAGACGCTGATTTCCTTACCGGCTTCGGCGGCCTTCTGCTTCAGACGGCAGGCGGCGGACAGGCCAGCGGGGCCGGCACCGACGATGACCACGTCGAATTCCATGTATTCGCGTTCCACAGGCTATCTCCTACTCAAGGCTCAACAGTTTTTTTTCTAATTTGGAGGTTCGGTGTCGCATCCGTTATTGCCTTTACGTTAACGTCAAGGGTAATAATGGGCAAACCACCTTTCTCTCTAGGCGGCGCATTATATCTACACCACTCGGAGCGTCCAATACAAACGTTTGTTTGAATCGGCTCCAGCCCAGAGAAATCAAAGAAGCGCGGCTTATGAACGGCCATTTTGCCGTATTGACCGGAATAGGCGTTCCGGTCAAGATACGGGCGGTTTTGCGCTCGCCGTAGGCAGACTGGCGGTTTCAAGAGCACCTCTAAAGACAGGGCACAGGCAGTTCAAGGTGATGCGCAGCGCAAGTCCGGCGCGCAGTTTACACACCGTGCGATTCAATGACCCGTTGGTCACCACTGACGAACGGTCATCGCCCCCAGCCGGCGTTTTTAGAGGTGCCCTTGTGCCCGATGAGCATCAACCGCCAGGTTCGCCTAGGCGACTTTCTTTTCACCGGAGAGTAACGAGGAATCCATGAAGGTTCTTGTAGCTGTCAAACGCGTTGTGGATTACAACGTCAAGGTTCGCGTCAAGGCGGACAATTCCGGCGTAGACCTCGCCAACGTCAAGATGTCGATGAACCCGTTCTGCGAAATCGCAGTGGAAGAAGCCGTACGCCTGAAAGAGAAAGGTGTTGCGACTGAAATCGTCGTCGTCTCCATCGGCCCGTCCACCGCTCAGGAACAGCTGCGTACCGCACTGGCTCTGGGTGCCGACCGTGCCATCCTCGTCGAATCCGCTGAAGACCTGACTTCGCTGGCTGTGGCCAAGCTGCTCAAGGCTGTGGTCGACAAGGAACAGCCTCAGTTGGTGATCCTGGGCAAACAGGCGATCGACAGCGACAACAACCAGACCGGCCAGATGCTCGCTGCACTGAGCGGCTACGGTCAGGGCACTTTCGCTTCGAAAGTCGAAGTCTCCGGCGACAGCGTTGCCGTGACCCGCGAAATCGACGGCGGCGCGCAGACCGTTTCCCTGAAACTGCCGGCCATCGTCACCACCGACCTGCGTTTGAACGAGCCGCGCTACGCGTCCCTGCCAAACATTATGAAAGCCAAGAAGAAGCCTCTCGAAGTGCTGACTCCGGACGCTTTGGGCGTTTCCACCGCCTCCACCAACAAGACCCTGAAAGTCGAAGCGCCGGCTGCACGCAGCGCAGGTATCAAGGTCAAGTCGGTGGCTGAACTGGTCGAGAAACTGAAAAACGAAGCGAAGGTAATCTAAAAATGACTATCTTGGTAATCGCTGAACACGACAACAAAGTGCTGGCCCCGGCCACGCTGAACACCGTGGCTGCTGCTGCCAAAATCGGCGGCGACATTCACGTACTGGTTGCAGGTCAGGGCGCTGGCGCCGTGGCCGAAGCTGCGGCGAAAATCGCAGGCGTGAGCAAAGTCCTGAATGCTGACAATGCCGCTTACGCGCATCAGTTGCCGGAAAACGTTGCTCCGCTGGTAGCCGAGCTGGGCGCGGGTTACAGCCACATCCTGGCTGCCGCCACGTCCAACGGCAAAAACATCCTGCCGCGCGTTGCCGCTGCACTGGACGTTGACCAGATCTCCGAGATCATCTCGGTAGAAAGCGCCGACACCTTCAAGCGTCCGATCTACGCCGGTAACGCCATCGCTACCGTGCAATCGACCGCTGCGATCAAAGTGATCACCGTGCGTGCCACCGGTTTCGACCCGGTTGCTGCTGAAGGTGGTTCGGCGGCTGTTGAGGCCGTTGCTGCTGCGCACGACGCCGGCACTTCCAGCTTCGTCAGCGAAGAACTGGCCAAGTCGGATCGTCCTGAGCTGACCGCCGCCAAGATCGTCGTTTCCGGCGGTCGCGGCATGCAGAACGGCGACAACTTCAAACACCTTTACGCCCTGGCCGACAAGCTGGGCGCCGCCGTCGGTGCTTCCCGCGCCGCGGTCGACGCAGGTTTCGTACCGAACGACATGCAGGTCGGTCAGACCGGCAAGATCGTTGCGCCGCAGCTGTACATCGCCGTCGGTATCTCCGGCGCGATCCAGCACCTGGCCGGCATGAAAGACTCCAAAGTGATCGTTGCGATCAACAAGGACGAAGAAGCGCCGATCTTCCAGGTGGCCGATTACGGTCTGGTGGCGGATCTGTTCGAAGCAGTCCCTGAGCTGGAGAAGCTGGTCTAATCCGGCGGCTTCACTTATAAAGAGCCCGGCCTTCTGGTCGGGCTTTTTTTTGTCTCGAATTTGAGTGGGAGCGTTTGCCATGGATCTGCGCCACAGGTTGTTATTGGGATTGATCCTGTTGCCGGGGATGGCTGCGGCTGCCGGCAAATGCGAGCGCCTCGTCGTTACCGGCAGTCCGGACGCGCCGCCGTACTTGTGGCAGGACCCGCAGAATCCCAAACATCTGATCGGCGCCAGTGCCGACCTGTTGCAGCAAGTGGCCAAGGATCTGGGGATCAAGGTCGAGCTGCTCTACGCCGGCAAACGCGCGCAGGCCCTCGACGAAGTGCGCAGCGGGCGCATGGACATGCTGGCGGACACGCCGCTGATGTTCAATGAGCTGGAGAACCTCGACTACGTCTATCCGCCGTTGCTGGAAAACGACTACCTGGTGTGGACGCGCAAAGGCTCGACGCTTGCCTACAGCGAAGCAAAAGACCTGCACGGGCACGCTGGCGGGTTGTCGGAAAAGTCTCGAATGACCCAGGCTTTTGGCACTTTCGCCGAGCAGAATCTGACCCTGACGCGGACAGCAAACATCACTCAGGCCTTTCAGAAACTTCTGCTGGGCGAAGTGGAATATGTACTCGCTGGGCGCTATTCGGGCATGGCTGCCGCGCAGGCATTAGGCATGGCCAATGACCTGCTGGCGTTCGAACAGCCGATCGACCGACCGGGATTGTTCCTCGCGGTTTCACATAACTCGGCCTGCAACGATCCGTGGTTGCGCGGACAGCTCGCTAAAAAGATGACAGAATTGCCCGCGTCCGGACTGACCGAGGCCGCGCTGCAACGCAATATCGAGCGCTGGAAGGCCCAGCAGCAACAACCGCAGCCACCTGTCAGTGCCCCAAAACAGTAGGGATTCTTAGTGAGTATTCGACCTCTTTTCGCGGCCATGGCCGTTCTGGCCCTGGCCGGCTGCGCCAACGATCCGGCACCCCATGAGCAAATGCGCCTGACCGAGCAGGCCATCACCCAGGCCAAGGCTGTCGGTGCGACCGCCGATGAAATGCCGGAAATGAAACTGGCCGAAGACAAGTTCAACCGGGCCAAGGGCAACATGACCGACGAGTCTTTCAAGAACGCCCGCATGCGCGCCGAACAGGCCGAGCTGGATGCGCGTCTGGCCGAAGCCAAAGTGCTGACGCAAAAAAGCGAAGAGCAACTCAACGTGCTCAACACCCGCATCATCCGTCTGCGCAAGCAACTGGGAGATGCCCAATGAACCTCAAGTCCAAAATCCTCGGCGGGATGATTCTGGCCGGTTGCGCAAGCCTCTATGGCTGCGCCGGTCAACACGGCGAAACCGCACTGCAACAGGCTGGCAGCGACTTTCAGAAGGTCAAGGAAGATTCCAATGTGCTGCGTATCGCGCCGAAGGATGTGATCCGCGCCGGTGAGTCGCTGGCCCGCGCCGATCGCCTGTCCACCTATTGGGGCAGTGGCGCGGACGTGGTGCATTACGCCTACTTGAGTCAGCGCTACAGCGAAATCGCTCGCGAACACACCAATCTGGTGCTCAACGAAGAGCGCGCGGCGAAGCTTGAACTGGAGCGTCAGCGTCTGCAGCTGGCCCTGCGCGAGTCCAAACTGCTGAGCGTGCAGCAGCAGGGTAAATGGCTTGAGGAACAGATCGTGGCGTTGGCCACTACGCAGACCGATCGCGGCCTGGTGATGACCCTCGGCGATGTACTGTTCGACACTGGCGAGGCGGAGCTGAAGAACTCGGCCAATCGCGTGGTGTTGAAGATTGTGCAGTTCCTGCAACTCAACCCGAAACGTGTGGTGCGTATCGAGGGTTACACCGACAGCACCGGTGGCAAACAGGAAAACCTCAAGCTGTCGCGTGATCGCGCGCAAGCAGTAGCCGATGTGTTGATGGACCTGGGGATTGAGGACAAGCGGATTCAGGTCGAAGGTTACGGTGACGAATACCCGGTGGACGCCAACGCTTCCGAGCGCGGTCGGGCACAGAACCGTCGGGTGGAAATTGTCTTCTCCGACGAAAAAGGCCAGCTCGGCGCCGCCCGTTGAGGGCTGCGTCTCTGGAAAGCCCGGCCTGTCATGCAGCGCCGGGCTTTTTTACGACTGTCGAATAGCACGCAAATCCGTACAGTTTTGGCTGACACTGCACTGTACGGTCGACTATGGTGGCAACTGTCCCAGTACACTTCTAAACTGTTCCGGTATTGTTTCACACAAGAATAAAATGCCCGTGAAATCGAGTGCTGCGTCATGACCAACCTCTTGCTCTACCAACGTATTGCTCAACAATTGGCGGAAGACATCCGGCGCGGTGTCTATCAACCCGGAGAACGCGTGCCGTCGGTGCGCAAGATGAGTTCGCAGCTCAATGTCAGCCATGCGACGGTGTTGCAGGCGTATGCCAATCTCGAAGATCAGGGCCTGATCCGCGCACGGCCGCAATCCGGTTACTACGTGCACCAGACCCCGGCATTGACGGCGCCGACCCCGGACATCGCCCGGGTCGAGCGCCCAGGCCTGGTCACCCGCGCCAGTATCATTCAGCAAGTGTTGGTCGAGTCTCGCCGCGAGGGGGTTTTCCCGTTAGGCGCTGCGGTGCCGAGTGTCGATTACCTCCCGGTTCGCGCACTGCATCAGCAACTGGCCAAGGTCACCCGATTCCACAGCCCACGCGCCTTCAGCTACATGTTCAGCCCGGGTTTCGAACCGTTGCGCCGGCAGGTGGCAATCCGCATGCGCGACGCCGGGGTGGTGGTCGATCCGTCGGAAGTGGTCATTACCCACGGCTGTGTCGATGCGCTGCAGATGTCGCTGCGGGTACTGACCCGTCCGGGAGATCTGATCGCTGCCGAATCGCCGACCTATTACGGTTTGCTGCAACTGGCCGATCTGTTGGGCCTGAAAGTGATCGAGATCCCCAGCGATCCGGCCACCGGCATGAGCCTCGAAGCCTTGCAACTGGCGGCCAACCAATGGTCGATCAAGGCTTTGGTTCTGACCACGCGCCTGAGCAATCCGCTGGGCGGCACCATGCCGGAAGAACGGCAGAAACAACTGCTGCGTCTGGCTTCGGACTTCGATATCCAGATCGTCGAAGACGATATCTATGGTGAGTTGATGTTCGAACAGGGCCGCACCAAAGCCCTCAAGGCTTACGATCGACTGGATCGGGTGATTTACTGCTCGAGCTTTTCCAAAACATTGTCGCCGGGCGTGCGCGTCGGCTGGATGATTGCCGGCAAATATCAGCAGGAAATCCAGCGTCTGCAGACCTTCACCACGCATTCGGCGTGCAGCGTGACGCAGATGGCGATTGCCGCTTATCTGGAAAATGGCGGTTATGACCGGCATTTACGGTACATCCGCCAGGAATACCGGAAAAATCTCAGCGCGTTCCAGTTGGCGGTGCAGCAGTACTTTCCCGAAGGTACACAGATGACCCGGCCCACGGGCGGTTTCATCCTCTGGGTGAGTCTGCCGGGCAGGGTCAATACCCAGGAATTGCATGTCCGCGCATTGCAGCAGGGCATCAGCATTGCACCGGGGCTGATCTTCAGTAATACCGAGCAGTTCAATCACTGCATCCGCCTGAACTGCGGCACACCGTGGAATCGCGAGGCGGAAAGGGCGCTGATGACCCTCGGTTTGCTGGCGACTCAACTGTGTCAGGAAACGGCTGGCGGTTTCTGAACGGGGGGCGCGTCGTGCTTGTCTTGTGACGCTCAACAGGCGAGCATATGGCCCTCTGCCGTTAGTGTTGTAGGGTTCATGAAAGCGATTTTGCCTGCTGCTTGGATATTGCTTGGTGTGTTGATGATGGGCCATGCGCCCGGTGTCATGGCAGCTGCCGTTCAGGAAAAGCCCGCAACGTCCGCGCCGGCAAACAAACCGGCGGCGAGCAAAAAAGCCGTTGCGGATAACAAAGCTCCGGCTAAAAAAGCCCCTCAGAAGAAAGCCGCCGCGGTGAAGAAACGGCCCCCGGTCGCGTCCAAGTCGAAACCGGCCAGTGAGGTGGTGAAAACCAGATTGCCGCCGGCCAAGCTGGATCTGAGCCTGCCCAAGGACATGGTCCAGCAACTAAAACCCGCCGGTACTGTATCGCTGCCCAAGCATGAGGCGATCCTGCCGCAGATGTTCGGCGAGAAAAACAGCGGCTTCCAGCTCAATGGTCGCCTGCTCAGCAACGAAATGCAGTTGCAGCTGCGCAACGATGAACGCCGTGATATCGAAGGCGCAGCACTGGATTTCGAGTTCAAGCAATAAATTCAATCGATCCGTGACCCGCGAACCAGACGCTTTGTCGGAGACTGGTCAGTCACATTCAGTTATCGGTAAAAACCCCGGTGCAGGGAATTTGAAACAACCGTTTTAGCGGTTACTCTGTCCGTGTCTCTTTAACACATTGCCCGTCGCGAGGACTTGCTCGTCATGAAATGCCGTGAAGGCTGTGGCGCTTGCTGTATTGCCCCCTCCATCAGTTCTGCCATTCCAGGCATGCCCAACGGCAAACCTGCCGGCGAACGTTGCGTGCAACTCTCGGTCGAAAACCTGTGCAGCATTTTCGGCCAGCCGGAGCGTCCGGCGGTTTGTTCAGGATTTGCCGCCGATGTCGAAGTCTGCGGCAGCAGCTCCGAGGAAGCGATCAAACTGATCGGCTGGTGGGAGCAGATGACGGCGGCGTGATGTGTCAAACGAACGGAACTTCAACAATAAGGAATAAGACTATGGGTTCGCTGCATCGTATCGCTGTGTTGTGTGGTTTGACCGCTGTGCTGGCTACGTCGGTGGCTCAGGCCGAGGACTGGAAGGTCGCCAAGGAACAGGACGGGATCAAGGTCTCGCTGGCTGAAGTACCGGGCTCGGATTACAAGTCCTATCAGGGCGTGACTCTGATGAAGACCACCGTGGCCAAACTGCGTGCCTTGCAGGAAGACGTGTCCGGAGCCTGTGCGTGGATCTACGAGTGCAAGGCCCAGAAGCTGCTCAAGCACGAGGGCGATCAGAGTTGGACCTATACGCAGTTCAACACGCCGTGGCCAGTCACTTCGCGTGATTCGGTGCTGCACATCACCACCGTGGAAGGTGCCGATGGCAGCCTGACCCGCAACCTCGAAGGCTTGCCGAAGTACATTCCCGAAGAGAAAGGCTTTGTGCGCGTCACTCAGGTCAAAGGCTTCTGGAAGTTCGTGCCGAAAGGTGATCAGGTCGAAGTGACCTATCAAGTGCACACTGAGCCAGGCGGCAGCGTACCGGCCATGGTTGCCAACAAGTTTGTGGTTGATGCGCCGTTCAACACCCTTAAAGCCCTGAAAGAGCGCGCCGAGAAGTAATCCGCGCGCTTTGCGCAAAAACGCCCCGATCGATTCGGGGCGTTTTGTTTTGTCGTTATATTATGTTTCCAGATATGCGCTGCACGAAATTTTCACAAAGCGTTCCTGACAATTCGCCCGCGCAATGCGTGCTGTCTGCGAACGATTGCCTTTATGAAAGAGTCGGGCAGCGGGGCACTAATCAATGGCAATGCTGCCGGTGATCGTGCAACATTTGCGCACCGCGCACGCCCCGGGGCCTGGAATGGCCAATAGAGGGCATGGCGCCGCTGTATTTTGCAACTTCAACTTCCAATGGGTCCTAAAACGACATGGCAAACCCGGACGCCCTGAATCAGCAGCGATCTTCAACTCGCCTGCTGCAACCGACCGTCAAATCGCATCTGGCCTACACCCTGTTGTGTGCCCTGGTCATGATGGTGATGTTTTCCGTGCTGCGCCTCGCGCTGCTGGTCTACAACCGCGAGATGATCCTCGATACCCCGGCTTCGACCTTCCTCGAAGCTTTCGCCAACGGCCTGCGTTTCGACCTGCGCCTGGTGGTCTACGTCTGCGTTCCGTTGCTGCTGGCACTGTTCAGTGCGCGGGCGATGGCTGCGCGTGGCTTCTTCCGTCTGTGGCTGACCGTGGCGTCCAGCATCGCGCTGTTCCTCGGCCTGATGGAGATGGACTTCTACCGTGAGTTTCACCAGCGCCTCAATGGCCTGGTATTTCAGTACGTGAAAGAAGACCCGAAAACCGTGATGAGCATGCTCTGGTACGGTTTCCCGGTGGTGCGCTACCTGCTGGCGTGGGTGATCGGCACCGTGATCCTGACCCTGGCTTTCAAGGGCGCGGATCGTGCAACCCGTCCGCGCGGCCCGTTCAGCGGCGGCAACGTCGGCACCCGCCAGGTGGCGCCGTGGTACACCCGTCTGGCGGTGTTTGTGGTGTGCCTGCTGATCTGCGTCGTGGCGGCCCGTGGCACCCTGCGTCAGGGCCCGCCGCTGCGCTGGGGTGACGTGTACACCACCGAATCGAACTTCGCCAACCAGCTTGGCCTCAACGGCACGCTGTCGCTGATCGCCGCCGCCAAGGACCGCATGGGCGAGGATCGCAACAACATCTGGAAAGCCACCCTGCCGCAGGAACAGGCGCAGAAAGTGGTGCGCGAGATGCTGGTGATGCCGGACGACAAACTGGTCGATGCCGACATCGCGGCGGTGCGTCGTGACTACACGCCACCGGCTGACAAGACCCTGCCGATCAAGAATGTGGTCGTGATCCTGATGGAAAGCATGGCCGGTCACTCGGTGGGCGCTCTGGGCGCGCCGGGCAACATCACGCCGTACCTCGACAAACTGTCGAAGGAAGGCCTGCTGTTCGACCGTTTCTTCTCCAACGGCACCCATACCCACCAGGGCATGTTTGCGACCATGGCGTGCTTCCCGAACCTGCCGGGTTTCGAATACCTGATGCAGACCCCGGAAGGCAGCCACAAACTCTCCGGTCTGCCGCAGTTGCTCAGTGCGCGCAAGTATGACGACGTGTATGTCTACAACGGCGACTTCGCCTGGGACAACCAGTCGGGCTTCTTCAGCAACCAGGGCATGACCAACTTTGTTGGCCGTAACGACTTCGTCAACCCGGTGTTCTCCGATCCGACCTGGGGCGTATCCGACCAGGACATGTTCGACCGTGGTCTGGTGGAACTGAAGGCGCGGGAAAACGGCAAGCCGTTCTATGCGCTGCTGCAAACCCTGTCCAACCACACGCCGTACGCCTTGCCAACGCCTTTGCCGGTGGAGCGCGTGACGGATCGCGGCACGCTCAACGAGCACCTCACGGCCATGCGTTACGCCGACTGGGCCCTGGGTCAGTTTTTCGAGAAGGCGCGCAAAGAGCCGTACTTCAAGGAAACCCTGTTCGTCATCGTCGGCGACCACGGTTTCGGCAACGAGCGTCAGATCACCGAAATGGACCTGGGCCGCTTCAACGTGCCAATGCTGATGATTGCGCCGGGCATTCAGGAGAAGTTCGGTACCCGTGACCACACCGTGGGCACCCAGATCGACATCGTGCCGACCATCATGGGTCGTCTGGGTGGCGAAGTGCGTCACCAGTGCTGGGGCCGCGACCTGCTCAACCTGCCGGCCGGCGACACCGGTTTCGGTGTGATCAAGCCGTCGGGCAGCGAGCAGACCACTGCCATCGTCACCGCTGACCAGATCCTGGTCTTGCCGAAAGAGAAGGAAATGGCACCGAAGATCTACCAGTACCAACTGGGCGCGAACCCTTCTGCCGAGATCATTCCGGACGCACCGCGTACCGCCGAATTGAAACTCAAGCTTGAAGCGTTCCTGCAAACGGCGACCAAGAGCCTGATGGACAACACGGCCGGTGTGATCAACGGCAAGCCGGACTGATAAAACCGCTGCACAAAAAAGAGGCCCCTGAGGGCCTCTTTTTTTTGTCTTGGGGTTTTATATCCTGCCAAGTAACAGCAAGACCAACAGCACCACCAACACCACGCCAATAATGCCCGAAGGGCCATAACCCCAACTTCTGGAGTGCGGGAAGACCGGCAGACCACCGATCAGCAACAGGATCAGGATAATGATAAGAATTGTGCCCATGTCGATTTCCTTGTTTATAGCGTTCGAGAAGTCTTGGTATTCAAGGGCGACTGGAGGCTAACTAATTCCAGACGGCTTACAAATTCCGACCGGTGCGTATGAAAGAAAATTCAATGTTTTTTTAATGTATTTGGATGACTCGTTTATTTCCTTTGAAGCGCGAGATCAAGAGATCGCAGCCTTCGGCAGCTCCTACAGGGAACTGATGTAGGCGCTGCGGAAGGCTGCGATCTTTTGATCCTGTATTCAGCATTCTGATGGAGCGTGGGTGGCCAGTGTTCCTTCGCTACACTCGGCGCATCTCCTACAGAACAACAAGGCTGTCTGCTATGCAAAATCGCATGATGATCACGGGTGCGGGCTCAGGTTTAGGTCGCGAACTTGCACTGCGCTGGGCGCGTGAAGGCTGGCAGCTGGCCTTGTCCGACGTCAGCGAACCTGGCCTGCAGGAAACCCTGAAGCGGGTGCGCGAGGCCGGTGGCGACGGGTTCATCCAGCGCTGTGATGTGCGTGATTACAGCCAGCTCACCGCGTTTGCCCAGGCCTGCGAAGAGAAGCTCGGCGGCATCGACATCATCGTCAACAACGCCGGTGTGGCGTCCGGCGGGTTCTTCAGCGAACTGTCGCTGGAGGACTGGGACTGGCAGATCGCGATCAACCTGATGGGCGTGGTCAAAGGCTGCAAGGCCTTCCTGCCGCTGCTGGAACAGAGCAAAGGCAAGATCATCAACATTGCTTCGATGGCGGCATTGATGCAGGGCCCGGCGATGAGCAATTACAACGTGGCCAAGGCCGGTGTGGTGGCGCTGTCTGAAAGTTTGCTGGTGGAGCTGGCGCAGCAGGAAGTTGGGGTGCATGTGGTCTGCCCGTCGTTCTTCCAGACCAACTTGCTCGACTCGTTCCGTGGCCCGACGCCAGCCATGAAAGCTCAGGTTGGCAAGTTGCTGGAAAGTTCGCCGATCAGCGCAGCCGACATCGCCGACTACATTTATCAGCAAGTGGCCGCCGGCGAGTTCATGATCCTGCCGCACGAGCAGGGACGCATGGCCTGGGCGATCAAGCAGAAGAACCCGCAACTGATCTACAACGAAATGACCACCATGGCCGATAAAATGCGCGCCAAGGCCAAACAAACCAACGGCTGAACTTGCCCCATGGGTGTCGCGTCGTTAGGGTGGCCGCAATGGTCACCCTGTCGAGAGGCATCAATGCTCAATTACCTGTGGTTCTTCCTCGCGGCGCTGTTTGAAATCGCCGGTTGTTTCGCCTTTTTCATGTGGTTGCGCCAGGGCAAAAGTGCCTTGTGGGTGATCCCGGCGCTGCTCAGCCTGACGCTGTTCGCCCTGTTGCTGACCCGTGTCGAAGCGGCTTACGCCGGTCGCGCCTATGCCGCCTATGGCGGGATCTATATCGTCGCGTCGATTGGCTGGCTGGCAGTGGTTGAACGGGTACGTCCCTTGGGTTCGGACTGGATCGGCGTGGCGCTGTGCGTGATCGGCGCCAGTGTGATCCTGTTCGGGCCGCGGTTTAGCGCCGCGTGAGGCGAGACTGTTTAGCGATTTGCAGGAAACGTCTGACGGGCGCAGCGCTTGCGGGTGTAGGGCAAGACTGAATTGCTCGCCACGCATTGTAGAGCGGGCGCGCACCGCGCATCTTCAGGGCTGGCTAACCCTTGAAGGACGAACTCCATGCTTGTACTCAGCCGTGTTGTGGGCGAGTTGATTTCCATCGGTGACGACATTTCCCTGCGGGTGTTGTCCGTCAACGGCTCCAGTGTGCGCTTTGGTGTCGAAGCGCCGCAGAAGATCAATGTGCACCGTTCGGAGGTCTACGAGCGGATTCAGCGCAAACAGGCCACCGAGAAGGTCCGCTAGTCGAACAGGTGCTTGGGCACGTCGTGTTTGAGCATCAGTTGGCATTGTTCGCTTTCCGGGTCGAAGACGATCAGCGCCTGGCCTTTGGTCAACGCCTGGCGTACGCGCAGCACGCGGGTTTCCAGCGGCGTGTCATCACCGTTGTCGGTGCCATCGCGGGTGACAAAGTCCTCGATCAGGCGGGTGAGGGTGTCGACTTCTAGAGCGTCGTAGGGAATCAGCATGGGCACCTCGGTTCAATCAATGGCGGGATGCTACGGCGATTGGTGGCTGGCTGCCAGTTTTGTGTGGGCAGTATCGGCCCTATCGCTGGCAAGCCAGCTCCCACAGAGTTTGATGGTGTACACAAACAACTGAGCCACCCCAAAAACTGTGGGAGCTGGCTTGCCAGCGATGGGGCCAGTCCAGCCACCCCGGAAGCCCGGATCAGGTGTCGGAGCGCTGCCCCACCAGACTGTCCACCGAAGGCACTCGCGTATCGCTCTCCATCTGCGTGTCGTGCTCGATCTGGTGACTGAAGCGATCCAGCGAAGCATTGGCCGGCGCGGCATCGCTGGCAAATACCGGCGGACTCAGAATGTACGCTCCAAGCAAACGACTGAGCGCCGCCAGACTGTCGATGTGCGTGCGCTCGTAACCATGGGTTGCATCACAACCGAAGGCGAGCAGGGCCGTGCGAATGTCGTGCCCGGCGGTCACCGCCGAATGCGCGTCGCTGAAGTAATAGCGGAACAGGTCGCGCCTTACCGGCAGTTCGTTTTCGCTGGCCAGCCGCAGCAAATGCCGCGACAGGTGATAGTCGTAAGGGCCACCGGAGTCCTGCATCGCTACGCTCACCGCGTGCTCACTGGAATGCTGGCCCGGCGCGACCGGTGCAATGTCGATGCCGACGAATTCGCTGACATCCCAAGGCAATGCCGCCGCCGCACCGCTGCCGGTTTCTTCGGTGATGGTGAACAGCGGATGACAGTCGATCATCAATTCCTGACCGCTGTCGACGATGGCTTTGAGCGCGGCGAGCAGCGCGGCGACACCCGCCTTGTCGTCGAGGTGACGGGCGCTGATGTGGCCGCTGTCGGTGAACTCCGGCAACGGGTCGAACGCCACCACGTCGCCGACACTGATGCCCAGTGAGTCGCAATCGGCCTTGGTTGCGCAGTAGGCATCCAGACGCAGTTCGACGTGATCCCAACTGATCGGCATTTCGTCCACGGCGGTGTTGAACGCGTGCCCGGAGGCCATCAATGGCAACACGCTGCCGCGAATCACACCGTTGTCGGTGAACAGGCTGACCCGGCTGCCTTCGGCAAACCGACTCGACCAGCAACCGACCGGGGCCAGGGTCAGGCGACCGTTGTCTTTCACCGCGCGCACGGCGGCGCCAATGGTGTCGAGGTGCGCGGAAACGGCGCGGTCGGGGCTGTTTTTCTTGCCCTTGAGCGTGGCGCGAATGGTGCCGCGACGGGTCATTTCGAAAGGGATACCGAGTTCTTCCAGACGCTCGGCGACGTAGCGCACGATGGTGTCGGTGAAGCCGGTGGGGCTGGGAATGGCGAGCATTTCCAGCAGGACTTTTTGCAGGTAGTTCAGATCCGGTTCGGGGATTTGAGTGGTCATGGAAACTCCTGATGAGTTGAGGCGCATCGATGGTTTCGATGAGGGAATTTGTGTTGCCTGTCAGGGCCTCATCGCTGGCAAGCCAGCTCCCACAGTGATGGGGTACACCGGTAAACGTGTGGGAGCTGGCTTGCCAGCGATGGGTCCGGTTCAGGCTCTAAAGGATCAAGAAACAGCCGGCTGACTGTGCGGAAACAACAGATCCACAAAGCGCTCCGCCGTCGGCTGCGGCTCGTGATTGGCCAGTCCGGCGCGTTCGTTGGCTTCGATAAACACGTACTCCGGCTGATCCGCTGCCGGCACCATCAAGTCGAGGCCGACCATTGGAATATCCAGCGCCCGCGCTGCACGAACGGCGGCATCGACCAGAGTCGGGTGCAGAATCGCCGTGACGTCTTCCAGCGTGCCGCCGGTGTGCAGATTGGCGGTGCGGCGCACAAACAGGTGTTCGCCTGCCGGCAAGACAGTGCTGTAGTCATAACCGGCCGCATGCAGAGTGCGTTGGGTTTCGTGATCCAGCGGGATCTTGCTCTCGCCCCCAGTCGCGGCTTGCCGGCGTCGACTCTGCGCCTCGATCAATGCACCGATCGAATGATGGCCGTCACCGACCACCTCGGCGGGACAACGAATCGCTGCCGCCACCACTTCAAAACCGATCACCAGAATCCGCAGGTCGAGGCCTTCGTGGAAGCTTTCGAGCAGTACGCGGCTGTCAAAACGCTTGGCGGCTTCGATGGCCTGCTGCACCTCTTCGATGCTCTGCAAATCCACCGCCACGCCTTGGCCCTGTTCACCGTCGAGCGGCTTGACCACCACCCGCTGATGCTCATCGAGAAACGCCAGATTGTCGTCGGCGTTGCCTGCCAATTGCTGCGAGGGCAGCTTCAGTCCGGCGCCTTTCAACACTTTGTGGGTCAGGCTCTTGTCTTGGCACAAACTCATGCTGATCGCGCTGGTCAAGTCGCTCAGCGATTCGCGGCAACGCACGCGACGCCCGCCATGGCTGAGGGTGAACAGCCCGGCTTCGGCATCATCCACCTGCACGTCGATGCCTCGGCGATGCGCTTCCTCGACGATGATCCGCGCATAAGGGTTGAAATTGGCTTCCGGCCCGGGCCCGAGGAACAGCGTCTGATTGATGCCGTTCTTGCGCTTGATGGCGAAGGTCGAGAGGTTGCGAAAGCCGAGTTTGGCGTACAGGTTCTTGGCCTGACGGTTGTCATGCAGTACCGACAGATCCAGATAACTCAGGCCGCGACTCATGAAGTGTTCGATCAAGTGCCGCACCAGCACTTCGCCGACGCCGGGCCGCGAACATTGCGGATCCACCGCCAGGCACCACAGGCTGCTGCCGTGTTCCGGATCGTTGAAGGCTTTCTGGTGATTGAGGCCCATGACGCTGCCGATTACCGCGCCGCTGTCTTCATCTTCGGCGAGCCAGTACACCGGGCCGCCCTGATGATGCGGAGTCAGGCGCGTGGCATCGATCGGCAGCATGCCGCGTGCCTGATACAGCAGATTGATTGCTTGCCAGTCGGCTTCGCTTTGTGCCCGGCGAATGCGGAAGCCGCGAAAGACCCGGGTGGCCTGACGGTAATCGCTGAACCACAGGCGCAGAGTATCGGACGGATCGAGAAACAGTTGCGTCGGTTCCAGCCCGAGAATCTGCTGCGGTGCGGCAACGTACAGGGCGATATCGCGTTCGCCGGGCTGCTCGTTGAGCAGTTCTTGCGCCAGGGTCGCCGGGTCAGGGAAAGTGTGGCCGATCAGCAGCCGGCCCCAACCGCAATGCACGGCGATGGGGTCGGCGCCGAGCTCGCTGCCGTCTTCGGCCAGACGCGCCTGCAAGCGTTCATACGACGGTGTCTGGCCGCGTATCAGGCGCTGATTGATCGCTGTGGCGTGAGGTTTCATTAATCAGATTCCTTGTTCACTGAGCCACAGGTTCAGGGCCGCCAGTTGCCACAGTTTCGAGCCGCGCAAAGGCGTCAGTTGGCCTTGCGGATCCGTCAGCAGTTTGTCGAGCATGGCCGGGTTGAACAGGCCGCGATCCTGGCTCGGATCCAGCAGCAGTTCACGCACCCAGTTCAGGGTGTCGCCTTGCAAATGCTTGAGGCCCGGCACCGGGAAGTAACCTTTCTTGCGGTCGATCACTTCGCTTGGAATCACCAGACGCGCCGCTTCTTTGAGCACTTGTTTACCACCGTCCGGCAGCTTGAACTGACCGGGAATCCTTGCGGAGAGCTCAACCAGTCGATAATCGAGAAACGGCGTGCGCGCTTCCAGACCCCAAGCCATGGTCATGTTGTCGACGCGTTTGACCGGGTCGTCCACCAGCATCACCGTGCTGTCCAGACGCAGCGCTTTATCGACCGCGGCCTCGGCGCCAGGTTGGGCGAAATGCTCTTTCACGAAGTCGCCAGCGGCGTCATTCGCGGTCAGCCATTTCGGCTGCACGGTGGCGGCGTAGTCGTCGTAGCTGCGGTCGAAGAACGCCGCGCGATAGGCCGCGTAGGGATCGGCCGCACCGTCGACCTGCGGGTACCAGTGATAACCGGCGAACAGTTCGTCGGCGCCCTGGCCGCTCTGCACCACTTTGCAGTGCTTGGCCACTTCGCGCGACAGCAGATAGAAGGCGATGCAGTCGTGGCTGACCATCGGCTCGCTCATCGCGCGGAACGCCGCAGGCAGTTGCTCGATGATCTCTTTTTCGTCGATGCGTAATTGATGGTGCTGCGTGCCGTAGTGTCTGGCGATCAGGTCGGAATACTGAAACTCGTCACCGCGCTCGCCGCCAGCGTCCTGGAAGCCGATGGAAAAGGTCGACAGGTTCTCCACGCCGACTTCACGCAACAGGCCGACAAGCATGCTCGAATCGACACCGCCGGATAGCAGCACGCCGACATCCACCGCCGCCCGTTGACGAATCGCTACCGCTTCGCGGGTGCTGTCGAGCACGCGGTCGCGCCAGTCTTCGAGGGTCAGGTTTTTCTCGTCGTCGTGCGGGCCGTAGGGCAGGGTCCACCAGGTTTTCTGCTCGGTGCGGCCATCGGCTTCGACGCGCATCCAGGTCGCTGGCGGCAGCTTTTCGATGCCTGCGAGCAAAGTGCGTGGAGCCGGCACCACCGCATGGAAATTCAGGTAGTGATTGAGCGCCACCGGATCGAGGATCGGGTTGATGTCGCCGCCCTTGAGCAGCGCCGGCAGGGCCGAGGCAAAGCGCAAACGCTGGCCGGTGCGCGACAGGTACAAAGGCTTCACGCCGAGGCGGTCACGGGCGATGAACAGGCGCTGGGCATCGCGTTCCCAGATGGCGAAGGCGAACATGCCGTTGAGTTTTGGCAGCAGCGCTTCGCCCCAGGCGTGGTAGCCCTTGAGCAGCACTTCGGTGTCGCCACCGGAATAGAAGGCATAGCCGAGCGCTTCGAGTTCGGCACGCAGTTCCGGGAAGTTGTAGATCGCGCCGTTGAAGGCCAGGGACAAGCCCAGCTGGCTGTCGATCATCGGCTGCGCCGAGCCGTCCGACAGGTCCATGATTTTCAGGCGACGATGGCCGAGGGCAATTGGCCCTTGGGCATGGAAGCCCCACGCGTCGGGGCCGCGAGGGGCCAGGTGATGGGTGATTCGCTCTACCGCTGCAAGGTCTGCAGGTTGATGATCAAAACGTAACTCGCCAGCTAATCCGCACATAAAGTCCTTACCGGTTTTTCCGTTGGGGAGGGGGCATTCAAGTCTGGCCAAAATGGCCGGTACTCAGAAACTGACCCGCTGCAGATGTGGGAGTTTTAGAACGATGAGTTATAAGAGGGGGCGACTGACCAGCGGCCAGCCGCCGTTTTTCATTTGCCGCGAATCAACGTGCGCAAGGCGAAACGATTGGGATGGCAGGCCTCGGCGACGCTTTTCGGCAGCGGCAGCGGCTCGTTGTCCAGCCATGCCGCGAGCAGCTCGCCCGACAGCGGTGCGGTGATCAGCCCGCGTGAACCATGGCCACTGTTGACGTACAGGCCATCGAGCCACGGGCAGGCGATGTCCGGCACTTGTCGCGCATCCTTGCTCAATGCGGCATAGGCCTCGGCGAAGGCTTCGCGGTCGGCGAGGGGGCCGACAATCGGCAGATAGTCAGGACTGGTGCAGCGAAATGCGGCGCGTCCTTCCAGGGTTTCCGGGGGCAGCTCATTGATGTGCAGACGCGCTACCAAATCGCTGGAGATCTCTTCGAGCATCGCCAGATTGCCCAGGTGTTCGGCGGTGGTCGGTGTCAGGTCGTCGCTGTTGAAGTCGAAACTGGCGCCGAGCGTGTGTTCGCCCAGACGTGCCGGGGCGACATAACCTTCGGCGCAGACCACGGTGCGTAGCGCCTGGCTCTCGGCGGTTTGCGGCAGGCGCGTGATCTGCCCGCGAATGCGTTTGAGCGGCAGCTCGGCACTTTGCGCAAAACGTTTGATCTCCGCTGCGCCGGCCAGCACCACCACTGGCGCGCTGGCGAGCACCCGTTCGCCATCGAGGGCTTGCCACTGTCCCTCGACCTTGCGCAGTTCCAGCGCATCGTGATGCTTGAGCAGTTCGATGTTCGCCTGCGCGGCTTGCGCCTGGCACAGCGCGGGCGGATGCACCCAGCCCCCTTCGGGATAGTACAAACCGCCATGGGCCAGACCGATGCCGGCCTGAATCTCGGCTTGCGGCTGATCGAGCCAGTGCACCAGGTCTTCCGGGAACGCCGCGGCCAATTGCACCTGACGCTCGGCTTCCTTGGCATTGAACGCCAGTTGCAGCACGCCGCAATCGTCCCAGTCGGTGCCGCGTTGCAGGGTTTCCAGCAGACGACGGGTGTAGCCGAAACCGCTGACAATAAGTTGCGACAACGCCGTGCCGTGGGCCGACAGCTTCAGGTACAGCACGCCCTGTGGATTGCCTGACGCTTCCTGCGCCACCTCGGCATGCCGCTCCAGCAGACTGACCTGCCAACCGCGCGCCGCGAGACTGGCGGCCGTGGCACAACCGGCCAGTCCGGCGCCGATCACCAGCGCCCGACGTTCAGCGGTCAGCGGAGCAGGGCGGGCGAACCAAGGTTTGTCCGGCAGCGGTGGCGCGACATCCTGCGGCCAGCCGAGAAATTCGCCGCGCAGGATCTCCCACTTGTGGCCGATGCCCGGGGTGCGTTTCATCTTGAACCCGGCGGCGTTGAGCAAACGCCTGACCCAACCGGTGCTGGTGAAGGTGCTGATGGTCGAGCCGGGGGCGGCCAGTCGAGCCAGTTCGACGAACAGTTCGGCGGTCCACATGTCGGGATTTTTCGCCGGGGCGAAACCGTCGAGAAACCACGCGTCAATCTGCGCATCGAGTTGCGGCAGCTGCTGCAGCGCATCGCCGATCAGCAGCGTCAGCGTCACGCGGCCATTGCCCAGAATGATCCGCTGAAAGCCCTGATGGATCGCCACGTAATGCTTGAGCAACTGATCGGCCAGCGGCTTGAGTTGCGGCCACAGGGCCAAAGCCCGTTGCAGATCCGCCGGACTCAGCGGGTACTTTTCGACACTGACAAAATGCAGGCGTGCTCCGGCCACCGCATGCTGTTCGAACAACTGCCAGGCGCAGAGAAAATTCAGCCCGGTGCCAAACCCGGTTTCGCCGATCACCAGTCGCCCGTGCGCCGGCAACGCGGCAAAACGCTCGGCCAAGCGATTCTGTTCGAGGAACACATAACGGGTTTCATCCAGCCCCGACTGGTCGGAAAAATACACATCATCGAACACCCGCGAGCGCGGGCGTCCCTGGTCATCCCAGTCGAGTTGGGCGTGGGGCAATACAGGTTTCATGGCAGGCTCGGCAACGACAAGGCGGCCATTCTAGCCGATCGGGCGGAGGGTGCTTGATCCAAGGCAAGGCCTGGGTGCGCAGCCTCGAAGACAATCGATGATTTGGGCGCTGATCAGAGCAACCTGTGGCGAGGGGATTTATCCCCGATCGGCTGCGTAGCAGTCGCAATCCCGCTACCAGCGTGCATGTGGCGTTGAATGGCTTTGGGGCCGCTGCGCTGCCCATCGGGGATAAATCCCCTCACCACAGAGTTTTTCCTGAAGCCAAAAGGAGCGGAATTTCTCCGTCGTGCCCATGCCCAATCCGCTAGTCTTGCTGAATCCTGGAAGGAGCCGTCCCCATGTTTGAATCCGCCGAAATCGGCCATGCCATCGACAAAGAGACTTACGACGCGGCTGTGCCTGCCTTGCGTGAAGCACTGCTGGAAGCGCAGTTCGAGTTGCAGCAGCAGAAGCGTTTCCCGGTGATCATTCTGATCAACGGCATCGAGGGCGCCGGCAAGGGCGAGACCGTCAAGTTGCTCAACGAGTGGATGGACCCGCGTCTGATCGAGGTGCGTACCTTCGATCAGCAGACCGATGAAGAACTGGCGCGGCCACCGGCGTGGCGTTACTGGCGGATGCTCCCGGCCAAGGGGCGGATGGGCGTGTTCTTCGGCAACTGGTACAGCCAGATGCTTCAGGGCCGGGTTCACGGGCTGTTCAAGGATCCGCGTCTGGATCAGGCGATCAACGCCGCCGAGCGTCTGGAAAAGATGCTCTGCGATGAAGGTGCACTGATCTTCAAGTTCTGGTTTCACCTGTCCAAGAAACAGATGAAGGCCCGCCTCAAGGCGTTGGCCGACGACCCGCTGCACAGCTGGCGCATCAGCCCGCTGGACTGGCAGCAATCGCAGACCTACGACAAGTTCGTCAAATACGGCGAGCGCGTGTTGCGCCGCACCAGCCGCGACTACGCGCCCTGGCACATCATCGAAGGCATGGACGCCAACTACCGCAGCCTCGCGGTGGGCAAGATCCTGCTGGAGGGCTTGCAGAACGCGCTCAAGCGTCCTGAGGTGCATACCGAAGAGGTCAACGCCGCCCCGTTGGGCACTGCCGTCGACGAACTCAACCTGCTCGACAGCCTCGACCTGAACCAGCAGCTGGAAAAGAAAGATTACGAAGAACAACTGATCACCGAGCAGGCGCGGCTGTCCGGGTTGATGCGTGACAAGCGCATGCGTCGCCATGCGTTGGTGGCGGTGTTCGAAGGCAATGATGCGGCGGGCAAGGGCGGGGCGATTCGCCGGGTGGCAGCGGCGCTCGATCCGCGTCAGTACAGCATCGTGCCGATTGCCGCGCCGACCGAAGAGGAGCGCGCGCAGCCGTATCTGTGGCGCTTCTGGCGACATTTGCCAGCACGCGGCAAGTTCACCGTGTTCGACCGCTCGTGGTATGGCCGGGTGCTGGTGGAGCGGGTCGAGGGCTTTTGCAGCCCGGCCGACTGGTTGCGCGCCTACAGCGAGATCAATGACTTCGAAGAGCAGATCGCCGACGCCGGGGTCATCGTCGTCAAGTTCTGGCTGGCGATCGACAAGGACACGCAGATGGAACGTTTCCAGGCCCGCGAGCAGATCCCGTTCAAGCGCTTCAAGATCACCGAGGACGACTGGCGTAACCGCGACAAGTGGGATGCCTACCGCGCCGCCGTGGGCGACATGGTCGACCGCACCAGCACCGAGATTTCGCCGTGGACGCTGGTCGAGGCCAATGACAAACGCTGGGCGCGGGTCAAGGTGCTGCGCACGATCAACCGAGCACTCGAAGAGGCGTTCGAGAAGTCCGACAAGCGCGCGAAAAAACACAAGGACTGAGCCGATGGGCACGCATACGCGGGGTGAATGATTGTCGCGGTCGGCGGCGGGGTGGACTTATCCTCGGTTGACTCTCCTCCGACAACAACAATTGAGGTATGCCATGCGTGAAGTGGTGATCGTCGACAGCGTGCGGACCGGCCTGGCCAAGTCCTTTCGCGGCAAGTTCAACCAGACCCGCCCCGACGACATGGCGGCCCATTGCGTCAACGCGCTGCTGTCTCGCAACGACATCGACCCGGCCAGCGTCGAGGACTGCATTGTCGGGGCCGGCTCCAACGAGGGCGCGCAGGGTTACAACATTGGTCGCAACGTGGCGGTGCTCTCGCGGCTGGGCACCCATGTGGCCGGCATGACCCTCAACCGTTTTTGCTCCTCGGGTTTGCAGGCGATTGCGATTGCCGCCAACCAGATCGCCTCCGGTTGCAGCGACATCATTGTCGCCGGCGGCGTCGAATCAATCAGTCTGACCCTGAAAAGCGTCAACACCGATCACCTGATCAACCCGTTGCTCAAGCAGCAGGTGCCGGGCATCTACTACACCATGGGGCAAACCGCTGAAGTCGTGGCGCGTCGTTATGACGTGAGTCGCGAGGTGCAGGATCGCTATGCGTTGCAAAGCCAGTTGCGCACCGCCCAGGCTCAGGCGGCGGGGCTGTTCGATGACGAGATCGTGCCGATGGCGGTCAAATACCGGGTCGAGGACAAAAACAGCGGCGAGGTGCAGATCCTCGACGGCATCGTCGATCGCGACGACTGCAACCGCCCGGACACCACTTACGAAAGTCTCGCCGGACTGAAACCGGTATTTGCCGAGGACGGTTCGGTGACGGCCGGCAACTCGTCGCAGCTGTCCGACGGCGCGTCGATGACGCTGGTGATGAGTCTGGAGAAAGCCCTGCAACTGGGGCTCAAGCCGAAGGCGTTTTTCCGCGGTTTCACCGTCGCCGGTTGCGAGCCGGACGAGATGGGCATCGGCCCGGTGTTCTCTGTGCCGAAACTGCTCAAGGCCAAAGGCTTGCAGGTGGCGGATATCGATCTGTGGGAGCTCAACGAGGCGTTTGCCTCGCAATGCCTGTATGCCCGGGACCGGTTGGAAATCGACAACGACAAATACAACGTCAACGGCGGCTCGATTTCCATCGGCCACCCGTTCGGCATGACCGGTTCGCGGCAGGTCGGGCATCTGGTGCGTGAGTTGCAGCGGCGTAACCTGCGTTACGGCATCGTGACCATGTGCGTGGGGGGCGGGATGGGGGCGACGGGGTTGTTTGAGGCTGTTCGGTAAGCCTGGAGATAATTGTCGGCATTCAAGCCGTCATCGCTGGCAAGCCAGCTCCCACAGGTTCTGAAGGTGTTGCCTGTATTTGTGAACACTCTGGAACACTGTGGGAGCTGGCTTGCCAGCGATGGGATCAACCTGATGACCGGTTGGAATCCAGAAGCTGCATCCGCGCGATATACGCTTTTATTTCCTGCTCAGCCTTCTCCGGGGAAGCGAACGGCCCTTCAAGGGTGTTCTCCCGCGTGCAGAAAAACAGTTCGCCATTGACCCGGCACATCCGCTCACTGCGAAAGTGGGTGGCGGGGGCGCTGTCCTGGGCGCGCATTCCGTACATGATCGGCCTCCTTGGTTGATGCGCTGAAAGGGATCCAATGAGCTTATGCCTGAAGCACTTGGCGCGCCCGGTCAGCCGATCAACGGCAAAACGTCAATTTAATGCTGCGACCTGCACAGTTTCATTCGCGGCCTGGCCCGAACTGTCCCTGTGTTGCGCCTGCGCGCGGGCCTAGAATGACCGCTCTCGTCAGCAGGCTTTGGGGTTCGCATGCACATTTCATCCGGTCGCTGGGTCTACGGTCTGTTCCTGGCGCTGCTGACGGCGTTTTTGTGGGGCATCCTGCCGATCAAGCTCAAACAGGTGTTGCAGGTGATGGACCCGATCACCGTGACCTGGTTTCGTCTGTTGGTCTCCGGTGGTTGCCTGTTTATTTATCTGGCGTCGGTCAAGCGTCTGCCGAGCCGCAAAGTCCTCGGCCCCCGGGGCGGCTGGCTGGTGTTGATGGCGGTGCTCGGGCTGGTGGGCAACTACGTGCTGTACCTGATGGGGCTCAATCTGCTCAGCCCCGGCACCGCGCAACTGGTGGTGCAGATGGGGCCGATCATGTTGCTGATCGCCAGCCTGTTTGTGTTCAAGGAGCGCTTCAGCATCGGTCAGGGCATGGGTCTGGCAGTGCTGCTGATCGGCTTCGTGCTGTTTTTCAATCAACGGCTGGCCGAGTTGCTGACGTCATTGTCGGACTACACCGCCGGCGTGTTGCTGGTGCTGTTGGCCTCGACCGTCTGGACGTTCTACGCGCTGGGCCAGAAGCAATTGCTCACGGTATGGAATTCGTTGCAGGTGATGATGGTGATTTACCTGTTCTGCGCTTTGTTGCTGACGCCGTGGGTGCATCCGCTCAAAGCGCTGGAATTGAGCCCGTTGCAGGGCTGGCTGCTGCTGGCTTGCTGTATGAACACGCTGATTGCCTACGGTGCATTTGCCGAGGCGCTGGCGCATTGGGAGGCGTCGCGCGTCAGTGCGACGTTGGCGATCACGCCGTTGGTGACCTTTGGCGCGGTGGCATTGGCGGCGTGGATGTGGCCGGATTATGTGCATGCCGAACAGATCAATGGTCTGGGTTATGGCGGAGCGGTGCTGGTGGTGTTGGGGTCGGCGCTGGTGGCGCTGGGGCCGTCGTTGATTGCCGGGCTGAAAGCGCGGCGCATGCGGGTGGCCTGAAAAGCAAAAGATCGCAGCCTGCGGCAGCTCCTACAGTTGGAATGCGTTCCCCTGTAGGAGCTGCCGCAGGCTGCGATCTTTTTGCTGTTAGCCCTTGGCGCCAGCCTCGATCATGTTCTCCGGCCGCACCCAGGCATCGAACTCTTCATCGGTCAGATAGCCCAGTTGCAACGCCGCTTCACGCAAGGTCAGACCTTCGCTGTAAGCCTTCTTGGCGATTTCTGCCGACTTGTCGTAGCCGATGTGCGGATTCAACGCGGTGACCAGCATCAGGCCACGTTCCAGATGCTGCGCCATGACCTGCGCATCCGGCTCAAGGCCTGCAATGCAGTGCTGCTGGAAGTTGCTGCAACCGTCGGCGAGCAGGCGGATCGATTGCAACACGTTGTGGATGATCACCGGTTTGTAGACGTTCAGTTGCAGGTGACCCTGACTCGCCGCAATGCCGATGGTGACGTCGTTGCCCAACACCTGGCAGGCCAGCATCGACAGCGCTTCGCACTGGGTAGGGTTGACCTTGCCGGGCATGATCGAGCTGCCCGGTTCGTTGGCCGGCAGCTTGACTTCGGCAAAGCCTGCGCGAGGGCCGGAGCCGAGCAGGCGCAGGTCGTTGGCGATTTTCATCAGCGCCACGGCGAGGGTCTTCAAGGCGCCGGACAGACTGGTCAGCGGCTCATGCCCGGCCAGCGCGGCAAACTTGTTCGGCGCAGTGACGAACGGCAGCCCGGACAGCGCGGCGAGTTCCGCGGCAATCGCTTCGCCAAAGCCGTGCGGCGAATTCAGACCGGTGCCGACCGCGGTGCCACCCTGCGCCAGCTCACACACCGCCGGCAGCGCGGCGCGGATCGCCCGTTCGGCGTAATCCAGCTGCGCTATAAAGCCCGATAGCTCCTGACCGAAGGTGATCGGCGTCGCGTCCATCATGTGCGTGCGACCGGTCTTCACCAGTTTCATGTGGCGCGCCGCCAGTTCGGCCAGACCACCGGACAGCTCGGCGATGGCCGGCAGCAATTGCTCCTGCACGGCTTTGGCCGTGGCGATGCTCATGGCGGTGGGGAAGCAATCGTTGGAGCTTTGCGAGCGGTTGACGTGATCGTTGGGGTGCACCGGCGTCTTGCCGCCGCGCGGGTTACCGGCCAGTTCGTTGGCGCGACCGGCAATCACTTCGTTGACGTTCATGTTGCTCTGGGTACCGCTGCCGGTCTGCCAGACCACCAGCGGAAACTGGTCGTCGTGCTGGCCGTCGAGGACTTCGTCGGCGGCCTGTTCGATCAGGCGGGCGATGTCGGCGGGCAGGTCGCCGTTGCGGTCGTTGACCCGGGCGGCGGCTTTCTTGATCAGGGCCAGCGCGTGCAATACCGGCAGCGGCATGCGTTCCTGACCAATGGCGAAGTTGATCAGCGAGCGTTGCGTCTGAGCACCCCAGTAGGCGTCGTCCGGGACTTCGATCTGGCCCAGGCTGTCGGTTTCGATACGGCTCATCGTGCACACTCCTGTTGGTCTGTTTGCGCAGTTTAGGCCCGGTCAGGCCCAGGTGGTTCCCTCGAACCGATTGTTGACCGGCAAAACCCGGCCAATCAAGCACGGCAAGGCTCGGGGGTTGAGCCACGAGGTTTTTTAGGCGCAGAATGGTCGCCCTTGGGGTTTGACCTCGCCTAGCTGAAAAGGAAACTCGATGACTCGTCTTCGTGCCATCTGCACCGCGGTTGCACTGGTTTGCGCCAGCGGCCAGGTGCTTGCCGATACCGCCAGCCACAACGCCAGTGCTGAAGCTTTCCTGACCCTGGCGCACGCTGACAAGCTGGGCACTCCGGTGTACATGCAAGTGCAGCAAATGTTCGCTCAGCGTTTTGAACAGACCAAAGCCCCGGAATCCAAAAAAGCCGTACTGGAAACCTACCAGGCCAAGGCCAACGCCGCGCTGGACCAGGCCATCGGCTGGAACAAGCTCAAGCCTGACATGGTCAAGCTCTACACCAGCAACTTCAGCGAATCGGAGCTGAAAGACCTGGTCGCGTTCTACCAGTCGCCACTGGGCAAGAAAGTCCTGGAAAAAATGCCTCAGCTGACCCAGCAATCGGCCCAGATGACCCAGGCCAAACTGGAAAGCGCCGTGCCAGTCGTCAACAAGCTGCTCGACGACATGACCAACGAGCTGGCACCGAAAGGCGCTGCGCCGGCCAAGAAGAAGTAAGCGGAGTTCGTGATGACCATGCAACAACGCATCGAATCGACGCTGGGCCTGCTGCAGCCTGAGCATCTGCAAGTGCTGGACGAAAGCCACATGCACAGTCGCGGGTTACAGACGCACTTCAAGGCGGTGGTGGTCAGCGCGCAGTTCGAAGGCCTGAATCGGGTCAAGCGCCACCAGAAAGTCTACGGCACGCTCGGCGAGCTGATGGGCGAGTTCCATGCGTTGGCGCTGCACACCTACACCCCGCAGGAATGGGCAGAAGTGGGCGCCGCCCCGGCGTCGCCAACCTGTGCCGGCGGTAGCAAACATTAAGATCAAAAGATCGCAGCCTGCGGCAGCTCCTACATTGGATTGAGTTCCCTGTAGGAGCTGCCGCAGGCTGCGATCTTTTTTGCTAGAATCCGCAACGCGCCGCTCAGCCGGCGCGTTTTTTTTGAATCCGGTTCACCCTTTGCGAGGGTAGCCACCTGGAGAAATACCCATGACACAACCGATTGTCGTGGCGGCACTGTATAAGTTCGTCACCCTCGAAGATTACGTTGACCTGCGCGAGCCACTGCTCAAAGCGATGGTCGACAACGGCATCAAAGGCACGCTGCTGATCGCCGAAGAAGGCATCAACGGCACCGTGTCCGGCAGCCGCGAAGGCATCGATGGCCTGCTCGCCTGGCTGAAGAATGACCCGCGCATGATCGACATTGACCACAAAGAGTCGTACTGCGACGAGCAGCCGTTCTATCGCACCAAGGTCAAGCTGAAGAAAGAGATCGTCACCCTCGGCGTCGAAGGCGTGGACCCGAACAAAAAGGTCGGCACCTACGTCGAACCGCAGGACTGGAACGCGCTGATCAGCGACCCGCAAGTGCTGCTGATCGACACCCGCAACGATTACGAAGTGGCGATTGGCACGTTCGAAGGCGCCATCGATCCGAAAACCACCAGTTTTCGTGAATTCCCCGACTACATCAAAGAGCACTTCGACCCGGCCGTGCACAAGAAGGTCGCGATGTTCTGCACCGGTGGCATTCGCTGCGAGAAAGCCTCCAGCTACATGCTGGGTGAGGGTTTCGAAGAGGTTTACCACCTCAAGGGCGGCATCCTGAAGTACCTCGAAGAAGTGCCGCAGGAAGAAACCAAGTGGCAGGGCGACTGCTTCGTCTTCGACAACCGCGTGACCGTGCGTCACGACCTCAGCGAAGGCGACTACGATCAATGTCATGCCTGCCGCACTCCGGTCAGTGTTGAAGATCGCGCCTCCGAGCACTACGTGGCCGGCATCAGCTGCCCGCATTGCTGGGACAAGCTGAGCGAGAAAACCCGCCGCAGCGCCATCGATCGGCAGAAGCAGATCGAACTGGCCAAAGCGCGCAACATGCCGCACCCGATCGGCTACAACTATAAACAAGCATCCACCGAGGCCTGATCATGACTGCGCGCCTGCTCTATGTGATGGATCCGATGTGTTCCTGGTGCTGGGGGTTCGCTCCGGTCGCCAAGGCATTGGTCGAGCAGGCGCAGGCAGCGGGAGTGGAGCTGCATCTGGTGGTCGGCGGCTTGCGCACTGGCAGCGGTGCGGCGCTGGAACCGACCACGCGGCGCTACATCCTTGAGCACTGGCAAGCGGTCACCGAGGCCACCGGTCAGCCGTTCAAGTTCGACGGCGCGTTGCCTGACGGTTTTGTCTACGACACCGAACCGGCCTGTCGCGCAATCGTTACCGCGCGCAGCCTGGCACCGGATTGTGCGTGGAAACTGGTCGGCCTGATCCAGCAGGCGTTTTACGCTGAAGGTCGCGATGTTACCCAGGCCAGTGTGCTGGTGGAGCTGGCTGAAAAGGCTGGCGTGCCGCGCATCGAATTTGCTGCCTTGTTCGATCATGCCGACCAACACAAAGCGACTCAGGCGGATTTCACTTGGGTGCAGGATTTGGGCATTGCCGGATTCCCGACCCTGCTCGCCGAACGCAATGGCCAACTGGCCTTGCTGACCAACGGCTATCAACCGCTCAGTGAGCTGTCGCCGTTGCTCGGCCGCTGGCTGGAGCGCGCAGCCTGTGCCTGACCGGGCCGATGACACGCCAGCCGTAAAGCGTGTCGACCGGCTGAGCTGGGCAGAAGTCCGGCGCCTGGCACTGCATCACAAAAAGTCCCTGTGGATCGCTAACGGCGTGGCCGTGCTGGCGACGCTGTGCAGCGTGCCGATTCCGTTGCTGTTGCCGTTGCTGGTGGACGAAGTCCTGCTCGGCCATGGCGATGCCGCGCTGAAAGTCATGAACCATGTGTTGCCGTCGATGTGGCAGCAGGCGGCGGGCTACATCGGTCTGATGCTGCTGGTCACCCTGACGCTGCGTTGCAGCGCCCTGTGTTTTGGCGTGTTGCAGGCGCGGCTGTTTGCCCGGCTGGCGAAAGACATCGTCTACCGCATTCGCGTGCGCCTGATTGAACGCCTCAAACGTATCTCCCTCGGCGAATACGAAAGCCTCGGCAGCGGCACCGTGACCACGCATCTGGTCACTGACCTCGACACCCTCGACAAATTCGTCGGCGAAACCCTCAGCCGGTTTCTGGTGGCGATGCTGACCCTGGTCGGCACCGCGAGCATTCTGGTGTGGATGCACTGGAAACTGGCGCTGCTGATCCTGCTGTTCAACCCGTTGGTGATCTACGCCACGGTGCAGTTGGGCAAGCGAGTCAAGCACCTGAAGAAACTGGAGAACGACAGCACCTCGCGTTTCACTCAGGCCTTGAGCGAAACCCTCGATGCGATCCAGGAAGTGCGCGCCGGCAACCGTCAGGGCTTCTTCCTCGGGCGACTCGGCTTGCGCGCACAGGAGGTGCGTAACTACGCGGTCAATTCGCAGTGGAAAACCGACGCGTCGAACCGCGCCAGTGGTCTGCTGTTTCAGTTCGGCATCGACATCTTCCGCGCGGCGGCGATGCTCACGGTGCTGTTCTCCGACCTGTCGATCGGGCAGATGCTCGCGGTGTTCAGTTACCTGTGGTTCATGATCGGCCCGGTCGAGCAACTGCTCAATCTGCAATACGCCTACTACGCGGCGGGCGGCGCGTTGGCGCGGATCAACGAACTGCTGGCGCGGGCTGACGAGCCGCAGTACCCGGGTGGCGTCGACCCGTTCAAGGGCCGTGAAACCGTGGGCATCGAGGTGCAGGGGTTGAGCTTCGGCTATGGCGACGAGTTGGTGGTGGATCAGATGAACCTGTCCATCGCTCCCGGTGAAAAAGTCGCGATTGTCGGTGCCAGTGGCGGCGGCAAGAGCACGCTGGTGCAGTTGCTGCTCGGGTTATACACGCCGTTGTCCGGTACCATTCGTTTCGGCGGTTCGACCCAGCAGGAAATCGGCCTGGAGCTGATTCGTGAAAACGTCGCGGTGGTGCTGCAGCATCCGGCGCTGTTCAACGACACCGTCCGCGCCAACCTGACCATGGGCCGCACCCGCAGCGACGAAGCTTGCTGGCAGGCGCTGGAAATCGCTCAGTTGGAAGCGACCATTCGGGCGTTGCCAGACGGTCTCGACAGCATCGTCGGACGTTCCGGCGTGCGCCTGTCCGGCGGTCAGCGCCAGCGTCTGGCGATTGCGCGGATGATCCTCGCCGAGCCGAAAGTGGTGATCCTCGACGAGGCCACCTCGGCCCTCGATGCCGCTACCGAATACAACCTGCATCAGGCCATGGCGCGCTTTCTCAGCGGCCGCACCACGCTGATCATTGCCCATCGCCTGTCGGCGGTGAAGCAGGCCGATCGCGTGCTGGTATTCGATGGCGGGCAAGTGGCCGAGGATGGCGACCACCAGCAACTGATCGCCGACGGCGGCCTCTACGCCAAGCTCTACGGCCACTTGCAGCGTCTGTAATCAGCCCCACAGCACTTGCAGCGCCGCCTCCCCGCCGTCATGGCCAAATTGCTTCATTACCACCGAACAGGATTCGCACGGGCGCATGGTCGTCGCGATGTCGACCGAGCGGATCTCCTTCGGATCGGGGTATTTCTCGCGCAGCACGCTGATCAGCTTGCTTTCGCTGTCCAGCGAGGTCGGCCGGCTGGTCTGCGTCGGCTGATAGGTTTTCAGATCCTTGATGGTCAGCGGCACGGCCAGCAATTGCCCTTGCTCGGTGACCTCCAGCGAGGTGCGCGGGAAGGCCGGGTTGTAGTCGATGTTGATGTAAGTGGTGTTGCCGATCCGCACATGATTGGCGCCCATGTGGCGAAACAGCGGCAGGCGCTGGGTGCTGCCCTGAGCGCCGGAAACGCTGACGTAGACTTCCCGTTTGCCGCTGGCCGTGGTGACTTCGGCATAGGCGATGTTACGTGCGTTGAGCGGCCGTTCACGCACGGGCAACAGGTTGTGCAGTTTCTGCATGGCACTGTCGATACGCAGTGCTGAGTTGTTGTTGGCCGGGTTGATCGTCGGTGACAGGAACAACGTGTCGAAAATCTCTGCGGTTTTCTGCCGAAAGGCTTCCGGCGCTTCCTTGCTGCGCGCCCACGTGACGGCGCCTTCGGGCAGACGGGTGACGATCATCCGCGTCGAGTGATCGAACATCAGCGCCTCGCCCGGGCTGGTGTCGACTTTCAGCCATTTCAGATTGTTGGCCGGACTGGCTGTGGTGCCGATGGGAATTGCGATCTGCTCCATGGTCTTCATCGCGCGCTGCACCGATTCGAGGCCATGGATGCGCACGATGTTGTTGGCGTGCAGCGAGCCGGTGTAGACGGTCAGCAATTCCGCACCGAGACTGCCGTCGGCCAGTTCGGCGGGAGCCAGGCGTTTGAATGTCAGCTGCCTGCCCGGGACTTCGCCTTTGGCGAAAGTGGCGAGGTAGTACTCATGGTTGTTGACCCGGAAAAATACATGGGTGGCCGAGTCGTCGATGGCCGGCAGCAGCACTGCGCCGACCTGATGTGAATCATTGATCCCCTCGTAGGTACCGCCGGTTTTTATCCGGGCATAAATACCTTTGCGAAACTGCAGCGTGGCTTGAATCTGTTGTCTTGGCACCAGCCTGCCCTGATTGAAGCCCAGACGACGCAGGTCACCGGTGAACAGCCGCGGGCGGTTATCGATGATTTGATAAAGCTTGGCATCGACCGCCAGGAACGTTCCTTCTTGCCGGGGCAGGGCGGCGGGCTCCGAAATCCGCTCGCCAAACCACGGCGCGTAACCTTTTTCCTTGTCGATCGTGCCAAGGCCGGGTGTCGGAGCCGGTTCTGCAGTGACGTAGCTGACGCGGCAGTCGCCCGCGCCCGGTGCGCGACGTACCCGGCATGGCAGCAGCGTCCAGTGCTGACTGTCATCAAGCAGATCGACCCGGCGCAGTTCATCGCCGTCGAGTCGATAGGGCACATCATCGATCAGTACTGTGGTGCGTCCGCCAGCCTCGGGCATGAGTTCGATGCGCGTATCGCGCGCCAGCTCGATATCGAGCTGATTGTCGGTTCTTTTCACGACGCTGTAGTGCGAACGCCCCAGCGAAAAGTCGTGTTCGTGTGCGAGCAACTGAGGCCCGTAAGGACGGTCGGACAGCGGATCAAGCAGGTGATACCGGGAATCGCCGACAGCGACGTTGCGCACCGGCACATCGTCAATGCCTTTGACCACGGCCAGATGATCGGCAGGGTTCAGTGCTTTCCAGCGCCCGGCATCCAGTGCCTGAGGCAGGCTGTGCATCAGGTCGTAGTCAGTGCTTCTGCCGGCCAGTTTTTTCAGGCGCATGACGGCGCGGTGTTCCAGATGCGCCACGGCCCGCACTGCGCCGATTGCGCCTCGGCCGCCAAGCTTGAACAAGGCAGGCGCAGCGTCCAGCGGATTGAAGTTTCTCAAGCTCGAAACCAGCAGGTTCTTCGACAATTGCGCCATGCGTGGCAGTGCGACGCGAATCGCCATTTTTCCTGCCACTGCAGCGAGGCGGATGCTGCCGGCAACAAACTTGCCCAGGGGAATCGCGAACGAGACGATATCGAGGAACAGGCCGAGTACGCCCAGTGCGCGTTTCTCCGGGCTGTCCGATTGCAGGTCTTCGAGACTGCCCCAGAACGGAATAAATCCTTTGAGGGCATGAATCCAGTGCGTTTTGCTGTTGTCTTGTTCGAAGCGGGTTTTTCCCCAGGCGTCGCTGCGCAGCGCCTGTTCGTCGACATAGAACAGCTGCGTCGCGATGACAGAGGCGATTTGCGCAGTGCGCGGCGAGGTGAAGCTCAGGTTCGGCGAGCTGTCCTGATGGGCCGCCGGGATCATCGAAACCGGAAGGGGCTCGCCCAGTGGTTCGAGGATGGCGATGCACATGGCGTCGGTGGCGGGGGGCGAGCCGTTCCAGTGTGCTTCTCGATCGAATGGCAGGCGGCGGGCGACGATGCGAGTGATGCTCTGCGCCCTGGTGCGTCCACGTTTCGGCGGCAGTGGTGGCAATAACACACCGCCCATTTGGGTGCTATCCAGATCTGTACGTTGGCGAATGATGCCGGCGCGCGGCAGGCATTCGTAGAAGCGTGATATGCCCTGATACGTCACTTGCAGAAAGAAACCCATGCGTGCCCGAAGCGGCAGGAGGTTTTCCGGTGTTTCCAGGTGAGCCTCGATGTGCCGCGTCTTATCCCTGAGGCTGTGAATCCTCACTTCGCCGTGTTCCAGTGCCCGGCGGTCAGCCCACGGCAGAGTGACCAACAGCGACTTGATCAAATATTCATAGGCTTTGCGGGTCTTGCTCAGATAATCGTCGAACTGCCGATCGAACACTGTCCTGATATCGGGCAGGGTGCACTTGCTCGGGAAGCGTGAAACACGTTCGCCTGGTTGATGTCCGGTGTCGACAAAACCACTGTGCAGGTTGCCTTCCGGATTCAGGCTGATCCATTCGCTGGCGTTGCGGCCATCGCTGCTGACGTACCAGCGCGTGTCGTTGTTCAGCCCGCCAGAGGCATAGACCTCCAGCAGCGGCCAGGTGCGCAATGCCACTTCCTCGGTATCGATAATGCTGCGTCGGGCACGGTTGCGCGCTGAATGATGGTAGCGCTTGAGGCGAATCGTCGTGTGATCGTACAGATCGTTGGTCAGCGCCTTGTTCAGTTCCTGTTGCGCCAGGGCGAGTCTGCGTGGCGGCTCGATGTCCAGTTGCAGGATCGCCGCGTTCAGTTGTTTCTCATGGTCTTCCAGAGCGTTCAGCGGCGCGTGACCGTTGGAGGCTTCGCTCGCGACAGCCAGCGCTCCGGTGGCTGCGGTCCAGGTACGTGCGGCAGCCACGCGGGTCATGGCGATCAGGGTTTGCAGGTCGCTGCTGGCGTTGTGACTTTTGTGCAGCGGTAGATCGACCAGTTGCTGAAAGCTCAAATGCTCCAACGACCGTGGATCAAGGGCATGAGCGAGGTGCACGCCATGCACGAAATTGACCCAGACTACCGAGCTGGCGTAAGGCAGGTCGTCAGGGATGTCGCGCACTTGAAATTCCGGTCCGAATTGCGCCAGACAGACCCATCCCAGCAGGTGTTTCTCGATCGTCGTCGAGGTTCGGTGAGAATCCTCCAGATGCTGTAAAAAGTCCCGGCGAATGGTGGCGTAGCCGGCTCCGTAGTGAGCGCGTTGTTCGAGCGCAAAACCGGCCACCTCGGTTGAGCTGCGGTTGCCGGGCAGGTCGTACCACAGGCACAAGGCTTCGAGCAGTAAACGCAGGCCGATATCGGGGACGGTCAGTTCATCGGGGCGGGCGCCGTACCATTGCAGCCTTTGCAGCAAGCGCTGGCCCAAGCCATGGGCTTGGGGGGTGTCGAGCAGGCGCTCCAGGCAGGTGGCGGGCTGCTGCTCCAGTTGCTGGACGGTAAAAGGAGGCGTGACTTCGCTGGCCAGACTGTCAATGGCCGACAGGGGTTTACCGATGAGCCAGTCGCCCATCACGTCGTGAATCGCGGCTTTGTCCTCGTCGTTCATCAACACCGCGAGCGTCGGGTGATGTCGCAGATTCAATCGGTGGCTGGCGCGCTGTTCTTCGACTTTGCCGATCAGCCGGGTCAGTGCCGTGGCGTCCGGTGCGTCCGCAAATGTGAACCCGGACTCACGCAGCAGTTGTGACAGCGGCTGCAGCCTGTCGGAACGCAGGTGTGCGCCTATACTCAGCAACGCTCGCTGAAACGCTTGAAGGCTGCTGGAGGCCTGGCTGACGCTCTCGATGACATAACGGGCGACGCTGCCATCGCGACGGTTGAAGGAGAAGTTGCATTGATCCGCCGTGGCGTCGACTTGCAGCAGGGCTCCTCTGGAGGTCTGCAGATACGCGGTCAATAGCGGTTCGCCGCTGTTTTCGAACAGCGTTTGCAGCATGTTTTGCGCCTGCTCTTGCGCTGCGCCCAGGCGTGAATGGGCCTGGGGCGCCAGGTAGCAGGACTCCAGTGAAGTCGAAGCGTCGAGGACCGCGCGCAGGGCAGTGATCATTGCGCGGTATTCGTCCTGTTGGGCAGTATGGCGTTGCAGCGCGGTTGTAAGTGACTGCATGGAAAACGGCTCTGGATGATTGAAAGCCGTCAGTGTCGAAGCATCGCGCACCTCGGGTGCGGTACTTATGTATCGTCGGTTGCAAGCTTCCTGGCTTGCCGGAAGGGGGAACGCCCCCTAGTCTGGCTTTAGCGGTTTCCCCTTGATGATGGCAGTACGTGCGCAAAGGACCTCATGAAGCAAAAAAGGACACTCGGAACGCCACGGTTGTTGGGCATCGTCTGGCCATTTATTGCCGTCGTGTTATTTCAGGCGTTATTGGGGGGCGTGAGTCTCTACGTCCTGTCGGCCGTGCGTGGCTATGTCGCCGGTGAAAGTCTCTGGTCCAAGGGCCAGAAGGACGCCATCTATTACCTGAACCTGTATGCCGACAGCCGTGACGAGGCGATCTTCCTCAAGTACAAGGACGCGATTGCGGTGCCCCAGGGCGGTCACCAGTTGCGTCTGGCGCTGGATCGTCAACCACCGGATCTGCAGGCGGCGCGGGAGGGGATTCTCAAGGGTGGCAACCATCCCGATGACGTTTCGAGCCTGATCTGGCTGTACCTCAATTTCCGTCATTTCAGTTATCTGGAAACAGCGATCGACCGCTGGACCATCGGCGATGCCTATCTGGTGCAACTGGACAATGTCGCGCGCGAGATGCATCAGGGCATCAGCGAGAATGTCGCGACGCCGGCTGATATCCAGCACTGGAAAGCGCAAATCTTTGCCATCAATGACGGTGTAACGCCGGCGGCCAAGGCTTTCAGCGATGCCTTGGGCGAAGGCTCGCGGATGATCCTGCGCCTGCTGCTGTTCACCAACCTGGCCACGGCGCTGGGGTTGATCGTGCTGGCACTGTTGCGCACCCACAAACTGCTCAAACAGCGCCATGCCTTTGCCCAGGCGCTGCAGCTGGAGAAGGACCGGGCGCACATCACCCTGCAATCGATTGGCGACGGGGTCATCACCACTGATGTCAATGGTGCGATCGATTACATGAATCCTGCGGCAGAAGCCATGACGCACTGGAAGTCCGAGCATGCGGCGGGGCTGCCTCTGGCCGCGCTGTTCAATCTGCTGGACGACAACGCGCAGGCAGAAGGGCTGACGCTGATCGAGCATATCCTCAGCGGGCAACTGGTCGGCGGCAGCGAACATTCCAAACTGATTCAGCGCCTGGACGGCAGCACGGTTTCCGTGACGCTGGTGGGCGCACCGATCCGCAATGCCGAGAAAGTCAGTGGCACAGTGTTGGTGCTGCATGACATGACTCAGGAACGGCAATACATCGCCAACCTGTCGTGGCAGGCCACCCACGATGCTCTGACCGGTCTGGCCAACCGCCGCGAATTCGAATATCGCCTGGAGCAGGCCCTGCACAATCTGACGCGCCAGCCCGGTCGGCATGCGCTGATGTTCCTTGATCTGGACCAGTTCAAACTGGTCAACGACACCTGCGGCCATGCCGCTGGCGATGAGTTGCTGCGGCACATCTGCGCGCTGTTGCAATCGGGCTTGCGCGAGAGCGACACCCTGGCACGGCTGGGCGGCGACGAGTTCGGCATCCTGCTGGAGAACTGCGCCCCGGACGCTGCCGAGAAAATTGCCGAGAGCTTGCGTCAGACTGTGCAGAACCTGCACTTCGTGTGGAAGGGGCGACCGTTTCTGACCACGGTGAGTATCGGTCTGGTGCACATCGCCCAGACCCCGACCACCCTCGAAGCCTCATTGCGTGCAGCTGACATGGCTTGCTACATGGCCAAGGAAAAGGGCCGTAACCGGGTGCAGGTTTACCACGCAGATGACTCCGAACTGTCTCTGCGCTTCGGCGAAATGGCCTGGGTGCAACGCCTGCACATGGCTCTGGAAGAAGACCGCTTTTGCCTTTACGCCCAGGAAATCGCGCCACTGGGCCCCGCAGCTGATGGCGGCGGGCACATCGAAATACTCTTGCGTCTGCATGACGAGGCCGGGCGGATGATCCTGCCGGACAGTTTCATTCCGGCGGCCGAACGTTATGGCCTGATGAGTCAACTGGACCGCTGGGTTGTAGAAAATGTTTTTAAAGTCATTGCCCAATGTATTGCCGAACAACATCAAGGGCCTTTGGCAATGTGTGCGATTAATCTTTCAGGCATTACTATCGGAGATGACGCGTTCTTGCACTTTCTACGTGAACAGTTTGTTAATTACGCCATACCTCCTGAAATGATTTGTTTTGAAATTACCGAAACCAGTGCAATTGCCAATCTTGGGAGTGCAATTCGATTTATTAATGAACTCAAAGGCTTAGGTTGTTACTTCTCGCTTGATGATTTTTGTGCCGGAATGTCTTCATTCGCTTATCTGAAACATTTGCCTGTAGACTTCCTGAAGATCGACGGAAGTTTCGTAAAGGATATGCTGGACGACCCGATTAACCGCGCAATGGTCGAAGTGATCAATCACATCGGGCATGTCATGGGTAAGCAGACAATTGCCGAGTTTGTAGAAACAACCCAGATCGAGCAGGCATTGCTTGAAATCGGGGTGGATTACGCTCAGGGTTACGTCATCGAACGCCCGCAGTTGTTTACCTGCGACAGTTTGCAAAGTCGGCCCGCCAGACCGCAGCCGTTGTTATTCAAGGCGCCTGGCACGTTCCGTTGAAATCTCTTGCCGATCCTTACAATCACAAATCAAAAGGAGCCGAACAGTGATCGACACATTCAACCGAACCGGACCACTCATGGAGGCTGCAAGTTATCCCGCCTGGGCGCAACAGCTCATTACGGATTGCAGCGAGAGCAAGCGCCGGGTTGTCGAACATGAACTGTACCAGCGCATGCGCGATAACAAGCTCAGCGCCAGGACCATGCGCCAGTACCTGATCGGGGGCTGGCCGGTCGTTGAACAGTTTGCGTTATATATGGCGCAGAACCTGACCAAGACCAGGTTTGCCCGCCATCCTGGGGAGGACATGGCGCGCCGCTGGCTGATGCGTAACATCCGTGTTGAACTCAATCATGCCGATTACTGGCTGAACTGGAGCCGCGCGCACGGCGTCAGCCTTGAGGATCTTCAGGCTCAGCAAGTGCCGCCGGAACTGCATGCGCTGAGTCACTGGTGCTGGCATACGAGTTCGGCGGATTCGCTGATCGTCGCCATCGCCGCCACCAACTACGCCATCGAGGGCGCGACCGGGGAGTGGTCGGCGCTGGTGTGTTCCACTGGCGTGTACGCTGCGGCGTTCCCGGAAGAGGAGCGCAAGCGGGCGATGAAATGGCTGAAGATGCATGCCCAATATGACGACGCCCATCCATGGGAAGCGTTGGAAATCATCTGCACGCTGGCGGGGATGAACCCGAGCCAGGCATTGCAGACCGAGCTGCGCCAGGCCGTGTGCAAGAGCTACGACTACATGTACCTGTTCCTTGAGCGCTGCATGCAGCTGGAAACCACGGAGCGCGCGATCCACGGTCGTGAACGTCTGGCGTTGGCAGAGAGCTGATTCAAGGTCTGAGGTGTAGCAAAAATGTGGGAGCGAGCCTGCTCGCGAAGACGGCGCTTCAGTCAGCACGGTTTTGACTGATTCACCGCTTTCGCGAGCAGGCTCGCTCCCACACTGCTGTCTGCTGTCTGAGAGTATTCAGCCAGCCATTGCCAATCGATTACGCCCTTCGCGCTTGGCCACGTACAGCGCACTGTCGGCCCGACGCAGCAGACTGTCCGCTGATTCACCCGGCAGCAGAGTGGAGCAGCCAAGGCTCACGGTCAGGTCGATCAATTGGCCGTCGGCGAAGTACTCCTCAGCCTGCGCGGCATGGCGCAATCGCTCGCCAATCATCTGCGCCGCTTCCCGGCCGGTGTTCGACAGCAGGATCAGAAACTCTTCCCCGCCATAGCGAAACACCATGTCGACGTTGCGCAACTGGCTCTTGATCGAGGCTGCCACCGCTTTGAGCACGTCATCACCGGCGCTGTGACCGTGGCTGTCGTTGACCCGTTTGAAGTGGTCGATGTCGAGCATCAGTACCGATAGTGGTTGCAGGTGCCGACGTGACATGTCGATCTCGCGCTGCAGGGTCTGCTCCATGGCGATCCGGTTGCCGGTTCCGGTCAGCGGATCGCGTAACGCACTTTGCGTGGCGGCGCGGTAGAGCAGGGCGTTGCGCATCGGAAACAGCAGCGACGACAGCAGCGATTCGAGGTTGCCCTGATCCTGCTCGCTGAAGCGCTGGTTGCGGCGAAACACCAGCTCGCCCAAGTGCTCGCCTTCGTGGCTGAGGCTATAGCTGACGGAATGGTGACCGCGGGCGCCGAATTCCAGGCGCAGGTCGCTGCCTGAATGCACATAACTCAAGGCGTCCAGTGGCACCAGGCGCTGAACTTCGCGAAAAAACAGACCGAGGATTCGTTGCGGCTCAAGACTGGTTTGCAGTTGCAGGCTCATTTGCTGGCGCAGTTGCGCGAGGCTGGCCGGGCGTTCCAGAAGCGGAGGCAGCTGACCAAAGCCCAGGCGTTGCAATTTGGCACTGTCAAAGTCAATTGCATTGGTCTGGGAAGGTGATTTCATATGGCGTGAGCCCCTAAGCAGTAAGTCTGTCTTACAGGCTGGGTGAGAGCGGCTATGGGCTGCGCGTCATACTGATCCATCAGTCCCGTAGGACATTTGGCGTAAGTTTAGTCTGCCGGATGTCGATTAGTCAGCTATCGAAATCGGCCTTGCCCCAGTGCCTTCACACGGCGTGCTTTGAGAGAAATTAGAGCGAAAGTCGTGCCATTCGGTTCAGGATAATTAAAACCGTTATTAATCAATAGGATGGCATTTTGCTTTAGGCGGGAGTGGCAGATATTTGACTGGAATATGACATCGAAAAGCGGCAAAGGTGTGCCGCGACGGTAATCCGCCACGGCAACAAAAGCGACGTATGGCAGTTATTGCGCGTTGAATGCCTGGCCATTGATGCCCGTACTGTCCGGGCCCATCAGGTACAGGTACACCGGCATGATCTCTTCCGGGGTCGGATTGTTCAGCGGGTTTTCCCCCGGATAGGCCTGTGCGCGCATGCTGGTACGCGTGCCGCCCGGGTTGATGCTGTTGGAGCGCACGGGTGCTACGCCATCGACTTCGTCGGCCAGCGTCTGCATCAAGCCTTCGGTGGCAAACTTCGACACACCGTAGGCGCCCCAGTAGGCCCGGCCCTTGCGTCCGACGCTGCTGGAGGTGAACACCACCGAGGCATCCTGCGACAGCTTGAGCAGCGGCAGCAAGGTGCTGGTCAGCATGAACATGGCGTTGACGTTGACCTGCATGACGCGCATGAAGTTTTCGCCGGACAGTTGCTCGATCGGCGTACGCGGCCCAATGATCGAGGCGTTGTGCAGCAGGCCATCGAGATGGCCGAACTCGGTTTCGATCATCGCCGCCAGCTCATCGTATTGATGGGGCAGGGCGGTTTCCAAGTTAAACGGGATCACCGCCGGTTGTGGGTGGCCGGCTGCTTCGATTTCGTCGTAGACCTGCGTCAGATTGGCTTCGGTCTTGCCCAGCAACAGCACGGTAGCGCCATGGGCGGCGTAGGTTTTGGCAGCCGCCGCGCCGATGCCGCGTCCGGCACCGGTGACCAGAATGACCCGGTCCTTGAGCAATTCGGGACGGGCGGTGTAATCAAACATAAAAACCTCACAATCCATTCATGAAGACCTGCTTCCTTGTGGTGAGGGGATTTATCCCCGACCGGCTGCGAAGCAGTCGTGAAACCTGCGTATCGAATCGACCTGAAAGAATGCGGGGGCTGCTTCGCAACCCATCGGGGATAAATCCCCTCGCCACAAAGGCCGTTTTCAGCAGTTGCACAGCGCGTTGTCGATGACCTTGCGCAGTTCCAGTGGATGATCCACCACCACATCCGCGCCCCAGTGCCGCGGGTTGTCGTCCGGATGGATATAGCCATAGGTCACGGCGGCGGTTTTAGTGCCCGCATCGCGCCCGGATTCGATGTCGCGCAGATCATCGCCCACAAACAGCACGGTGGACGGATCCAGATCAAGCATTTTGCACGCGAGGATCAGCGGCTCCGGATCCGGCTTGCTGTTTTTCACGTGGTCCGGGCAGATCAACAGCGCCGAGCGCTCGGCCAGCCCCAGTTGCTGCATGATCGGTTCGGCAAACCGCACCGGTTTGTTGGTGACCACGCCCCAGATCAGGTTGGCCCGCTCGATGTCGGCCAGCAGCTCGTCCATGCCGTCGAACAGCTTGCTGTGCACCGCGCAACCGGCCAGATAGCGTTCGAGGAATTCCTGCCGCAGTTCTTCGAAGCCCGGCGATTCCGGATCCATCGAGAACGTCACCGCGACCATGGCTTTGGCGCCGCCGGAAATTTCGTCGCGGATGTGCTTGTCGTTCATTGGCGGCAAGCCGCGATCCGCGCGCATCGCCTGACAGATGGCGATGAAATCCGGCGCGGTGTCGAGCAGGGTGCCGTCCATATCGAAAAGGACTGCTCTGATGGCCATCGGCTTATTCCTCGCGCAGGGTCTGGATCATGTAGTTGACGTCAACGTCGTTGGCCAGCTTGTAGTGCTTGGTCAGCGGGTTGTAGGTCAGGCCGATGATGTCCTTGACGGTCAGGCCGGCGATGCGGCTCCAGGCGCCCAGCTCGGACGGGCGAATGAATTTCTTGAAGTCGTGGGTGCCGCGCGGCAGCAGCTTCATGATGTATTCGGCACCGACGATGGCGAACAGGTACGCCTTCGGGTTGCGGTTGATGGTCGAGAAGAACACTTGGCCGCCGGGCTTGACCATGCGGTAGCAGGCGCGAATCACCGACGACGGGTCCGGTACGTGCTCGAGCATTTCCAGGCAGGTTACGACGTCGAACTGCTCGGGCATTTCTTCAGCCAGGGCTTCAGCGGTGATCTGCCGGTACTCGACGTTGACCCCGGATTCCAATTGATGCAGTTGCGCGACCGCCAGCGGCGCTTCGCCCATGTCGATGCCCATGACAGTGGCGCCGCGCTGGGCCATGGCTTCGCTGAGAATGCCGCCGCCGCAACCAACGTCGAGAACTTTCTTGCCGGCCAGATTGACCCGCTCGTCAATCCAGTTGACGCGCAGCGGGTTGATGTCGTGCAGCGGTTTGAACTCGCTTTCACGGTCCCACCAGCGATGGGCCAGGGCTTCGAATTTGGCGATTTCGGCGTGGTCGACGTTGCTCATGATCTATTCCTCGAAAAACTTGAAAAAGGCTGTAGCCGCGAAGTCTGCTCCGCGGTGTTTACGATTCTGAGTGGCCGCTGATGCGCTGTCCCCAGGCCCGGGCGGTGTCGCCCAGCTGTTGTTCGTCCAGGCGGGTCAGGCGCCGGTCGTCGAGTAACTGTTTGCCGGCGACCCACAGGTGTTTCACGCAGTCGCGGCCGGTGGCATAGATAAGCTGTGACACCGGGTCATAGACCGGTTGCTGGGCCAGGCCGGACAGGTCGAAGGCGACGATGTCTGCAGCCTTGCCGATCTCCAGCGAACCGACCTGTGCCTCAATGCCCAGAGCCCGGGCGCCGTTGAGCGTGGCCATGCGCAGCGCGCGATGGGCGTCCAGCGCGGTGGCCGAGCCGGCGACGGCTTTGGCCAGCAGCGCGGCGGTGCGGGTTTCGCCGAGCAGGTCGAGGTCGTTGTTGCTCGCTGCGCCATCGGTGCCGACGGCAACGTTCACGCCAGCCTGCCACAGACGCTCCACCGGGCAGAAACCGCTGGCCAGCTTCAGGTTCGATTCCGGGCAGTGGATCACGCTGGTGTTGCTTTCTACCAGCAATGCCAGATCGTCATCGCTGATCTGGGTCATGTGCACCGCCTGGAAGCGCGGGCCGAGCAGGCCGAGGCGAGCGAGGCGGGCCAGTGGCCGCTCGCCGCGATGCTCCAGCGATTGCTGGACTTCAAAGGCAGTTTCGTGGACATGCATGTGGATCGACGCGTCCAGCTCTTCGGCGATCACGCGGATTTTTTCCAGGTTCTCGTCGCCCACGGTGTAGGGTGCATGAGGGCCGAAAGTGATCTTGATCCGTTCGTGATGCTTCAGATCACCGAACAGCTCGACGCCCTGACGAATGGCCTCATCGGCGCTGCTGGCGCCGGGGATCGGGAAATCGAGGATCGGAATCGCGATCTGTGCGCGAATGCCGCTGTTGTGCACACGCTCACTGGCGACTTTCGGGAAGAAGTACATGTCCGAGAAACAGCTGATGCCACCCTTGATCTGCTCGGCAATCGCCAAGTCAGTGCCATCACGGACGAACTCTTCATCGACCCATTTGGCTTCGGCCGGCCAGATGTGGTTTTCCAGCCAGGTCATCAGCGGCAGGTCGTCGGCCAGGCCACGGAACAGGGTCATCGCCGCATGTCCGTGGGCGTTGATCAGGCCCGGGCTGAGCAACACGTCCGGCAATTCGCGGACTTCAGTGGCGTTACATTTCAATGCTTCGGCGCGCGGGCCGATAAACACGATGCGACCGTCACGGATGCCCAGGCCGTGCTCCTTGAGCACAACGCCTGCAGGTTCGACGGGTACCAGCCAGGTCGGCAGCAATAATAAGTCGAGCGCAATGGCAGGTTTCGGCATCGAGGGTCGGTTCCAGTGCTTTTGTAAAGGATGGCGAAGTATACCCGAGCGTCTTCGCGGGGGGATCGCTATAATCGGCGGCTTTTGTTCATGAGTGCGGGGTGAGGGATGCGCGATCGACTGTTGGCTGCGGAGAAAGTAAAGGCCATCGATTGGCGAGATGGCGCGCTCCACCTGCTGGATCAGCGTATTTTGCCGTTCGAGGAAACCTGGATTGCCTACACCAGCGCGGCCGGTGTGGCTGAGGCGATTCGTTCGATGGTGGTGCGTGGCGCACCGGCCATCGGCATCAGCGCGGCCTATGGCATTGTGCTGGCGGCCCGCGCACGGATCGCTGAGGGGGGTGACTGGTACGCGGCGCTGGAAGAGGATTTCGCCTTGCTGGCCGATTCCCGGCCGACAGCGGTCAATCTGTTCTGGGCGCTGAATCGCATGCACGATCGCCTGGACCGGCTTAAAGAAAACGCCGATCCGCTGGCGGCACTGGAAGCCGAAGCCATCGCCATTCATGAAAGCGACCGCGAAGCCAACCTGACCATGGCTCAGCTCGGTGTCGATCTGATCCGCAAGCATCAGGGCAACGCCCAGGCGATTCTCACTCACTGTAATACCGGCGCCTTGGCCACCGGTGGTTTCGGTACCGCACTGGGGGTGATTCGCGCGGCCTATCTCGAAGGCATGGTAGAACGCGTCTACGCCGATGAAACCCGCCCGTGGTTGCAGGGTTCGCGCCTGACCGCCTGGGAGCTGGCGAATGAAGGCATCCCGGTGACGCTCAATGCTGACTCCGCCGCCGCGCACATCATGAAAACCAAAGGCGTGACCTGGGTGATCGTCGGTGCTGACCGCATCACTGCCAATGGCGATGTGGCGAACAAGATCGGCACCTACCAACTGGCGGTCAACGCCATGCACCACGGCGTGCGCTTCATGGTGGTGGCACCGAGTTCGACCATCGACATGCATCTGGCCAGCGGCGACGACATTCCGATCGAGGAACGTGATGGCGCCGAGTTGCTGGAGGTCGGTGGCAAGCGGGTGGGCGCGGACGTTGAAGCGTTCAACCCGGTGTTCGATGTGACGCCGGCCGATCTGATCGATGCGATCGTCACTGAAAAGGGCATCGTCGAACGGCCGGATACGGCGAAAATGGCCCAGTTGATGTGCCGCAAACGCCTGCATTGATTGGCTTTGGCGTCTGTAAGGACGCCTTCGCTGGCAAGCCAGCTCCCACAGGTTCTGTGCTCGCCGCTGACCCTGTGGGAGCTGGCTTGCCAGCGATGGCGCCCTGAAAGTCAATAAACATCGCAAAACCTGACCTCAAAACTGCATTCAAAGAAGCTCTGAGCCTCTCTCGTCCCCTTTACGCCTGTCATCGGTCAACTAACTATGCTCCATGCGCATCTGGGGGATAGGTGCGTGGCGGCTCTTGTGATAACATCCGGCGTTTTCCGAGGCGGCTTCACGGAGCTGTCTTTACTGCGCAAATCCGTGGTTGTATCCGTTGATTTGTCGTAAGTCGGCGCACGGCACTCAGCCTGCCCCGACGAGCTTCGTACATCCCATATGGATATGACGAAGTTTCACCAGAAAAAGGAATCAGGCTTCTCATGGGCGAACTGGCCAAAGAAATCCTCCCGGTCAATATCGAAGACGAGCTGAAACAGTCCTACCTCGACTACGCAATGAGCGTAATCGTCGGCCGTGCACTGCCGGATGCGCGCGATGGCCTCAAGCCCGTGCACCGTCGCGTACTGTTCGCGATGAGCGAGCTGGGCAACGACTTCAACAAGCCGTACAAGAAATCTGCCCGTGTTGTCGGTGACGTGATCGGTAAGTATCACCCGCATGGTGATACCGCGGTTTACGACACCATCGTCCGCATGGCTCAGCCTTTCTCCCTGCGTTACCTGCTGGTTGACGGTCAGGGTAACTTCGGTTCGGTGGACGGCGACAACGCCGCGGCCATGCGATACACCGAAGTGCGCATGACCAAGCTGGCGCACGAACTGCTGGCCGACCTGCACAAGGAAACCGTGGACTGGGTGCCGAACTACGACGGTACCGAGCTGATCCCGGCGGTCATGCCGACCCGCGTGCCGAACCTGCTGGTGAACGGTTCCAGCGGTATTGCCGTGGGCATGGCGACCAACATTCCGCCGCACAACCTCGGCGAAGTCATCGACGGTTGCCTGGCCCTCATCGACAATCCCGAGCTGACCGTCGATGAGCTGATGCAATACATCCCCGGTCCAGACTTCCCGACGGCCGCGATCATCAACGGTCGGGCCGGCATTATCGAAGCCTATCGCACCGGTCGTGGTCGCATTTACATGCGTGCGCGTTCGATCATCGAAGACATCGACAAGGTCGGTGGCCGTCAACAGATCGTCATCACTGAACTGCCGTATCAGCTGAACAAGGCGCGTCTGATCGAGAAGATCGCCGAGCTGGTCAAAGAGAAGAAGCTCGAAGGCATCACCGAGCTGCGCGACGAGTCCGACAAGGACGGTATGCGCGTCGTGATCGAACTGCGTCGCGGCGAAGTGCCTGAGGTGATCCTCAACAACCTCTACGCCCAGACCCAGCTGCAATCGGTATTCGGCATCAACATCGTCGCGCTGATTGACGGCCGTCCACGCATCCTCAACCTCAAGGATCTGCTGGAAGCCTTCGTTCGTCACCGTCGCGAAGTGGTCACCCGTCGTACCGTATTCGAGCTGCGCAAGGCCCGCGAGCGTGGTCACATCCTCGAAGGTCAGGCCGTTGCCCTGTCGAACATCGATCCTGTGATCGCCCTGATCAAGGCGTCGCCGACTCCGTCGGAAGCCAAGGAAGCGCTGGTCAGCACCCCTTGGGAATCCTCGGCGGTGGTGGCGATGGTGGAACGTGCCGGCGCCGATTCGTGCCGTCCGGAAAATCTCGATCCGCAATACGGTTTGCGCGAAGGCAAGTACTTCCTGTCGCCAGAACAGGCACAAGCCATTCTGGAGCTGCGTCTGCACCGTCTGACCGGTCTGGAGCACGAGAAGCTGCTGGCCGAGTATCAAGAGATTCTCAACCAGATCGGCGAGCTGATCCGCATCCTCAACAGCGCCGTGCGCCTGATGGAAGTGATCCGCGAAGAACTGGAAGTGATCCGCGCCGAATATGGCGACGTGCGCCGCACCGAGATTCTCGATGCGCGTCTCGATCTGACCCTGGGCGACATGATCCCGGAAGAAGAGCGCGTCGTGACCATCTCCCACGGCGGCTATGCCAAGACCCAGCCGCTGGCTGCCTACCAGGCCCAGCGCCGCGGCGGTAAAGGCAAGTCGGCCACCGGCGTCAAGGATGAGGACTACATCGCTCACCTGCTGGTGGCCAACAGTCACACCACGCTGCTGCTGTTCTCCAGCAAGGGCAAGGTGTACTGGCTGAAGACTTACGAAATTCCGGAAGCGTCCCGCGCCGCCCGTGGGCGTCCGTTGGTCAACCTGCTGCCGCTGGATGACGGTGAATACATCACCACCATGCTGCCGGTCGAGGAATACACCGAAGGTCATTACATCTTCATGGCGACCGCCAACGGCACCGTGAAGAAGACTCCGCTGGAATCCTTCAGCCGTCAGCGCAGCGTCGGTCTGATCGCGCTGGAACTGGACGAAGGCGACGTGTTGATCTCTGCGGCCATCACCGATGGCGAGCGCGAAGTGATGCTGTTCTCCGATGGCGGCAAAGTGACGCGCTTCAAAGAGTCCGATGTCCGTGCCATGGGCCGTACTGCCCGTGGTGTACGCGGCATGCGTCTGCCGGAAGGGCAGAAGCTGATTTCGATGCTGATCCCGGAAGAAGGCAGCCAGATCCTCACTGCTTCCGAGCGTGGTTATGGCAAGCGCACCGCGATCACCGAGTTCCCTGAGTACAAGCGTGGCGGCCAGGGCGTGATCGCCATGGTCAGCAACGAGCGTAACGGCCGTCTGGTCGGTGCGGTTCAGGTGCTCGACGGCGAAGAAATCATGCTGATCTCCGATCAGGGCACGCTGGTACGTACCCGTGTCGACGAAGTGTCGAGCCTGGGTCGTAACACCCAGGGCGTGACTCTGATCAAACTGGCCAAGGATGAAACCCTGGTCGGTCTGGAGCGGGTTCAGGAGCCATCGGAAGTCGAAGGCGACGAGCTTGAAGGTGAAGAGGGTGCCGAGTTCGAGGGAGATGTCGTGATCGACGACGTTGCCGAGGACCAGCAACTCGACGCCGCAGCTGACGAAGAGCCGCAGGAATAAGCGGACAAGCGAGGGGGCGGATGAAAATTCGCCCCCTTGTTATTTGTCCGGTATGAAATATCGGCGCCCATGACGAACCCTGTGGGAGCGAGCTTGCTCGCGAAAGCGGAGCAACAGGCGACATCGTTGTTGAATGTCAGTCCGCCTTCGCGAGCAAGCTCGCTCCCACAGGATCGGCGCCGACTGATATGTGATACCACCAAATCAGAGCGAGATTGGATGTGAGCAAGCGAGCCTATAACTTCTGTGCCGGTCCTGCGGCGCTTCCTGAAGCTGTCCTGCAACGTGCCCAGGGTGAACTCCTTGATTGGCATGGCAAGGGTCTGTCGGTCATGGAAATGAGCCATCGTAGTGATGAGTTCGTGTCCATTGCTACTCAGGCCGAGCAGGACCTGCGTGACCTGCTGAATATCCCGTCGAACTATAAAGTGCTGTTTCTGCAGGGGGGTGCCAGCCAGCAGTTTGCGCAGATCCCGCTGAACCTGTTGCCGGAAAACGGCAGCGCCGACTATATCGACACTGGTATCTGGTCGCAGAAAGCCATCGAAGAAGCCTCGCGCTACGGCCACGTCAACGTTGCCGCCACCGCCAAGCCTTACGACTATTTCGCCATCCCGGGTCAGAACGAATGGAAGCTGTCGAAAGACGCCGCTTACGTTCACTACGCGCCGAACGAAACCATCGGCGGTCTGGAATTCCAGTGGATCCCGGAAACCGGTGATGTACCGCTGGTGGCTGATATGTCTTCGGACATCCTCTCGCGTCCGGTCGACATCTCGCGTTTCGGCATGATCTACGCCGGCGCACAGAAGAACATCGGCCCGAGCGGTATCGTCGTCAACATCATCCGCGAAGACCTGCTGGGCAAGGCACGTTCGCTGTGCCCGACCATGCTCGACTACAAGGTCGCGGCCGATAACGGTTCGATGTACAACACTCCGCCGACCCTGGCCTGGTACCTCTCCGGTCTGGTGTTCCAGTGGCTGAAAGAGCAGGGCGGCGTTGAAGCGATCGCCAAACTGAATGACGTCAAGCAGCGCACGCTGTACGACTTCATCGACGCCAGTGGCCTCTACAGCAACCCGATCAACAAGTCGGACCGCTCGTGGATGAACGTGCCGTTCCGTCTGGCTGATGATCGCCTGGACAAACCGTTCCTGGCCGGTGCCGATGCGCGCGGTCTGCTCAACCTCAAGGGCCACCGCTCCGTGGGCGGCATGCGCGCCTCCATCTACAACGCCGTCGACATCAACGCCGTCAACGCGCTGGTGGCGTACATGGCTGAATTCGAGAAGGAACACGGCTGATGTCCGAGCAAGAACTCAAGGCACTGCGCCTGCGTATTGACGCTCTGGACGAAAAGGTCCTGGAACTGATCAGTGAGCGTGCGCGCTGCGCCCAGGAAGTTGCGCGAGTCAAGATGGCCTCGCTGGCCGAAGGCGAAGTGCCGGTGTTCTATCGTCCCGAGCGTGAAGCTCAGGTGCTCAAGCGCGTGATGGAGCGCAATCAGGGGCCGCTGGGCAACGAAGAGATGGCGCGGTTGTTCCGCGAAATCATGTCCTCGTGTCTCGCGCTCGAGCAGCCATTGAAAGTGGCTTACCTCGGCCCTGAAGGCACCTTCACTCAAGCAGCGGCGATGAAGCACTTCGGCCACGCGGTGATCAGCAAGCCGATGGCGGCGATCGACGAAGTGTTCCGTGAAGTGGCGGCGGGGGCGGTGAACTTCGGCGTGGTGCCGGTGGAGAACTCCACCGAAGGCGCGGTCAACCACACCCTCGACAGTTTCCTCGAACACGACATGGTGATCTGCGGCGAAGTCGAGCTGCGCATTCACCATCACCTGTTGGTCGGTGAAAACACCAAGACCGACAGCATCAGTCGCATCTACTCCCACGCGCAGTCGCTGGCCCAGTGCCGCAAGTGGCTGGACGCGCATTACCCGAATGTCGAGCGCGTGGCGGTGGCGAGCAACGCCGAAGCGGCCAAGCGGGTCAAGGGTGAGTGGAACTCGGCGGCGATTGCCGGCGACATGGCTGCTGGCTTGTATGGCCTGACGCGTCTGGCCGAGAAGATCGAAGATCGTCCGGACAACTCGACGCGCTTCCTGATGATCGGTAATCAGGAAGTGCCGCCGACCGGCGACGACAAAACCTCGATCATCGTCTCGATGAGCAACAAGCCTGGCGCGCTGCATGAGCTGCTGGTGCCGTTCCATGATAACGGGATCGACCTGACCCGGATCGAAACCCGTCCGTCGCGCAGTGGCAAATGGACCTACGTGTTCTTCATCGACTTCGTCGGTCACCACCGTGATCCGTTGATCAAAGGTGTGTTGGAAAAGATCAGTCAGGAAGCAGTAGCACTCAAAGTGCTGGGTTCCTACCCGAAAGCAGTTCTTTAAGGGGCGGTAGCAAATGAGTGGCAACTTCCTCGCTCTGGCACAGCCGGGCGTGCAACAACTTTCGCCGTACGTTCCGGGCAAGCCTGTGGACGAACTGGCGCGCGAGCTGGATCTGGATCCGGCGAAAATCGTCAAACTGGCAAGCAATGAAAACCCGCTGGGCGCCAGCCCGAAAGCGCTGGCGGCAATCCGTGATGAGCTGGCCGAGCTGACCCGTTATCCGGACGGCAACGGCTTCGCGCTGAAATCGCTGTTGGCCGAGCAGTGCCGCGTCGAGCTGAACCAGGTAACTCTGGGCAACGGCTCCAACGACATTCTCGAGCTGGTGGCGCGCGCCTATCTGGCGCCGGGCCTCAATGCCGTGTTCAGTGAGCATGCGTTTGCCGTTTACCCGATCGCCACCCAGGCGGTCGGCGCGCAGGCCAAAGTGGTACCGGCCAAGGACTGGGGGCACGACTTGCCTGCGATGCTCGCGGCCATCGATGCCAACACTCGTGTGGTGTTCATTGCCAATCCGAACAATCCGACCGGCACCTGGTTCGGCGCCGAAGCGCTGGACGAGTTCCTGCAGGACGTGCCGGAGCATGTGTTGGTGGTGCTGGATGAGGCCTACATCGAGTACGCCGAAGGCAGCGACCTGCCGGACGGTCTGGATTTCCTCGCGGCGTACCCGAATCTGCTGGTATCGCGCACGTTCTCCAAGGCCTATGGCCTGGCAGCGCTGCGCGTCGGTTATGGCCTGTCCACTGCGGTAGTAGCGGACGTGCTCAACCGTGTGCGCCAACCTTTCAACGTCAACAGCCTGGCTCTGGCCGCAGCCTGTGCGGCGCTGAAGGACGACGAGTATCTGGCGCAAAGCCGTCAGCTCAACGAATCCGGCATGCAGCAACTGCAGGCGGGTTTCCGTGAGCTGGGTCTGAGCTGGATCGAGTCCAAGGGCAACTTCATCTGCGTCGATCTTGGTCAGGTCGCTGCACCGATTTTCCAGGGGCTGCTGCGTGAAGGCGTGATCGTGCGTCCGGTGGCCAATTACGGCATGCCGAACCACCTGCGGGTGACCATCGGTCTGCCGGCGGAAAACAGCCGCTTCCTTGAAGCGCTGCGCAAGGTTCTGGCTCGTGGGTGATGTCACTGCTCTGCAATCTGCTGCACCTATGATCGGTCGCCTTGTGGTGGTCGGTCTGGGGTTGATCGGTGGTTCGTTTGCCAAAGGCTTGCGTGAAAGCGGCATCTGCCGTGAAGTGGTCGGGGTCGATCTCGACCCGCAATCGCGCAAGCTGGCGGTCGAGTTGGGTGTGGTGGATCGTTGCGAAGACGACCTGATTGCTGCGTGTCAGGGCGCCGACGTGATTCAACTGGCGGTGCCGATTCTGGCCATGGAGAAGGTGCTCGCCCGTCTGGCGAGTGTCGATCTTGGCCGGGCGATTCTGACCGATGTCGGCAGTGCCAAGGGCAATGTGGTGCGCGCGGCGACCGAGGCGTTCGGCGGCATGCCGGCGCGTTTTGTGCCGGGGCATCCGATTGCCGGTTCCGAGCAGAGCGGGGTGGAAGCTTCCAACTCTGAGCTGTTCCGTCGGCACAAGGTGATTCTGACCCCGCTCGAGCAAACCGACCCGGCCGCGCTGGCGGTGGTCGATCGCTTGTGGCGTGAGCTGGGTGCCGATGTCGAGCATATGCAGGTCGAGCGCCACGACGAAGTGTTGGCCGCGACCAGTCATCTGCCGCACCTGCTGGCCTTCGGTCTGGTCGACTCGTTGGCCAAACGCAATGAAAACCTTGAGATCTTCCGTTACGCTGCGGGCGGTTTTCGCGATTTCACAAGAATCGCCGGAAGCGACCCGGTGATGTGGCACGACATCTTCCTCGCCAACCGCGAGGCTGTCCTGCGCACACTCGATACATTTCGCAGCGACCTCGACGCCTTGCGCGACGCGGTCGATGCAGGGGATGGGCACCAATTGTTGGGCGTCTTCACGCGCGCCCGGGTTGCCCGCGAGCATTTCAGTAAAATCCTGGCCCGCAGGGCCTATGTGGACGCTATGAATTCCAACGATCTGATTTTTCTGGCTCAACCTGGTGGCCGCTTGTCCGGTCGGATTCGCGTACCAGGTGACAAATCGATTTCCCACCGCTCGATCATGCTCGGCTCGCTGGCCGAAGGCGTGACCGAGGTTGAAGGTTTCCTCGAGGGTGAAGATGCCCTGGCGACCTTGCAGGCATTTCGCGACATGGGCGTGGTCATCGAAGGCCCGCACCACGGTCGGGTGACCATTCACGGCGTAGGCCTGCATGGCTTGAAGCCGGCACCTGGCCCGATCTATCTGGGCAACTCCGGCACCTCGATGCGTCTGTTGTCCGGCCTGCTGGCGGCGCAGAACTTCGACAGCACCCTGACGGGCGATGCGTCGTTGTCCAAGCGTCCGATGAATCGCGTGGCCAATCCGCTGCGTGAAATGGGCGCTGTGATTGAAACTGCTGCCGAAGGTCGTCCGCCGATGACCATTCGTGGCGGTCATAAGCTCAAGGGTCTGACCTACACCATGCCGATGGCCAGTGCTCAGGTGAAGTCCTGCCTGCTGCTGGCGGGTCTGTACGCGGAAGGCAAGACCACTGTCACTGAGCCGGCTCCAACCCGTGATCACACCGAGCGCATGCTGCGTGGTTTCGGCTACCCGGTGAGCGTTGATGGCGCGACCGCTTCGGTCGAGTCCGGCGGCAAGCTGACCGCGACCCACATTGAAGTACCGGGCGATATCTCGTCGTCGGCGTTCTTTCTGGTGGCGGCGTCGATCGCCGAAGGTTCCGAGTTGGTGTTGGAGCACGTCGGCATCAACCCGACCCGTACCGGCGTTATCGACATCCTGCGTCTGATGGGCGCCGATATCACCCTGGAAAACCAACGTGAGGTCGGTGGCGAACCGGTAGCCGACCTGCGCGTGCGGGCAGCTAAACTCAAAGGTATCGAGATTCCGGAAGCGCTGGTGCCACTGGCGATTGACGAATTCCCGGTACTGTTCGTGGCGGCGGCCTGTGCCGAAGGTCGTACCGTGCTGACCGGCGCCGAAGAGCTGCGCGTCAAGGAATCGGACCGCATCCAGGTCATGGCGGACGGCTTGCTGGCGCTGGGCGTCAAGTGCCAGCCGACCCCGGACGGCATCATCATCGATGGCGGCCAGATCGGTGGCGGCGAAGTGCATGGTCACGGCGATCACCGTATCGCCATGGCCTTCAGCGTGGCCTCGCTGCGCGCCACTGCGCCGATCCGTATCCATGATTGCGCCAACGTCGCGACGTCGTTCCCGAACTTCCTCGCGCTGTGCGCGCAGGTTGGCATTCGTGTGGCTCAAGAGGCTCAGTCGTGAAAAACATTGCACCGGTCATCACCATCGATGGGCCAAGCGGTTCGGGCAAGGGCACGGTCGCCGGGATTCTGGCCAAGCGTCTGGGCTGGAACCTGCTGGATTCCGGTGCGCTGTATCGCCTGCTGGCCTTCGCTGCGCACAACCATGGTGTCGACCTGACCAATGAAGAGTTGCTGAAAAAACTGGCTGCTCATCTGGATGTGCAGTTCATCGCGGCGACTGAAGGTCAGCTGCAGCGCATCATTCTGGAAGGTGATGAAGTCAGCGATGTCATCCGTACTGAAAGTGTTGGCGCAGGCGCGTCCCAGGTAGCTGCGCTGCCGGCGGTGCGCGAGGCGCTGCTGCAGCGCCAGCGCGCCTTCCAGGAGGCGCCCGGGTTGGTGGCTGATGGTCGCGACATGGGTACGGTGGTTTTTCCCGATGCCCCATTGAAGATCTTCCTCACCGCCAGCGCCGAGGAGCGAGCGCGTCGCCGATATTTGCAGTTGAAGGGCAAAGGCGAGGATGTTAGTCTGTCGAGTCTGCTAGATGAGATCCGTGCACGCGACGAGCGTGATACCCAGCGTGCAGTGGCCCCGCTCAAGCCGGCGGCCGACGCGATTCAGCTGGATTCCACGGAGTTGTCCATCGATCAGGTGCTTGAACGCATCATGAGCGAGATCGCCATTCGCGATATCGCCGGGTGACCAAGAAGGCCGCAGGGGACCAGTCATAGTCCTGCAGTGCTTCTTTTAAATGAAACTAACCCACACCGTCTGGGGTGTGGAGATGGGCGTATTCTTCGCCCTCATCTACAGGAATTAAAATGAGCGAAAGCTTTGCGGAACTCTTTGAAGAAAGCCTAAAGACCCTGAACCTTCAGGCAGGCTCCATCATCACCGGTGTTATCGTTGATATCGATTACCAGGCTCGCTGGGTAACCGTTCACGCTGGCCTGAAGTCTGAAGCACTCATCCCGCTGGAACAGTTCTACAACGACGCTGGCGATCTGACTATCAATGTCGGTGACGAAGTTCACGTTGCTCTGGATTCGGTTGAAGACGGTTTCGGTGAAACCAAGCTGTCCCGTGAAAAAGCCAAGCGCGCTGAATGCTGGATCGTTCTGGAAGCAGCCTTCGCAGCTGAGGAAGTGGTCAAGGGCGTTATCAACGGTAAGGTTAAAGGCGGCTTCACTGTCGACGTTAACGGCATCCGTGCGTTCCTGCCAGGTTCCCTGGTTGACGTCCGTCCAGTGCGCGACACCACGCACCTGGAAGGCAAAGAGCTGGAATTCAAGGTCATCAAGCTGGACCAGAAGCGCAACAACGTTGTCGTTTCCCGTCGCAGCGTCCTCGAAGCCGAGAACTCCGCCGAGCGTGAAGCTCTGCTGGAATCCCTGCAGGAAGGCCAGCAAGTCAAAGGTATCGTCAAAAACCTCACCGATTACGGCGCATTCGTCGATCTGGGTGGCGTGGATGGCCTGCTGCACATCACCGACATGGCCTGGAAGCGCATCAAGCATCCTTCCGAGATCGTCAACGTTGGTGACGAAATCGACGTCAAGGTTCTGAAATACGATCGCGAACGCAACCGTGTTTCCCTGGGCCTGAAGCAACTGGGCGAAGATCCATGGGTTGCTATCAAAGCCCGTTACCCAGAAAGCACTCGCGTTACCGCTCGTGTAACCAACCTGACCGACTACGGCTGCTTCGCTGAGCTGGAAGAAGGCGTTGAAGGTCTGGTACACGTTTCGGAAATGGACTGGACCAACAAGAACATCCACCCTTCGAAAGTCGTACAAGTCGGCGACGAAGTGGAAGTCATGGTTCTGGACATCGACGAAGAGCGTCGTCGCATCTCCCTGGGCATCAAGCAGTGCAAGTCGAACCCATGGGAAGACTTCTCTGGCCAGTTCAACAAGGGCGACAAGATCTCCGGTACCATCAAGTCGATCACCGATTTCGGTATCTTCATTGGTCTGGACGGCGGCATCGACGGTCTGGTTCACCTGTCCGACATCTCCTGGAACGAAGTGGGCGAAGAAGCCGTACGCCGTTTCAAGAAGGGCGACGAGCTGGACACCGTCATCCTGTCGGTTGACCCAGAGCGCGAGCGCATCTCCCTGGGCATCAAGCAACTGGAAAGCGATCCGTTCTCCGAGTACGTCTCGGTTAACGACAAAGGCGCTATCGTTAAAGGCACCGTGAAAGAAGTTGACGCCAAAGGCGCCATCATCGTTCTGGCTGACGACATCGAAGCGACCCTGAAAGCCTCCGAAATCAGCCGTGACCGCGTTGAAGACGCGCGCAACGTTCTGAAAGAAGGCCAGGAAGTTGAAGCCAAGATCATCAGCGTTGACCGCAAGAGCCGCGTAATCCAGCTCTCGATCAAGTCGAAAGATGACGCTGAAGAGAAAGAAGCTATCCAGAGCCTGAACTCCGTTCAGGAAGCTCCAGCCGATACCACCATGGCTGCTCTGTTGAAGCAAGCAATGGCCAAACAGAACTAAGTTCTGCTTGATCATGAAAAAGGGCGACTTCGGTCGCCCTTTTTTGTGCCTGCGATTTGGTGGGGAGATCCAGGCTGCGGTGAAACCAATCCCTTTAGCGGGTTGTCTGTTTCTTTAATCGGATCAATCGCCTATTCGCGACTAAGCTGTGGGTAGTAGTCGTGCAGTAGTCGGGCGTTGCCTGGCATAAGGAAGTGGATGAACAGATTTATTGTGTTGATTGCGGCGTTGGTTTTGGCTGGCTGTACCACCAGTGCCAAGACGCATGCGGTGCGTGGCGTCAGTGGTATCGAGATCGACTGCTCGGGTTTGGGTTCAGGGTGGGAGAAATGCCAAAGGCGCGCGGCGAAGGAGTGCAAGGGGGCAGGTTACCGGGTGATCACCCGATCTGATCAGGCCAAGGATGAAGATGAATATCCGTTTGGCTTCAATCCCGCAGGCTACGTCACTCGGACAATGCTGGTGATGTGTCGCTGAATGAGTGCTGCTCCGGTTCGGTGCTTTTGTGCGCAGAAAACGGGCGTTTTGATGCCGAGAAAGATATGTCAATCCCTGGGCTGTTCAAAATCTTCCGGGCGTGCTAAAACCTTTCAAGCGCTGATCTAGCTGCTTGAAAAAGAAGGGAAAAATATGACGAAGTCGGAGTTGATCGAACGAATTGTCACCCATCAAGGGCTACTCTCATCCAAGGATGTGGAGCTGGCCATCAAGACCATGCTTGAACAAATGTCCCAGTGCCTGGCTACCGGGGATCGCATCGAGATCCGTGGGTTTGGCAGCTTCTCCCTGCATTATCGTGCGCCGCGCGTCGGTCGCAATCCAAAGACCGGTCAGTCTGTCAGCCTTGACGGCAAGTTTGTTCCGCATTTCAAGCCGGGCAAGGAATTGCGTGACCGGGTGAATGAGGAAGAGGAGGAGGGGGTTTGACAGTCGCTATCTCTCGAGGAGTAACTCATGCGTAATCTCAAGCGCATACTTCTTGGCGTTTTCATTTTATTGTTGGTGTTGGCAATTCTTGCGTTTGTGCTCGAGAACCAGCAGTCGGTTTCGCTTTTGTTTATGGGCTTTTCCGGGCCGCAGTTGCCCGTGTCGGTTGTTGTTGTGTTGGCATTGCTGATCGGCATGATGATTGGTCCTGTATTGGGCTGGTTTCTGGGGCGTTCGTCCAGGGCAGCGCGCAAACGACTGGTCTGAAAGCGACAGGCGCACGGCATCTGTCGAATTTGCGCCTTGGCCTGTCTTTATCCATTAGTAAAACCATCATTAAGCTGTAAAATGCACCCTTGTTCGATCATGTCTAAATGCATGTCGATTCAGACTGACTCTGACGGATGCCAACTGATGGTGGCTTCTGCATTCATGGATTAGACCGCGCTCGCAGGCAGCGCTGTCCGCAGCTCAAGGGTATCGTTTCGCGTGAAAATTCTAGTTACCGGCGGCGCCGGCTTCATTGGCTCGGCAGTCATCCGTCACATCATCTCCAATACTTCTGATTCTGTCGTCAATGTCGATAAGTTGACTTACGCCGGCAATCTGGAGTCTTTGGCAGAAGTCAGCCAGAACTCGCGTTACGCTTTCGAGCGCGTCGATATCTGCGATCGTGATCAGGTTGACCGTGTCCTGCGTGAGCACCAACCGGATGCAATCATGCACCTGGCCGCAGAGTCCCACGTCGATCGTTCGATCTCCGGCCCGTCCGAATTCATCCAGACCAACATCATCGGTACTTACACGCTGCTCGAAGCTGCCCGCCACTACTGGGCAGCGCTGGATGATGCGCGTAAAGCCAGTTTCCGCTTTCACCATATTTCGACTGACGAAGTTTACGGAGACCTCGAAGGTCCGGAAGACCTCTTCACCGAGACCACACCTTACCAGCCAAGCTCGCCATACTCGGCCAGCAAGGCTAGCTCTGATCACCTTGTTCGCGCTTGGGCACGCACCTATGGTCTGCCGACACTGGTTACCAACTGCTCGAACAACTACGGCCCTTGCCACTTCCCTGAGAAGTTGATCCCTTTGATCATTCTCAATGCACTGGAAGGCAAGCCGTTGCCGGTTTATGGCAAAGGTAATCAGGTACGTGACTGGTTGTATGTCGAAGATCACGCTCGTGCGTTGTACAAAGTCGTCACTGAAGGTGTAATTGGTGAGACTTACAACATTGGCGGTCATAACGAAAAACAAAACATCGAAGTGGTGCACACCCTCTGTGCGCTGCTTGATGAGTTGCGTCCTGATTCGTCCCATCGTCCTCATGCCAGCCTGATTACCTATGTCCAAGATCGCCCTGGACATGACGTGCGTTACGCAATCGATGCGAGCAAAATTCAGCGCGAATTGGGCTGGACTCCGGAAGAAACTTTCGAGACCGGTATTCGCAAGACTGTCGAATGGTATCTGAACAACACTGAGTGGGTTGAGCACGTGAAGAGCGGCAGTTACCAGCAGTGGATCGATCAGAACTATGCGGATCGCTCGAACAAGGCATGAAAATCCTTCTGCTGGGTAAGAACGGTCAGGTAGGTTGGGAGCTGCAGCGCTCGCTCGAGCCGCTTGGTCAGTTGATTGCGCTGGATCGCCAGACTGCCGACGGGCTGTGTGGTGATCTCACCGATCTGGCCGCCGTGCGTGCGACGATCCGACGGATCAAGCCGGATGTCATCGTCAACGCCGCTGCGTACACCGCAGTCGACAAGGCAGAATCAGAACCTGAGCTGGCCTTCATTGTGAACGGCCAAGCGATGCAGGTCTTGGCCGAAGAGGCCGCTGCTCTGAATGCCTGGCTGGTTCATTATTCAACCGATTATGTCTTCAATGGTATTGGTTCCATTCCATGGCTGGAGACGGATGCTGTCGGCCCGGTGAATCAGTACGGTGCGAGTAAGCTGGCAGGCGAGCAGGCGATCATTGCGTCGGGCTGCAAGCATCTGATCTTCCGGACCAGTTGGGTCTACGGAGCGCGCGGCAACAACTTCGCCAAGACGATGTTGCGGTTGGCAAAGGATCGGGAAACGTTGAATGTTATCGCGGACCAGATCGGAGCTCCGACAGGGGCTGATCTGATAGCGGATGTAAGCGCTTTGGCTATTCGTCAGGCGTTGCAGCAGCCGGAACTTTCAGGTGTTTATCACTTGGCGGCCAGCGGCGAAGTGTCTTGGCATGGGTATGCGGCTCATGTCATTGCGTTCGCTCAGGCCAATGGGGAAAAACTTGCAGTAACGGCCGTCAATCCAATCGACACGACTGCTTACCCGACTCCTGCACAACGTCCCCTGAACTCACGTCTTAATACCCAGAAGTTACGTGCCAAATTTTATCTACACTTGCCGGATTGGCAAAGTGGTGTGAACCGAATGCTTAGGGAAGTTCTGAACAAATGACCACGACAAATCGTAAAGGCATCATCCTCGCTGGTGGTTCGGGTACACGCCTGCACCCGCTGACCCTTGGCGTTTCCAAGCAGATGCTGCCGATCTACGACAAACCGATGATCTTCTATCCGCTGTCCGTGTTGATGCTCGCGGGGATGCGCGAAATCCTGATCATCTCCACGCCGGAAGATTTGCCTTGTTTTCGCAAATTGCTAGGTGATGGAAGCGTTTACGGGATCAAGCTGACCTATGCAGAACAACCTAGTCCCGACGGTCTGGCCCAGGCATTCATCATCGGTGAAGAGTTCATTGGCAAAGATCCTTGCTGCCTGATTCTTGGTGACAATATCTTTTACGGGCAGCACTTCTCGGACAATTTGCGTTCTGCGAGCACTCAGCAAACAGGCGCTACGGTCTTCGGTTATCACGTGTCTGATCCGGAGCGTTTCGGTGTTGTCGAATTCGACGAAACGGGCCGTGCTCTGAGTATTGAAGAGAAACCGCTCAAGCCTAAATCCAACTACGCCGTGACCGGGCTGTACTTCTACGATAACGATGTTGTCGAGATCGCGAAGGGCATCAAGCCATCTGAGCGTGGTGAGTTGGAAATTACGGACGTCAACCGTGCGTACCTTGAAAGAAAGACGCTGAGTGTTGAAATGCTCGGTCGTGGATTTGCCTGGCTCGATACAGGCACGCACGATTCGCTGCTTGAGGCCAGTCACTTCGTACACACCATCGAACAGCGTCAGGGCCTCAAGGTGGCTTGCCTGGAAGAGATCGCATACCACAACGGCTGGATCACTGCTGAGCAACTCGGTGCCCAAGCCGATGCGCTGAAGAAGACTGGTTATGGCCAGTACTTGCAGAAACTCTTGGAGCCAACTAATCGCTGAAAATGGCGATTTGATGCAAAGGATGTTTTGTGAGTGCTCGCCAAAACCAAACGCCAGTAAAACCCCGTATCGCTGTTTTGCTGGCGGCCTACAATGGTGTGCGCTGGCTAGAAGAGCAAATTGAGTCAATTCGCCGCCAGACGGCGGTGGATTTGACGATTTACATCAGCGTCGACCCTTCCACTGATGGTACCGAGGAGTGGTGCGCCGCGACTGCTGCGAAGTATTCCGAAATAGTTCTTCTGCCTGTCTCCGAGGTGTTCGGGGGCGCTGCTCGCAATTTTTTCCGCCTGATTCGTGACGTCGCGTTCGACGGTTATGACTATGTTGCGTTTTCTGACCAGGATGATATCTGGGATACAGACAAGCTCGAGCATTCTGTCCGGATGCTGCATAGTCATGGTGTTGATGCGTATTCCAGTAATGTCACCGCATTCTGGCCAAGTGGCAAAACGCTTCTGTTGGACAAGGCGCAGTCTCAGGTGGAGTGGGATTATCTATTTGAGGCCGCTGGTCCCGGCTGTACTTATCTGATGAGCCGCAAGGTCGCCGACCCGTTGAAGGCATTAATGCTTCAGACTTGGGAGAGGCTTCAGTCTGTGTCGCTGCACGATTGGTATGTCTATGCCTTTGCGCGCAGTGCGGGATATAAATGGTTTATCGACTCTCGCTCAACGTTGCGTTATCGCCAGCATGAGAGGAATCAGGTCGGCGCTAATACCGGAATAAAGTCGCTTGTTTCGCGGTACAAAAGCATTAACAACGGATGGTGGTTCTCTCAAGTCAAACTCATCGTATCGCTGGTTGGTTTGGATGTGCACCCCTTTGTTTTGCAATGGCGGGCGTTGGGCAGGCTGCAGCTTCTATCGCTTTCAATGAGTGCCTTGAAGTGTCGGCGGCGGGCGCGTGACAAGTTTTTATTCTTCTGTGTTTGCTGGATCAATGCAGCAATGTGGCAGCCTCTACAGTGTGCTGATAGCACTATCACCGCTGCGAAAAAGTAAGGTTCAACGAGACGTCTCTCGCGTGAGTGAGAGCCTGTCTGTCAGGTGCGAAGCGACGTCTTTCAAGCCTTGAGATGTATCAGTGGCCTAGTACTCTCAAAGCGCTATCTCCTTCCCTTCATTTATCGATAAAAATGCATGCGACCTCATCAGTTCAATGATGGGCACATGCCTGCGTACCCGGCCAAGGAAAGGCCTGATGCGTTTCCACGATAAGTGGGTTGCTACCGAAACACTGTGGTTGCCCAGAATGAAAAATCCTCGATAGATGCATTTCCACCTATCGAGGATTCTTGGGAAGTGAGGTCACTGCAGCGTGCGGTCAGTGCCTTAAAGCGTTTTTTTGGCAGCGGAGGTTATCAGGTCAACTGATAACCTCTCGATGGCGTGTTTTTCCACTCACACCCGGAATTGATCCTGTTTCAAAAAACGGAGAGTTTCTTGATGTCTCTTTAATAGCTAGCCGACAGATCAACCCAGTTGTTGTTGGACATTCCGTTGTTATCTACGGAGAACCTGTAAGGTCGGCCCTGTGAGTAAGGAAGGTCGACAGACAGCGAAGTCCCCACTTTGATAACACTTCTTTCCTTGAAAATTTTGCCATCCAGATAGATCGTTACGCCGGCGGTCGCTCCACCACTGGCCACTGCGCTGTCGGGAACGCCTTTGGAGATGGCGACCACTACTGGCAGTGTTTTGCCGGGGCTGGTGATGAGGCTAGACACTTCCAGATTAAAGGAGGTCGGTGTGTCCCCTGGATGCACAAACAATGTCTGGCGCTCGGTGTTTTGGCGGACGATGCCGTATTTGTCTCCAAGCACCGGGTCACTGACATACTGCCCGATAGGCAGCAGGTTCGAGGTGTTCTTGCGATAGAGTTTAGCGCCGCGGCCGAGAAGTTTCGTCCAGAAATCGGCATCGAACTCGCCCACGAAGTCATAATTCATGATGATTTCAGGGATGGTGCAGGCGCTGTAAGAACTGCCCCAGCTACATACGATGTATTTCGGATTGTATGTTCGATTTGTATAAGTTTTATCGCCCTTCAGCAATGCAGTTGCGACGCCAGGACTAATAAGCCCAAGTTCATCCACAACCGTGAATTTTGGACCCAGTTGCATGCCAAAGGAGCCCGGTTCGGCCATTTCGATAACCGTGCCATCGGGCTCTGCTTTTTTGAGGTATTGCGCAATGTCGTAATAGGCTTTGGTGTGTGGGTTCACGTTCTCGCTGGTTAGCCAGAACTTGATATGCGCAATGTTGGCCACCAGCAGGACTGCTGCGCACAATGCAATGAACAGGGCGGGTTTGGCGTTGGTTGTCTGGGTTTCATTGTTCTTGCCGGCCAGTGCACAGAAGCCGCAAAAAGCGATAATCATCAACGAAAAAACGGCCGGGATGCCATACCATCTCCAGAACGTTACGTTGATTGAAATGTAAAAACCGATGCTGATGACCAGAAATACCAGCCAGCATGTCCCGATAAAGGAATGTTGTTTCTCGATGAATGCCGTTGGGGCCGGTTTTTTCGAGCTGAACAGGTTTATTCCGAAAAGAACAACACCTACTGAAATCGCTACACCAGCGATCCAGCTGATACTGCCGGATACATAACCAAGGATGCTTTTAAGGTTGTAGGTCGGGAAACCGCCAATAAGTATTTGCGCTTTTTTTGCATCCATTGTTCCCGGTGATATGCGCCCGTAGTAACTATAAAGGAAGAGCAACCATGGAATTGCAATCAGAAAAAAGCCACACGCAAACTGAATCAGTTGTTTGTTGGTGAGCGCGCGTCGTAGGCCAAGATTGTTGAACAGCATGTAGGCGCAGCAAATGATCGGTGCGAAAAGCACAGCGTCGGGCCTGAAGGTAGTCGCAATGGCTACAATGATTCCCGCCGCAAGCATTTTTTCATAGCTGGCGAGGACAACGCCTACAAAAGCAAGCGCGAGGAACGCATAGGTTTCATGGCCTGCGACCTCATTGAACGAATAAGCGGTGAACAGGGAGACTGCCAGCCCCAGCGTCATAAGTGCTGACGTGGCAGGCGAGCTGCGTCTGGCAGAGATACAAAAAGCGAACAGTGACGTGATGAGTAGCGCCAGGGTAGAGATCGCGACCGAAATATTTTGAGTCGACAAATCCAGATGAAGGGTCGATGCAAGTTTGTTGAATGTAGCCAGAACGATTGCGTAACCTGCTGCCGTGGTGCCGTAGTACTTTTCCCCAACGTTAAAAGCCAGGCCGTCACCCTGTGACAGGTGGAAGGCATAACGATAGGTAATGAAAGAGTCATCGACAGAGTAATTCTGATTTCGTAAGTAGTACGCAATCGCCATTGCGATCAATAGTCCGATGACTATGATCGCGCTAATAAGGCCTTTGCGCGCTAATTGCCCCTGACCGCCCATGATGAATCGCTCCTGAAAGAAGTCGTTGAATTAATAAATTATGTTTTTTGGGTGGGAAGTTCGGTCCGATTCCTGGTGGTCAGGAATAATGCACCGACTCCCACAGCGAACCACAAGGTGGCCAACCGAATGAGCACTGTTGCAGCGACAGCATCGGAGCCGGGCATGCCCTTCCACACGAGCAAGGCGACCATCACTGCTTCAGCGCCTCCCAGACCGCCAGGCATGAAGCTGAGGGCTCCGGCAAGCATGGAAACCGAATACACGAATATGGCAAAAGTCAGCGGTATTTCCGCCCCCATTGCATTGAGTATCCAATAGAAGGCAAACGCTTCTGCGCCCCAGGCCATCACGGTCAGCAGAGTGGCGATCAGCAGCGTCAGTGGTCGGTGACACAACTGTGCCTCTAGCAGAACATTGAGCAGATGACGGGCCATTGCTTTAAGGTTGCCGCCTTCGCGAGGGAGCTTTTGTGTCATGTACACAATGAGCTTGCGCTGCGACAAGCCGGTAAAGACCACACCGACCAGTACGACCCCCGCGATAATCAGAGGAAGCGCTTGTGGGTAAAGTGTCAGGCCGAACAGTGCAAGCAGCACTACGGCAAACAGGTCGTTGAGCCGTTCACTGAAGAATGCCGCAAAGCTCTTCGCATAGGGCACGCCCAAAGGTTTAAGCAGTACGCCACGCATGGCTTCACCCGCTTTCCCGGGGGTCGTGGTCAGGGCAAAGCCGGACAGGTAGATTTTCAGGCTCGGACGCCAGGGCACCGGATGGCCGAGCGCCTTGAGGTAAATCTGCCACCTGAGAAACCTTATGGCGTAGTTCAGCGAAGACATCGACAGCGCCAAGGTGACGCCCATTAAACCGACTTGGGCGACGGCATTGACGACCGCCTCCCATCCGCCCCACAAGGAAAACCCCAGATAGCCCAGCGCTGATGCGACGATCGACAGAACGACTGCTCTGTATCTCCAGCCTGATAGATAAATGCCCTCGCTCAAAGATTCAGCCTCTTGAAGACTGCCTGAGGCACGCATCGGATAATCAGCATGATCAGTGCCCAGAACCCGGGGGTGTAGAGGACGGCAGTCTTGCGTTCGATACCAGCGACGATGCTCTTGGCCACCTGTTCGGGTTTGGCTACGAGCGCAGCAGGCAGCGGTAACCCTTGAGTCATCGGGGTATCCACAAAGCCGGGTTTGATGGTGATCAGATGTACGCCAACTTTGAACAGGCGCGCTCTGAGGCCTTCGCAAAAACTCGATACCGCAGCCTTGGCCGCACCGTACAGATAGTTGGACGGACGTCCGCGATCACCGGCAACCGAAGAAATGACAGCCAGCGTACCGCAGCGTTGGCGTTCAAACTGATTGGCCAGTAGGGTCAAAAGAGCGATTACGGATGTGCCGTTGTTAGCAAACTCCTTGAGAGCCACATCGACATCCTGCTCGCAGACTTTCTGGTCTGGCAGCGTGCCGTGGGCGATCAGGGAGATGTCGATCTGGTGCAGCGCAGCAAGGCAGCTGTCGATCATCGCAGGATGCGCGTTGAAGTCGTTGGCATCCATGATGTGAATAGTGACGGATTTTGCACCACGAGCACTCAGGTCTGCGCGGGTCTGTTCCAGCTTTTCTTCGTTGCGCGCGACCAGGAAAAACTCGCAGCCCTGGGCTGCCCAGATTCTGGCACACGCAGTAGCAATGGCCGATGTGGCTCCAACAATCAAAACTCGTTTCATTTTGTCACTCGTTTCCAGAAGCGGGACATCAGGGAGGGATCGCGAAGGGCTTCCAGTCGCTCCCAGGCGGGATAGGCTTGACGAAAATCTTTCCCGCTCATATGCGCATCCTTGGCCGGATAGAGTCGTCCACCCGCGTCGTGCACGATGGCATCGAGGCGTGCGAACAGAGCGGCCAAGTGTTTGTTTTGAGGGAAGTCCAGGGCGAGCGAGGTTCCCGGGATCGGGAAGGACAGCAAGCCTGGCGAAGTGATTTCCCCGCAACGCTTGAGCACGGCCAGAAAGGAACCTTGGCCTGATTGTGCGATAGCGCTGAGAAGTTCGCCAATGGCGACCTCTGCCACTGGCTGAGGTATCACGCATTGGTACTGCTGGAAGCCACGGCGACCATAGATCCGGTTCCAGTGATCAATTCGATCAAGCGGGTAAAAGAAGGGTTCGTAATTCACCCGTTTGCGCGTCTGTGTGGCGGGATGCACTCGCCAGTACGCTTCATTGAACGTATGTAACGAAAGTTTGTTGATCAACGAAATCGGAGGTGTGATCGGCACGAACAACTTGCTGCGCTCTTCGACGGTTTTAGCGCCATATTCCGCATGATCACCCACAAAAAATACGCCACGACCGGCTTGCGCACCTTTGGCCAGACAGTCAATCCAGGCGACGCTGTACTCGTGCTGGTGGTCCAGTTCCTTGGACAAGGCGAAAAAATCCGCCAGATTGTCAAAACGTACCGCGCTGCTGTCGATCTGACAGGACTTGATCGGTATCAATTGGATCTCGGCCCAGGTGATCACTCCTGTCAGACCCAGGCCAGCGATGGTGGCCGCGAACATTTCGGGAGCTTCGACCGGCGAACAGGTCAGCAGATCCTGATCATAACGTTGCAAACCCAAACGTCGCACATGATTGCCGAAGGTGCCGCGCACATGATGGTTCTTGCCGTGCACGTCATTGGCAATCGCGCCCCCCAGCGTAGCGAACTGAGTGCCCGGTGTTACTGGCAGAAACCAGCCCCGCGGGATGGCAACGGCGAGGATTTCGGCGAGCGTGATGCCTGCTTCTGCTGTCACCACACCCCGTTGCCAATCGACTTCGATAAAGCGATTCAAGGTCCGCATGTGCAGTACGTGATCGCTGTCGGCCAGACAGCTATCGCCATAGCTACGGCCATTGCCGTATGCCAGGGTGCTACCGAACTCGGAATTCAGGCAGTCCAGTTGCTGAGGTACTTCGCTTTTCCAGGTGCAGCCGTGAGCGGTCTGTGGGGCCTCAGGATAGAGGCCCCAGGAAAACAGCGGTGCACTCATGATGCTGCCCAGAACACGAGGCAGAACAGCGCCCCTACCACCAGGCTGATTCGGTCGCGTACGGCAAATACAACAGGGTCATCGTGCATTTGTCCGCGATGGGTGAGCATCCAGATCCGGGTAATCCAGAACAGCAACAATGGGCACGCCAGCCAGATCAGTTGGGGCCGGGCATAGAGTGCGACGGTACCCTGATCATGGATATACAGCGCAAGTACCATCACAGCGAGGTAGCCGGATGCGGCGCCCAGGGATGAAATCATCTCCAGGTCGTCGGGGTAATAACCGCGGCCGCGGGTTTTTTCCGTATGCCCCTTGCGTCGGGCTTCACGTAACTCGGCATAACGCTTGACCAGCGCGAGGCTCAGGAACATGAACATCGAAAACGCCAGCATCCAGAAGGTCAGTTCCAGGTTCAGGGCCGCGGCGCCGGCAATAATCCGGATTGTATACAGCAAGGCCAGCGCGATGACGTCAATGGCCATTTGCCGTTTCAGTGACAATGAGTACGCAAGCGTGAGTATGTAATAGGCTGCCAGTACGCCACAAAACTCCCAGGGGAGTAATAGCGCCGCACCTGTGAACGCGGTGATCAATAAAAGAGGAAACGCGAACAGTCCGAACTTTATGGACAGTCGTCCCGACGCGAACGGGCGATGACGTTTAGAGTGGTGATGCCGGTCGTCCGCCAAGTCCAGCAGGTCGTTGAGCAGGTAAACGCTGGAAGCGCACAGACCGAAAAGCAGGAACGCTATAAGGCTCTGCCAGAGCATGTTCAAATTGGTCAACTGATGCGCAGCCAGCATCGGAGCAAGAATCAACAGGTTCTTCATCCATTGATGCAGGCGCAGTGCTTTGGTCCAGTCCTTGATGGCCGACGGTGCGGTGCGAATGACTTGTTCGACATTGCCCTGAGCTCGCGCTCGACGCTCGACGCCGGACTCCGGATCGACTACGTAGGCCATTCGTGCTGCGGCCCAGACGGAGATATCGTCATGGGAGTTGCCGATATAGTCGAAGCCTTGCTCGCCATAATGCTCGACCAGCAGATCTCGCTTGCGGTGGGACGACAGATTGGTCTTTTCGTCGGACGCCAGCACGCTGTCGAACAAATCAAGATGCTCGGCAATGCGCTCGGCCAATGAGTGATGGCTTGCAGTTGCCAACACTACCGAACGACCTGCACTGCGGGCGGTTTCGATCAGCGCGATAACTTCCCGATTGTATGGAAGAACGTTGACATCGATATGAGTCGCATTGGCCAGCTTTGATTTCAGCGTGGCTTTGCCGTTGGCCAACCATTTGAATGGCTTGAGCAATTGCAGTGGGTGACTGCGCAAGAAGGCCATACCGGTTTCGAGCAACAGATCGGAGCGCAACAGAGTGCCGTCGAGGTCAACGACAAGGGGTGGAGCTGAGCCGGTCACGAGGGTTCTTCCCTGAGTGCTGGCCAGCATTAAGGCTTGTCCCAGCGTAGTGAGTCGAGGAGAACAGCGCCGCTGGGCGACAATCAATCAGTAAGGCCAGCGGGTATTCATTAAGCGCGCGAACATAGCACGAACAGAGCTTTTTTTCATGGGTTGAAGGGTACTTCAGATTTTTTCTGTCCTTCGTCGGGTCTCGGTCTCATCTGTAAATGCTTGTGCGTTTTCTGCTGTTTTACATTGCGGGAAGCTTCCTCGCGAATCCATTCAGGACGACTTGATTGCGTGGCCAGGAGCTCCTGCGGTGATCTAATCAAGCGCGCACCCGCTCAGGAACGGGTGCTTGCAAGATCGAGGCGTCTGATGGGCAGCACGCCATCGCGTTGTTTTAGCGAGTTGGGAAAATGGCGCGATGGTCATCCCAGTCCGCCCTGCCTTCCTGAATCTGAATCAATTGGCCGGGAATCGCATAGGCGGCAATGCCCAGCGTCTCGGATTGTTCAAGTGATTTATCAGGGATAGGGAATCTGCATTCGAGAATTTTTTCCCCCTGGCAATATTTTGCCAGGGGGAAATCACCCGCGTTGATGAGTATTTTTTGATTCGAGTCATTCAGGTGAATGGCGAAAATTAGGCCAGACTGCGTTCCGGGGACAAGCTTGAAAAATACAACCTTATGCTTGTCCTCTGTGTCAGTGGGTTGATAGCTAAGATTGGAAATCGTCGTGCCGTCGATGAAGATCACTTTGCCATCGACCGATTTTGACTTTTCAATGCTTGCCATGGAGTAAACCATGCTGGTGGTGATGGCAATTATTGCTATGGCGGGGAGCAACCAATACTTTTTCATGTTCAGAACCTGTTCAAGTGGAAGGCTGCGACAGTGGCAATCAGCACCAGTACGCAACTGATCGCAACTGGACCATAACTGGATCTGAGGTTGTCCTTCACGGAGGCGTGACGGCGATCCCAGGCATTCATGATCAGATGCCTGCAAGGGTCTTCAATGCCTTTATAGAGGAGTGCCGATGATGTGAGCGCAACTATCCAGAATATTGCGTACCCAGTCAGCCCATACGGCTTGATCGCTGCGGTGTATGGCTCAATGAATGTGATCAGAATCGCGTGAACGAGGTAAAGGGAGAAGCTGATTTCCCCCAGAAACACCAGCGGTCTGGTCGAGAGCAGTGACCCGATCGGTCCTTTGCTCAGTGCAAAGACGAGGATCAACGTTCCCCAAATGAGCCAGATACCCTCCCGCTGGAAGTAGTAACCGGCGGCGGTTCCAAATGTATCGGCGATACGTGCAGGGTTGCCAGCCAGCAACATGCCTGCGACGACCAAGCCAAGTGCCATCAACTCTAAATACAGCCAGCCCAATTGACTGGCTTTGAACTCATGAATCGCTGGCGTCATGAAAACCTTGGCCAGGAAAATACCAAACATGAATTCAAATACCCTGACCAGCGGGTTGAAATAGAGGGTTCCGAGCAAACTGACGCCGTTGTAATTGTCGGTAGACTTCAACTCCAAGGCGTTACCGGCCCAGATAAATGCCACGACAACCAGGGTTGCAGCAAAAAACAGCTTGGCCCAGTGTTTGCTCCACAACCCGATGAGTAGCGGAAACAGAAGGTAGAAGAACATTTCGTTGGAAATGCTCCATGCCACGCCATTGAATGACAGGGCCCATAGTTTCAGTGGAATCCATGATTGGACCAGTGTCAGGTTTGAAATCAGGCGCAGCATGCCTGTCTCGCCACCAAAGTAGGTGTACCGGTCAAAATGGAAAATCAGGCCTATCCAAATGATGCATGTCACTAAGTGGAGCGGCCAGACCCGGGCAAACCGGGCAACCAGAAACCTCTTGATCGACCCGTCCTTTGAAAAGTCTTTATAGTTGTACGCCAGAATGAATCCGCTAAGCACGAAGAAAAATGAAACGCCCTGACCCAGAGGAGCAGCCTCGGCAATCCCGAATGACCCGAATATCGGGTGCGCATGGGTAAGCACGATCATCGCAGCAGCGAAAAATCGCAGGGACGTCAGCGCGTCCAATTTGTGCTTAACGTTCACAATTCCTACCAGGATAAAAAAAGGGGGGCGTATGGTATCGCTATGTCATGGCGTTTTAAAGATCGCAGGGCGAGGGTGCTGATTCAGAACGGGTTGCCGCCGCTCTGAATAGTTGTGCTGAGCGTGCCCCTGACATTGACTTCGCCAGTGGCCCGTATCGGTTTGGACTGGGAAAGGACAAGCCTGATGAGCTTGTCGCTCCCCCATGATATGGAAGGCAAATTTACCCGGTTACTTTGTTGAGCGCTTGCTTTCGATATACCAGGCAATGGTGCGCTTCAGGCCTTCCTGAAGGTTAAACTCTGCTTTCCAGCCCAGTTCCCGTTCAGCAAGAGAGCATTCCAGCACATTAACGGGGACGTCAAATGGTCTCGCTGGAAGAAAGTTTCTCGCGACAGGCGTGTCGGTAATTTTTTCGATAAGTTCTATTAGAGTACTGAGCGCAGTACCTTCGCCAGAACCAATGTTGAAAACGGTTTTTGGCCCTGAATACTTCAGTGCTTTCGAAAATGCATTCGCGATATCTTTTATGTATATATAGTCGCGAGTCACCGAACCGTCGCCCCAGATATCGATTGATTGGCCGGCGGTTGCGCGGCTGACGAAAGCGGCTATAGCGCCTTGAGCTGTTTCGATTCTTTGTCTTTCACCGTACGGGTTGGCGACACGCAGAATGACCGGCTTTATATTATGAAGCTTGCTGTACAGATAGAGATATTTCTCAATGGTCAGCTTGCTTATTCCGTATGAGACTTCAGGGTTTGTCGGGTGCTCTTCAGTCAAGGGGCACTGTACAGGTTTGCCGTATACGGTTCCGCCTGATGAAATAAAAACAATTTGCTGAACGTTCTGTTCAACCATAACGTCAAGCATGTTTAATGTGGCGATGACATTGGTCTGAATGTCATAAATGGGATCATCGTTGGAAGATTTTGGCAGGGTAGTGGAAACGAGATGGAGCACGCCGTCGACGCCAGTGATCGCTTCTTCAAGGTCGTGTTTACTCTGCAGATCTCCCGAGATCCATTCAACGCTTTCGTGGGGCTCGAATGCTCTGTAAGGTGGCACGCGAGGGCGTTCGAAAATTCGAAGACTGTGCCCTTCTTCCAGCAGTTTGTCCGCGATCGCAGAACCGATAAACCCACCACCGCCAAAAATTACGTATTTCATGATTTATTCCAATTATTCATGAGGATTTGATGAGTTCGGCATAAACGCCTGAAAGTACATTCACATAGGCATCTAGCGATTCACCTGCCATCCTTCCTTGATCCTGATTGTGGGCCGGGTCATTTACCATTGCAAGATGAGACTCCATTCGTTGTGCCAGTTGTCGGGCGTTACCGGGCTCAAATACTGCTACGTTGTCGTCCTTGCCCAAGTACTCCGTTATGCCCGTTACATCACTGGCAATGACCGGTGTGCCGCAAGCCAACGCGTTCAATAGCACAAGCGGTGCGTTCTCTCTCCATGTTGAGGGTATGACCAGCGCGTCCAGAGAACTCAAGATGTTGCCAATATTTTCATGGGGAAAAGTGCCCATGAATCGGACGCGCTTATCTTCCTGGATAATGGATTTGAGCGTGTTGAAGTATTCCGGATATTGTTGTTTGTCACCGTAAACTAAAAAACGGGCATTGACGTGCGGCAGCGATTTGATCGCCTGCATGAAAATATGGCAGCCCTTATGTTCCGTCAGCGTACCGATGAAGCCAAAGGTTGCAGTTGTTTTGGTTGGTGCAGCTAGGTCCGGTTCTTTAGGGTGAATTAGTGGTGATTGAATACCGTACCTCAGGCGTTGGATTCTGCTTTGTGAAAGTCCCGTCTGGAGCAATAAGTTTTCTATAAATAATGTCGGCGGCAATATTCTGTCGACTTTTAATAGCGCTTCTGTAATAACTTTTTTTCTATTGCTCAAATCAACCAAGGGGGAAACAAGTCGTTTCAGTGAAGTGTTGATAAGGGTTGAGGTGGTCAGGGCAACAGATGAAAAAATTAATTGAGGTGTCAATGCCAGCAGGGTACGAGTTACTCCCTTTTTGTTATTGATGGCGACATGTTTCAAGCAGTTTCCGGCCAGCAAGTTCGGGCCTGTGCATTCAGCCTTTCCCCATGGCTTTACTAGTTGGCAGGATCGACAGCTTATCCAGTAGTCGGTCGGTGTATAGACCGTCGGGATTTTCTCGTCAAAACAAGCGTTCAGTGCTGCGATCGTCAGGTTCTTCAGATGAAAAAAATGCACCAGGTCCGGCTTGAGTTGTTCAAGAAGGACTCTGAATGGCTGGTAGATGGAAGCATTGTGGTACTCGTCGATCATTCGGGTGCTGGAGAACCTTCCCGGTGCATAGGGAATGTTGAATTGATGCACCGTAAAGTCTTTGTATACGTATGTTGAACGCTCTAGCGACTCGGTATCGTCCAGTTTTGCTGTGACGATTTCGACTTGATGGCCCTGTGCTCTTAGCGCTTGAGCCGTCGATAGAGTCAGGACTTCTGTTCCCGCAGAAAAAAACGGAAAAAACTGGTGAACGCACAAGAGGATGCGCTTGCCGATGGCCAATGGCTTATCAGATTGCATGGTGATGAATTGTTTCATGCATTTTGATGGTTCCGATTGTGCAGACCGATGGATAGACTTCCATTCGACGGGCGTTGAGCGCTCTAGTCGTTCAGCAACTGTCTGTCGGGGAGAAGGTGGACTCTAAAACAGTATGGGGGGCAAATCCGGTAGTGGCCGTCCCTGGCCACGCCGTTGGTAGACAATCCTCAGGCTGATTCAGTTGCCTTTGAGTACATGGCAAATGTCTCTCGGGCCATGATTTCCGGCGTCCTTTCGTAGTTCGTGGTTTTCGCGAGATCGTAAAGGGCTTGTGGGTTGGCAACCCAGGCTGACAGCTTGCGATAAAGATCTTCGGCGCTGCCGCGATCGAATATCTCTCCGTTTATCCCGGCCTCTACAAACTCGGTCATGCCGCGCACATCCGATACCAAGGCAGGGGTGTGGGTGGCCAGAGCGTTCAGCAGCACCAGTGGGCTGTTTTCATACCAGCGTGACGGGATTACCAAGGTGTCCATATCGCGCAGGATATTGACCATATCCTTGCTCTCGAAAACGCCACGGAACTCGATTTGCGTGCCGGAGCTTTTGGCTTTCAATTCTTCCATGTACGCCGGGTCCTGGTCGGTTGGACCATAGATCACCAATCTTGCACTGTCTTTTGGCAGGCGATTGAAGGCATCAATCAGCAGATCTGTACCTTTGTGCGGTGCTATCTGGCCGATGAAACCGATCACTGGAATGTGTTCGGCGTCTCGCTGCGGCTTCGGCGTGCGATCGACATCGATGCCGAACCACAAGGTTTTCATGGGTACCTTGATGTCGTTGTTGACATAGGCTTCCCTTAAAAAGGTGGTTGGCGCGACGGCACCTGCGTAGGAGCCGTTGTAAAGAGCTCCAAGAATGTCCGGACGCTCCGCGATGTAGTCGATCGTTTGATCGAACACACTGTTTTTCACGCCCGGCATTTTGCGCAGAGCAGTTACGGCGCTGGCGATGAGCTTGGCTGACGTGCCATTGTTCGCGTATCTGATCCAGCCCTCTTTCGACGTGCGCGCAGTCTCTTTCAAGTAGCAGGCCACGCAGTTGCTGCGAGTTCTGGACGGGCCTGCGCACAGTGCACCGTCGGCTGCTTCCAGTTTATTGGTCAGGCAGAAACCGAAGAAGTCCGTGAAAGTTGCGTAGGTCGGAATGCCCAAGGCCTTGGTCGCTTCGAGCAAGGCACTGGTGTGGTTGATCAAATGAGTGACGTGAACGATGTCCGGTTTCAAGTCGGCGAGAATATCGGTCAAGACCGGACGCATCTCCGCCTGGTAGTACGTTTCCTTGATATTGACGTGAGGGATTTTGTTTTTGTCGACCAGGACAACTTCAAAGCCTTCATGCTCATATCGAGTGATCAGTTCTGCTGCCGCCGGTTCGCCCTGGAACAAGGCGCTGACGATGACTACCTCGTGACCCCAGTTGCGGTAGTTCTTTGCCAGTTCCAGCGTATAGGTTTCTGTTCCGTAAAAATGATCCGGAAAGAAGCAGTGCACAAAAAAAACGATTTTCATTGTTTGGTTTCCGCCAGGGTTTCGGCATAGATCTGGTCGTAGCTCGCAATCATTGCCTGGATCGAGAAGTGAGCCTCGGCTCTTTCGCTGTGACGGTCGGCAATGTAGGTGCGACGAGCACTGTCATTCAGCAGATCTACGATGATGTCAGAGAGCTTGTCCGCATCGCCGTAAGGGGCGAGCAGGCTGCTGTCATCGACAATCTCGCCAATTGCACCGATGTCATACCCGACAACCGGAACATGCATGCGCATCGCAAAAGGACTCACCTGGCCGAAGCTTTCTTTCCAGACCGGCGCAACAAACAGCTTCATGCGGCGGTACAAGTCCGGCAGTTGCGAGTAGGCGACATAACCGGTGAACTCAAAGTTGTCTGATACGCCTGCCGAGTTCACCGCTTCCTTGAAGGTCTCCATCAGACTTCCGCCACCGACAATCAATACGCGGGTCTGCGGGCGTTTCTGTACGGCTTTGATGAATGGAGTAATGGAGTCAGCATTAAGCTTGTCCGTTTCCAGTCGGTAAACCATGCCGATCGTGTCGGTAGCAGTCTGATTGGGCGCATCGGCTTTGAACATCGAGAAGTCGGAGCCGGGATAAACCGTTGCATTCGGTGCTTCTGCTTGTCCAAAAACGTTGCGAACGTAATCACTGACGTATACGTAACGCTTGATGGAGGGCGACAAGTAAGGCGCAACCGGTGTGTTGATGTTCTGGATGACGGGAATGCCTAATTGTTGCGCGGCACGCATGGTCTGGTCATACCAGGGTTCATCACAGTCGCCCCAGTAGTGCATGTGAATGACATTTGGTTGTAGTGCTTGCAGGTACTCGACAAAAGGCATCTCGTCTGCAGACAGTTTGATTTCCTTGATGGTGATGCCCGAATACGCGGCGGGGATCGGCGCATGGCTGGTCAGAATACTTTGCTCGAACCGGACGCCCAGGTATTCGTAGATGTCCACCACCAGGCGTGAGGAGCCGCCGGTCATGAAGTTGGCGATGACATGCAGCACCCGCGGCCGGACAGCATTCACACTGGTTGGCTGCTTGACGATGTAAGTATCTTCACTGATGTCGGTGGGCGCATCAGTGTTCGACACAATAGCTGGTGGCTGGCCTCTCAGGCTTTTCTTCAAGGCCGAGACGGTCGGACTCAGCAAGCGACGTGCGGGGGCAGGGGTCACGAGGGAGGCGAGCATGTAGGCGATGCGCAAGTATTTCTTGAGATCGTTGGGTTGCGCTGCAAATGCCTGACTCAAACGAAACAGTCGGCTCCGGCCGATGGCTTGTAGCCGTTGCTCGCGATGTGCGACTTCAACGTTGAGCTGTTGCACGATGGCGTTCTTTTGTTCCAGGTGCTGGTTCAGGGCGCTGATCTCCTGCTGTCTTGCTTCAGAGGCAGCCAGTGCTTCTTGCAGGGCGTCATTAATTTCATTCAGCGTGGAGTTCAGATTCTGACTCTGATTGATGGCGGACTCAGCAACCGCCTCTGTTTTGTTGATGAGATATTGGAACGCTGCCTCGGTTTGCGAGATGGCGGACACGAACGCTTCTTCCGTCTGTGTGATCGCAGAGTGAAACGCTGCCTCAGTCTTGGTGATGGCGGCCTGTACGGCGACCTCGGTCTGCGTGATCACAGACTGAATGGTCGCATCTTTGTCGATGACCACCCGATTCAGTCGCGCGGTTTCCGCCACGATACCTGGCATTCTCGACAGTTGAGAGTCGCGGTCACGAAGATGCTGATGCCACCATTGCGGGGTGCGATTCTCAATGTTGGAAACGTATCGCAAGGCATAAGCGCACGAAGAAGCGAGTTCGACAATGGCGCCCAGTTCGGACATACCAAAATCGGTCGGTTTTTCGAGCGAGCCCAATGAGGCGCACCAATCGATGGCGAGGGCCTTTTCTGCACTGGTGACACCTGTACGCCAATACAACGCTGCTTGTTGATTATTTCTTTTGCCGGACTCGATCAAACCCAGATTCAGGTAGGACCTGATTTGCTTGGTAATCAGAGTCGGGCTGTATTGAGTGCAGTCATAGGCCACACAAGTTTTATAAAGATCAATGGCGCGATCAGTGTCGCCTGCGGCCTGCCAGAGTTGGGCCATAACGAACGATATCGATACTTTCCAGCGCAACTGCTGCGGTGAATGATCCGCCTGATTCATGTAAGCGTCAGAATCTTTTGCAAACACTTCCAGCTGACTCACCGTCAGTGTGGATGCCTGCAGCAGTTGGTAAGCCTGAATGCACAGTGCCGCTCCCAGGTCAGGTGAGGTTTCCGGGGCTTGAGCGGCGACTTCGCGGGCAAGCTCGAGCAGCTTCTGAGTGTCTTCGATGCGATGACCGATCGTGACCAGGCCTTTCACCAGCCAGGGGTTGGCATAGTCGTCAAAACGCGTGACCTTCCATCCCGGGTTTTCAGGATAGAGATCGTAGGTGGTTTCGCGGTAAGGCACGGTTGCGCCAAGTGTCGGCGATTTCATGCCGACCAGAAGGCACCATTCACAAGACGGATCTTTTTCGATCAATGTCTTGGGGTCTACTTCATACAGCTCGCGAATGCCGACTGCCCACTCGTAAGCATTGTTGATTTTCGGTTTGTATTGATCCGCTGTCTGGGCGTAAGCCGCTTCGACGATGAAGTCTTTTTCCAGTTCTTTAACGATGCGCTCCCACGTGTAGACGTGAAAGTGGAATTCGTTCGGATCTTCTCCGGTTTCGTCTGACCAGTCATTTGGAACGGAAAGTACGATTCGCCCGGACGGGCTTAGGACCCGGTAGAACTCTGCCAGCAATCCAACCGGATCCGGTACGTGCTCCAAGGTTTCAAACGAGGTAATGAGGTCGATCGAGTTATCCGGAATATCGTTCAGCGCTTCCGGCAGCCAGCCTTCTTTGAAGGTGAGTTGCGAATTGACCGCAGAGAAGTTTTTTTCAGCGTATTTGACTGCATAGTTGCTGCCATCAACGCCGAGGATCGAACTGGCGTCCGAGCAGTTGAACAAAGTATAGGCGCCGTAACCTAGTCCGCAGGCCGCGTCGAGGATGCGGTCGCCGTTGCGCACATAGCGACTGGCCAGGAGATAGCGAATGATATGGCCATCGGAGCGACTGCCAGGCTCGCGCGTCATGTCCATGTGCAGGTCGCGCTCGTCTTTCAGCGCTTCCAATGGATAAACGGTGGCGGCTTCCTTGGGAAGCTTCTCAAGCGGTATGGCAATTTTGCCTTGTTCATATTGCAGAGACTGGTAATCGTTGACGCGATAGTAGGCAGGGTGTTTGCGTACGCCGTTTTCGAAGAACAGCATTTCCCAAGCTTTGCGGGCTTCTTTTGTGTCGGGTTCGCAGCTGGTGTCCAGAAACAGGAAGATGTTGCGTTTCGAGACTCTTGGCGCTTCGACAGCCAAACGCTCGAGGGAGAGAGCAGCGTCGTCGGCATGAGTGATCAATACCGTCGAAAAACTCTCGTCGTCCAATAGCAGGTCAGCACCGTCCCATGCAATGAACCGTCCTGGAAGCTGTGCATTGCCGCACTCGGTTTCAGCACCCGGGAAGACGTTGTACGCCTGCACACCCGCCAGCAGGAAGGCCCGCAGCAACTCTGTATCAGGCAGGCCGATATGTAGCACTTTGCCGTTACCACAGGCTGAAAGTACCTGCGAGACCAGTTGTTGGCGTTCCCCTGCCGTCAGTGATGCCGAGCAAATGTTTGTGGTGGAAATAGTCATTGGCTCAGCCCTTGAGTTCGATTGCTTTCATGCGGAGGTCGAGGACACCGCCAAAATGGTATTCGCGGGGCTTGGTAGCCACCGTAAAAAATGCCGCCTCGTCACGCCAGTGAAGAATGCGTTGTTCGGCGTAGTAAGGTTTGCCTTCCTGGGAGATGGCAGCCTGAATTTCGTAAAGGTTGGCGCCCAGACTGCATTCAAACTGAAAATCAACAGAGGACTCGGTGCCGGCAGTGAATGTCTTGGTCCAGAAGGTCTCGCCCGTCGCCAGATTGGCGGCAATGGCCATGTCCTGGTTTAGCGTGCCCCAGGAGTAAATCTTGACGCCTTCCTTGTTGCGAAGACGTAGGCTCACATTCAGGTGGTCAAGATCGACGTTGCAGCGGAAGGACACGCGAATGACAGACGTCTGTGTGGCATAGAAAACCTGGGTTTCTTCGCCCTCGGCGTTCAACACGCGCACATCCAGAACCTCGGCATCCTGATTACCGAAGGAGAACCGGTCTGCAGTTTTCGATTCGGTCTTGGCAGTCTTGTTATCGTCCTTCTGATGTTGCGCAGCCTTGTCGGAAAGGTTTTTCGTCAACTGTTGCAGGTAAAGACTTTCCTGTTCGTGCAGGTTCCTGCGGTAATCGAGGATGACGTCGGCCGAAGACCCGATGCTTTCAATTTTCCCATTGGAAAGAAAGATCGCCCGCTGCGTGAGGGTCCGCACCGATTCTTCATCGTGGGAGACGAACAGCAGGGTTGTGCCATTGCTGGTGAGCTTTTCGATTCGTTCGTAGCAGCGTTTCTGAAACAGTGCATCGCCGACCGCCAAGGCTTCGTCGACAATCAGGATTTCAGGTTTCAGATTAGCCTGGACAGAAAATGCCAGCCTCACGAACATACCGCTGGAGTAAGTCTTTACGGGTTGGTCGACGAATTCCCCGATGTCTGCAAACGACAGGATGTCATCCATCAGTTCGTCAGTCTTGCTGCGACTCAGGCCGTGAATCGCACAGTTGAGATAAACGTTTTCCCGCCCGCTGAATTCCGGATTGAAACCTGAGCCCAGCTCAAGCAGCGCGGCAATGCGCCCATCGACATTTACCGTGCCCGAGGTCGGCGTCAGTGTGCCGCAGATAATCTGCAGCAGTGTGGATTTGCCCGAACCGTTTTTGCCGATGATGCCGACAGACTCGCCGCGTGCAACTTCAAAGTTGATGTCCTTGAGAGCCCAGAACTCATGGTGAAGTTTCTTTGATGGCAAGATCATCTGAAGCAAGCGATCGTGCGCTTTCTCATACATGTTGAAACGCTTGGAGAGGTCATTGACGCGAATGGCAACATCTTTAGAGGACATCAGCAAAGCCTGCGCGAGTTTTTTGGAAGAATGCAAAGCCGAGGCAGCAGATAACAATGCCGACGATATAGCTCGTGCCAAGTGTGTGCATATCAGGGATCTGGCCGAACAACAGGGTTGCGCGGCCATTTTCGATGACAGCGGTCAATGGGTTGATATATAGCCAGCCGCGGTACTCTTCAGGCAAGGCGCTGATCGGGTAGAAAACCGGCGACAGAAACAGCAGTGCCGTGGCGGCCATGCCCGTGACCTGGCCAATATCGCGTATGTATGCGCCGAGTGCGGACAAGATCCAGGATAGGCCTATCACCATCAGGATTAGCGGTATCAGAACAATCGGGAAAAACAGCGCAGTAAGCGGAATCGAGTGATTGAACACCAGTTGTGCTGCCAGCAGCACCGACAGGCTGACGCACAGGTGAAACAGGGCGTTCAACACCGAGGTCGGAGCGAGGGTTTCAATCGGAAAAACGACTTTTTTTACAAAGTTGACGTTGCCAGTGATCAGTTTGGGTGCCGAGTTGATGCATTCTGCGCAGAACGCATGAATGATCAGGCCGGTAAACAGAATCAGCGCGAAGTCGACTTTGGACCCGGTGGCCGCACCGCTGCCGCCCCAGCGCGCATTGAATACGGTTGAAAAGACAAATGTATAAATAGCGAGCAATAGCAGCGGGTTGATAAATGACCATGCTACGCCCCCCACTGAACCGCGATAACGAGATGAAATCTCTCGTTTCGTCAGTTGCATGATCAGTTGGCGATTTTTAATTGCGCTGATCAGCATTCGCAAAGGCGACGTTGGAAATGAATCATGCATGTTCAAGGCAAAAGCTCCAATGGAGGCCGTTCGGTAAGTTGATAGATTGTACGAGCGACGTTATTTAGTTCGCTTGAAGGTGGCGACTGGAAGTAGCCGATGGGTGCAGCGCAATGACTGAAACCCGATTTGACGAATACACCGTTGCCATCACGGTGAAGCTTTCGATTGGTTGTCATCGGTCAAATACCCTTCACGATGGCTGCGAGGAGAAGTCCGATGTTACCTGGCAGTGTCTGGCGGTAGACACCGGCACGCAGCAGTCCAAGAAGGCGGCGCGGCAAGTTGCCTTTTCGCGCAAGGCGAAAGCATTCAAGTTTTTTCCGGTTTTCATTAGTCAGCAGTGCGTGCGCCGAAGTCAGGCAATGGATGTTCTGTTCATTCCAGTTCGAAAAGCGTCCTTTGAGCATCTGGCGAAACCGTGAAAACCGGGCTTTCAATCCGGAGTTGGCCCCGATCAGGTTGTCTTCATGCTGACGATACAGAACGAAAGGTTGTGCGTCGTAGGCAACCTTGCCGCCAGCGCCGGTCACCAGAAGATAGGCCCACCAGTCGTGCGCGACGATCTCCAGATGATCGCCTGCGATGCGCATCAATTCGCGTGCTGCATGGTTGAACACCATCGTATTGCCTCCCGCGATGCTCTGTACCAATGCATTGGCAAACGCCGGAGGACGTGAAAAAAGTGGTGAGCATTCCATGGGCTTTCCGTGCGAGTTCATGCCGCGGGTCCTCCCGCAGTAAAGTGCCGGAACATCCGTGGGAATCGTTTGCAGCCAGTCCAGAGCTGTCTCGAGTTTGGTGTCCAGCCAGATATCGTCCTGATCAGACCATGCATAAAAATCCGCTTGAACAGCCTCGTTGCAGGTGAGAGTCAGGAAATTGGCGGCAAACCCCCGTTTGGGACCCTGGAACACGCGGACACTGTCTGCTGTCTTCAATCCTTCGGAAAACGCCGCGAGAATGTCCAGGGTCTGATCGGTTGATCCGTCGTCGGATACGGCAATTATCCAGTTTTCGTGAGTCTGGGTTGCGATGGAGGCCAGTTGGTCAGCCAGAAAACGTTGACCGTTGTACGTGCACATAAGTATTGCGACACGCTTGGACAATGAGCGGTGGAAGCAATTTGACTTCACGAGTTGGTTTGCCGGGTGAGTGTCCACGCTAGAATCTGATGTTGAGGGGCTATGCACCTAGCACTCCGTTGCGAATAAATGACTCGTTGGTCAGAAAAATCCGTGGCGAGGGCACTAACCGCGAGTCAGCCTCGGAATAACATTGGATGACCAAAGTCAAAACGGGCATTGTAGCGAAAATTACTTTGCCCTAGTAGTGCTTAGCCGCATCTGCGCAGGGATATTGACCGGCGGACAGGGGGCAATCAGGTAGCATGTGCATCCGTCATTTTTATGGCTGAAAAGCATGGTCCGGGTTTACAGGTATCATGGCCGCCATAGACGACAGATCTCAGGCGTTGCCCTACAACAAATCCATTCGGTTTCGCGTGTTCAGTGCATTGGCTTGCTGCCCAGGACGATGCTTCGCGATCACAGCAGACTGCGCGATATGTCGAAGGTGTGGGACCAGGGTTGCTATCACGATGATTTTGCTATTTAAGAATGAGATAGATGAACGCTAGCACCGTATTGGTTACAGGTGGTTCGGGTTTTCTGGGCGGCGCCCTGTTAAGGACATTGGCAAGTCAAAAAGAATACTCCTTGCGCACGGCATTAAGACGTGACTGCAAAAGCCTGCCTGCGTCAGTGCGCGCGTTCAATGTTCCTGGCCTGACTCCAACCGTTGATTGGCAGGCTGCTCTGGTTGACGTCGACGTTGTAGTGCACGCCGCAGCACGGGTTCACGTGATGGACGAGCAGTCGGGCGATCCCTTGACCGAGTTTCGCTTGGTAAATGTCGAGGGCACTCTGAACCTGGCTCGACAGGCCGTGAAAGCGAAGGTCCGTCGATTCATTTACATCAGCTCAATCAAAGTGAACGGGGAGTCTACTGTTCCTGGCAGAGCCTTTACGGCAGACGATCCCTTTTCCCCCGTCGATCCCTATGGCATTTCCAAGTGTGAAGCTGAAGAAGCTCTTCGCCAGTTGGTATCTTCGACGTCAATGGAACTTGTTATTATCAGGCCCGTACTGGTTTACGGGCCGGGCGTGAAAGCGAACTTTTTAAGTATGATCCGCTGGCTGGACCGGGGAGTTCCGTTGCCATTTGGTGCGATCGTCAACAAGCGTAGTCTGGTGAGCCTGGATAACCTGATCGATCTGATACTGACGTGCTTCTCTCATCCAGCAGCGGCCAATCAGACTTTTCTTGCCAGCGATGGTGAGGATGTATCCACAACAGAGCTGTTGATGAAAATCGGTCGAGCATTGAATAAGCCCGCGAGGCTGTTGCCATTTCCGGTGGCTTTTATGTGTCTGGGGGCAAAGCTCCTGGGCAGGGAGGCCATTGCCCAGCGACTTTTCGGTTCTCTTCAGGTTGATATAAGCAAAAACTTACGACTCTTGGGGTGGGTGCCTCCAATGAGCCTCGATCAAGGACTGAACGCGACCGTGCAAGCCTATCTGGAATCTCAAAAGTAATGAACTTCTACTGGATTGTTCCATTGTTGGTGGGAGTTTCGTTCGCCCTGACCGCAGGCTTAAGGCGTTATGCGCTGGCGCGAAGCCTCATGGATGTGCCGAATGACCGCAGCTCTCATTCAGTCCCGACTCCGCGCGGCGGAGGAGTGGCAATAGTGCTGAGCTATGTTGTAGCGCTCTGTATGCTATATGGCTGTGGATTGATGTCATCTGATACCTTTATTGCTTTTCTAGGGGCGGGTTCGGTCACTGCTGTGATCGGGTTTCTGGATGACCATGGCCATATTGCCGCGCGATGGAGATTGCTGGCGCATTTCCTGAGTGCGGGTTGGGGAGTTTACTGGCTGGGGGGGCTCGCGCCCTTTGCCTTGTTTGGATTCTCGATTGATCCAGGCTGGATCGGGCATTTTCTGGCTGTGGTTTATCTGGTGTGGATGCTGAATCTCTATAATTTCATGGACGGTATCGACGGTATTGCCAGTCTTGAGGCGATCACCGTGTGTTTCGGCGGCGTGCTTATCTATTGGTTCAGCGGTAACGCTGATCTTGCATGGCCCGCAGTCCTTCTTGCTGCTTGCGTAGCGGGTTTTTTGTGTTGGAATTTTCCGCCGGCGAAGATTTTCATGGGGGATGCAGGCAGTGGTTTTCTGGGTGTCGTGTTGGGACTTTTGTCTCTACAGGCGGCTTGGATCGCGCCTGATTTACTGTGGGGTTGGCTCATTCTGCTAGGGGTGTTTATTGTCGATGCCACCTTCACGCTGTTAAGGCGTCTGCTTCGCGGCGACAAGGTTTACGAGGCGCACCGGAGCCATGCCTATCAGTTTGCTTCCCGGTCGCATGGCGGTCATATGCCTGTCGCGCTTGCCGTCTGCCTGATCAACTTGCTCTGGCTAATGCCTATTGCGATTGGAGTAGTGCTCTACAAATGGGATGGAGCCTTCGCCCTGATCCTGGCTTACCTGCCTCTGGTATGGCTGGCGGTCAGGTACGAGGCGGGACGACTGGAAGG
>NZ_JBFDVZ010000017.1:0-9791 GCF_050473925.1 Pseudomonas sp. S8
GGACGCATCTCCGCCTGGTAGTACGTTTCCTTGATATTGACGTGAGGGATTTTGTTTTTGTCGACCAGGACAACTTCAAAGCCTTCATGCTCATATCGAGTGATCAGTTCTGCTGCCGCCGGTTCGCCCTGGAACAAGGCGCTGACGATGACTACCTCGTGACCCCAGTTGCGGTAGTTCTTTGCCAGTTCCAGCGTATAGGTTTCTGTTCCGTAAAAATGATCCGGAAAGAAGCAGTGCACAAAAAAAACGATTTTCATTGTTTGGTTTCCGCCAGGGTTTCGGCATAGATCTGGTCGTAGCTCGCAATCATTGCCTGGATCGAGAAGTGAGCCTCGGCTCTTTCGCTGTGACGGTCGGCAATGTAGGTGCGACGAGCACTGTCATTCAGCAGATCTACGATGATGTCAGAGAGCTTGTCCGCATCGCCGTAAGGGGCGAGCAGGCTGCTGTCATCGACAATCTCGCCAATTGCACCGATGTCATACCCGACAACCGGAACATGCATGCGCATCGCAAAAGGACTCACCTGGCCGAAGCTTTCTTTCCAGACCGGCGCAACAAACAGCTTCATGCGGCGGTACAAGTCCGGCAGTTGCGAGTAGGCGACATAACCGGTGAACTCAAAGTTGTCTGATACGCCTGCCGAGTTCACCGCTTCCTTGAAGGTCTCCATCAGACTTCCGCCACCGACAATCAATACGCGGGTCTGCGGGCGTTTCTGTACGGCTTTGATGAATGGAGTAATGGAGTCAGCATTAAGCTTGTCCGTTTCCAGTCGGTAAACCATGCCGATCGTGTCGGTAGCAGTCTGATTGGCGCATCGGCTTTGAACATCGAGAAGTCGGAGCCGGGATAAACCGTTGCATTCGGTGCTTCTGCTTGTCCAAAAACGTTGCGAACGTAATCACTGACGTATACGTAACGCTTGATGGAGGGCGACAAGTAAGGCGCAACCGGTGTGTTGATGTTCTGGATGACGGGAATGCCTAATTGTTGCGCGGCACGCATGGTCTGGTCATACCAGGGTTCATCACAGTCGCCCCAGTAGTGCATGTGAATGACATTTGGTTGTAGTGCTTGCAGGTACTCGACAAAAGGCATCTCGTCTGCAGACAGTTTGATTTCCTTGATGGTGATGCCCGAATACGCGGCGGGGATCGGCGCATGGCTGGTCAGAATACTTTGCTCGAACCGGACGCCCAGGTATTCGTAGATGTCCACCACCAGGCGTGAGGAGCCGCCGGTCATGAAGTTGGCGATGACATGCAGCACCCGCGGCCGGACAGCATTCACACTGGTTGGCTGCTTGACGATGTAAGTATCTTCACTGATGTCGGTGGGCGCATCAGTGTTCGACACAATAGCTGGTGGCTGGCCTCTCAGGCTTTTCTTCAAGGCCGAGACGGTCGGACTCAGCAAGCGACGTGCGGGGGCAGGGGTCACGAGGGAGGCGAGCATGTAGGCGATGCGCAAGTATTTCTTGAGATCGTTGGGTTGCGCTGCAAATGCCTGACTCAAACGAAACAGTCGGCTCCGGCCGATGGCTTGTAGCCGTTGCTCGCGATGTGCGACTTCAACGTTGAGCTGTTGCACGATGGCGTTCTTTTGTTCCAGGTGCTGGTTCAGGGCGCTGATCTCCTGCTGTCTTGCTTCAGAGGCAGCCAGTGCTTCTTGCAGGGCGTCATTAATTTCATTCAGCGTGGAGTTCAGATTCTGACTCTGATTGATGGCGGACTCAGCAACCGCCTCTGTTTTGTTGATGAGATATTGGAACGCTGCCTCGGTTTGCGAGATGGCGGACACGAACGCTTCTTCCGTCTGTGTGATCGCAGAGTGAAACGCTGCCTCAGTCTTGGTGATGGCGGCCTGTACGGCGACCTCGGTCTGCGTGATCACAGACTGAATGGTCGCATCTTTGTCGATGACCACCCGATTCAGTCGCGCGGTTTCCGCCACGATACCTGGCATTCTCGACAGTTGAGAGTCGCGGTCACGAAGATGCTGATGCCACCATTGCGGGGTGCGATTCTCAATGTTGGAAACGTATCGCAAGGCATAAGCGCACGAAGAAGCGAGTTCGACAATGGCGCCCAGTTCGGACATACCAAAATCGGTCGGTTTTTCGAGCGAGCCCAATGAGGCGCACCAATCGATGGCGAGGGCCTTTTCTGCACTGGTGACACCTGTACGCCAATACAACGCTGCTTGTTGATTATTTCTTTTGCCGGACTCGATCAAACCCAGATTCAGGTAGGACCTGATTTGCTTGGTAATCAGAGTCGGGCTGTATTGAGTGCAGTCATAGGCCACACAAGTTTTATAAAGATCAATGGCGCGATCAGTGTCGCCTGCGGCCTGCCAGAGTTGGGCCATAACGAACGATATCGATACTTTCCAGCGCAACTGCTGCGGTGAATGATCCGCCTGATTCATGTAAGCGTCAGAATCTTTTGCAAACACTTCCAGCTGACTCACCGTCAGTGTGGATGCCTGCAGCAGTTGGTAAGCCTGAATGCACAGTGCCGCTCCCAGGTCAGGTGAGGTTTCCGGGGCTTGAGCGGCGACTTCGCGGGCAAGCTCGAGCAGCTTCTGAGTGTCTTCGATGCGATGACCGATCGTGACCAGGCCTTTCACCAGCCAGGGGTTGGCATAGTCGTCAAAACGCGTGACCTTCCATCCCGGGTTTTCAGGATAGAGATCGTAGGTGGTTTCGCGGTAAGGCACGGTTGCGCCAAGTGTCGGCGATTTCATGCCGACCAGAAGGCACCATTCACAAGACGGATCTTTTTCGATCAATGTCTTGGGGTCTACTTCATACAGCTCGCGAATGCCGACTGCCCACTCGTAAGCATTGTTGATTTTCGGTTTGTATTGATCCGCTGTCTGGGCGTAAGCCGCTTCGACGATGAAGTCTTTTTCCAGTTCTTTAACGATGCGCTCCCACGTGTAGACGTGAAAGTGGAATTCGTTCGGATCTTCTCCGGTTTCGTCTGACCAGTCATTTGGAACGGAAAGTACGATTCGCCCGGACGGGCTTAGGACCCGGTAGAACTCTGCCAGCAATCCAACCGGATCCGGTACGTGCTCCAAGGTTTCAAACGAGGTAATGAGGTCGATCGAGTTATCCGGAATATCGTTCAGCGCTTCCGGCAGCCAGCCTTCTTTGAAGGTGAGTTGCGAATTGACCGCAGAGAAGTTTTTTTCAGCGTATTTGACTGCATAGTTGCTGCCATCAACGCCGAGGATCGAACTGGCGTCCGAGCAGTTGAACAAAGTATAGGCGCCGTAACCTAGTCCGCAGGCCGCGTCGAGGATGCGGTCGCCGTTGCGCACATAGCGACTGGCCAGGAGATAGCGAATGATATGGCCATCGGAGCGACTGCCAGGCTCGCGCGTCATGTCCATGTGCAGGTCGCGCTCGTCTTTCAGCGCTTCCAATGGATAAACGGTGGCGGCTTCCTTGGGAAGCTTCTCAAGCGGTATGGCAATTTTGCCTTGTTCATATTGCAGAGACTGGTAATCGTTGACGCGATAGTAGGCAGGGTGTTTGCGTACGCCGTTTTCGAAGAACAGCATTTCCCAAGCTTTGCGGGCTTCTTTTGTGTCGGGTTCGCAGCTGGTGTCCAGAAACAGGAAGATGTTGCGTTTCGAGACTCTTGGCGCTTCGACAGCCAAACGCTCGAGGGAGAGAGCAGCGTCGTCGGCATGAGTGATCAATACCGTCGAAAAACTCTCGTCGTCCAATAGCAGGTCAGCACCGTCCCATGCAATGAACCGTCCTGGAAGCTGTGCATTGCCGCACTCGGTTTCAGCACCCGGGAAGACGTTGTACGCCTGCACACCCGCCAGCAGGAAGGCCCGCAGCAACTCTGTATCAGGCAGGCCGATATGTAGCACTTTGCCGTTACCACAGGCTGAAAGTACCTGCGAGACCAGTTGTTGGCGTTCCCCTGCCGTCAGTGATGCCGAGCAAATGTTTGTGGTGGAAATAGTCATTGGCTCAGCCCTTGAGTTCGATTGCTTTCATGCGGAGGTCGAGGACACCGCCAAAATGGTATTCGCGGGGCTTGGTAGCCACCGTAAAAAATGCCGCCTCGTCACGCCAGTGAAGAATGCGTTGTTCGGCGTAGTAAGGTTTGCCTTCCTGGGAGATGGCAGCCTGAATTTCGTAAAGGTTGGCGCCCAGACTGCATTCAAACTGAAAATCAACAGAGGACTCGGTGCCGGCAGTGAATGTCTTGGTCCAGAAGGTCTCGCCCGTCGCCAGATTGGCGGCAATGGCCATGTCCTGGTTTAGCGTGCCCCAGGAGTAAATCTTGACGCCTTCCTTGTTGCGAAGACGTAGGCTCACATTCAGGTGGTCAAGATCGACGTTGCAGCGGAAGGACACGCGAATGACAGACGTCTGTGTGGCATAGAAAACCTGGGTTTCTTCGCCCTCGGCGTTCAACACGCGCACATCCAGAACCTCGGCATCCTGATTACCGAAGGAGAACCGGTCTGCAGTTTTCGATTCGGTCTTGGCAGTCTTGTTATCGTCCTTCTGATGTTGCGCAGCCTTGTCGGAAAGGTTTTTCGTCAACTGTTGCAGGTAAAGACTTTCCTGTTCGTGCAGGTTCCTGCGGTAATCGAGGATGACGTCGGCCGAAGACCCGATGCTTTCAATTTTCCCATTGGAAAGAAAGATCGCCCGCTGCGTGAGGGTCCGCACCGATTCTTCATCGTGGGAGACGAACAGCAGGGTTGTGCCATTGCTGGTGAGCTTTTCGATTCGTTCGTAGCAGCGTTTCTGAAACAGTGCATCGCCGACCGCCAAGGCTTCGTCGACAATCAGGATTTCAGGTTTCAGATTAGCCTGGACAGAAAATGCCAGCCTCACGAACATACCGCTGGAGTAAGTCTTTACGGGTTGGTCGACGAATTCCCCGATGTCTGCAAACGACAGGATGTCATCCATCAGTTCGTCAGTCTTGCTGCGACTCAGGCCGTGAATCGCACAGTTGAGATAAACGTTTTCCCGCCCGCTGAATTCCGGATTGAAACCTGAGCCCAGCTCAAGCAGCGCGGCAATGCGCCCATCGACATTTACCGTGCCCGAGGTCGGCGTCAGTGTGCCGCAGATAATCTGCAGCAGTGTGGATTTGCCCGAACCGTTTTTGCCGATGATGCCGACAGACTCGCCGCGTGCAACTTCAAAGTTGATGTCCTTGAGAGCCCAGAACTCATGGTGAAGTTTCTTTGATGGCAAGATCATCTGAAGCAAGCGATCGTGCGCTTTCTCATACATGTTGAAACGCTTGGAGAGGTCATTGACGCGAATGGCAACATCTTTAGAGGACATCAGCAAAGCCTGCGCGAGTTTTTTGGAAGAATGCAAAGCCGAGGCAGCAGATAACAATGCCGACGATATAGCTCGTGCCAAGTGTGTGCATATCAGGGATCTGGCCGAACAACAGGGTTGCGCGGCCATTTTCGATGACAGCGGTCAATGGGTTGATATATAGCCAGCCGCGGTACTCTTCAGGCAAGGCGCTGATCGGGTAGAAAACCGGCGACAGAAACAGCAGTGCCGTGGCGGCCATGCCCGTGACCTGGCCAATATCGCGTATGTATGCGCCGAGTGCGGACAAGATCCAGGATAGGCCTATCACCATCAGGATTAGCGGTATCAGAACAATCGGGAAAAACAGCGCAGTAAGCGGAATCGAGTGATTGAACACCAGTTGTGCTGCCAGCAGCACCGACAGGCTGACGCACAGGTGAAACAGGGCGTTCAACACCGAGGTCGGAGCGAGGGTTTCAATCGGAAAAAACGACTTTTTTTACAAAGTTGACGTTGCCAGTGATCAGTTTGGGTGCCGAGTTGATGCATTCTGCGCAGAACGCATGAATGATCAGGCCGGTAAACAGAATCAGCGCGAAGTCGACTTTGGACCCGGTGGCCGCACCGCTGCCGCCCCAGCGCGCATTGAATACGGTTGAAAAGACAAATGTATAAATAGCGAGCAATAGCAGCGGGTTGATAAATGACCATGCTACGCCCCCCACTGAACCGCGATAACGAGATGAAATCTCTCGTTTCGTCAGTTGCATGATCAGTTGGCGATTTTTAATTGCGCTGATCAGCATTCGCAAAGGCGACGTTGGAAATGAATCATGCATGTTCAAGGCAAAAGCTCCAATGGAGGCCGTTCGGTAAGTTGATAGATTGTACGAGCGACGTTATTTAGTTCGCTTGAAGGTGGCGACTGGAAGTAGCCGATGGGTGCAGCGCAATGACTGAAACCCGATTTGACGAATACACCGTTGCCATCACGGTGAAGCTTTCGATTGGTTGTCATCGGTCAAATACCCTTCACGATGGCTGCGAGGAGAAGTCCGATGTTACCTGGCAGTGTCTGGCGGTAGACACCGGCACGCAGCAGTCCAAGAAGGCGGCGCGGCAAGTTGCCTTTTCGCGCAAGGCGAAAGCATTCAAGTTTTTTCCGGTTTTCATTAGTCAGCAGTGCGTGCGCCGAAGTCAGGCAATGGATGTTCTGTTCATTCCAGTTCGAAAAGCGTCCTTTGAGCATCTGGCGAAACCGTGAAAACCGGGCTTTCAATCCGGAGTTGGCCCCGATCAGGTTGTCTTCATGCTGACGATACAGAACGAAAGGTTGTGCGTCGTAGGCAACCTTGCCGCCAGCGCCGGTCACCAGAAGATAGGCCCACCAGTCGTGCGCGACGATCTCCAGATGATCGCCTGCGATGCGCATCAATTCGCGTGCTGCATGGTTGAACACCATCGTATTGCCTCCCGCGATGCTCTGTACCAATGCATTGGCAAACGCCGGAGGACGTGAAAAAAGTGGTGAGCATTCCATGGGCTTTCCGTGCGAGTTCATGCCGCGGGTCCTCCCGCAGTAAAGTGCCGGAACATCCGTGGGAATCGTTTGCAGCCAGTCCAGAGCTGTCTCGAGTTTGGTGTCCAGCCAGATATCGTCCTGATCAGACCATGCATAAAAATCCGCTTGAACAGCCTCGTTGCAGGTGAGAGTCAGGAAATTGGCGGCAAACCCCCGTTTGGGACCCTGGAACACGCGGACACTGTCTGCTGTCTTCAATCCTTCGGAAAACGCCGCGAGAATGTCCAGGGTCTGATCGGTTGATCCGTCGTCGGATACGGCAATTATCCAGTTTTCGTGAGTCTGGGTTGCGATGGAGGCCAGTTGGTCAGCCAGAAAACGTTGACCGTTGTACGTGCACATAAGTATTGCGACACGCTTGGACAATGAGCGGTGGAAGCAATTTGACTTCACGAGTTGGTTTGCCGGGTGAGTGTCCACGCTAGAATCTGATGTTGAGGGGCTATGCACCTAGCACTCCGTTGCGAATAAATGACTCGTTGGTCAGAAAAATCCGTGGCGAGGGCACTAACCGCGAGTCAGCCTCGGAATAACATTGGATGACCAAAGTCAAAACGGGCATTGTAGCGAAAATTACTTTGCCCTAGTAGTGCTTAGCCGCATCTGCGCAGGGATATTGACCGGCGGACAGGGGGCAATCAGGTAGCATGTGCATCCGTCATTTTTATGGCTGAAAAGCATGGTCCGGGTTTACAGGTATCATGGCCGCCATAGACGACAGATCTCAGGCGTTGCCCTACAACAAATCCATTCGGTTTCGCGTGTTCAGTGCATTGGCTTGCTGCCCAGGACGATGCTTCGCGATCACAGCAGACTGCGCGATATGTCGAAGGTGTGGGACCAGGGTTGCTATCACGATGATTTTGCTATTTAAGAATGAGATAGATGAACGCTAGCACCGTATTGGTTACAGGTGGTTCGGGTTTTCTGGGCGGCGCCCTGTTAAGGACATTGGCAAGTCAAAAAGAATACTCCTTGCGCACGGCATTAAGACGTGACTGCAAAAGCCTGCCTGCGTCAGTGCGCGCGTTCAATGTTCCTGGCCTGACTCCAACCGTTGATTGGCAGGCTGCTCTGGTTGACGTCGACGTTGTAGTGCACGCCGCAGCACGGGTTCACGTGATGGACGAGCAGTCGGGCGATCCCTTGACCGAGTTTCGCTTGGTAAATGTCGAGGGCACTCTGAACCTGGCTCGACAGGCCGTGAAAGCGAAGGTCCGTCGATTCATTTACATCAGCTCAATCAAAGTGAACGGGGAGTCTACTGTTCCTGGCAGAGCCTTTACGGCAGACGATCCCTTTTCCCCCGTCGATCCCTATGGCATTTCCAAGTGTGAAGCTGAAGAAGCTCTTCGCCAGTTGGTATCTTCGACGTCAATGGAACTTGTTATTATCAGGCCCGTACTGGTTTACGGGCCGGGCGTGAAAGCGAACTTTTTAAGTATGATCCGCTGGCTGGACCGGGGAGTTCCGTTGCCATTTGGTGCGATCGTCAACAAGCGTAGTCTGGTGAGCCTGGATAACCTGATCGATCTGATACTGACGTGCTTCTCTCATCCAGCAGCGGCCAATCAGACTTTTCTTGCCAGCGATGGTGAGGATGTATCCACAACAGAGCTGTTGATGAAAATCGGTCGAGCATTGAATAAGCCCGCGAGGCTGTTGCCATTTCCGGTGGCTTTTATGTGTCTGGGGGCAAAGCTCCTGGGCAGGGAGGCCATTGCCCAGCGACTTTTCGGTTCTCTTCAGGTTGATATAAGCAAAAACTTACGACTCTTGGGGTGGGTGCCTCCAATGAGCCTCGATCAAGGACTGAACGCGACCGTGCAAGCCTATCTGGAATCTCAAAAGTAATGAACTTCTACTGGATTGTTCCATTGTTGGTGGGAGTTTCGTTCGCCCTGACCGCAGGCTTAAGGCGTTATGCGCTGGCGCGAAGCCTCATGGATGTGCCGAATGACCGCAGCTCTCATTCAGTCCCGACTCCGCGCGGCGGAGGAGTGGCAATAGTGCTGAGCTATGTTGTAGCGCTCTGTATGCTATATGGCTGTGGATTGATGTCATCTGATACCTTTATTGCTTTTCTAGGGGCGGGTTCGGTCACTGCTGTGATCGGGTTTCTGGATGACCATGGCCATATTGCCGCGCGATGGAGATTGCTGGCGCATTTCCTGAGTGCGGGTTGGGGAGTTTACTGGCTGGGGGGGCTCGCGCCCTTTGCCTTGTTTGGATTCTCGATTGATCCAGGCTGGATCGGGCATTTTCTGGCTGTGGTTTATCTGGTGTGGATGCTGAATCTCTATAATTTCATGGACGGTATCGACGGTATTGCCAGTCTTGAGGCGATCACCGTGTGTTTCGGCGGCGTGCTTATCTATTGGTTCAGCGGTAACGCTGATCTTGCATGGCCCGCAGTCCTTCTTGCTGCTTGCGTAGCGGGTTTTTTGTGTTGGAATTTTCCGCCGGCGAAGATTTTCATGGGGGATGCAGGCAGTGGTTTTCTGGGTGTCGTGTTGGGACTTTTGTCTCTACAGGCGGCTTGGATCGCGCCTGATTTACTGTGGGGTTGGCTCATTCTGCTAGGGGTGTTTATTGTCGATGCCACCTTCACGCTGTTAAGGCGTCTGCTTCGCGGCGACAAGGTTTACGAGGCGCACCGGAGCCATGCCTATCAGTTTGCTTCCCGGTCGCATGGCGGTCATATGCCTGTCGCGCTTGCCGTCTGCCTGATCAACTTGCTCTGGCTAATGCCTATTGCGATTGGAGTAGTGCTCTACAAATGGGATGGAGCCTTCGCCCTGATCCTGGCTTACCTGCCTCTGGTATGGCTGGCGGTCAGGTACGAGGCGGGACGACTGGAAGGTCGAACATCAAATAATTGAA
>NZ_JBFDVZ010000018.1:0-17011 GCF_050473925.1 Pseudomonas sp. S8
CGGACTCGCGAATCACTGGCGCCGACTCACCGGTAATCGCCGCTTCATTGACCGCCGCGATCCCTTCGATGACTTCGCCGTCACCGGGGATCATCTCCCCCGCTTCGACGCGCACCACATCACCTTTGCGCAGGTTGGCGGCAGGCACGACCTGGAAGCTGCCATTGGCCAGTTTGCGCCGCGCGCTGAGGCCTTCGCTGCCGGCCTTGAGGCTGTCGGCGCGGGCCTTGCCGCGCCCCTCGGCCAAGGCTTCGGCGAAGTTGGCGAACAGCACCGTGAACCACAGCCACAGGGCAATCTGCGCGGCGACGAACGTCGGCACGACGTTGTCCGGGATGAAGCACAGCACGGTGGTGAAAATCGCCGTCAGTTCGACCACCAGCATCACTGGCGAACGCACCAGTTGGCGCGGGTCGAGCTTGACGAAAGCTTGCACCAGCGCCGGACGCCACAGGGCCGAGATCGCGGTTTTCGCTTGTTCCGGCGCCTTCACGGCGGCGGGTTTGATTGCGGGCATATTCATCATTGACTCCTTAGAAGCCCATGCTCAGATGTTCGGCGATTGGGCCCAATGCGAGGGTCGGCAAGAACGTCAGGCCGCCCACCAGCAAAATGGTCACGGTCAGCAGCGTCACAAACAGCGGGCCGTGGGTCGGGAAGCTGTTCTGGCCGATCGGTGCGGTTTTCTTCATCGCCAGGCTGCCGGCCAGGGCCAGTACCGGCAGGATGTAACCGAAGCGACCGATCAACATGCCCAGACCGAGCATCAGGTTGTGGAACGGTGTGTTGGCGCTCAAGCCACCAAACGCCGAACCATTGTTCGCGCTGGCCGAGGTATAGGCGTACAGCAACTGGCTGAAACCGTGCGGGCCGGGGGTTGCTGATGGTCGCAGCGGGGCCAGGCAGAGCAGCGGCGATCGCGCCGAGTACCAGCACGCCCACCGGCATGACCAGCAAGGTCACCACCAGCAATTGCACTTCCCGCGCCTGCAGTTTCTTACCGAGGTATTCCGGGGTGCGGCCAATCATCAGGCCAGCGAGGAACACCGCGATCAGCACGTTGAGCAACATGCCGTAGAGCCCGGCACCGACGCCGCCGAAGATCACTTCGCCGACCATCATGTTGACCAGCGCGACCATGCCGCTGAGCGGGTTGAGGCTGTCGTGCATGCCGTTCACCGAACCGTTCGACGCCGCAGTCGTAGTCACCGACCACAGCACGGTGGCGGTGGTACCGAAGCGTGCTTCCTTGCCTTCCAGCGGCGCGGTCTGTTCGACCGCGACATTGTTCAGCGCCGGGTTAGGCTGATATTCGGCCCACAGCGACGTCGCGCCGCCGATCAGGAACAGTGCGAGCATGCAGGCGATGATCGCGCGGCTCTGACGCTGGTCTTTCACGTAATGACCGAAGGTGAACACCAACGCCACCGGGATCAGGATGATTGAAGCGACTTCGAACAGGTTGCTCCACGCGGTCGGGTTCTCGAACGGATGCGCCGAGTTGACACCGAAGAAGCCACCGCCGTTGGTGCCCAGTTGCTTGATCGCAATCTGGCTGGCCGCCGGGCCGAGCGGGATCACTTGATCGACGCCCTGCATCGTCACCGCGTTCACATATTGCGCGAAGGTCTGCGGTACGCCCTGCCATACCAAATACAGCGCCAGCAGCAGGCACAGCGGCAGCAGGCCGTAGAGCGTGGCGCGGGTCATGTCGACCCAGAAGTTGCCCAGAGTCTTGGCCGACTTGCGCCCGATGCCACGGCACAACGCAACCAGCACCGCCAGACCGGTGGCAGCGCTGACGAAGTTCTGCACGGTAAGGCCGACCATCTGACTCAGGTAGCTGAGGGTCACTTCACCGCTGTAGGACTGCCAGTTGGTGTTGGTCATGAAACTGACCGCGGTGTTGAACGCCTGGGTCCATTCCTGGCCTGGCAGGTTTTGCGGGTTCAGCGGCAAATGATCCTGAAACAACAGAATCGCGAACAGCAGCAGGAAACCCCGCGAGGTTGAACGCCAGCAAAGCCAGCGTGTACTTCTGCCAGCTCTGTTCAGCTTGCGGATCCACCCCGGCAATCCGATAGCAACCGCGCTCGACCGGGCCGAGGATCGGTGTCAGCCAAGTGCGCTGACCTTCCATCACCTTGTAGTAAAAGCGCCCGAGGAACGGCGCCGGCAGCAAGACCACCGCAAAAAACGCGAGGATCAGCCAATAGTCATAACTGTGCATAGCCGCTCCTAGTTCCGATCCGCGCGCAACAGCGCAACCAACAGATAAATGAACAGCCCGGCTGCCAACAGCAGGGACACCCCGTCCAGAACGCTCATGGAAGATCTCCGTGTTACGGCGTATTGCCGCGTGTGGAGGCATTGTCGGAAAGGAGGCTGTAAAGGAACGAGACCGAGGGGTGCAGCGAGGCATAAAGAAAGCGTAAAGAGTGGGTTTATGCTGGCGTTACAGCGGGGTTTTGCAGCGTCAGGTCGGGCCTCATCGCGGGCAAGCCCGGCTCCCACAGTTTTTTGCGTGGTCCGCAGAGTTTGATTCCAACGCCAAACCTGTGGGAGCGGGCTTGCCCGCGAAGACGGCAGCACTAACGACGTCGCACCCAACTGGCGCACGAAAATGTGCCCATCCGGTAATGAACATCTTGGATAACGACAGCTTTCAGCCTATTGCGACCTGATTCACAGGACTGGCACGCCCACTGCAAACGCCCTCCCCCGAGCTTTCCAAACCGTTCCGGGGAGCATGCGCATGAACACACAACTCAAACCCACGCTGGGCACCTTGCACCTGTGGGGCATCGCCGTCGGGCTGGTGATTTCCGGCGAGTACTTCGGCTGGAGTTACGGCTGGGGCGTCGCCGGCACGCTGGGTTTTCTGGTGACCTCGTTCATGGTCGCCACGATGTACACCTGCTTCATCTTCAGCTTCACCGAACTGACCACCGCGATTCCTCATGCGGGCGGGCCGTTCGCCTATAGCCGCCGAGCCTTCGGTGAAAAAGGCGGACTGATTGCCGGGCTGGCTACGCTGATCGAATTCGTCTTCGCCCCTCCGGCCATCGCCCTGGCGATTGGCGCTTATCTGAATGTGCAGTTTCCGGCGCTCGACCCGAAACACGCAGCGGTCGGTGCCTACATCGTGTTCATGACCCTGAACATCCTCGGGGTGAAACTGGCGGCAACGTTCGAACTGATCGTCTGCGTGCTGGCGGTGATTGAATTGCTGGTGTTCATGGGTGTGGTCGCACCGGCCTTCAGCTTCAGCAGCTTTGCCCTGAATGGCTGGGCCGGTTCCGATGTGTTCGGTGCGCCGGCGATTGCCGGGATGTTCGCTGCTATTCCGTTTGCGATCTGGTTTTTCCTCGCCATTGAAGGTGCGGCGATGGCTGCCGAAGAAGCCAAGGATCCCAAACGCACGATCCCCAAGGCCTACATCAGCGGGATCCTGACCCTGGTGTTGCTGGCGATGGGCGTGATGTTCTTCGCCGGCGGTGTCGGTGACTGGCGCACCCTGGCGAACATCAATGACCCGCTGCCACAGGCGATGAAAACCGTGGTCGGCGACAATTCCGGCTGGTTGCACATGCTGGTGTGGATCGGCCTGTTCGGTCTGGTGGCGAGTTTCCACGGGATCATCCTCGGCTACTCGCGGCAGTTCTTCGCCCTCGCCCGCGCCGGTTACCTGCCGGCGTCGCTGGCGAAACTCTCGCGTTTCCATACCCCGCACCGCGCAATCATCGCCGGCGGCATCATCGGCATCGCTGCGATCTACAGCGACGGACTGATCAACCTCGGTGGCATGACCCTCACCGCCGCGATGATCACCATGGCCGTGTTCGGCGCGATCGTGATGTACATCATGAGCATGCTCAGCCTGTTCAAACTGCGCAAATCCGAACCCAATCTCGAGCGGACTTTTCGCGCGCCGTGCTATCCGCTGATTCCGCTGATTGCCTTGGTGCTGGCGGTGGTTTGTCTGGTGGCGATGGCGTGGTTCAACGCGCTGATCGGCTTGATCTTCCTCGGCTTCATGGCGGTCGGTTTCGGCTACTTCATGCTTACCGGTCAGTTGCGCGCTGACGCTCCGGCCGATGCCATGCTAACGGGGCGATAACGCATCATGTAGGAACTGCCAAAGGCTGCGATCTTTTGATCTTGTTTTTGAAAAGGCAAAGTCAAAAGATCGCAGCCTTCGGCAGCTCCTACAGGGATTTCGGGTACACCGGACATAACCGACCTAGAATGGAACCACTGCGAAGTCATTTCGCTCATAAGTGGTATGCAGCGTCGCTGGCGAAGCCTTCGCCCGCCAAGCTGCCATTAAGGAGAGCCGTTATGCCCTGGTATGCCTGGTTGATTCTGGTCGTTGCAATCGGCTCGATCGTTGGCGGATTGATGATGTTGCGCGACACCGCCAACAAGGTTGAACTGACCGATGAGGAACGCAAGCGCGTTGCGCAGCGCAACGCCGAAGCGGACATCAAGGACGCGCAGGATCGCTGAACGAAAAACCCCGCCGGATCAGGCGGGGTTTGTTTTTTGTGGAGCGTATCCCTTAAGGATCATGTTGGACTCAGCCGCACGCTTTTAAGAAGTAGAAGTACAGTCACCATTTCATTTACCTTGGTTAAGATGGTGGTCTTGTTGCGGAGAGTTCCACATGCGTTACTCGCAAGATCATAAAGCTCAAACCCATCAGCGGATCATCAAGGAAGCCTCGGCGCGATTTCGCAAAGACGGCATCGGTGCTACCGGCCTGCAACCTTTGATGAAAGCACTGGGGCTGACCCACGGCGGCTTTTATTCGCACTTCAAATCCAAGGACGAACTGGTCGAAAAAGCCTTGCAGGAGGCGAGCGCTCAAGTCGATGGACTGTGCGCCGAGATCTTTGCTCAGGAACAGCCGCTGCAGGCATTTATCGACACTTATCTTTCCGAATGGCATCAGACCTCCCCGCACGAAGGCTGCCCGCTGCTGACCATTTCTTCAGAGCTGGGTCTGCGCGGCCAGCCAAGCCCGACCAGTGATGCGGTACTCAATGCCCGACTGAGTCAAATCGAAGGCACCCTTGAGGGCAATAACAGCGCCGACCGGGCCATCGTCATCATGTCGACACTGGTCGGCGCGCTCTTGCTGTCACGCAGTGTCGCTGACGCCGAGCTTGCCCAGCGTATCCTCGACGTCACGCGTGACCACCTCAAGCAATCGCAGGACTAATCCTGCCAACGCTTGAACAGCACACTGGCGTTTACCCCGCCGAAACCGAAACCGTTGGACAGCGCATACTCGATCGGCATCGACCGTGCCTGACCATGAACGATGTCTACACCCGCACTCGCCGGATCCGGATTTTCGAAGTTGAGCGTCGGCGGGACGACCTGATCGCGGATGGCCAACAAGGTGAAGATCGCTTCCAGTCCGCCGGCAGCGCCGAGCAAATGCCCGGTGGCGGATTTGGTCGAAGTCACGGCGATTTTATTCTCGGTGCCGAACAACGCCTTGATGGCGGCCAACTCGCCGAGATCGCCCACCGGGGTGGACGTCGCATGCGCATTGAGATGCTGCACCTGATCCGGCGCGACACCTGCCTGAGCCAGCGCCAACTGCATCGCCCGTCGCGCACCGCTGCCATCTTCCGGCCCGGCAGTCAGGTGATAGGCGTCGGCAGTGGTGCCATAACCGACCAGCTCAGCCAAAGGCTGCGCGCCACGTGCCAGTGCATGCTCCAGCGATTCGATCACCAGCAGACCGGCGCCCTCACCCATCACGAAACCATCGCGACCACTATCAAAGGGTCGTGAGGCACGTTCGGGGGTGTCGTTGTAACCGCTGGACAACGCGCGCGCCGCGGCAAAACCGGCCAGGCTGACCCGATCAATACAGGCTTCCGCTCCGCCACAAACCGCGATGTCCGCTTCACCGGCACGAATCATCCGCGCAGCATCGCCAATCGCCTGGACCCCGGCCGCACAAGCAGTCACCGGTGCGCCGAGCGGGCCTTTCAAAGCGTGCTGGATCGACACATGTCCGGCCGCCAGATTGACCAGAAACGATGGGATGGTGAACGGCGACAGACGACGCGGACCACGACTGTCCGTAGTGCGTACAGCGTCAGCTATTGCACCGAACCCGCCAACACCGGAGCCGATGATCGTCGCGGTACGCTCCTGCTCCTTGGCCTCGGACGGCTGCCATCCTGCCTGAAGCAGGGCCTGGCGTGCCGCTTCCATGGCGAACAGGATGAAGCGATCCATCTTCTTCTGTTCCTTGGGTGGCGTGGCAAGGTCCGGATCGAAACCGGCCTCGACGTCTTCCGCCGCCATGGGCACCATCCCGGCGACCCGGGTCGGCAAGTCTGCGCTCACCGCGTCCGGCAAATTGCGCAAGCCCGAGCGCCCGGCGAGCAAGCGCTGCCAGACCCTCTCGACGTTACTGCCCAAAGGCGAAACCAGGCCCATACCGGTGACAACAATTCGACCTTCATTCATACCACAGTTACCTCTGATCAATGCTTGTAGCGTTGGGCCGCAGAGCTGCGCGACAGATTCGGTGCCATGACATGCCGCGCGCGCACGAAGGCCTGCCATTCACCCTCATCCGGCAGCGACGGGATGGTAATCAACTCGCCCTGATCCAGACCGGCCAGCGCCGCATCGACCATCTCGCCAGCTTCCATCACCATCTCCGCCGGAATACCGCTGGCGTCGATGCCCGAGCGTTCCCAGATTTCAGTGCGGGTAACCCCGGGCAGCACCGCTTGCACCTTCACGCCAGTGCCTTCGAGCTCGGCGTTGAGCGATTGAGTCAGGCTCAACACGTAAGCTTTACTCGCGCTGTAGGTGGCATTGAAGCGCTCCGGAAACAGCGCCACCACCGAGGCGATGTTGATGATCGTGCCACGTCCGGCCTTGGCGAAACTGGCGGCGGCTGCCGAGGCCAGCAACGTTACGGCAGTGACGTTCAACTGGATCAGACGCTCCAGTTGCTCGGCATCGGAGTTGGCCAGCAGGCCATCGGCCGCCACCCCGGCGTTGTTCACCAACAGCGTGATGCCTGAATCACTGCGCAGGCGTTGCTGGAGTTTGAGGACATCGTCCTTTTGCGTCAGGTCGGCTTTGAGCACTTCGACCTTTACACCGTGCGCTTCGCGCAACTCGCCCGCAGCGCTGTCAAGACGCTGTTGATCGCGTGCCACCAACAGCAAATCAAAACCACGCGCTGCCAGCCGCTGCGCGTAGATGGCACCGATACCGGACGATGCGCCAGTGACGACGGCCGTACCTTGAGACTGGACTGAACTCATGAGAGCGCTCCTGAAACATATTGGGAGATAGGCCTCCAACGCTCACTTGCCTGGAGGTGACGGAAATTATTATAGGCATAATCTCAAGACAATATGATACCCATAATTTTCAGCTCGCCGACGGACGCGACGGCGCTCCCTCTGTCGCATCTCTGCCACCAGAAAGCAGAAAGGCCGGTCAATGACCGGCCCCTTGGCGTTGAATAATCAGCTTAGTTCACTTCCAGCTTGTCGCGGTTGCGAACGAGGATCGCCTTGCCGATGCCCTTCACTTCCAGCAACTCATCCACCGAGGTGAATGGCCCATTAGCATCACGATACGCAACAATCGCTTTGGCCTTTGTCTCGCCAACTCCGGCCAATTGTTTTTGCAGAGTGGCTGCGTCGGCACCGTTGAGATCGACCTTTTCACTCGACGGCAATGTCACGTTATCGCTCACCATCGTTGCATTATCCGTGTTCGGGACGACGGCAGGTGCCGCGACTACAGCGATTGAAGCACTGGTGAGCAAAGCAAAAACCAGGGAGTAGAAAAAACCGTTACGCATAAATGACGCTCCATCATCGATTGAGAAAGCAGCTTTTCCGAAGCTGCTCTCCAAACTTAGGCGATGGTTGGCGGGTGTCAAAAATGCGTCTATTACAGGATGTGAAACAATCAGGGTTCAAGACGGCGTTGTTGATAGATCCAGTCGACGATTTCGCCGTCCGGGGTGTAGCCGCTGACAGTTTCGCGCAGCAACTGGCGCACTCGTGAGTAATCATCCTTTTCGACTGCGACGAGTAACTCGTGCAGGCGCACCTTGAGTACATCCCAGGGAAGGTGATCCTCGTTGGCGGTCATGATCATCGGATGGGGTGTGGCTGCTACGTTGTCGCCGATCAACAGCTCCTCGTAGAGCTTTTCACCTGGCCGCAAGCCAGTGAATTCGATGGAAATATCCCCCTGCGGGTTGCGCTCGGAGCGAATGCTCAAGCCCGACAGGTGGATCATTTTTTCTGCCAACTCGACAATTTTGACCGGTTCCCCCATGTCCAGCACGAAGACATCACCGCCCTGCCCCATGGACCCGGCTTGAATGACCAGCTGCGCGGCTTCCGGAATCGTCATGAAGTAGCGGGTGATCTTGGGATGGGTGACCGTCAGCGGGCCGCCTGATTTGATCTGACTGTGGAACAGCGGGATCACCGAACCCGACGATCCCAGCACATTGCCGAAACGGACCATGGTGAAGCGGGTTTTGTTGACTCGGGAAACGTTTGATTTGTCACCAAACAATACCGGCGCTATCTCACGGCTCAAGGCCTGCAACGTCAACTCGGCCAAACGTTTGGTGCTGCCCATGACATTTGTAGGCCGCACTGCTTTGTCGGTGGAGATCAGGACGAAATTCGAAACGCCCGACTGTAAGGCGGCCTGAGCAGTATTGAGTGTACCCATTACATTGTTGAGTACACCTTCAGCTATGTTGTGCTCAACCATAGGTACATGCTTATAGGCTGCGGCATGATAAACGGTGTCGACTTTCCAGTACTTCATGACATCGAGGAGTTTAGCCGGGTCACGGATTGACCCGAGAATCGGCAGCAACCGCAAGGAAATCGATTCACAGGCAGCACGCTGCTCTAGCTCTGACAAAATGCTGTAGAGGTTGAATTCGCCGTGGTCGAACAAAATGAGAGTGATCGGGCCCAAGGCAAATATTTGCCGGCACAGCTCCGAACCTATCGACCCCCCTGCGCCCGTGACCATGACCGTCTTGCCTTTGATACAACGCTCGAGCAGATCAGGTTGGGCAGGCACGGAGTCGCGCCCCAACAAATCCGCGATATCCACTTCCTGAATATCTTCAACTTTGACCCTGCCACTGGCTAGATCAGTAAAGTTCGGGACGCTGCGAATATGGAGCGGAAAACCTTCAAGCAAGTTAAGGATTTCCCGACGTCTCGCCCGGGTCGAAGAGGGTAAGGCAAGTAGAATTTCCTTCGCGCCCGTCACATCGATCATTTGCTGAATATGCTTGGGCTTGTACACCTGCAAGCCTGAGATGGAGCGATCGGAAATACCCGGATCGTCATCGATGAACGCTACCGGACGCATTACCCGCCCCATGCGAAGCGCCGCTACCAGTTGGTTACCGGCAACCCCCGCGCCATATACAGCAACTTTGATCAGGCCATCGTCGCGGTTGGCAAAGGGCACATGCTGAACCGCATTGAACCAGTCACCCATGAAGTACTGGCGCATCAGTAGACGCAGTCCACCGATGATCACCATGCTCAACCACCAGTAGTTGAAGATGATGGAGCGCGGAACCACAGTTTCGTGATTGCTGTACCAGTAAACAATCAGCGCGAGAATCAACGATGAAAGACTGACCGCCTTGATGATCGCAACCAATGCGTCGTTGCCGAAGTAACGCATGACCGCCCGGTACATGCCGAAACGGATAAACAGGGGGATAGCCACAAGCGGGGCTGACGCGAACAACCATAAATGGACGCGCAACGGGTTATACATATCGTCGATGCCAAGCCGAACGATAAAAGCCAACCAAAGCGCCAGCCACACCAACACAATATCGGTGGCAACCTGAATCAACCTTTTGCGGCGCCGAGGCAATCCCAGCAGATACGCTCGAATTTTATCCATCATCCCGTCACTTCCTCAGCACGATCCTTTCAACTGAATTTTTGCGCCGAATCCTGTGATACAGACGACTTTTACAGCAGCGCTAAACAGTAACACTGTTTTTCAATTATTTGATGTTCGACCTTCCAGTCGTCCCGCCTCGTACCTGACCGCCAGCCATACCAGAGGCAGGTAAGCCAGGATCAGGGCGAAGGCTCCATCCCATTTGTAGAGCACTACTCCAATCGCAATAGGCATTAGCCAGAGCAAGTTGATCAGGCAGACGGCAAGCGCGACAGGCATATGACCGCCATGCGACCGGGAAGCAAACTGATAGGCATGGCTCCGGTGCGCCTCGTAAACCTTGTCGCCGCGAAGCAGACGCCTTAACAGCGTGAAGGTGGCATCGACAATAAACACCCCTAGCAGAATGAGCCAACCCCACAGTAAATCAGGCGCGATCCAAGCCGCCTGTAGAGACAAAAGTCCCAACACGACACCCAGAAAACCACTGCCTGCATCCCCCATGAAAATCTTCGCCGGCGGAAAATTCCAACACAAAAAACCCGCTACGCAAGCAGCAAGAAGGACTGCGGGCCATGCAAGATCAGCGTTACCGCTGAACCAATAGATAAGCACGCCGCCGAAACACACGGTGATCGCCTCAAGACTGGCAATACCGTCGATACCGTCCATGAAATTATAGAGATTCAGCATCCACACCAGATAAACCACAGCCAGAAAATGCCCGATCCAGCCTGGATCAATCGAGAATCCAAACAAGGCAAAGGGCGCGAGCCCCCCCAGCCAGTAAACTCCCCAACCCGCACTCAGGAAATGCGCCAGCAATCTCCATCGCGCGGCAATATGGCCATGGTCATCCAGAAACCCGATCACAGCAGTGACCGAACCCGCCCCTAGAAAAGCAATAAAGGTATCAGATGACATCAATCCACAGCCATATAGCATACAGAGCGCTACAACATAGCTCAGCACTATTGCCACTCCTCCGCCGCGCGGAGTCGGGACTGAATGAGAGCTGCGGTCATTCGGCACATCCATGAGGCTTCGCGCCAGCGCATAACGCCTTAAGCCTGCGGTCAGGGCGAACGAAACTCCCACCAACAATGGAACAATCCAGTAGAAGTTCATTACTTTTGAGATTCCAGATAGGCTTGCACGGTCGCGTTCAGTCCTTGATCGAGGCTCATTGGAGGCACCCACCCCAAGAGTCGTAAGTTTTTGCTTATATCAACCTGAAGAGAACCGAAAAGTCGCTGGGCAATGGCCTCCCTGCCCAGGAGCTTTGCCCCCAGACGCATAAAAGCCACCGGAAATGGCAACAGCCTCGCGGGCTTATTCAATGCTCGACCGATTTTCATCAACAGCTCTGTTGTGGATACATCCTCACCATCGCTGGCAAGAAAAGTCTGATTGGCCGCTGCTGGATGAGAGAAGCACGTCAGTATCAGATCGATCAGGTTATCCAGGCTCACCAGACTACGCTTGTTGACGATCGCACCAAATGGCAACGGAACTCCCCGGTCCAGCCAGCGGATCATACTTAAAAAGTTCGCTTTCACGCCCGGCCCGTAAACCAGTACGGGCCTGATAATAACAAGTTCCATTGACGTCGAAGATACCAACTGGCGAAGAGCTTCTTCAGCTTCACACTTGGAAATGCCATAGGGATCGACGGGGGAAAAGGGATCGTCTGCCGTAAAGGCTCTGCCAGGAACAGTAGACTCCCCGTTCACTTTGATTGAGCTGATGTAAATGAATCGACGGACCTTCGCTTTCACGGCCTGTCGAGCCAGGTTCAGAGTGCCCTCGACATTTACCAAGCGAAACTCGGTCAAGGGATCGCCCGACTGCTCGTCCATCACGTGAACCCGTGCTGCGGCGTGCACTACAACGTCGACGTCAACCAGAGCAGCCTGCCAATCAACGGTTGGAGTCAGGCCAGGAACATTGAACGCGCGCACTGACGCAGGCAGGCTTTTGCAGTCACGTCTTAATGCCGTGCGCAAGGAGTATTCTTTTTGACTTGCCAATGTCCTTAACAGGGCGCCGCCCAGAAAACCCGAACCACCTGTAACCAATACGGTGCTAGCGTTCATCTATCTCATTCTTAAATAGCAAAATCATCGTGATAGCAACCCTGGTCCCACACCTTCGACATATCGCGCAGTCTGCTGTGATCGCGAAGCATCGTCCTGGGCAGCAAGCCAATGCACTGAACACGCGAAACCGAATGGATTTGTTGTAGGGCAACGCCTGAGATCTGTCGTCTATGGCGGCCATGATACCTGTAAACCCGGACCATGCTTTTCAGCCATAAAAATGACGGATGCACATGCTACCTGATTGCCCCCTGTCCGCCGGTCAATATCCCTGCGCAGATGCGGCTAAGCACTACTAGGGCAAAGTAATTTTCGCTACAATGCCCGTTTTGACTTTGGTCATCCAATGTTATTCCGAGGCTGACTCGCGGTTAGTGCCCTCGCCACGGATTTTTCTGACCAACGAGTCATTTATTCGCAACGGAGTGCTAGGTGCATAGCCCCTCAACATCAGATTCTAGCGTGGACACTCACCCGGCAAACCAACTCGTGAAGTCAAATTGCTTCCACCGCTCATTGTCCAAGCGTGTCGCAATACTTATGTGCACGTACAACGGTCAACGTTTTCTGGCTGACCAACTGGCCTCCATCGCAACCCAGACTCACGAAAACTGGATAATTGCCGTATCCGACGACGGATCAACCGATCAGACCCTGGACATTCTCGCGGCGTTTTCCGAAGGATTGAAGACAGCAGACAGTGTCCGCGTGTTCCAGGGTCCCAAACGGGGGTTTGCCGCCAATTTCCTGACTCTCACCTGCAACGAGGCTGTTCAAGCGGATTTTTATGCATGGTCTGATCAGGACGATATCTGGCTGGACACCAAACTCGAGACAGCTCTGGACTGGCTGCAAACGATTCCCACGGATGTTCCGGCACTTTACTGCGGGAGGACCCGCGGCATGAACTCGCACGGAAAGCCCATGGAATGCTCACCACTTTTTTCACGTCCTCCGGCGTTTGCCAATGCATTGGTACAGAGCATCGCGGGAGGCAATACGATGGTGTTCAACCATGCAGCACGCGAATTGATGCGCATCGCAGGCGATCATCTGGAGATCGTCGCGCACGACTGGTGGGCCTATCTTCTGGTGACCGGCGCTGGCGGCAAGGTTGCCTACGACGCACAACCTTTCGTTCTGTATCGTCAGCATGAAGACAACCTGATCGGGGCCAACTCCGGATTGAAAGCCCGGTTTTCACGGTTTCGCCAGATGCTCAAAGGACGCTTTTCGAACTGGAATGAACAGAACATCCATTGCCTGACTTCGGCGCACGCACTGCTGACTAATGAAAACCGGAAAAAACTTGAATGCTTTCGCCTTGCGCGAAAAGGCAACTTGCCGCGCCGCCTTCTTGGACTGCTGCGTGCCGGTGTCTACCGCCAGACACTGCCAGGTAACATCGGACTTCTCCTCGCAGCCATCGTGAAGGGTATTTGACCGATGACAACCAATCGAAAGCTTCACCGTGATGGCAACGGTGTATTCGTCAAATCGGGTTTCAGTCATTGCGCTGCACCCATCGGCTACTTCCAGTCGCCACCTTCAAGCGAACTAAATAACGTCGCTCGTACAATCTATCAACTTACCGAACGGCCTCCATTGGAGCTTTTGCCTTGAACATGCATGATTCATTTCCAACGTCGCCTTTGCGAATGCTGATCAGCGCAATTAAAAATCGCCAACTGATCATGCAACTGACGAAACGAGAGATTTCATCTCGTTATCGCGGTTCAGTGGGGGGCGTAGCATGGTCATTTATCAACCCGCTGCTATTGCTCGCTATTTATACATTTGTCTTTTCAACCGTATTCAATGCGCGCTGGGGCGGCAGCGGTGCGGCCACCGGGTCCAAAGTCGACTTCGCGCTGATTCTGTTTACCGGCCTGATCATTCATGCGTTCTGCGCAGAATGCATCAACTCGGCACCCAAACTGATCACTGGCAACGTCAACTTTGTAAAAAAAGTCGTTTTTCCGATTGAAACCCTCGCTCCGACCTCGGTGTTGAACGCCCTGTTTCACCTGTGCGTCAGCCTGTCGGTGCTGCTGGCAGCACAACTGGTGTTCAATCACTCGATTCCGCTTACTGCGCTGTTTTTCCCGATTGTTCTGATACCGCTAATCCTGATGGTGATAGGCCTATCCTGGATCTTGTCCGCACTCGGCGCATACATACGCGATATTGGCCAGGTCACGGGCATGGCCGCCACGGCACTGCTGTTTCTGTCGCCGGTTTTCTACCCGATCAGCGCCTTGCCTGAAGAGTACCGCGGCTGGCTATATATCAACCCATTGACCGCTGTCATCGAAAATGGCCGCGCAACCCTGTTGTTCGGCCAGATCCCTGATATGCACACACTTGGCACGAGCTATATCGTCGGCATTGTTATCTGCTGCCTCGGCTTTGCATTCTTCCAAAAAACTCGCGCAGGCTTTGCTGATGTCCTCTAAAGATGTTGCCATTCGCGTCAATGACCTCTCCAAGCGTTTCAACATGTATGAGAAAGCGCACGATCGCTTGCTTCAGATGATCTTGCCATCAAAGAAACTTCACCATGAGTTCTGGGCTCTCAAGGACATCAACTTTGAAGTTGCACGCGGCGAGTCTGTCGGCATCATCGGCAAAAACGGTTCGGGCAAATCCACACTGCTGCAGATTATCTGCGGCACACTGACGCCGACCTCGGGCACGGTAAATGTCGATGGGCGCATTGCCGCGCTGCTTGAGCTGGGCTCAGGTTTCAATCCGGAATTCAGCGGGCGGGAAAACGTTTATCTCAACTGTGCGATTCACGGCCTGAGTCGCAGCAAGACTGACGAACTGATGGATGACATCCTGTCGTTTGCAGACATCGGGGAATTCGTCGACCAACCCGTAAAGACTTACTCCAGCGGTATGTTCGTGAGGCTGGCATTTTCTGTCCAGGCTAATCTGAAACCTGAAATCCTGATTGTCGACGAAGCCTTGGCGGTCGGCGATGCACTGTTTCAGAAACGCTGCTACGAACGAATCGAAAAGCTCACCAGCAATGGCACAACCCTGCTGTTCGTCTCCCACGATGAAGAATCGGTGCGGACCCTCACGCAGCGGGCGATCTTTCTTTCCAATGGGAAAATTGAAAGCATCGGGTCTTCGGCCGACGTCATCCTCGATTACCGCAGGAACCTGCACGAACAGGAAAGTCTTTACCTGCAACAGTTGACGAAAAACCTTTCCGACAAGGCTGCGCAACATCAGAAGGACGATAACAAGACTGCCAAGACCGAATCGAAAACTGCAGACCGGTTCTCCTTCGGTAATCAGGATGCCGAGGTTCTGGATGTGCGCGTGTTGAACGCCGAGGGCGAAGAAACCCAGGTTTTCTATGCCACACAGACGTCTGTCATTCGCGTGTCCTTCCGCTGCAACGTCGATCTTGACCACCTGAATGTGAGCCTACGTCTTCGCAACAAGGAAGGCGTCAAGATTTACTCCTGGGGCACGCTAAACCAGGACATGGCCATTGCCGCCAATCTGGCGACGGGCGAGACCTTCTGGACCAAGACATTCACTGCCGGCACCGAGTCCTCTGTTGATTTTCAGTTTGAATGCAGTCTGGGCGCCAACCTTTACGAAATTCAGGCTGCCATCTCCCAGGAAGGCAAACCTTACTACGCCGAACAACGCATTCTTCACTGGCGTGACGAGGCGGCATTTTTTACGGTGGCTACCAAGCCCCGCGAATACCATTTTGGCGGTGTCCTCGACCTCCGCATGAAAGCAATCGAACTCAAGGGCTGAGCCAATGACTATTTCCACCACAAACATTTGCTCGGCATCACTGACGGCAGGGGAACGCCAACAACTGGTCTCGCAGGTACTTTCAGCCTGTGGTAACGGCAAAGTGCTACATATCGGCCTGCCTGATACAGAGTTGCTGCGGGCCTTCCTGCTGGCGGGTGTGCAGGCGTACAACGTCTTCCCGGGTGCTGAAACCGAGTGCGGCAATGCACAGCTTCCAGGACGGTTCATTGCATGGGACGGTGCTGACCTGCTATTGGACGACGAGAGTTTTTCGACGGTATTGATCACTCATGCCGACGACGCTGCTCTCTCCCTCGAGCGTTTGGCTGTCGAAGCGCCAAGAGTCTCGAAACGCAACATCTTCCTGTTTCTGGACACCAGCTGCGAACCCGACACAAAAGAAGCCCGCAAAGCTTGGGAAATGCTGTTCTTCGAAAACGGCGTACGCAAACACCCTGCCTACTATCGCGTCAACGATTACCAGTCTCTGCAATATGAACAAGGCAAAATTGCCATACCGCTTGAGAAGCTTCCCAAGGAAGCCGCCACCGTTTATCCATTGGAAGCGCTGAAAGACGAGCGCGACCTGCACATGGACATGACGCGCGAGCCTGGCAGTCGCTCCGATGGCCATATCATTCGCTATCTCCTGGCCAGTCGCTATGTGCGCAACGGCGACCGCATCCTCGACGCGGCCTGCGGACTAGGTTACGGCGCCTATACTTTGTTCAACTGCTCGGACGCCAGTTCGATCCTCGGCGTTGATGGCAGCAACTATGCAGTCAAATACGCTGAAAAAAACTTCTCTGCGGTCAATTCGCAACTCACCTTCAAAGAAGGCTGGCTGCCGGAAGCGCTGAACGATATTCCGGATAACTCGATCGACCTCATTACCTCGTTTGAAACCTTGGAGCACGTACCGGATCCGGTTGGATTGCTGGCAGAGTTCTACCGGGTCCTAAGCCCGTCCGGGCGAATCGTACTTTCCGTTCCAAATGACTGGTCAGACGAAACCGGAGAAGATCCGAACGAATTCCACTTTCACGTCTACACGTGGGAGCGCATCGTTAAAGAACTGGAAAAAGACTTCATCGTCGAAGCGGCTTACGCCCAGACAGCGGATCAATACAAACCGAAAATCAACAATGCTTACGAGT
>NZ_JBFDVZ010000019.1:0-8505 GCF_050473925.1 Pseudomonas sp. S8
CAGACGCCTTAACAGCGTGAAGGTGGCATCGACAATAAACACCCCTAGCAGAATGAGCCAACCCCACAGTAAATCAGGCGCGATCCAAGCCGCCTGTAGAGACAAAAGTCCCAACACGACACCCAGAAAACCACTGCCTGCATCCCCCATGAAAATCTTCGCCGGCGGAAAATTCCAACACAAAAAACCCGCTACGCAAGCAGCAAGAAGGACTGCGGGCCATGCAAGATCAGCGTTACCGCTGAACCAATAGATAAGCACGCCGCCGAAACACACGGTGATCGCCTCAAGACTGGCAATACCGTCGATACCGTCCATGAAATTATAGAGATTCAGCATCCACACCAGATAAACCACAGCCAGAAAATGCCCGATCCAGCCTGGATCAATCGAGAATCCAAACAAGGCAAAGGGCGCGAGCCCCCCCAGCCAGTAAACTCCCCAACCCGCACTCAGGAAATGCGCCAGCAATCTCCATCGCGCGGCAATATGGCCATGGTCATCCAGAAACCCGATCACAGCAGTGACCGAACCCGCCCCTAGAAAAGCAATAAAGGTATCAGATGACATCAATCCACAGCCATATAGCATACAGAGCGCTACAACATAGCTCAGCACTATTGCCACTCCTCCGCCGCGCGGAGTCGGGACTGAATGAGAGCTGCGGTCATTCGGCACATCCATGAGGCTTCGCGCCAGCGCATAACGCCTTAAGCCTGCGGTCAGGGCGAACGAAACTCCCACCAACAATGGAACAATCCAGTAGAAGTTCATTACTTTTGAGATTCCAGATAGGCTTGCACGGTCGCGTTCAGTCCTTGATCGAGGCTCATTGGAGGCACCCACCCCAAGAGTCGTAAGTTTTTGCTTATATCAACCTGAAGAGAACCGAAAAGTCGCTGGGCAATGGCCTCCCTGCCCAGGAGCTTTGCCCCCAGACGCATAAAAGCCACCGGAAATGGCAACAGCCTCGCGGGCTTATTCAATGCTCGACCGATTTTCATCAACAGCTCTGTTGTGGATACATCCTCACCATCGCTGGCAAGAAAAGTCTGATTGGCCGCTGCTGGATGAGAGAAGCACGTCAGTATCAGATCGATCAGGTTATCCAGGCTCACCAGACTACGCTTGTTGACGATCGCACCAAATGGCAACGGAACTCCCCGGTCCAGCCAGCGGATCATACTTAAAAAGTTCGCTTTCACGCCCGGCCCGTAAACCAGTACGGGCCTGATAATAACAAGTTCCATTGACGTCGAAGATACCAACTGGCGAAGAGCTTCTTCAGCTTCACACTTGGAAATGCCATAGGGATCGACGGGGGAAAAGGGATCGTCTGCCGTAAAGGCTCTGCCAGGAACAGTAGACTCCCCGTTCACTTTGATTGAGCTGATGTAAATGAATCGACGGACCTTCGCTTTCACGGCCTGTCGAGCCAGGTTCAGAGTGCCCTCGACATTTACCAAGCGAAACTCGGTCAAGGGATCGCCCGACTGCTCGTCCATCACGTGAACCCGTGCTGCGGCGTGCACTACAACGTCGACGTCAACCAGAGCAGCCTGCCAATCAACGGTTGGAGTCAGGCCAGGAACATTGAACGCGCGCACTGACGCAGGCAGGCTTTTGCAGTCACGTCTTAATGCCGTGCGCAAGGAGTATTCTTTTTGACTTGCCAATGTCCTTAACAGGGCGCCGCCCAGAAAACCCGAACCACCTGTAACCAATACGGTGCTAGCGTTCATCTATCTCATTCTTAAATAGCAAAATCATCGTGATAGCAACCCTGGTCCCACACCTTCGACATATCGCGCAGTCTGCTGTGATCGCGAAGCATCGTCCTGGGCAGCAAGCCAATGCACTGAACACGCGAAACCGAATGGATTTGTTGTAGGGCAACGCCTGAGATCTGTCGTCTATGGCGGCCATGATACCTGTAAACCCGGACCATGCTTTTCAGCCATAAAAATGACGGATGCACATGCTACCTGATTGCCCCCTGTCCGCCGGTCAATATCCCTGCGCAGATGCGGCTAAGCACTACTAGGGCAAAGTAATTTTCGCTACAATGCCCGTTTTGACTTTGGTCATCCAATGTTATTCCGAGGCTGACTCGCGGTTAGTGCCCTCGCCACGGATTTTTCTGACCAACGAGTCATTTATTCGCAACGGAGTGCTAGGTGCATAGCCCCTCAACATCAGATTCTAGCGTGGACACTCACCCGGCAAACCAACTCGTGAAGTCAAATTGCTTCCACCGCTCATTGTCCAAGCGTGTCGCAATACTTATGTGCACGTACAACGGTCAACGTTTTCTGGCTGACCAACTGGCCTCCATCGCAACCCAGACTCACGAAAACTGGATAATTGCCGTATCCGACGACGGATCAACCGATCAGACCCTGGACATTCTCGCGGCGTTTTCCGAAGGATTGAAGACAGCAGACAGTGTCCGCGTGTTCCAGGGTCCCAAACGGGGGTTTGCCGCCAATTTCCTGACTCTCACCTGCAACGAGGCTGTTCAAGCGGATTTTTATGCATGGTCTGATCAGGACGATATCTGGCTGGACACCAAACTCGAGACAGCTCTGGACTGGCTGCAAACGATTCCCACGGATGTTCCGGCACTTTACTGCGGGAGGACCCGCGGCATGAACTCGCACGGAAAGCCATGGAATGCTCACCACTTTTTTCACGTCCTCCGGCGTTTGCCAATGCATTGGTACAGAGCATCGCGGGAGGCAATACGATGGTGTTCAACCATGCAGCACGCGAATTGATGCGCATCGCAGGCGATCATCTGGAGATCGTCGCGCACGACTGGTGGGCCTATCTTCTGGTGACCGGCGCTGGCGGCAAGGTTGCCTACGACGCACAACCTTTCGTTCTGTATCGTCAGCATGAAGACAACCTGATCGGGGCCAACTCCGGATTGAAAGCCCGGTTTTCACGGTTTCGCCAGATGCTCAAAGGACGCTTTTCGAACTGGAATGAACAGAACATCCATTGCCTGACTTCGGCGCACGCACTGCTGACTAATGAAAACCGGAAAAAACTTGAATGCTTTCGCCTTGCGCGAAAAGGCAACTTGCCGCGCCGCCTTCTTGGACTGCTGCGTGCCGGTGTCTACCGCCAGACACTGCCAGGTAACATCGGACTTCTCCTCGCAGCCATCGTGAAGGGTATTTGACCGATGACAACCAATCGAAAGCTTCACCGTGATGGCAACGGTGTATTCGTCAAATCGGGTTTCAGTCATTGCGCTGCACCCATCGGCTACTTCCAGTCGCCACCTTCAAGCGAACTAAATAACGTCGCTCGTACAATCTATCAACTTACCGAACGGCCTCCATTGGAGCTTTTGCCTTGAACATGCATGATTCATTTCCAACGTCGCCTTTGCGAATGCTGATCAGCGCAATTAAAAATCGCCAACTGATCATGCAACTGACGAAACGAGAGATTTCATCTCGTTATCGCGGTTCAGTGGGGGGCGTAGCATGGTCATTTATCAACCCGCTGCTATTGCTCGCTATTTATACATTTGTCTTTTCAACCGTATTCAATGCGCGCTGGGGCGGCAGCGGTGCGGCCACCGGGTCCAAAGTCGACTTCGCGCTGATTCTGTTTACCGGCCTGATCATTCATGCGTTCTGCGCAGAATGCATCAACTCGGCACCCAAACTGATCACTGGCAACGTCAACTTTGTAAAAAAAGTCGTTTTTCCGATTGAAACCCTCGCTCCGACCTCGGTGTTGAACGCCCTGTTTCACCTGTGCGTCAGCCTGTCGGTGCTGCTGGCAGCACAACTGGTGTTCAATCACTCGATTCCGCTTACTGCGCTGTTTTTCCCGATTGTTCTGATACCGCTAATCCTGATGGTGATAGGCCTATCCTGGATCTTGTCCGCACTCGGCGCATACATACGCGATATTGGCCAGGTCACGGGCATGGCCGCCACGGCACTGCTGTTTCTGTCGCCGGTTTTCTACCCGATCAGCGCCTTGCCTGAAGAGTACCGCGGCTGGCTATATATCAACCCATTGACCGCTGTCATCGAAAATGGCCGCGCAACCCTGTTGTTCGGCCAGATCCCTGATATGCACACACTTGGCACGAGCTATATCGTCGGCATTGTTATCTGCTGCCTCGGCTTTGCATTCTTCCAAAAAACTCGCGCAGGCTTTGCTGATGTCCTCTAAAGATGTTGCCATTCGCGTCAATGACCTCTCCAAGCGTTTCAACATGTATGAGAAAGCGCACGATCGCTTGCTTCAGATGATCTTGCCATCAAAGAAACTTCACCATGAGTTCTGGGCTCTCAAGGACATCAACTTTGAAGTTGCACGCGGCGAGTCTGTCGGCATCATCGGCAAAAACGGTTCGGGCAAATCCACACTGCTGCAGATTATCTGCGGCACACTGACGCCGACCTCGGGCACGGTAAATGTCGATGGGCGCATTGCCGCGCTGCTTGAGCTGGGCTCAGGTTTCAATCCGGAATTCAGCGGGCGGGAAAACGTTTATCTCAACTGTGCGATTCACGGCCTGAGTCGCAGCAAGACTGACGAACTGATGGATGACATCCTGTCGTTTGCAGACATCGGGGAATTCGTCGACCAACCCGTAAAGACTTACTCCAGCGGTATGTTCGTGAGGCTGGCATTTTCTGTCCAGGCTAATCTGAAACCTGAAATCCTGATTGTCGACGAAGCCTTGGCGGTCGGCGATGCACTGTTTCAGAAACGCTGCTACGAACGAATCGAAAAGCTCACCAGCAATGGCACAACCCTGCTGTTCGTCTCCCACGATGAAGAATCGGTGCGGACCCTCACGCAGCGGGCGATCTTTCTTTCCAATGGGAAAATTGAAAGCATCGGGTCTTCGGCCGACGTCATCCTCGATTACCGCAGGAACCTGCACGAACAGGAAAGTCTTTACCTGCAACAGTTGACGAAAAACCTTTCCGACAAGGCTGCGCAACATCAGAAGGACGATAACAAGACTGCCAAGACCGAATCGAAAACTGCAGACCGGTTCTCCTTCGGTAATCAGGATGCCGAGGTTCTGGATGTGCGCGTGTTGAACGCCGAGGGCGAAGAAACCCAGGTTTTCTATGCCACACAGACGTCTGTCATTCGCGTGTCCTTCCGCTGCAACGTCGATCTTGACCACCTGAATGTGAGCCTACGTCTTCGCAACAAGGAAGGCGTCAAGATTTACTCCTGGGGCACGCTAAACCAGGACATGGCCATTGCCGCCAATCTGGCGACGGGCGAGACCTTCTGGACCAAGACATTCACTGCCGGCACCGAGTCCTCTGTTGATTTTCAGTTTGAATGCAGTCTGGGCGCCAACCTTTACGAAATTCAGGCTGCCATCTCCCAGGAAGGCAAACCTTACTACGCCGAACAACGCATTCTTCACTGGCGTGACGAGGCGGCATTTTTTACGGTGGCTACCAAGCCCCGCGAATACCATTTTGGCGGTGTCCTCGACCTCCGCATGAAAGCAATCGAACTCAAGGGCTGAGCCAATGACTATTTCCACAAACATTTGCTCGGCATCACTGACGGCAGGGGAACGCCAACAACTGGTCTCGCAGGTACTTTCAGCCTGTGGTAACGGCAAAGTGCTACATATCGGCCTGCCTGATACAGAGTTGCTGCGGGCCTTCCTGCTGGCGGGTGTGCAGGCGTACAACGTCTTCCCGGGTGCTGAAACCGAGTGCGGCAATGCACAGCTTCCAGGACGGTTCATTGCATGGGACGGTGCTGACCTGCTATTGGACGACGAGAGTTTTTCGACGGTATTGATCACTCATGCCGACGACGCTGCTCTCTCCCTCGAGCGTTTGGCTGTCGAAGCGCCAAGAGTCTCGAAACGCAACATCTTCCTGTTTCTGGACACCAGCTGCGAACCCGACACAAAAGAAGCCCGCAAAGCTTGGGAAATGCTGTTCTTCGAAAACGGCGTACGCAAACACCCTGCCTACTATCGCGTCAACGATTACCAGTCTCTGCAATATGAACAAGGCAAAATTGCCATACCGCTTGAGAAGCTTCCCAAGGAAGCCGCCACCGTTTATCCATTGGAAGCGCTGAAAGACGAGCGCGACCTGCACATGGACATGACGCGCGAGCCTGGCAGTCGCTCCGATGGCCATATCATTCGCTATCTCCTGGCCAGTCGCTATGTGCGCAACGGCGACCGCATCCTCGACGCGGCCTGCGGACTAGGTTACGGCGCCTATACTTTGTTCAACTGCTCGGACGCCAGTTCGATCCTCGGCGTTGATGGCAGCAACTATGCAGTCAAATACGCTGAAAAAAACTTCTCTGCTGCGGTCAATTCGCAACTCACCTTCAAAGAAGGCTGGCTGCCGGAAGCGCTGAACGATATTCCGGATAACTCGATCGACCTCATTACCTCGTTTGAAACCTTGGAGCACGTACCGGATCCGGTTGGATTGCTGGCAGAGTTCTACCGGGTCCTAAGCCCGTCCGGGCGAATCGTACTTTCCGTTCCAAATGACTGGTCAGACGAAACCGGAGAAGATCCGAACGAATTCCACTTTCACGTCTACACGTGGGAGCGCATCGTTAAAGAACTGGAAAAAGACTTCATCGTCGAAGCGGCTTACGCCCAGACAGCGGATCAATACAAACCGAAAATCAACAATGCTTACGAGTGGGCAGTCGGCATTCGCGAGCTGTATGAAGTAGACCCCAAGACATTGATCGAAAAAGATCCGTCTTGTGAATGGTGCCTTCTGGTCGGCATGAAATCGCCGACACTTGGCGCAACCGTGCCTTACCGCGAAACCACCTACGATCTCTATCCTGAAAACCCGGGATGGAAGGTCACGCGTTTTGACGACTATGCCAACCCCTGGCTGGTGAAAGGCCTGGTCACGATCGGTCATCGCATCGAAGACACTCAGAAGCTGCTCGAGCTTGCCCGCGAAGTCGCCGCTCAAGCCCCGGAAACCTCACCTGACCTGGGAGCGGCACTGTGCATTCAGGCTTACCAACTGCTGCAGGCATCCACACTGACGGTGAGTCAGCTGGAAGTGTTTGCAAAAGATTCTGACGCTTACATGAATCAGGCGGATCATTCACCGCAGCAGTTGCGCTGGAAAGTATCGATATCGTTCGTTATGGCCCAACTCTGGCAGGCCGCAGGCGACACTGATCGCGCCATTGATCTTTATAAAACTTGTGTGGCCTATGACTGCACTCAATACAGCCCGACTCTGATTACCAAGCAAATCAGGTCCTACCTGAATCTGGGTTTGATCGAGTCCGGCAAAAGAAATAATCAACAAGCAGCGTTGTATTGGCGTACAGGTGTCACCAGTGCAGAAAAGGCCCTCGCCATCGATTGGTGCGCCTCATTGGGCTCGCTCGAAAAACCGACCGATTTTGGTATGTCCGAACTGGGCGCCATTGTCGAACTCGCTTCTTCGTGCGCTTATGCCTTGCGATACGTTTCCAACATTGAGAATCGCACCCCGCAATGGTGGCATCAGCATCTTCGTGACCGCGACTCTCAACTGTCGAGAATGCCAGGTATCGTGGCGGAAACCGCGCGACTGAATCGGGTGGTCATCGACAAAGATGCGACCATTCAGTCTGTGATCACGCAGACCGAGGTCGCCGTACAGGCCGCCATCACCAAGACTGAGGCAGCGTTTCACTCTGCGATCACACAGACGGAAGAAGCGTTCGTGTCCGCCATCTCGCAAACCGAGGCAGCGTTCCAATATCTCATCAACAAAACAGAGGCGGTTGCTGAGTCCGCCATCAATCAGAGTCAGAATCTGAACTCCACGCTGAATGAAATTAATGACGCCCTGCAAGAAGCACTGGCTGCCTCTGAAGCAAGACAGCAGGAGATCAGCGCCCTGAACCAGCACCTGGAACAAAAGAACGCCATCGTGCAACAGCTCAACGTTGAAGTCGCACATCGCGAGCAACGGCTACAAGCCATCGGCCGGAGCCGACTGTTTCGTTTGAGTCAGGCATTTGCAGCGCAACCCAACGATCTCAAGAAATACTTGCGCATCGCCTACATGCTCGCCTCCCTCGTGACCCCTGCCCCCGCACGTCGCTTGCTGAGTCCGACCGTCTCGGCCTTGAAGAAAAGCCTGAGAGGCCAGCCACCAGCTATTGTGTCGAACACTGATGCGCCCACCGACATCAGTGAAGATACTTACATCGTCAAGCAGCCAACCAGTGTGAATGCTGTCCGGCCGCGGGTGCTGCATGTCATCGCCAACTTCATGACCGGCGGCTCCTCACGCCTGGTGGTGGACATCTACGAATACCTGGGCGTCCGGTTCGAGCAAAGTATTCTGACCAGCCATGCGCCGATCCCCGCCGCGTATTCGGGCATCACCATCAAGGAAATCAAACTGTCTGCAGACGAGATGCCTTTTGTCGAGTACCTGCAAGCACTACAACCAAATGTCATTCACATGCACTACTGGGGCGACTGTGATGAAC
>NZ_JBFDVZ010000020.1:0-9540 GCF_050473925.1 Pseudomonas sp. S8
AGATTCCAGATAGGCTTGCACGGTCGCGTTCAGTCCTTGATCGAGGCTCATTGGAGGCACCCACCCCAAGAGTCGTAAGTTTTTGCTTATATCAACCTGAAGAGAACCGAAAAGTCGCTGGGCAATGGCCTCCCTGCCCAGGAGCTTTGCCCCCAGACGCATAAAAGCCACCGGAAATGGCAACAGCCTCGCGGGCTTATTCAATGCTCGACCGATTTTCATCAACAGCTCTGTTGTGGATACATCCTCACCATCGCTGGCAAGAAAAGTCTGATTGGCCGCTGCTGGATGAGAGAAGCACGTCAGTATCAGATCGATCAGGTTATCCAGGCTCACCAGACTACGCTTGTTGACGATCGCACCAAATGGCAACGGAACTCCCCGGTCCAGCCAGCGGATCATACTTAAAAAGTTCGCTTTCACGCCCGGCCCGTAAACCAGTACGGGCCTGATAATAACAAGTTCCATTGACGTCGAAGATACCAACTGGCGAAGAGCTTCTTCAGCTTCACACTTGGAAATGCCATAGGGATCGACGGGGGAAAAGGGATCGTCTGCCGTAAAGGCTCTGCCAGGAACAGTAGACTCCCCGTTCACTTTGATTGAGCTGATGTAAATGAATCGACGGACCTTCGCTTTCACGGCCTGTCGAGCCAGGTTCAGAGTGCCCTCGACATTTACCAAGCGAAACTCGGTCAAGGGATCGCCCGACTGCTCGTCCATCACGTGAACCCGTGCTGCGGCGTGCACTACAACGTCGACGTCAACCAGAGCAGCCTGCCAATCAACGGTTGGAGTCAGGCCAGGAACATTGAACGCGCGCACTGACGCAGGCAGGCTTTTGCAGTCACGTCTTAATGCCGTGCGCAAGGAGTATTCTTTTTGACTTGCCAATGTCCTTAACAGGGCGCCGCCCAGAAAACCCGAACCACCTGTAACCAATACGGTGCTAGCGTTCATCTATCTCATTCTTAAATAGCAAAATCATCGTGATAGCAACCCTGGTCCCACACCTTCGACATATCGCGCAGTCTGCTGTGATCGCGAAGCATCGTCCTGGGCAGCAAGCCAATGCACTGAACACGCGAAACCGAATGGATTTGTTGTAGGGCAACGCCTGAGATCTGTCGTCTATGGCGGCCATGATACCTGTAAACCCGGACCATGCTTTTCAGCCATAAAAATGACGGATGCACATGCTACCATGATTGCCCCCCTGTCCGCCGGTCAATATCCCTGCGCAGATGCGGCTAAGCACTACTAGGGCAAAGTAATTTTCGCTACAATGCCCGTTTTGACTTTGGTCATCCAATGTTATTCCGAGGCTGACTCGCGGTTAGTGCCCTCGCCACGGATTTTTCTGACCAACGAGTCATTTATTCGCAACGGAGTGCTAGGTGCATAGCCCCTCAACATCAGATTCTAGCGTGGACACTCACCCGGCAAACCAACTCGTGAAGTCAAATTGCTTCCACCGCTCATTGTCCAAGCGTGTCGCAATACTTATGTGCACGTACAACGGTCAACGTTTTCTGGCTGACCAACTGGCCTCCATCGCAACCCAGACTCACGAAAACTGGATAATTGCCGTATCCGACGACGGATCAACCGATCAGACCCTGGACATTCTCGCGGCGTTTTCCGAAGGATTGAAGACAGCAGACAGTGTCCGCGTGTTCCAGGGTCCCAAACGGGGGTTTGCCGCCAATTTCCTGACTCTCACCTGCAACGAGGCTGTTCAAGCGGATTTTTATGCATGGTCTGATCAGGACGATATCTGGCTGGACACCAAACTCGAGACAGCTCTGGACTGGCTGCAAACGATTCCCACGGATGTTCCGGCACTTTACTGCGGGAGGACCCGCGGCATGAACTCGCACGGAAAGCCCATGGAATGCTCACCACTTTTTTCACGTCCTCCGGCGTTTGCCAATGCATTGGTACAGAGCATCGCGGGAGGCAATACGATGGTGTTCAACCATGCAGCACGCGAATTGATGCGCATCGCAGGCGATCATCTGGAGATCGTCGCGCACGACTGGTGGGCCTATCTTCTGGTGACCGGCGCTGGCGGCAAGGTTGCCCTACGACGCACAACCTTTCGTTCTGTATCGTCAGCATGAAGACAACCTGATCGGGGCCAACTCCGGATTGAAAGCCCGGTTTTCACGGTTTCGCCAGATGCTCAAAGGACGCTTTTCGAACTGGAATGAACAGAACATCCATTGCCTGACTTCGGCGCACGCACTGCTGACTAATGAAAACCGGAAAAAACTTGAATGCTTTCGCCTTGCGCGAAAAGGCAACTTGCCGCGCCGCCTTCTTGGACTGCTGCGTGCCGGTGTCTACCGCCAGACACTGCCAGGTAACATCGGACTTCTCCTCGCAGCCATCGTGAAGGGTATTTGACCGATGACAACCAATCGAAAGCTTCACCGTGATGGCAACGGTGTATTCGTCAAATCGGGTTTCAGTCATTGCGCTGCACCCATCGGCTACTTCCAGTCGCCACCTTCAAGCGAACTAAATAACGTCGCTCGTACAATCTATCAACTTACCGAACGGCCTCCATTGGAGCTTTTGCCTTGAACATGCATGATTCATTTCCAACGTCGCCTTTGCGAATGCTGATCAGCGCAATTAAAAATCGCCAACTGATCATGCAACTGACGAAACGAGAGATTTCATCTCGTTATCGCGGTTCAGTGGGGGGCGTAGCATGGTCATTTATCAACCCGCTGCTATTGCTCGCTATTTATACATTTGTCTTTTCAACCGTATTCAATGCGCGCTGGGGCGGCAGCGGTGCGGCCACCGGGTCCAAAGTCGACTTCGCGCTGATTCTGTTTACCGGCCTGATCATTCATGCGTTCTGCGCAGAATGCATCAACTCGGCACCCAAACTGATCACTGGCAACGTCAACTTTGTAAAAAAAGTCGTTTTTCCGATTGAAACCCTCGCTCCGACCTCGGTGTTGAACGCCCTGTTTCACCTGTGCGTCAGCCTGTCGGTGCTGCTGGCAGCACAACTGGTGTTCAATCACTCGATTCCGCTTACTGCGCTGTTTTTCCCGATTGTTCTGATACCGCTAATCCTGATGGTGATAGGCCTATCCTGGATCTTGTCCGCACTCGGCGCATACATACGCGATATTGGCCAGGTCACGGGCATGGCCGCCACGGCACTGCTGTTTCTGTCGCCGTTTTCTACCCGATCAGCGCCTTGCCTGAAGAGTACCGCGGCTGGCTATATATCAACCCATTGACCGCTGTCATCGAAAATGGCCGCGCAACCCTGTTGTTCGGCCAGATCCCTGATATGCACACACTTGGCACGAGCTATATCGTCGGCATTGTTATCTGCTGCCTCGGCTTTGCATTCTTCCAAAAAACTCGCGCAGGCTTTGCTGATGTCCTCTAAAGATGTTGCCATTCGCGTCAATGACCTCTCCAAGCGTTTCAACATGTATGAGAAAGCGCACGATCGCTTGCTTCAGATGATCTTGCCATCAAAGAAACTTCACCATGAGTTCTGGGCTCTCAAGGACATCAACTTTGAAGTTGCACGCGGCGAGTCTGTCGGCATCATCGGCAAAAACGGTTCGGGCAAATCCACACTGCTGCAGATTATCTGCGGCACACTGACGCCGACCTCGGGCACGGTAAATGTCGATGGGCGCATTGCCGCGCTGCTTGAGCTGGGCTCAGGTTTCAATCCGGAATTCAGCGGGCGGGAAAACGTTTATCTCAACTGTGCGATTCACGGCCTGAGTCGCAGCAAGACTGACGAACTGATGGATGACATCCTGTCGTTTGCAGACATCGGGGAATTCGTCGACCAACCCGTAAAGACTTACTCCAGCGGTATGTTCGTGAGGCTGGCATTTTCTGTCCAGGCTAATCTGAAACCTGAAATCCTGATTGTCGACGAAGCCTTGGCGGTCGGCGATGCACTGTTTCAGAAACGCTGCTACGAACGAATCGAAAAGCTCACCAGCAATGGCACAACCCTGCTGTTCGTCTCCCACGATGAAGAATCGGTGCGGACCCTCACGCAGCGGGCGATCTTTCTTTCCAATGGGAAAATTGAAAGCATCGGGTCTTCGGCCGACGTCATCCTCGATTACCGCAGGAACCTGCACGAACAGGAAAGTCTTTACCTGCAACAGTTGACGAAAAACCTTTCCGACAAGGCTGCGCAACATCAGAAGGACGATAACAAGACTGCCAAGACCGAATCGAAAACTGCAGACCGGTTCTCCTTCGGTAATCAGGATGCCGAGGTTCTGGATGTGCGCGTGTTGAACGCCGAGGGCGAAGAAACCCAGGTTTTCTATGCCACACAGACGTCTGTCATTCGCGTGTCCTTCCGCTGCAACGTCGATCTTGACCACCTGAATGTGAGCCTACGTCTTCGCAACAAGGAAGGCGTCAAGATTTACTCCTGGGGCACGCTAAACCAGGACATGGCCATTGCCGCCAATCTGGCGACGGGCGAGACCTTCTGGACCAAGACATTCACTGCCGGCACCGAGTCCTCTGTTGATTTTCAGTTTGAATGCAGTCTGGGCGCCAACCTTTACGAAATTCAGGCTGCCATCTCCCAGGAAGGCAAACCTTACTACGCCGAACAACGCATTCTTCACTGGCGTGACGAGGCGGCATTTTTTACGGTGGCTACCAAGCCCCGCGAATACCATTTTGGCGGTGTCCTCGACCTCCGCATGAAAGCAATCGAACTCAAGGGCTGAGCCAATGACTATTTCCACCACAAACATTTGCTCGGCATCACTGACGGCAGGGGAACGCCAACAACTGGTCTCGCAGGTACTTTCAGCCTGTGGTAACGGCAAAGTGCTACATATCGGCCTGCCTGATACAGAGTTGCTGCGGGCCTTCCTGCTGGCGGGTGTGCAGGCGTACAACGTCTTCCCGGGTGCTGAAACCGAGTGCGGCAATGCACAGCTTCCAGGACGGTTCATTGCATGGGACGGTGCTGACCTGCTATTGGACGACGAGAGTTTTTCGACGGTATTGATCACTCATGCCGACGACGCTGCTCTCTCCCTCGAGCGTTTGGCTGTCGAAGCGCCAAGAGTCTCGAAACGCAACATCTTCCTGTTTCTGGACACCAGCTGCGAACCCGACACAAAAGAAGCCCGCAAAGCTTGGGAAATGCTGTTCTTCGAAAACGGCGTACGCAAACACCCTGCCTACTATCGCGTCAACGATTACCAGTCTCTGCAATATGAACAAGGCAAAATTGCCATACCGCTTGAGAAGCTTCCCAAGGAAGCCGCCACCGTTTATCCATTGGAAGCGCTGAAAGACGAGCGCGACCTGCACATGGACATGACGCGCGAGCCTGGCAGTCGCTCCGATGGCCATATCATTCGCTATCTCCTGGCCAGTCGCTATGTGCGCAACGGCGACCGCATCCTCGACGCGGCCTGCGGACTAGGTTACGGCGCCTATACTTTGTTCAACTGCTCGGACGCCAGTTCGATCCTCGGCGTTGATGGCAGCAACTATGCAGTCAAATACGCTGAAAAAAACTTCTCTGCGGTCAATTCGCAACTCACCTTCAAAGAAGGCTGGCTGCCGGAAGCGCTGAACGATATTCCGGATAACTCGATCGACCTCATTACCTCGTTTGAAACCTTGGAGCACGTACCGGATCCGGTTGGATTGCTGGCAGAGTTCTACCGGGTCCTAAGCCCGTCCGGGCGAATCGTACTTTCCGTTCCAAATGACTGGTCAGACGAAACCGGAGAAGATCCGAACGAATTCCACTTTCACGTCTACACGTGGGAGCGCATCGTTAAAGAACTGGAAAAAGACTTCATCGTCGAAGCGGCTTACGCCCAGACAGCGGATCAATACAAACCGAAAATCAACAATGCTTACGAGTGGGCAGTCGGCATTCGCGAGCTGTATGAAGTAGACCCCAAGACATTGATCGAAAAAGATCCGTCTTGTGAATGGTGCCTTCTGGTCGGCATGAAATCGCCGACACTTGGCGCAACCGTGCCTTACCGCGAAACCACCTACGATCTCTATCCTGAAAACCCGGGATGGAAGGTCACGCGTTTTGACGACTATGCCAACCCCTGGCTGGTGAAAGGCCTGGTCACGATCGGTCATCGCATCGAAGACACTCAGAAGCTGCTCGAGCTTGCCCGCGAAGTCGCCGCTCAAGCCCCGGAAACCTCACCTGACCTGGGAGCGGCACTGTGCATTCAGGCTTACCAACTGCTGCAGGCATCCACACTGACGGTGAGTCAGCTGGAAGTGTTTGCAAAAGATTCTGACGCTTACATGAATCAGGCGGATCATTCACCGCAGCAGTTGCGCTGGAAAGTATCGATATCGTTCGTTATGGCCCAACTCTGGCAGGCCGCAGGCGACACTGATCGCGCCATTGATCTTTATAAAACTTGTGTGGCCTATGACTGCACTCAATACAGCCCGACTCTGATTACCAAGCAAATCAGGTCCTACCTGAATCTGGGTTTGATCGAGTCCGGCAAAAGAAATAATCAACAAGCAGCGTTGTATTGGCGTACAGGTGTCACCAGTGCAGAAAAGGCCCTCGCCATCGATTGGTGCGCCTCATTGGGCTCGCTCGAAAAACCGACCCGATTTTGGTATGTCCGAACTGGGCGCCATTGTCGAACTCGCTTCTTCGTGCGCTTATGCCTTGCGATACGTTTCCAACATTGAGAATCGCACCCCGCAATGGTGGCATCAGCATCTTCGTGACCGCGACTCTCAACTGTCGAGAATGCCAGGTATCGTGGCGGAAACCGCGCGACTGAATCGGGTGGTCATCGACAAAGATGCGACCATTCAGTCTGTGATCACGCAGACCGAGGTCGCCGTACAGGCCGCCATCACCAAGACTGAGGCAGCGTTTCACTCTGCGATCACACAGACGGAAGAAGCGTTCGTGTCCGCCATCTCGCAAACCGAGGCAGCGTTCCAATATCTCATCAACAAAACAGAGGCGGTTGCTGAGTCCGCCATCAATCAGAGTCAGAATCTGAACTCCACGCTGAATGAAATTAATGACGCCCTGCAAGAAGCACTGGCTGCCTCTGAAGCAAGACAGCAGGAGATCAGCGCCCTGAACCAGCACCTGGAACAAAAGAACGCCATCGTGCAACAGCTCAACGTTGAAGTCGCACATCGCGAGCAACGGCTACAAGCCATCGGCCGGAGCCGACTGTTTCGTTTGAGTCAGGCATTTGCAGCGCAACCCAACGATCTCAAGAAATACTTGCGCATCGCCTACATGCTCGCCTCCCTCGTGACCCCCTGCCCCCGCACGTCGCTTGCTGAGTCCGACCGTCTCGGCCTTGAAGAAAAGCCTGAGAGGCCAGCCACCAGCTATTGTGTCGAACACTGATGCGCCCACCGACATCAGTGAAGATACTTACATCGTCAAGCAGCCAACCAGTGTGAATGCTGTCCGGCCGCGGGTGCTGCATGTCATCGCCAACTTCATGACCGGCGGCTCCTCACGCCTGGTGGTGGACATCTACGAATACCTGGGCGTCCGGTTCGAGCAAAGTATTCTGACCAGCCATGCGCCGATCCCCGCCGCGTAATTCGGGCATCACCATCAAGGAAATCAAACTGTCTGCAGACGAGATGCCTTTTGTCGAGTACCTGCAAGCACTACAACCAAATGTCATTCACATGCACTACTGGGGCGACTGTGATGAACCCTGGTATGACCAGACCATGCGTGCCGCGCAACAATTAGGCATTCCCGTCATCCAGAACATCAACACACCGCGTTGCGCCTTACTTGTCGCCCTCCATCAAGCGTTACGTATACGTCAGTGATTACGTTCGCAACGTTTTTGGACAAGCAGAAGCACCGAATGCAACGGTTTATCCCGGCTCCGACTTCTCGATGTTCAAAGCCGATGCGCCCCAATCAGACTGCTACCGACACGATCGGCATGGTTTACCGACTGGAAACGGACAAGCTTAATGCTGACTCCATTACTCCATTCATCAAAGCCGTACAGAAACGCCCGCAGACCCGCGTATTGATTGTCGGTGGCGGAAGTCTGATGGAGACCTTCAAGGAAGCGGTGAACTCGGCAGGCGTATCAGACAACTTTGAGTTCACCGGTTATGTCGCCTACTCGCAACTGCCGGACTTGTACCGCCGCATGAAGCTGTTTGTTGCGCCGGTCTGGAAAGAAAGCTTCGGCCAGGTGAGTCCTTTTGCGATGCGCATGCATGTTCCGGTTGTCGGGTATGACATCGGTGCAATTGGCGAGATTGTCGATGACAGCAGCCTGCTCGCCCCTTACGGCGATGCGGACAAGCTCTCTGACATCATCGTAGATCTGCTGAATGACAGTGCTCGTCGCACCTACATTGCCGACCGTCACAGCGAAAGAGCCGAGGCTCACTTCTCGATCCAGGCAATGATTGCGAGCTACGACCAGATCTATGCCGAAACCCTGGCGGAAACCAAACAATGAAAATCGTTTTTTTTGTGCACTGCTTCTTTCCGGATCATTTTTACGGAACAGAAACCTATACGCTGGAACTGGCAAAGAACTACCGCAACTGGGGTCACGAGGTAGTCATCGTCAGCGCCTTGTTCCAGGGCGAACCGGCGGCAGCAGAACTGATCACTCGATATGAGCATGAAGGCTTTGAAGTTGTCCTGGTCGACAAAAACAAAATCCCTCACGTCAATATCAAGGAAACGTACTACCAGGCGGAGATGCGTCCGGTCTTGACCGATATTCTCGCCGACTTGAAACCGGACATCGTTCACGTCACTCATTTGATCAACCACACCAGTGCCTTGCTCGAAGCGACCAAGGCCTTGGGCATTCCGACCTACGCAACTTTCACGGACTTCTTCGGTTTCTGCCTGACCAATAAACTGGAAGCAGCCGACGGTGCACTGTGCGCAGGCCCGTCCAGAACTCGCAGCAACTGCGTGGCCTGCTACTTGAAAGAGACTGCGCGCACGTCGAAAGAGGGCTGGATCAGATACGCGAACAATGGCACGTCAGCCAAGCTCATCGCCAGCGCCGTAACTGCTCTGCGCAAAATGCCGGGCGTGAAAAACAGTGTGTTCGATCAAACGATCGACTACATCGCGGAGCGTCCGGACATTCTTGGAGCTCTTTACAACGGCTCCTACGCAGGTGCCGTCGCGCCAACCACCTTTTTAAGGGAAGCCTATGTCAACAACGACATCAAGGTACCCATGAAAACCTTGTGGTTCGGCATCGATGTCGATCGCACGCCGAAGCCGCAGCGAGACGCCGAACACATTCCAGTGATCGGTTTCATCGGCCAGATAGCACCGCACAAAGGTACAGATCTGCTGATTGATGCCTTCAATCGCCTGCCCCAAAAGACAGTGCAAGATTGGTGATCTATGGTCCAACCGACCAGGACCCGGCGTACATGGAAGAATTGAAAGCCAAAAGCTCCGGCACGCAAATCGAGTTCCGTGGCGTTTTCGAGAGCAAGGATATGGTCAATATCCTGCGCGAT
>NZ_JBFDVZ010000021.1:0-15429 GCF_050473925.1 Pseudomonas sp. S8
GCGGCTGGGCGGTGACCAGTTGCTCGACCTGACGACCAACGAGGTTTTTCTTGTCCGGCCAGAATTGCACCTGCCACGAACGGTTGCCCTCGGCCAATGGCCCGATCAGCAGCGGTTGCAGCTCGGCCCAGGCTTTCTGCGCGTGCAGGAAGTCGGCGCGGGCGGTTTCCAGGGTTTCCTTGCCTTGGCAGTAGGCGAGGGCGCTGACCGCCAGTTGCTTGTCGGCTTCGACCCAACGGGTGTAGGTGGGCAGGATCACCGATTTGGCGATGGCCGCCGACGTGACTGCTTGCGGGTCCTGCGGCGAGCAGGCGCCGAGGGCGAGTGCGGCAAGGCTGGTGAACAACAACTTGGGACGGAACATGTCGGGCTCCCGATTCTTTTAAGTGTTTAAAGTGAGTTCAAGAACGCCAGCAGCGCAGCACGCTGCTCGGCGTTGAAAGACAAAACCTGTTGCTGCGCCTGCTGCGCTTCGCCGCCATGCCAGAGCACGGCTTCGAGCAGGTTGCGGGCGCGGCCGTCATGCAGAAACTGGGTGTGACCACTGACTGCCTGCGTCAGGCCAATGCCCCACAACGGCGGGGTGCGCCAGTCGCGGCCGGAGGCCTGGAATTCGCTGCGGTGGTCGGCCAGGCCGTCGCCCATGTCGTGCAGCAGCAGATCGCTGTACGGGCGAATCACTTGATTGGCCAATTCAGGTTCGGCGGCGTTGGCGGCGGTGGTGTATTGAGGGGTGTGACAGGACTGGCAGCCGGCCTGGAAGAACAGGTTCTTGCCGGCCAGCACTTGTTCGTCATTGACGCCACGACGTGCCGGCACTGCGAGGTTGCGTGTGTAGAACAGCACCAGACGCAGGATGTTGTCGCTGACTTCCGGCTCGCCGTCCGGGCCATTGCCGTTCGGCGCCTGTTTGCACGCAGTTTGTGCGTCGGTGCAGTCATCGAAGGGGCGCAGGCTGGTCGTGAGGCCCATGTCTCCGGAAAACGCGTGGACATTCTGCTGATTGAGATTGGTTGCCCGGCTTTCCAGCCGAATCGACCCATGACGGTCTTCTGCAATGCGTCATCCCATACTCGATTCGCTCGGCCATTGATGCCGTTGTTCTCTTTGGCCTGCGCGGCGGCGTTGGCGAGGATCGCTTCTTCGGAATGGCTTCGAGCAGGCCGAGGCCGATCATCGGCGGCGCAACCCGGGCCGAGAAACGCGTGTCCGGGTGCATCGGGCCGTAGCCCAACTGAGTGAATTGCAGAACGGTTTGCGCAGCTCCACTTCGGTGCCGTCCTTGAAACGAATCGGCAGCGGGGTGTACTCGACGCGCACCTTGCCTTCGGGCGTGACACCGGGCACGGCCATGTCCTGGAACTGCCCCCCGTAGATCGGCTCCGGCACCACGCCGAGTTGCTCGATGACGTTGGCATAGGCCGGCGAATCAGGAATCGACAGGCGCACCAGCATCGACACCGCGTTCGCCGCATCCGGCGTTGGCGGATGTCCACGACCATCCTTGATGTGGCAGTTCTGGCAGGCGTTGGTGTTGAACAACGGGCCGAGGCCATCGCGGGCGGTGGTGGTCGACGGGGCGATCACCCACGGACTGCGGAAGAAACTGTTGCCGACACTGAAGTCGACCCGACGCGACGCGGTAGATTGGCCGAAGGCAGCGAGAACGCATTCTGATCGGTCTTGCGCACAGTCGTCGCCCCGCCCGAACGCGCTTCACCGGGCTCAGCCTTGGTAAAGCGCGGGGCGTCATCGCAGGCACTCAGGCCCAGGGCCAGAAACAGTGCGGACAAGCGAAGCAGCAGCGAGGGCATCAGACATCCTGCGGGCGGGCGAAAACAAAGGCGCAAAGTCTAACAGGGCGGGGGAGTTTGAATAAGAGGAATTATCGTTTGCTTGATTTGCGGCAGGGTTTCACTCGAGACCGAGGCGCAGCCATCGCTGGCAAGCCAGCTCCCACAGTATTTGTGTTGTACCCGGGGTGTGTGAACACCGCGAAACCTGTGGGAGCTGGCTTGCCAGCGATGAGGCCATCAGCATCACCGCAAAAAGCAGGCATGAAAAAGGCGACCCGAAGGTCGCCTTTTTGACGCAGACGCGCGTGATCAGAACTCGTGATCAGCGTTGTCCGGGTTCAGGTCGCTGATGCCCAGCTTGCCGGCAGCGGCTTCGATCGAACCGGTCTGCTTGACCAGCGCGGCGATGGCGTCACGCACGATCTGATTGCCGGCGGTGTTGCCCGCAGCGATCAACTGGTCGTAGTGCTCACCCTTGTTGGCGTGATCGACCATGACCTGGATCTTGGCTTCGGTAGCGGCCAGATCGGCTTCAGCGCGGTGTCGGCAGCCGGGTCAGCCTTGGCCACCAGCGACGACAGGCTGGCGCCGGTCATCTTTGCTGCCATCAACACGGGTGTACTCGCCCAGGTACACGTTACGAATGCCTTTGGCATCGTAGAAGTGCGAGTTGTGGGTGTTGTCGCTGAAGCAATCCTGTTCGTCTTCCGGCGAGTTGGCTTCCAGCGAAACTTTCATGCGCTCGCCCCGCCAGTTCACCCAGGGACAGGCTGCCCATGCCGAACAGCATTTTGCGCAGGCCGCTTTCAGCTGGCTCGGCTTCCAGGGTGGCGCGGTAGTTGTCAGCCACGTTCGGCTTCCAGTTGCCGACCATTTCTTCCAGGTCGCTGACCAACAGTTGGGTCACGGCTTTGAGGTAGGCACGGCGACGATCGTTGTGACCGCCGGTGGCGCCTGCGCCTTCCAGGTAGTCCGACGCCGGACGGTTGCCGCGCCCGGGCCGGTGCCGTTCAGGGTCCTGGCCCCAGAGCAGGAATTCGATCGCATGGTAGCCAGTGGCGACGTTGGCTTCGAACCGCCCAGCTCGTTGAGGCTGGCGAGTTTTTCCGGAGTGATGTCTTTCACGTCGACCTTGTCTTCGCCGACCTGCACTTCAGTGTTGGCGATGATGTTGGCGGTGCCCCCGGGTTGCCCAGTGCGGTGTTCGTAGGACTTGTCGACGTAGTCGATCAGGCCTTCGTCCAGCGGCCAGGCGTTCACCTGACCTTCCCAGTCGTCGATGATGGTGTTGCCGAAGCGGAACACTTCGCTCTGCAGGTAAGGCACGCGCGCAGCGACCCAGGCTGCACGAGCGGCTTTCAGGGTGTCGGCGTTCGGCTTGGCGAGGAACGCGTCGACCGCGGTTTGCAGGGTTTTCGCAGTGGATTCGGCATCGCTGTAGACGGCGAAGACCATGTCCGCGTAGTGCGCAACCACTGCCTTGGCGGCGGCTTCATCGACTTTACCGGCAGCGGCGGGGGCGGTACAGCGGCGGTGCTGGCGGCCGGCGTCGGCGCGGCCGGGGCGGCAGCTTGTCTTTGCCTTCGCCGCAACCGGCGAGGGAAATAGCGATGGCCAGCAGACTGGCGGTAGCCAGAGGCATACGAATCATGGCGAACATCCTGCTTCGGTAATGGAATGGACAGGGCGCGGGGGTGCGCAAAGCTGCGACATAATGCAAATCTTTCGCATTATGTGTAAAGGGTTGTGGCTGGAAATATTTCTTGTTTACGCCGGTGTGATGGCGCAGATCAAAAGATCGCAGCCTCGTTTCACTCGACAGCTCCTACAGGGGAATGCGATCCCTGTAGGAGCTGCCGCAGGCTGCGATCTTTGACTTTATAAAATAGCGCGTTGCTGCGTTGGGCTTGCTTGAGGTAGGCCGTCAGCTCCGGGCCGCAGCGGCTTGCTGTAGTGGTAACCCTGACCTTCGTGACAGCCTTCGGAAATGATGTAGGACTCTTGCTCGGCGGTTTCCACGCCTTCGGCGATCACCTGCATGCCCAGGCTCTTGCCCAGCTGAATGATGGCGCGAACGATGGTCGCATCGTCGTCGTCATCCAGCAGGTCCTGAACGAAGCTCTTGTCGATCTTGATCTTGTCCAGCGGCAGGCTTTTCAGGTAACTCAGCGATGAATAGCCGGTGCCGAAGTCGTCGATGGCGATCAGCGCCCCGGAACGACGCAGGCTCAGCAGATGCTGGGCGGCGGTGCTGATGTCTTCCATCAGGCCGGTTTCGGTGACTTCCAGCTCCAGGCTGCGCGGCGGCAAACGGTAGATCTGCAGCAGGTTGTTGACCACTCGCGGCAACTCGGCGTGGTGCAGTTGCACGGTGGACAGGTTGACCGCCATGCGCAGATCGACGAAGCCCTGATCGTGCCATTCGCGTAATTGCTTGCAGGCTGATCCAGCACCCACTCGCCGATGGCGATGATCGTGCCGTTCTGTTCGGCCAGCGGAATGACAGGTCCGGCGGCACCCAGACCGTGTTCCGGATGCTGCCAGCGAATCAGTGCTTCGACCCCGACCACGCGGTGATCGCGGTAGCTGATCTGCGGCTGATAAACGAGGTAGAACTGGTCGCGAATCAGCGCATCGCGCAGGTCTTTTTCCAGTTCGCGACGGCGGCGCATCTCGCTGTCGACGCTGGCGATGTAGAACTGATAGCGATTGCGCGAGCGGGTCTTCGCCAGCGTCATGGTCTGCTCGGCTTTCTGCAACAGTTTCTCGGTGCTGTCGCCGTCTTCGGGAACAGGGTGATGCCGAAGGTCGCGCGCAGACGGATTTGTTGATGATCGAGGTCAAACGCCGCTTCCAGATCATCAAGGATGCTTTGCGCCAGTTCTGCCGCCTCGTAAGGCTGCTCGATATCGCCTGCACCAGCGCAAACTGGTCGCCACCCAGTCGGGCGAGGGCGCCAAGGCGACCGCTGTGGCGCGCAGAGGCGGTCGGCCAGTGCCAGCAATAACTGGTCGCCGGTCTGATAGCTGAACTGCTCGTTGATCCCTTTGAAATCATCCAACCCCACGCACAGCACCGCGACCCGGCGTTGCAGCTTGCGGCGTCCCCAGAATCTTGTCCAGTTGCTGCTGCAATTGCTGGCGGTTCGGCAGGCCGGTGAGGAAGTCGTACTGGGCCATGCGCAGCAGGCTGTTTTCCGCTTCGTGGCGCAGGTGGGTGTTGCGTTCGATGGATTCGAGCAAACTGGTTGGCGGTGTTGATCCAGATCCCCAGTTCGTTTTTCTCATGGCCCTTGAGCTGCGGAATCTTGTGCTCGCTGGGCGATCGGATTGATTTCGGTGAGGTGCTCGATGATCCGCGACAGCGGCTTGGTCAGCAGCCAGTGATAGACCAGATACAGCACCAGGCCATGGCCAGGGCGCGCAATACGCCGGAAATGAAAATGATCACCGAACTGACAATGAAACTCTCGCCATAGGTGCGGTGTCGAGGGTGATGCTCAGGTCGCCGTAATACTCGCTGTACGGGCCGCGACCGACCAATTGGGTGGTGAAGGTGCGTTCCTGACGAGGATCAGATCGGTCAGCCACGGCTGTTGGAGTGCTGCAACTCACGGGACTTTTGCGCGAGGCATCGCTTCATTGGGGTGGCCAATGGAGGCCTGGCGCACGGCGTCGTCCTGGAACAGGCCTTCAATCACCTGCATGCCCATTTCCCGGTCCAGGCTGTAGACAGCCTGCGTCGAGGATCGCGGAACATGTCGAGGATGCGCTGCGCATCGCCGGCCACCGCCTGGCGGGTTTTATAGGCATCGAAAACAATCTGGCGCAGCTCAAGACCACGCCGACGATCAATGCCGAAAGGAGCACGACCCGGAGCAACTTCACCGACAAGCTGTCTTGAGTTCCAGCTTCAAAGGGTTATTCCTTGTTCCGTGCGGGTAGCGTCAAGTTGCCATGAGTATTGGCAATCCCGTGTTGGCAGTCAAAGGGACAATCAAGCTCGGAACATTTGCCCGTGGCCTTGGCCGAAATACTGCTGTCTGGAGTCTCAGCTCTTATTTGTACTGTGTCGGTAGTTTCGGCCCTCAACTTGAGCGGTGCGGACAATTTTTCCTCTGTTTGATGTTAGTCCGATGTGCTGCCCCGGCAAGCGCCGCAGACAACGTTCATCGTGAGAAAAACGCTATTTCCTGTAGGAGCTGCCGAAGGCTGCGATCTTTTGATCTTGCTTTAAAAAAATCAAAGTCAAAAGATCGCAGCCTGCGGCAGCTCCTACAGAAAAACAGAGGCGCCAGAAATCGTGGCACGGTGCGGCAGCTCCTACACAAAGCAAAGGCATAAAAAAACCCGCAATAGCCGGGTTTTTTGACTGGCGCGCAGCTTAAGCGGTGAAGGTTTACCTTCGAACTGCTCGGCAACGAACTTCCAGTTGACCAGGTTCCAGAACGCTTCAACGTACTTCGGACGCAGGTTGCGGTAGTCGATGTAGTAAGCGTGTTCCCAGACGTCGCAGGTCAGCAGCGGGGTGTCGCCGCTGGTCAGCGGGTTGCCGGCGCCGATGGTGCTGGCCAGGGCCAGGAACCGTCAGCCTTTTTCACCAGCCAGCCCCAGCCGGAACCGAAGGTGCCGATCGAAGTTTTGCTGAACTCTTCCTTGAACTTGTCGAACGAACCGAAAGCCGCATTAATTGCTTCAGCCAGTGCGCCGGTTGGTGACCGCCGGCGTTTGGCGCCAGGCAGTTCCAGTAGAACGTGTGGTTCCAGACCTGAGCGGCGTTGTTGAAGATGCCGCCCGAGGAAGTCTTGACGATCTCTTCCAGGGTCTTGCCTTCGAACTCGGTGCCTGGCACCAGGTTGTTCAGGTTCACGACATAGGTGTTGTGTGCTTGTCGTGGTGAAATTCCAGGGTTTCCTTGGAAATGTGGCGGCTGCAGGGCATCGTGTGCGTAAGGCAGCGGCGGCAATTCGAAAGCCATGATGATTCTCCTAATCAGGTCTGTTGCGGTGAGCGCAAGGCCGATCACGGGCGGCCAGAAATGCCACCGACGAGTTTTTACTCTTTGCGGCGCAGGGTTCGGATCATAGCACCGGGGTCAAGGCTTACCACGCAACAACTGTGTGGGATAGAGGTTCCAGAGCTGTTTGGAATAAATCACTGGGCCAATATCAATTGCCCGGCGACCGTGAACATCATCAACGCCACCACCAGATCGAGAATCCGCCAGGTACTCGGCCTTGCCAGCCACGGCGCGAGCCATGCGGCACCGAGGGCGAGGGTGAAAAACCACAGCAGCGAAGCACTTGCCGCACCCACGACATAAGCGCCCGGCACCGATTGCTGCGCCCCCAGCGAGCCGATCAGCAACACCGTGTCCAGATAACGTGCGGGTTGAGCAGCGTCACCGCCAGCGCGCTGAGCATCACCGCGCGCAACGAGCGTACGGTGTGGTTTTCTCCCTGATCCAGACTCTGTTTCGAGAACGCCCGGCGCAGCGCCTGGCTGCCATACCAGATCAGAAAGACCGCGCCGCCCCAGCGCGCCACTGCGAGCAATGTCGGGTTCTGCGCCAACACGGTGGCCAGGCCGGAAAACCCCGGCCGCCACCAGCAGCGCATCGCACGCCACAACAACGCCGCCACCGGCAGGTGATGTTCGCGTCGCAGACTCTGCGCCAGCACAAAAGCGTTCTGGGTGCCGATCGCCATGATCAGCCCCAAGGCCACCAGCAGGCCGTTCACATAGCTTTGCCACATAAAGAGTTACCTCCGCGTTGGCTGCGAGATCGCGCAGCACGTGCATGGCGCGCTCGGCGTCGGCCTGACCGACAAACAAATGGTCGTGGTAATAACCGGCGATCACGTTGCAACTGATTCCGGCCTTGCCCAGCGCGCTGGCGAACGCGGCGGTCAGGCCAACGGCTTCGAGCGCCGAATGCACATTGAGGGTGATCCACGCCGCCACATAATCAAAAGCGAACCCGGCGTGTTCAGCCTGAGAGCGTTCGAGGATCACGGTCAGGCCTTCCTGCTCGCGGAAGCTGCCGACAATTTCCAGACCAATGGGCAACGGCGCGTCGCGCAGGGTGCAGAACACGTATTCGCCGGCATTGAGCTGCGGGCTCATGCTGCGCAGCAGCGTCGTGAGTGAGGTTTCGCCAGCCATTGCTGTGTTCCTTGATAAAGAGTGCTTGCTGGCTATTCTCCGGTCGAAAGCGGTATAAGAAAAACCAATAGTGCTGATCGCTCATTAGGAAAACTGATGTTCGACTACAAATTGCTTTCCGCGCTGGCCGCCGTGGTCGAGCAGGCCGGATTCGACGTGCCGCGCAGGTGCTGGCTTGTCGCAATCGGCGATCTCCCAGCGGATCAAACTGCTGGAAGCGCGGGTCGGCCAACCGGTGCTGGTGCGCGGCACGCGCCGTCGCCGACCGAGATTGGCCGGCGGCTGCTCAACCATGTGCAGCAGGTGCGCCTGCTCGAACGTGACTTGCAGACCCTGGTCCCCGCACTCGACGAAGAGGGCCTGCCGGAGCGTCTGCGCATCGCCCTCAACGCCGACAGCCTCGCCACCTGGTGGGCCGAAGCCGTGGGCGATTTCTGCGCCGAGCAGCATTTATTGCTGGATCTGGTGGTGGAGGATCAGACCGTCGGCCTCAAGCGCATGCGGGCCGGGGAAGTGGCGGCGTGTGTCTGCGCCAGCGAACGCCCGGTGGCCGGTGCGCGCAGCGTGTTGCTCGGGGCGATGCGCTATCGGGCGCTGGCCAGTCCGGCGTTTATCGAGCGGCATTTCCCCGACGGGGTACGCGCCGAACAGCTGCCGCGCACCCCGGCGCTGGTGTTTGGCCCGGACGATTTCCTCCAGCATCGCTATCTCGCATCGCTGGGTGTCGATGGCGGATTCGAGCACCATTTGTGTCCGTCCTCTGAAGGATTTGTGCGCCTGACCGAAGCCGGGTTCGGCTGGGCCTGGTGCCGGAACTGCAAGTGCGCGAGCAACTGCAACGCGGCGTATTGCGCGAACTGTTGCCAGATAAACCGATCGATGTGCCGTTGTACTGGCATCATTGGCGCAATGGCGGTCAGCTGCTGGCCTTGCTGACCGAACAATTGCTACGTTCTTCATCGCGCTGGCTGGTGCCCTTGGGCTGATGATCAGCGTCAAGACAGACGTATCAGGTAAACGAAAGTCATCGGAGGCGTTACATGAAAATTCTGGTCACCGGCGCAAGCGGCTTCATCGGCGGACGCTTTGCGCGTTTCGCCCTGGAGCAGGGCCTGGACGTGCGGGTCAACGGTCGCCGGGCCGAAAGCGTCGAGCATCTGGTGCGCCGTGGCGCCGAGTTCGTCCGGCGATCTCACCGATGCGGATCTGGTGCGCGAACTCTGCGCCGACGTCGAAGCCGTGGTGCACTGCGCCGGCGCCGTCGGTTTGTGGGGGCGCTATCAGGACTTTCATCAGGGCAACGTGCAGGTCACTGAAAACGTCGTCGAAGCTGCCTCAAGCAACGCGTCGGCGGCTGGTGCTATCTGTCGTCGCCGTCGATCTATTTCGATGGCCGCGATCACCTCGGCCTGACCGAAGAACAAGTGCCCAAGCGCTTCAAACATCACTACGCGGCGACCAAATACCTGGCCGAGCAAAAGGTCTTTGGCGCACAGGAATTCGGCCTGGAAACCATCGCCCTGCGCCCGCGTTTCGTCACTGGCGCCGGCGACATGAGCATTTTTCCCGCGCCTGTTGAACATGCAGCGCAAGGGGCGTCTGGCGATCATCGGCGATGGCCTGAACAAGTCGACTTCACCAGCGTGCAGAACCTCAACGAAGCGCTGCTCAGCAGCTTGCTGGCGGCCGGCTCCGCGCTGGGCAAGGCCTACAACATCAGCAATGGCGCGCCGGTACCGTTGTGGGATGTGGTCAATTACGTGATGCGCAAGATGGAAGTGCCGCAGGTGACTAAATACCGTTCGTATGGCCTGGCCTACAGCGTTGCAGCGCTCAACGAAGGCGTGTGCAAACTCTGGCCGGGCCGCCCGGAGCCGACCCTGTCGCGGCTGGGCATGCAGGTCATGAAGAAAATTTCACCCTCGACATCAGCCGCGCCCGGCATTATCTGGACTACGATCCGAAAGTCAGCCTGTGGTCGGCCCTCGACGAGTTCTGTGGCTGGTGGAAAGCTCAGGACATCCGTTGATACAAGTCGCCCGGCCAGCAATGAACCGCACTGCCGCTTGAGGGTCAATCCCTGCGGCTGCGGCGGTTATACTTCGCAGCATTAAGCCATCACCGCGTTCCACAAAGGTTGCCTCAATGTCCATGCGTAACGATGCCCAACGACGATTTCGACGATGTACCGAGCCTGCGGGCCGACACCTTTGACGACGATGACATTTCGCCCACCGCCCGCACCTCCGTGCACTCGCGCACAGCCGCCGGTGGTCAAGGTCAAGGCCGCGAGTACCGGGCCGCTGTGGGCACTGGTCGGCGCGTTGTTCTTTGCCTTTATCGGTCTGGCCTGGTGGAGTTTCCAGCAGATCTCGCTGATGGAGCAGCAGTTGGTCGCGACCCAGGAAAGCTTTGCGCGCATCAGCGAGGAAGCGGCGGGGCGGTTGCAGGACATTTCCGGCAAGGTGGTGGCCAGCCAGAGCAACGTCAACAGCGACAGCGAAGCGTTGAAGCTGCAGATCAAACAGCTGAAACCCAGTTGCTGGATCAGGTAAACAGCAGCAAGGCGTGGTCGGCCAAGCCAGCGATCTGGACAAGCGTCTGGCGCAAATGACCGCGCAGACCATTGAACAACAGAACGCCAATACCCAGTTGCAGGCTCAGGTCAAAGCTTGAGCGCGGAACTGGCGGCCCTGAAAGGCGCATCGGCGGATACCAGCAAGGTCGATGTCCAGCTCAAGAGTTATGACGCTCAGCTGAAAAGCATCGGCGCTGATATCACGGCGCTGAAGAAGCAGGGCACTTCGAACGCGGCGATCGAGCGTCTGGAGCAGGAAATCGTCGTCCTCAAAAGCGAACAGGACAATCGCCCTGCCGCTGCGCAGGGTGGTGGCAATACCGCCGAGTTCGACGCATTCCGCGGGCAGATGACCCGCAACCTCAACACCCTGCAGGCGCAGATCCAGAACCTGCAACAGCAGATCAATGCCCGGCCGTAGGGCCTGATGAACTGTAGCCAGGGACCTTTGTGGTGAGGGGATTCATCCCCGATGGGGCTGCACAGCAGCTCCCTGTTATCAGCTCGGTGTCTCAGAAAATATGTGTTCTCTGCATCAGGGCTGCTGCGCAGCCCATCGGGGATAAATCTCCTCGCTACAGGATGCGGCGCCCCGTCCGAGCCCTAGCCGTCTACGCTCTTGAAACACCAACAAGAACGAGGGATGCGTTATGGGGTTTTGCATAAAGTGGCGTGGCTCGGGGTGATGCTTTTTATGGGGGCAGGGCAGGTCACGCTGCCGCCACGCAAAAGGACGACAGCAAGGCCGCCATCGCTTTGCTGGAAAAGGCCCTGGCCTATTACCACGACAACGGCGACAAGGCCTTCGCCGCGTTCAGCCAGTCAGGGCGAGTTCGTCGACAAGGATCGCTACGTGTTCGTGGTCGACACCAAAGGCGTGATGCTCGCCCAGCGGCGGGCCGTCCTCAGCCTTGATCGGCCGTGACGTCAGCGAAGTGCTTGCGCCGGATTTGCAGAAGGCCTTCAAGGACGCCTTGCTAGTGCCGGAAGGCAACGGCATTCAACAGGCCGAATACCGCTGGCAGAACTGGGCGGACGGCAAGGTCGAGCGCAAACATGTGTATTACCAGCGCATCGGTCAGCGGATTCTGGCCGTCGGTTATTACCTGCCGCGCGCTTCAGCCGAGCAGGCCAAGGCACTTCTCGACAAGGCTGCAACCGATCTGGGGAAAAACGAGAAGGGCACGCTGACGGCCATCATCTCCGCTCAAGGGTGGTTATCTGCAGGATGACTTGTATGTGTTCGTGGTCGATCTGCAGACCGAAACGCTACGTTGCCCACGGCACCAACCTGCGCCTGATCAACACCGACTTCAGCAAGATCAAGGACCCGGAAGGTAAACCGGTGGGCGAGCCGATGCTGGCGCTGATCGCCAAGCAGGATGACGGTGAATACGAATACCGCTGGAAAAACCCGGTGACCGGCAAGGTCGAGGACAAGCATGCGTACCTGAAGAAGGTCGGGCATTTTCTGGTGGCGGTGGGTACTACAGCCCTGAAAATCAAAAGATCGTCCGAACGCGGCCCGAGCCTTCGGCAGCTCCTACATGGGAATGCATCTCTGTAGGAGCTGCCGCAGGCTGCGATCTTTTGCTGTTATTTGGCGCCGTGCTCGCGCCCGCGCAGCAGGTTGTTCGGCATCGCAATCGCCCGCCGCCAGCCCCAGCAACGACACCGCCGTACTCACCCACAGCAAATGCCGGAACGTCACCGAAAGCTCGGCGCGCAAGGCGTTCTGCGCATCGCCCGGTGCGGCGTTCAAACCGTCGAGCAGCACGTTGCCCGAATGCCCCTCGCTGAGCAGCGAGTTGCTCGCCAGGTGGGCAAAACTCGAATCCTGCAACAACGCCAGCAACAGCGCCGACATCAACGCCACACCCACTGCGCCGCCCAGCGAGCGGAACAGGTTGGTGGTGCTGGTGGCGACGCCGATGTCGCGCTGTTCCACCGAGTTCTGTGTGCCCACCAATGAAGTCGGGAACTGCATGCCGCCGGCAATCCCGCTGAGCAGCATGAACAGACTGCTGACCAGCGTCGCATCCGGTGGGCTGAACGCCATGCCGAGAATCGAAATCGGCATCAGGATCGCACCCGTCAGAATCTGGGGTTTGTAACGACCGGTCACCGAGGTGCGGCGTCCGGCGAAATAGGCGCCTATCGGCAGGCCCATCGCCAGCGGCAGCAAGTGCAACGCCGCCGCATCGGCACCGGCGCCAGTGACGCTCTGAAAGCGCAGCGGCATCAACACGATCAGCGAGATCGCCTGAAAACTGGTGAAGAAAATCGTGCACAGCACAGCAACGCGTTGCGGTTGGTGAACAGATGCATCGGCAGCAGCGGCTCGCGCGCCCGGCGTTCATGCCAGACGAACACCGCCAGCACCAGCACCGCACAGGCGAACAAGCCAAGCACTTCGCTGCTGCGCCACGAATGGGCCCTGACCGACCTGAGTGATGGCCAGCAGCAACGCGGTCAAACCGATGATCATCAACAGCGTGCCGAGGTAGTCCGATGATCGGTTTGCGCTGCGGAATCGGCAGCCCGCGCAGGTTGCGATTGGCCACCCACCAGGCGCCCAGCCCCAGCGGCAGGTTGATCAGGAATACCCAGCGCCACGACAGGTATTCGGTCATGTAACCGCCGAGCACCGGCCCGGCGACGCTGGCCACCGCATACATGCTGCTGAAGTAACCCTGATAGCGCCCGCGTTCGCGGGCGGGACGATGTCGCCGATGATCGCCTGACTGACCGAGATCATTCCGCCGGCGCCGATGCCCTGGAGAATCCGCGCCAGCACCAGTTGTTCCATGCTTTGCGCCATGCCGCAAAACAGCGAGGCGAGGGTGAACAGGCCCATGCCGAACAGCATCAGTTTGCGCCGTCCGTACAAATCGCCGAGCTTGCCGTAGATCGGCACGGCCACGGTCATCGCCACCATGTACCCGGAAATTACCCAGGCCAGCAGGCTGACGTCCTTGAACTGTGCGGAGATGGCGGGCATCGAGACGGCGACGATGGTCTGGTCCAATGCCCCGAGAAAGATCGCCAGCATCAGCGCGACCAGCACGCTGCGAATGGCCGGTTTGGGGGTTTCAGGCTGGTGAAGATTGGTCACGGGCGGAACCTGCGGGCAGTGAGAATCCCGCAGGCCATCGGGCGAGCGGGGATGCTCGCCAGTGTAAGTCGGTAGGAAGCTATTCGATAGCCTCATAAGGAAGCCCGACGTAATTTTCTGCAATGGTTTTCCGACCCGCTTCTGAACTGACGAAATAGTCCAGTTCCGAGGCGCTGATCCGTTGGCTGAAAGCATCATGCTCGTCGAAACGGTGCAGCATCGAGGTCATCCACCAGGAAAACCGTTCGGCTTTCCAGACCCGGCGCAGGCATATTTCCGAGTATTTCTCCAACAGATCCGTGCGGCCTTCGCGATAAACCTTCAGCAGAATGTTGAACAAAGTGCTGACATCGCTGGCGGCCAGGTTCAGGCCCTTGGCCCCGGTGGGCGGCACAATGTGTGCGGCATCGCCGAGCAGAAACATCCGCCCATACTGCATCGGCTCAACGACAAAGCTGCGCAGCGGCGCGATGCTTTTTTCAATCGACGGGCCGGTGACCAGTTTTTCGGCAAGCTCGGCGGGCAGACGGGTTTTCAGCTCAGCCCAAAAGCCGCTCGTCGGACCAGTCGGCAACGTTCTCCTCGGCCGGCACTTGCAGGTAATAACGGGTACGGGTGGCCGAACGCATGCTGCACAGGGCGAAGCCGCGTTCGTGACGGGCGTAGACCAGTTCTTCGTGCACCGGCGGGGTGTCGGCGAAGAATCCCCAGCCAGCCGAACGGATAGACCCGCTCGAAGATCTTCAGGCAGGCCTCGGGAATCGACTGCCGGGCTACGCCATGAAAGCCGTCGCAACCGGCGATGTAATCGCAATCGACGTGCCAGGTTTCGCCGTCCTTTTCGAAGGTGACAAACGCCTCGTCGCTTTTCATGCCGTGAGGAACGACATGGCTCGCCTCGTAAATCGTCGACGCACCGGCCTCCCGACGAGCGGCCATCAGGTCCCGCGTGACCTCGGTCTGGCCGTAGACCATCACGGTTTTGCCACCGGTCAGACCCTGCAGATCGATGTGGGCCAGACGCCCATCCAGGGCCAGATCGAAACCGCCGTGCACCAGTCCTTCGGCGTCCATGCGCTGGCCGACTCCGGCCTGGCGCCAACAGCTCTACCATGCCTTGTTCGAGCACGCCGGCGCGAATCCGCCCGAGGACATAGTCGGGCGTCTGGCGTTCAAGAATCAGGGTGTCGATGCCGGCGTTGTGCAACAACTGACCGAGGAGCAATCCGGAGGGACCGGCGCCAATGATGGCGACTTGGGTTTTCAGCGTTTTCATTGTTTTTATGACTCGCAAGCTTCACGCGACGTGAGTCGGTGAATGATTTTTATGGATCGAGTGCTTGCATTTTTCCCTTGCGGGTCTGTCAATTGAAGGTGAAAACTGAGCCGATACCTGTACATTCTGCAATCGGTGCGATTATCGCCCGCAAACCTCGAGGCCTGGATTGAAGTGATGAACAAGCCTGACCTGCCTTCGATTCCGGTGTTCAAGCTCTACGGTGAAAGCCTGGACTGGCCGACCCCTGACTTGCTGCACTGTGAAACCATTTCCAAACGCAGCCGCGAACATCAATGGGAAATCAAAACCCCACGCCACGCCGATTTGTGCCAGTTACTCTTCGTTTCAAGGTCAGGCAGAGCTTGAAATCGAAGGTCAACGCACGCAGCTCAACGAACCCGCCATTCAAGTCCTGCCCCCGTTGTCCGGTGCATGGCTTTCGTTTTTCCGAGGACGTCGAAGGTTTCGTCGTTACCCTCGCCAATCCGTTGATCAAC
>NZ_JBFDVZ010000022.1:0-7053 GCF_050473925.1 Pseudomonas sp. S8
GGAAGTGCCGCAGGTGACTAAATACCGTTCGTATGGCCTGGCCTACAGCGTTGCAGCGCTCAACGAAGGCGTGTGCAAACTCTGGCCGGGCCGCCCGGAGCCGACCCTGTCGCGGCTGGGCATGCAGGTCATGAAGAAAAATTTCACCCTCGACATCAGCCGCGCCCGGCATTATCTGGACTACGATCCGAAAGTCAGCCTGTGGTCGGCCCTCGACGAGTTCTGTGGCTGGTGGAAAGCTCAGGACATCCGTTGATACAAGTCGCCCGGCCAGCAATGAACCGCACTGCCGCTTGAGGGTCAATCCCTGCGGCTGCGGCGGTTATACTTCGCAGCATTAAGCCATCACCGCGTTCCACAAAGGTTGCCTCAATGTCCATGCGTAACGATGCCAACGACGATTTCGACGATGTACCGAGCCTGCGGGCCGACACCTTTGACGACGATGACATTTCGCCCACCGCCCGCACCTCCGTGCACTCGCGCACAGCCGCCGGTGGTCAAGGTCAAGGCCGCGAGTACCGGGCCGCTGTGGGCACTGGTCGGCGCGTTGTTCTTTGCCTTTATCGGTCTGGCCTGGTGGAGTTTCCAGCAGATCTCGCTGATGGAGCAGCAGTTGGTCGCGACCCAGGAAAGCTTTGCGCGCATCAGCGAGGAAGCGGCGGGGCGGTTGCAGGACATTTCCGGCAAGGTGGTGGCCAGCCAGAGCAACGTCAACAGCGACAGCGAAGCGTTGAAGCTGCAGATCAAACAGCTGGAAACCCAGTTGCTGGATCAGGGTAAACAGCAGCAAGGCGTGGTCGGCCAAGCCAGCGATCTGGACAAGCGTCTGGCGCAAATGACCGCGCAGACCATTGAACAACAGAACGCCAATACCCAGTTGCAGGCTCAGGTCAAAGCCTTGAGCGCGGAACTGGCGGCCCTGAAAGGCGCATCGGCGGATACCAGCAAGGTCGATGTCCAGCTCAAGAGTTATGACGCTCAGCTGAAAAGCCTCGGCGCTGATATCACGGCGCTGAAGAAGCAGGGCACTTCGAACGCGGCGATCGAGCGTCTGGAGCAGGAAATCGTCGTCCTCAAAAGCGAACAGGACAATCGCCCTGCCGCTGCGCAGGGTGGTGGCAATACCGCCGAGTTCGACGCATTCCGCGGGCAGATGACCCGCAACCTCAACACCCTGCAGGCGCAGATCCAGAACCTGCAACAGCAGATCAATGCCCGGCCGTAGGGCCTGATGAACTGTAGCCAGGGACCTTTGTGGTGAGGGGATTCATCCCCGATGGGGCTGCACAGCAGCTCCCTGTTATCAGCTCGGTGTCTCAGAAAATATGTGTTCTCTGCATCAGGGCTGCTGCGCAGCCCATCGGGGATAAATCTCCTCGCTACAGGATGCGGCGCCCCGTCCGAGCCCAAGCCGTCTACGCTCTTGAAACACCAACAAGAACGAGGGATGCGTTATGGGTTTTTGCATAAAGTGGCGTGGCTCGGGGTGATGCTTTTTATGGGGGCAGGGCAGGTCAACGCTGCCGCCACGCAAAAGGACGACAGCAAGGCCGCCATCGCTTTGCTGGAAAAGGCCCTGGCCTATTACCACGACAACGGCGACAAGGCCTTCGCCGCGTTCAGCCGTCAGGGCGAGTTCGTCGACAAGGATCGCTACGTGTTCGTGGTCGACACCAAAGGCGTGATGCTCGCCAGCGGCGGGCCGTCCTCAGCCTTGATCGGCCGTGACGTCAGCGAAGTGCTTGCGCCGGATTTGCAGAAGGCCTTCAAGGACGCCTTGCTAGTGCCGGAAGGCAACGGCATTCAACAGGCCGAATACCGCTGGCAGAACTGGGCGGACGGCAAGGTCGAGCGCAAACATGTGTATTACCAGCGCATCGGTCAGCGGATTCTGGCCGTCGGTTATTACCTGCCGCGCGCTTCAGCCGAGCAGGCCAAGGCACTTCTCGACAAGGCTGCAACCGATCTGGGGAAAAACGAGAAGGGCACGCTGACGGCCATCAACTCGCTCAAGGGTGGTTATCTGCAGGATGACTTGTATGTGTTCGTGGTCGATCTGCAGACCGAACGCTACGTTGCCCACGGCACCAACCTGCGCCTGATCAACACCGACTTCAGCAAGATCAAGGACCCGGAAGGTAAACCGGTGGGCGAGCCGATGCTGGCGCTGATCGCCAAGCAGGATGACGGTGAATACGAATACCGCTGGAAAAACCCGGTGACCGGCAAGGTCGAGGACAAGCATGCGTACCTGAAGAAGGTCGGGCATTTTCTGGTGGCGGTGGGTTACTACAGCCCCTGAAAATCAAAAGATCGTCCGAACGCGGCCCGAGCCTTCGGCAGCTCCTACATGGGAATGCATCTCTGTAGGAGCTGCCGCAGGCTGCGATCTTTTGCTGTTATTTGGCGCCGTGCTCGCGCCCGCGCAGCAGGTTGTTCGGCATCGCAATCGCCGCCGCCAGCCCCAGCAACGACACCGCCGTACTCACCCACAGCAAATGCCGGAACGTCACCGAAAGCTCGGCGCGCAAGGCGTTCTGCGCATCGCCCGGTGCGGCGTTCAAACCGTCGAGCAGCACGTTGCCCGAATGCCCCTCGCTGAGCAGCGAGTTGCTCGCCAGGTGGGCAAAACTCGAATCCTGCAACAACGCCAGCAACAGCGCCGACATCAACGCCACACCCACTGCGCCGCCCAGCGAGCGGAACAGGTTGGTGGTGCTGGTGGCGACGCCGATGTCGCGCTGTTCCACCGAGTTCTGTGTGCCCACCAATGAAGTCGGGAACTGCATGCCGCCGGCAATCCCGCTGAGCAGCATGAACAGACTGCTGACCAGCGTCGCATCCGGTGGGCTGAACGCCATGCCGAGAATCGAAATCGGCATCAGGATCGCACCCGTCAGAATCTGGGGTTTGTAACGACCGGTCACCGAGGTGCGGCGTCCGGCGAAATAGGCGCCTATCGGCAGGCCCATCGCCAGCGGCAGCAAGTGCAACGCCGCCGCATCGGCACCGGCGCCAGTGACGCTCTGAAAGCGCAGCGGCATCAACACGATCAGCGAGATCGCCTGAAAACTGGTGAAGAAAATCGTGCACCAGCACAGCAACGCGTTGCGGTTGGTGAACAGATGCATCGGCAGCAGCGGCTCGCGCGCCCGGCGTTCATGCCAGACGAACACCGCCAGCACCAGCACCGCACAGGCGAACAAGCCAAGCACTTCGCTGCTGCGCCACGAATGGCCCTGACCGACCTGAGTGATGGCCAGCAGCAACGCGGTCAAACCGATGATCATCAACAGCGTGCCGAGGTAGTCGATGATCGGTTTGCGCTGCGGAATCGGCAGCCCGCGCAGGTTGCGATTGGCCACCCACCAGGCGCCCAGCCCCAGCGGCAGGTTGATCAGGAATACCCAGCGCCACGACAGGTATTCGGTCATGTAACCGCCGAGCACCGGCCCGGCGGACGCTGGCCACCGCATACATGCTGCTGAAGTAACCCTGATAGCGCCCGCGTTCGCGGGGCGGGACGATGTCGCCGATGATCGCCTGACTGACCGAGATCATTCCGCCGGCGCCGATGCCCTGGAGAATCCGCGCCAGCACCAGTTGTTCCATGCTTTGCGCCATGCCGCAAAACAGCGAGGCGAGGGTGAACAGGCCCATGCCGAACAGCATCAGTTTGCGCCGTCCGTACAAATCGCCGAGCTTGCCGTAGATCGGCACGGCCACGGTCATCGCCACCATGTACCCGGAAATTACCCAGGCCAGCAGGCTGACGTCCTTGAACTGTGCGGAGATGGCGGGCATCGAGACGGCGACGATGGTCTGGTCCAATGCCCCGAGAAAGATCGCCAGCATCAGCGCGACCAGCACGCTGCGAATGGCCGGTTTGGGGGTTTCAGGCTGGTGAAGATTGGTCACGGGCGGAACCTGCGGGCAGTGAGAATCCCGCAGGCCATCGGGCGAGCGGGGATGCTCGCCAGTGTAAGTCGGTAGGAAGCTATTCGATAGCCTCATAAGGAAGCCCGACGTAATTTTCTGCAATGGTTTTCCGACCCGCTTCTGAACTGACGAAATAGTCCAGTTCCGAGGCGCTGATCCGTTGGCTGAAAGCATCATGCTCGTCGAAACGGTGCAGCATCGAGGTCATCCACCAGGAAAACCGTTCGGCTTTCCAGACCCGGCGCAGGCAGATTTCCGAGTATTTCTCCAACAGATCCGTGCGGCCTTCGCGATAAACCTTCAGCAGAATGTTGAACAAAGTGCTGACATCGCTGGCGGCCAGGTTCAGGCCCTTGGCCCCGGTGGGCGGCACAATGTGTGCGGCATCGCCGAGCAGAAACATCCGCCCATACTGCATCGGCTCAACGACAAAGCTGCGCAGCGGCGCGATGCTTTTTTCAATCGACGGGCCGGTGACCAGTTTTTCGGCAAGCTCGGCGGGCAGACGGGTTTTCAGCTCAGCCCAAAAGCGCTCGTCGGACCAGTCGGCAACGTTCTCCTCGGCCGGCACTTGCAGGTAATAACGGGTACGGGTGGCCGAACGCATGCTGCACAGGGCGAAGCCGCGTTCGTGACGGGCGTAGACCAGTTCTTCGTGCACCGGCGGGGTGTCGGCGAGAATCCCCAGCCAGCCGAACGGATAGACCCGCTCGAAGATCTTCAGGCAGGCCTCGGGAATCGACTGCCGGGCTACGCCATGAAAGCCGTCGCAACCGGCGATGTAATCGCAATCGACGTGCCAGGTTTCGCCGTCCTTTTCGAAGGTGACAAACGCCTCGTCGCTTTTCATGCCGTGAGGAACGACATGGCTCGCCTCGTAAATCGTCGACGCACCGGCCTCCCGACGAGCGGCCATCAGGTCCCGCGTGACCTCGGTCTGGCCGTAGACCATCACGGTTTTGCCACCGGTCAGACCCTGCAGATCGATGTGGGCCAGACGCCCATCCAGGGCCAGATCGAAACCGCCGTGCACCAGTCCTTCGGCGTCCATGCGCTGGCCGACTCCGGCCTGGCGCAACAGCTCTACCATGCCTTGTTCGAGCACGCCGGCGCGAATCCGCCCGAGGACATAGTCGGGCGTCTGGCGTTCAAGAATCAGGGTGTCGATGCCGGCGTTGTGCAACAACTGACCGAGGAGCAATCCGGAGGGACCGGCGCCAATGATGGCGACTTGGGTTTTCAGCGTTTTCATTGTTTTTATGACTCGCAAGCTTCACGCGACGTGAGTCGGTGAATGATTTTTATGGATCGAGTGCTTGCATTTTTCCCTTGCGGGTCTGTCAATTGAAGGTGAAAACTGAGCCGATACCTGTACATTCTGCCAATCGGTGCGATTATCGCCCGCAAACCTCGAGGCCTGGATTGAAGTGATGAACAAGCCTGACCTGCCTTCGATTCCGGTGTTCAAGCTCTACGGTGAAAGCCTGGACTGGCCGACCCCTGACTTGCTGCACTGTGAAACCATTTCCAAACGCAGCCGCGAACATCAATGGAAATCAAACCCCACCGCCACGCCGATTTGTGCCAGTTACTCTTCGTTTTCAAAGGTCAGGCAGAGCTTGAAATCGAAGGTCAACGCACGCAGCTCAACGAACCCGCCATTCAAGTCCTGCCCCCGTTGTCGGTGCATGGCTTTCGTTTTTCCGAGGACGTCGAAGGTTTCGTCGTTACCCTCGCCAATCCGTTGATCAACCACCTGCAGGCGCAACTGGGCAATTCGGTGCATGCCCTGGCGCAGGCCGAGCACTATCCGGCGGGCAAGGATGCGCAGTACCTGCACAGTCTGTTTTCAGCATTGCAGGCCGAGTACAACGGCCATCAACCCGCGCGGGAAATGCTCATGCATTCGCTGGTCAGCGTGATCATGGTCTGGGTCAGCCGTCAGGCGATCGTGCGCCATAACGCCAGTCAGCGCCCACAACGCCAGCGCGAATACCTCAATGGGTTCATTCAATTGGTCGAGGAGACATACCGCCAGCATGTGAAGGTCGAAGACCTGGCGCATCGCCTGGGGATTTCGGTGTCGCACCTCAACGGTACTTGCCGGGAACTGGCAGGGCAGCCAGCGCTGCAGATCATGCACGAACGCCAGTTACTGGAAGCCAAACGTTTGCTGACCTATACCAGCATGACCATTTACGAGATGTCGGAATTGTTGGGGTTTTCCGATCCGACCAACTTCACGCGCCTGTTCCGGCGCAGGGTGGGGATTTCGCCAAAGGCGTTTCGCGACCGGCTGAAGGCCGAGCAGTGATCGGGTAAAACACCACCGCCCCCTGTGGGAGCTGGCTTGCCAGCGATTGCGTCCTGTCAGTCAGCACTGAAGGCGTCTGGGCCACCGCCATCGCTGGCAAGCCAAGCTCCCACAGGGTTGATAGCAAGCCGAATCAGCGCAATGCGTTCAGCGTGGCATTGTGCGGAATACAACGCTCGAAATTGCAGCTCGCATAATCGCGGGGCAGTTGTCGCAGTTGCTCGACCCGCCAGGCCGCAGTGCCGTACAGCGCCAGCGTGGCGGCGCAGGTGATGAAGATCGCGAAGTACCTTCTTGTTCTGATGTTCATGGCGTAGACCTCTGAACGCATACCCTGCGGTATTACTTTCAGCATAGAACAAGATCAAAGGATCGCAGCCTGCGGCAGCTCCTACATTTGGAATGCATTTCCTCTGTAGGAGCTGCCGCAGGCTGCGATCTTTTGCTTTTCTACAACCCCACATCCCACTCTGGATGCTCGGGAAACCGTTGCACCAGAAAATCCAGCATGCTGCGCAGCGCCGCCGGCATGTGCTTGCGTGAGGCGTACACCGCGTAGATGTTCATCTGCCGTGGCTCGGCATTCGGCAGCAGGCGCACCAGTTCTCCGGCATGCACATGCACCCCGGCCTGATAGGTCGGCAGCATCGCCACGCCCGCACCGGCCAGGGTCGCGCGCAGCAACGTGCTGGCCTCGTTGGCGCTGATGTTGCCTTGCACCGGCACCGACACCGGTTCGCCGTCCTCTTCGAAATGCCACAGGCTCTTGCCGAAATACGAATGCGTCAGACAGTTGT